>PBLU01000028.1 GCA_002721875.1 Chloroflexota bacterium | reverse complement strand
CTTGAAGAATTCAAAGATAAAAAGATTAATATTTTACATAAAATAAATAATGAACATTTGGAATACCAAAAGAAACTTTTTGAAAGAAATAATTAAGTAAAAGTTATATTTCCAAAATAGTACCTAAAGAGTACCCAGTCTAATTATTACTTAGTTTATTTTTCAGTTTGATTTGTACTAGAAAAATATTTGATTGTTTTGGTGCGGCTGAAGGGAGTCGAACCCCCACGCCTTTCGGCACATGCTCCTAAGGCATGCGTGTCTGCCATTTCACCACAGCCGCATATTAAAATTATAGATTATTTTTTATGTCTGCAAAATCAGGTAGTACACCAGGATTTTCAGCTACCCATTTATAAGTTATTGCTCCAGATTCATCTGCAATAAAAACTGCTCTATTTGAAGATTTATAGCCTTCCATACCTGCTAGTCCTTCAAATTCAACATCAAATAATTTCATACATTCTCTTTTGTAATCACTTAGTAGTGGAAAAGTAATATCGTTCGCTTCAGACCAACCTGTTAATGCAAAAGGAGAATCAACGGCAATACCAACAATTTGAACACCTAAACCATCAAATTCCTTCAAGTCCGATTGGAAATTACATAATTCTTCTGTGCAACCTCCTGTAAAAGCTCCAGGGAAAAAAGCTATAACAGTTTTTTTACCCACAAAGGATTTTAGGTTTACAGGTTTTCGTTCTAAGTCCAACAAATTAACATCAGGGATATTCACTTTTTTTCCTCCAAATAAATTTTACTGTGTATATAATATTACAAGTATAGCAATAAAGGAGCTTTTTATGCTCAATATAGATGAATTTAAAATATACTTAATCAACGACTTATTAGGAGTCAAACGAGATCCAGATTTAGTCTATCCAAATGTATCAGATTCTGATTGGGAAAATTATAAATCCTTCGCACAAAATGAAGATGGTACGATCCAATCAACTTGGAGAGGTTATCTTTTAGAAACTTTAAATGAAAAAATTCTTGTTGATACTGGAATGGGTCCTGGTCCATATGAACATTCAAACGAAGGGGGCCAATTGATTAATAACCTTAATAATTTATCTGTAAGCCCAGAAGATATAAATTACGTTTATATTACTCATACTCATGGAGATCACATTGGTTGGAATATAAATTGGGATTCTGGCAAACCTGTCTTAACTTTTCCTAATGCAGAATATCTTATATCAAAATTTGACTTTGATTTTTATACTAATAATCCAAATGAAGACTTTATAAAACAGATACAGCCATTAAAAGAATTAGGAGCATTAAGGCTTATAGAAGGAAGAGAAAAGATAGTGGATAAAGTATTTTCACTTCCTGCAAATGGACATACTCCAGGTCATCAATGCTTAGTAATAGAAATAAATGAATCTGAAAAACTTATATTCACTGGAGATTTGTTTCATAATGAGGCTCAGATTTTTGAAAATTATTGGTGCCCAATTTTTGATTGGAATACAACAATGTCCACTATTTCTAGAGTTGGATTATTGAAATCTGCAGAAGAAAATAACTGGTTGATTTGTACTGGCCATTTACCAGATTCTAAAGCAATAGGTAGAATAGTTTCAAATAATAATAAAATTGCTTGGGAGCCTATACAGATATAGTTGCTTTTTTAGTTTGCCAATTAAGCATATTTTGAAATTGCTTTGAAATATTAAGAACATCAAATTCATTTTCCATTGGTCCCACTATTTGTAATCCTATAGGTAAATTATCTGAAGAATTTTCAACAGGAATAGTTGCGGCTGGATTTCCAGTGAGATTGAAATAGTAAGTTAATGGAGTGAAATCCCATAATAGATCATTTACCGCAACTCCATTAATTTTACTCGGAGGGTTATTGACCTCAAAAGCAGTAGTAGCCATAGTAGGTGTAATAAGTAGATCATATTCATTAAATAATTTGTTTAGATAATCTCTGTAGTATCCAATTTTGTTATAACATTCAAACATTCTGCTTCCAGATACTTTTTTACCATGCTCCCAATTTCTCTTAAGATAATCCGTTACTTTCTCAGCATTATTTTTATCATCAATTAAGTCTGGATCGCTAGCATATCCTTTTGTACAGAAAAAATCAAAAAATATATCATATATTTCCTGAGATGATTCTGGGTAAAAATTTATTTCATCAATTTCACAATCAAAATTTTTCTCATATTTTTTTAATGCATCTAAAACATTTTTTGCCACTTCATTATCAACATTTGCATTACCTATTGATGGACTATAAGCTATTTTGAAATTTTTATTCTCGTCTAGTTTGTCTAAATTTAACCCTTTATTTTTGATCGTAATATATTCACCTTCATCAGAAAATCCCGATAAAACATTTAGTAAAATGGCTGAATCTTCAACAAATCTAGTTATAGGTCCTGATGTTGCATTATTTACAACGTTATATCTGACATTACCTTCAACTATTCTTGAAATTCTTCCTTGAGTAGGCTTTATTCCATAAACTCCACAAAATGAAGCAGGGATTCTTATTGATCCTCCTCCATCACCACCTTGACCAACAGAAGTTATACCAGAACTAACTGAAACAGCTGAACCACCACTAGATCCACCCGAGGTCATTTTCTTATTCCAAGGATTATATGTTGATCCAAAAACTCTATTATCTGAAGTTCCAGCTTGTCCATATTCAGGTGTATTAGTTTTTCCAACTATTATTCCATCATGTTGTTTTATTTTTCTTACAACCATTGAATCATTTTTTGAAATTTCATCTCGTGGTAACGAGCCAAAAGTACATCTATAATCTTTCATTGGTTCGACATCTTTTATAGGTATTGGAATCCCAGTTAGTAAGTTTATATTTTCATTTTTTAAGAATTTTTTTTCAGCTTCTTTTGCTTTAGATAATGCATAATCCTCTGTTATTGTTATGTAAGCATTTAACTCATTGTTCAATTTATATATATTCTCAAGAGTTTCTTTTATTACTTCAATTGGTGAGGTTTCTTTAGTCTTGTATAGATTATGAAGTTCATTTATTGAAAGATATCCAAAATTATTATTAGTCATATTATTTATTTAGTTTTTTTCTATTTCTAGTTATATACTATTTTTTTAAGAATATTACATAAATTTTTCAAAGGAGATACTTATGTCACATAAAGTTGTTATAACGCAAAGTACAGCAGGTAGAAGTGGACCACCACAAACTATGCTTGATGTTCTTAACGAAGCAGGATTGGAAGTTGAAGTAGTAGCGTGTGGCAATGAGAATGATATGATTTCTGCGGGAAAAGATGCAGATGTAATGTTGGTTGGAACGGTTCCACATACAACAAGAAAAGTTTTAGAAAGTTTACCAAAACTTAAAATGGTAGGAAGATCTGGTGTTGGAGTAGACTCTATTGATCTAGAAGCAGCAACAGAGTTAGGCATATGTGTAACAAATACACCAGGTATAAATACATCAGAAGTTGCAGATCATGCAATGGCTATGTTACTAACTATTACAAGGCAAGTACCTGAATTAAATAAATATACTAAAGAAGGTGCTTGGTCAGACGATCCATCTAAATTAATGCCTGCAAGAAATCGACTTAGAAGAATTGCAGGAACAACAGTTGGAATCTATGGTTTTGGTAATATCGGAAGAGCATTTTCAAACAGAATCAAAGGATTTGGACCAGAAAAAATAATTGCTCATGATCCTTATATTCCTCAATCAGTAGCTGATTTATATGGAGTTAAATTAGTATCTTTTGATGAACTAATATCTCAAAGTGATATCATTACAGTTCATTCACCAGCTACCGCTGAAAACAATCATGCATTTAATTTAGATGCATTTTCTAAAATGAAAGATAATGTAATATTTATTAATTGTGCTAGAGGGCCAATTGTTAATGAGTCAGATTTAGCTCATGCACTAAATAATGATATTATTTATTCTGCTGGGATAGATGTTACTGAAATTGAACCTCTAGATGCAGAATCTCCATTATTAAAATCAGATAACTTATTTATAACTCCTCATTATGCAGGAGGTTCAGATTTTACTGCCTCTGAAGGATCCAAGAGATGGGCTCAAAATGCAGTAAATATACTAACTGGTCAAAAACTATGGGGCTTAGCAAATCCAGATGTAAAAAGAGTTATTACAATTATGCGAACGAATGGCTCAAATAAATGGGATAATATTCCGGATCCCGTAACTGACTTTGACTTTATGTAGAAAAAAATTAAATTTGTATTTATATTTTCTTGTAAAATTATAAAAAAATAGGTATTTTTAATAGGATAAAAAATTTTCATTTTGAGGAGAATATGGCTACTGATAAAGCTTTAATTGCACATTTATATAGGAGAGCTGGTTTTGGAACTACACCAAAAATGCTTGAAGACTTATCATCTAAAGATTACGATGACATTGTTGATAACTTAGTTGATATAGAAAAAATCGATGATTTGCAGGATGAGGATATACTTTCTAGATACTATCCCCAATTACATTCAACTGATAATTTTGGAATGGATAATACTAAATGGTTCTATAGGATGATAAATTCTAAGAAGCCATTGCAAGAAAAAATGACCTTATTTTGGCACCATGTTTTTGCCACAGGTTGGACAAAGAGTGAACAAGGTCCAACAATGATCGATCACATTGCAATGCTCAGAACTAACTGTTTATTAAATCTTAGGATTCTTTTGAGAGACCTTGCTTCTGACCCAGCTATGATATTTTGGCTTGATAACTGCGAAAATCACGGGAAAAATATAAATGAAAACTTTGGAAGAGAGTTGCTTGAATTATTTTCAATGGGTATAGGTAACTATACAGAAGATGATATAAAACAAGCTTCCAGGGCTTTTACTGGTTGGACATTTGAGCAGCCAATACCACTTTATCCATACGGCCACTTTAAGTCTCAGTTTATATTTGATAAAAAAGATCATGACAATGGAGAAAAAGAATTTCTTGGTAATAAAGGCAACTTTAATGGCGAAGATATAATCGAGATCATTGTTAAAACAGATGCATGTGCAAAATTCATATCTAGACATCTGTACAATTTTTTTGTTGCAGATGAACCACAAATTCCAGCATGGAGTATAGAACCCCCTAAGGATCAAGAAGCTATGGAAATTCTTGTTAAGACATTTTTAGATTCAGATGCAGATATGAAAGAGGTAATGAGAGCAATGTTCAAATCTGACTTCTTTAAGAATTCAATGTTCAAGAGAGTTAAATGCCCTGCAGAATTCATAGCTAGTACATTGAAACTAACATCAGATTTAGGTCCTAAAGACCCTAGACTAAGTGGTTTACATGGATTAAGTACTGTAATGGGGCAAACACTTTTAGATCCTCCAACAGTTGAAGGTTGGCATACAGGAAAAGAATGGATAGATGGTGGATCTCTTACTGAGAGAATTAACTACGCTGTTGATCTTATTAGTGATATGAATAATTCTGGATCTAAATCATTAGTTGATAGCTTAATTTACTCTGATTCTGAATTATCTTCAGAACAATTAGTAAATGGAGTCTTAGAAAAAGCAGGCCACCTAGAAGTAAGCGATCAGACATTTGTGCAACTTTTAGAAATTGCTTCAAAAGGCCCAACAGTTGGAAATAAAAATGACTCTGCGGATGTAAGAAAGAAAGTTATACAACTGTATATACTTTTAGTTTCATCTCCAGAATTTCAATTAGCTTAAGGAGTATAGAATAATGGTAACTCAAAAAAAGAAATCTGGACAAAAAGATCCAGTACTTGTAGTTGTTCAGTTATCTGGTGGGAATGATTTTCTAAACACTGTTATACCTTTTACCAATGGAATTTACTATGATGTTAGAAATTATGTAGGTCATAAAGAAGGCGAATCTCTTCCATTCACTGATGAACTTGCATTTCATCCCAATGCTGAACCATTTAGAGAAATTTATAAACAAGGAAAAATGGCAATAGTTCAGGGGATAGGTTATGAAAACTCATCTAGATCTCATTTTAGAGCTATGGATATATGGCACACTTGTGAACCTAACGCTGTTGCTACTGAAGGTTGGTTAGCAAAGGTAATCAGAGAACTTGACCCTAATAGCTCAAACCCATTAACTGCAGTTAGTTTTGGAAAAGGACTTCCAAGAGCCTTGGCAGCACCGGGAGTTATAGCAACTAGTGTAGATAATCTTGATAATTACGGACTAATGACATCTATAGAAGATAATAACCAAAGAATGGCAAATTTAGATGTTTTTTCTAGAATGTACACACCAGCCGATGAATGGATGGGTGGACGTCATGAATCAGGCGTAGTTATGAATTATTTAGCTAACACTGGTTCTGGGGTACTTCAGGGGGCAGATATGTTGAAAGATGTTCCAGCTAAATATAAATCTTCAATTGAATATGCAGACAATTCTATAGCTAAAGCTCTTAGAGATGTTGTTAGAGTTCATACAGCCGATCTAGGCACTAGAGTATTTTATACTCAACACGGTGGCTATGATCATCATGCACAAGAAATGCCCGCACATGATAGGTTGATGGGAGAACTTTCACAAGGATTAAAAGACTTTATGGCCGATCTTGAAGAACATGATGCATCAGATGAAATAGTTGTCTTAGTCTTCTCTGAGTTTGGTAGAAGAATGAAAGATAACGGATCAGGTACTGATCATGGCTCTGGTGGTGGTGCTTTCATAATTGGTAATAGAGTAAATGGCGGACTTTATTCTGAATATCCTTCAATTGAACCAAGTGAATGGCTAAACGGAGAAGACCTTAAACATACTTTTGATTATAGAGGTGTTTATGGAACTCTTCTAGAGAAGCACTTAAAATTAGATCCAACAGAAATTGTATTAGGTAATTTTGAACAATTAAGTCCATTCAAATAGGAAAATATTATGACTCAACAAAAAGATAAAATAAAACAGCCTCCATTCGCAATACTTAGAGGTGGTTATAAATATAAAGAAACCTTAGGTATGAGAAGGGTAACAACTTATTGTATGGACATGGTTGAATCAAATGAAGTACTTTATGTCCTAATCAGAGCTGATGGAAACGGTGGACACATTAGACGAATAAATTGGAAAGATGAAGATCTTGATATTTTTGGTAACTTTAACTGGCCTGTTCAAATGATTCAAGATTCAGAAGGAACAATATTTGTATCTGATGAGGGTGACAATTGTATACATTCTTTGGTTGATGATGGAGAAAAAGGTTTTGTGCCAATTGGTGCTGCAGGAAAAGGTGATACCGCAAAACTTGAAACATCATCAGTAACTAAAAAGATTGGTGATGGTGACCTTAATTCTCCTGCAGGTTTAGCATTTGATCAAGAAGAAAATATTTTAGTTGTAGATACAGGAAATAATAGAGTTGTTAAGTTTGATAAGTCAGGTAAATTATTAAGTGTTGTTATAGAGAATAATAGTGATAATAGTCTAGATATGCCTTGGGGCATTGCAGTAAATCATCTTGGACACATTCTTGTTTCTGATTGGAGAAATAATAGAATTTGTGTTTATGATTCTGAAGGTAAATACCTCAATTCATTTGGTGAAATACCAAATTCATTAGGACAAGATTATGTTCAATTGAAAGGTCCTGCTGGTTTATCAATAGATGACGATGGTGATATATATGTTGCAGATAGAGATAATGATAGAGTTGTAATTTACGATCCTGAGGGTAAGTACGTAACTCAATTTACCGGTGATGCTACATTATCTAAGATAGGTAAAACATACATTATGTCTAGTCCAAGAGTCTTAAGATTAAGAGAAATGTCTAATAGAGAAATTTGGACAAAATTAAGAGCTCCAGCTTCTGTTAGAACTTACGGTAATCTAATATACATCCCAGATTTTGGATGTCACAGAATACAAGTTTATGAAAAGGAAAGCTATCCATTGACGAAGGATGAGATTTTTGAACAACCAAATCATCCTACACTTTATAACGTTTAGGTTAATAAATTGCCAATAGTCTTTGGATTTTCAAATCATAGAAAAAATTTATTAGAAAAAGAACTTTCAAAATTTTCTACAGAATCTAAGCAACTTGGGGCAAAATCTTTAGGTGTTTTCGGAGATTATCCGCTTGGAAAAATTTCTCCTGATACCTCATTAGATCTACTAATTATCCAAGAAACTGAAGAGAAATTTCACAATAGAGATGAATTCTGGATTACTCATTTGCTACCCTCTGTTCATACAAGATTTTTTGTATATACACCAAATGAATATAATGAATTAAGAACAAATAGTTTAACAATAACTTCAATAATAAATTCCTTAGAAGTAATTTTTCAAGACGAAGAAGAAGTTTTGTCATGAATGAAAAATATCAAAAAGAGCATTTTAGATGGATCGGTCAATCAAAATATGACTTTGATCTTGCAATAAGATTAATGGAAACTGATTTTTCTATTTCTTGTTTCTTGTTTCAACAAGCTGCAGAGAAAATTTTAGTTTCATATTTAGTTTTGAAGGGAACAGATAAAGTATGGGGTTCTTCTATTTCTGATTTATCAGAAGATTGTATTGCAATAGATCCAACATTTGATTTTTTAAAATCATATGGCCCTATCTTAGATAAGTATTTATTTTCTACCAGGTATCCAACATTCACAATGAGTGGTTCACCCTTTCAAATTTTTACTAAAGATGACTCCTTAAAGGCTAAAGAGATAGCTGAAGATGTAATAAAGTTTTGTAACGAGAAGATAGAGGAAATTTAATGATTGATAAAGTTGTTTTATTGGATAAGGCTGTAACTCTTGGTCAAATTTATGGAAGTAAAACAGATACAGTGGTCTATACTCAAGGGGTAGGTTTATCAGCTAGATTGAGATTAGAAAAATTAGGTTATTTTACTGGAGCTAAAGACTTTGCTTTAGAGTTTTATAACGAACTTATAAATGGCAGAATTAATAAAGAAGATAAAGATTGGAAAAATGATAATAGATCGGGCATTCTGTGGTTAGACGATTTATTTGAAATTATAAATGAAAAAAATATTATTGATCCAATAATTTTTCAGTCTGATAAATTTATAGATTCTCAAAATTCTATTCTTGACCCAAATATTCAAGTAGAGGATCAATTTTTTGTTTCAGCATTATTAGGAAGGGCTTATAAACATACGAAAGATGAAAAATATACAAAATTTATTTCATCTCATATATTAGATTCTCCTTTGCAAAGAGAAGATGGTATTTATATACACTCTAATGTAGCTCCATTTACTTGGGGAAGAGGTAATGGTTTTGCTACCTATGGCGCAACTGAAGCAATTAAGTATATGAAAGATTCTAAATATCTAGATGAAATAATAAATAAACATTATTCTCACATAGATTCTTTAATAAAGTATCAAACTATTAATGGTGCATGGAGACAAATTATTGATGATGAAAATTCATATGAAGAACTTACTTCTACTTGTATGATAGGTTATTCTTTAGCCTCTGGAATAAAATTAGGTTACTTTCCAGAAAAGTATATGGAAATAGTTGAAAAGGCATGGAATTTTGTTGATAATAACATAGAAAATACAGGAGTAGTTCATGAATCTTGTACAGGAACAGGATCGCTTCAAAAACTAAGTGATTACTTGATTAGAAAAAGAGAAAATGGCTTTGATAATCGTGGAGGTTCATTAGCGGCTTGGTTTCTTGTTTCTATATATGAATTGGAGGGATAATGAGAAATATTTACGATACGGTCATAGTTGGCTCTGGTTCAGCTGGTTCAATTCTAGCAAATCGTTTAACAGAAGATCCAAATAAAAATGTTTTATTAATTGAAGCTGGTAATGACTATAGTAATTTGGAATATATGCCAGAAAATGTCTATTATGGACATGCAAATTTAGATATGCCTGCCTCTCAAGAACTAGATCCTCATAATTGGGCATATAAAGCCGAAAGCACTAAAGATGGACCATTAATAAGAATACCTAGAGGAAAAGTTATTGGAGGTTCATCATCTATCAATGCTCAAATTCTATTAAGAGGTATTAGAGAAGATTATGATCGTTGGGCTGAATTTGGTAATGAAAAATGGTCATTTGATAAAGTCTTACCTTTCTTTAATAAATTCGAAAATGATTTAGATTTTTCTAATGAAGATTATCATGGAAATGAAGGTTACATAAAAGTAAAGAGAGTTCCTAAGCCAGAATGGGATGATGTTCATAGAGCATTTTATAATTCTTGTATTGACTATGGATTCCCGTCATGTCCGGATCATAATAAACCAGATTCAACAGGAGTTGGTCCACTAGGATTTAATCAAATAGATGGAGTTAGACAGAGTACAGCAATTACATACTTGAATGATATTAGGCATAGACCAAATATTAATGTTAAGAGTAATACTTATGTAAAAGAAATTATATTTGATGACACTAAGGCTATAGGTCTTAAATTAATATCAGGAGAAGAAAGTTTTGATTTATTTACTGATGAGATAATTCTATCAGCAGGAGCTATTGAAACTCCAAAACTTCTTCTAAATTCTGGTGTTGGTGATCCTAATAAATTTATAAATCATGGCATAAAGCCGGTTATTGATTTACCAGGTGTTGGAAAAAACCTAAGAGATCATCCAATGGTTTATGTTGCTTGGGAAGCTTCAGAGAATTATTCTAATCCAACTACTAACTATTCAAGAGTAGCAATGGGATTAAGATATACCTCAGATCAATCTAATTTTACAAATGATATGATTGTCTACATGAACTCCAGTACAAAAAATAATGGAAACCCTGAAGTTCCTGATGGTATTAAAGCTAATTTGACTTTAAATTTGGAAGAAAGTTCAGGAGAGATTTCACTAAATAAAGATAATCCAGATGCATATCCACAGATAAATTATAATTACTTAAGTACAGATAATGATATAAACAGATTTGTTGAAGGTATAAAAATTCTCGAAAAAATCGGACTACATAAAGAGTTCCAAAATTATGCAGGAGAAATGAATCATCCAGACTCAAATATAAGAAATGATGATAAACTACTAAAAAAATGGTTGCGAACAAAGATGGTTACAGGACACCATAGTAGTGGAACTTGTAAAATGGGGAATGATTCCTTAGCAGTAGTTAATCAAGATGGTTCAGTTAGAGGAGTTCAAAACCTTAAGGTAGTCGATGCATCAATTATGCCTGACTGCATTAGAGCGAATACAAATGCAACAGTAATGCTTATTGCTGAAAGAATAATAGATTTATGGTAAGAGGGAGAGAAAAATGAGTAAGATGTCTGGTGGAGATGCACTAATAAGTTCTTTAGAACGAGAAGGTGTAGAAGTTATTTTTGGTTTACCTGGAGTACAAATGTATGGAGTAGTAGATGCACTCCGAAGAAATAAAAATATAAAAATGATTGTACCAAGACATGAACAGGCTACCTCATATATGGCTGATGGATATGCTAGAGCTAGCAGAGGTATTGGTGTAGCAATGGTTGTACCTGGTCCTGGACTCTATAACGCAGCTGCTGGATTATCTACAGCATATTCATCTAACTCAAGAGTATTAATGATTGCTGGTCAAATACCCAGATCTACAATTGGTAAGGATATGGGTGGTTTGCATGAAGTTAATGATCAACTTGAAACAATAAAGCCTGTAACAAAATTTCAAAAAAGATTACTAAGACCACATGAAATTCCATCCGGAGTTTCAGAAGCTTTTAGTCATCTAAAGAATGGAAGACCAAGGCCAGTTGAAATTGAAATGCCACCAGAAACTATGGTAGAGAGTGAAGAAGTTCAACTCTTAGAAGCATCTACGTTTGAAAGAATGAAACCTAATGATGATGCAATCACTGAAGCGGTGAAACTTATTATAAATGCTAAAAATCCCTTGATATATGCTGGAACAGGAGTAATTAGATCAGAAGCTGAGGATGAATTAAGAGAACTATCCGAAATTACAAATATTCCTGTTATAACCAGTGCCGCAGCAAAAGGAGTAATATCAGATGAACATCCAAATTCTTTAGGTTCTGGGCTTACAGGTAAAGGTCAAATAAAAGAATTAATGGAAAAAAGTGATTTAATTTTAATATTGGGTTCAAGGTTTGCCATTAGGTATCCCGCAGCTGAGAATACCAAGAAAATACAAGTTGAAATAGATAAATCTGAAATAGGAAAATTTCATAAAGATGTTCTACCTGTAATTGGTGATGCAAAAGTTTCTATTAGAAAATTAATAGACTTAACTAACCAAATGGGTGGAACAAATCTAGAATCTCCTGCATCTAAAGTAAAAAAGATAAGAGAAATTTTAGAATCTGGATCTGAAGGGCTCCAACCTCAACATGATATTTTAGATTCATTGCGTAATGGTATGCCAAAAGAAACCATTTCAGTTTGGGATATGACTCAAATGGGGTATTACTCAAGAGCAGCTTTCAAAACATATAGTACTTCAACTTATTTTGATTCTGGTTATTCAGGTAATCTAGGTTGGGCATTTCCAACAGCTATAGGTGCTAAGGTAGCAAAACCAGATACTCCAGTCGTTTCTGTATCAGGTGATGGTGGATTTATGTATAATGTTCAAGAATTATCAACAGCAGTAAAGTATGGAATTAATATTATAGGTGTCATATTTAATGATGGATATTATGGGAATGTCAGAAGAGACCTTGAATTAGATTGGGGTGGTGATTATGAAACAAGTTTTGTAAACCCTGATTTTGCAAAAATGGCTGAAACATATGGAGCTAAAGGTATAACTGTCGATGACCCTACTAAAGTAGATGAAGCAATTGAAGAAGCAATAGCGGCTAATAAACCAACATTGATTGATGTAAATATGGTTGATACTAATAAAGTACCAAGGCCATTTGCTGGAAGAGCTCCTTGGACATTACCCCATGATGAGTTGTTAGACTAATAGAGAAACTATTAAATTTCTAATATAAGTTCATTTAGGATATTTTTTTTGGTCAAGTATAATAAAAATATATACTAACTAAAAATTATAATTCTTCATGAATATAAGAAATTTTTCTATAATAGCCCACATTGACCATGGTAAATCTACATTAGCAGATAGGTTTATCGAACTTACAAAAGCTATTTCTGATAGGAATCTAAAGAATCAAGTTCTAGATACTATGGATCTCGAAAGAGAAAGAGGAATAACAATTAAAGCTCAAACAATCCAGCTCAATTATATTTTAAATCAAGAAGAATATATATTGAACTTAATCGATACACCAGGACATGTTGATTTCACATATGAAGTATCAAGATCATTAGCTGCATGTGAAGGAGCATTGCTCTTGATAGATGCAACACAAGGAGTTCAAGCACAAACTATTTCAACGGTTTATCAAGCATTTGATCAAAATCTTAAAATAATTCCTGTTATAAATAAAATTGATTCTCCACTGGCTGAGACTGAAAAAATAATCAATGAAGTTACAGACATATTAGGTTTTGAAGAAGAAGAGATTTTTATGGTTTCTGCAAAAGAGGGTACAGGGGTCAAAGAATTGTTGGAGCAAATTATAATTAATATTCCTGCTCCTAAAAGTGATTCTAGTAATGATTTAAAGGCCCTAATTTTTGATTCAAAATATGATTCATACAAAGGAGCTATAGCATACGTAAAGATTGTTAGTGGTGAAATTACAAAGGGTCAAAAAATATATTTTCATAGCACCAAATCCCATCAAGAAGCGCTTGATATAGGTTACCTAAAACCAGATCAAGTTTCTTCTAATAAACTGTCTGCAGGATTCGTTGGATATATTGAAACAGGTATAAAAAATCTTAAGGATATAAAAGTTGGTGACACAATTACAAGTATAGATAATAAAAATGATTCACCATTGTTGGGGTATAAGGAATCTGTTCCTACTGTTTATACTGGCTTATATCCAGTAGATTCTGATAAATATCAAGATCTAAGAGATGCTCTTGATAAACTTTATCTAAATGATCCGAGTTTAGTTTATGAACCTGAAACTTCTGCTGCTTTAGGTTTTGGATATAGGTGTGGATTTTTAGGAATGCTTCATATGGAAATAATTCAAGAAAGATTAGAACGAGAATATGATCTCGAACTTATAACAACTGCACCTAGTGTAACTCATACTGTTTACTTAAAATCAGGAGAAATAACTAAAATACAAAACCCATCAGAATGGCCATCAACTCAATTAATTGACCGTATAACAGAACCTTGGGTAAAGATTACAATAATTACACCTGATGAATACATTGGAAAAGTTACTGAATTTCTTTCTTCAAAAAGGGGAGAGTTTGGGCAAATCGATTACATCCAAAATTCAAAAAATTTATCATCTCAAAGAGTTATTATTACTCATTATCTTCCATTATCAGAAATTTTAATAGATTTTTTTGATGGCCTTAAATCTTGCTCCTCAGGATATGCTTCGATGGATTATGAAATATTAGATGAAAGAAACGCTAATCTTGTAAAATTAGATGTCTTAGTTAATCATGAGAATGTAGATTCTCTTTCCTTGATAACTGAGAAAAGCAAAGCTCCATATAAAGGTAGAGAATTAGTAAGTAAGCTTAAAGAATTAATACCAAGACAAATGTTCCAAGTGCCAGTTCAAGCTGCCATAGGAGGAAAAATTATAGCACGAGAGAATATAAGTGCCTTAAGAAAAAATGTTTTAGCTAAGTGTTATGGTGGTGATATAACTCGAAAGAGAAAACTTTTGGAACAGCAATCAAAGGGTAAAAAAAGAAGAATGAAAATGATAGGGGCAGTCGAAGTACCTCAAGAGGCATTTATGGCTGTATTAAAACTCGATTAGTAATCTTCAAGAATTAATTTAGAGTTCTTTATAAAAAAATTAGAAGCTCTAACCATTCCTTTAGGATTTCCTGTATCAAAATGATATCCATCTAGTATTTTGCCTGATACGGGAATTTTATCAATGCAGTTCATCATAGCGTCTGTAACATTTATTTCACTATCTGATTCATCTGGAATGGAATCAAAAATTGAATATTCAAATATGTATCTTCCTAGAATACCAATATTTGAAGGAGCATCACCAATTTTTGGCTTTTCTACTAGCATATCAATCTTATATCTGTCTTTATCTTCTGTAAAACTTACAATACCCTTCTTATCTATTTCATTATTCTTCAATTTATTTAAGCCTATAACATTACCACCATATTTATCATAAATATTCTTGAGTTG
>PBLU01000027.1 GCA_002721875.1 Chloroflexota bacterium | reverse complement strand
TTATATCAATACCAGATTGAAGTAAGATTTCAGAGGCATCTTTTACCTCCTTCAAATGGGCTCCAAAATTTAGAATGGCAACCCCACTTTTCCCATCCTTTATAATGCGACCTTTTCCAATTTCTAGGGGAGTTCCTTTTTCTGGAAGATCTATCCCTACACCTTCACCTCTTGGATATCTAATTGCCGCAGGTCCATTAAAGTTATAACCCGTGTTCAACATCTTCCAACATTCATTTTCATTAGAAGGGGACATAATCACCATATTTGGAATACATCTTAAGTAGGCCACATCAAAAATACCCGCATGAGTTGCTCCATCTCCTCCAACAAACCCTGCTCTATCTATTGCAAGAGTGACGTTAAGGCCCTGCAAAGCTACATCATGAATAAGTTGGTCGTAAGCTCTTTGCAGAAAAGTTGAATAAATTGCTAAAACTGGTTTTTTTCCTACTTTAGCTAAGCCAGCAGCAAAGGTCATGCTATGTTGCTCTGCGATAGCAACATCAAAAAATTGATTTGGAAAAGCTTTTTTAAAATCATTCATGCCAGAACCCTCTGACATAGCGGGCGTAATAGCCATTAAATCTCTGTCACCTCGCCTTGCTGTTTCGCACAACCATTCACCAAAGATACTGGAGTATTTAACACCTTTTGTTTTAGAATCTTCTTTTTCAATTTTGTTCAATGCATGAAATCCAATAGGATCATTTTCCGCTGGCAAAAAACCTTTTCCTTTAGTAGTAATTACATGCAGAAGCTTAGGACCAGATAAGTTCTTTAGATTTTTTAGAGTTCTTATAATTTCTGACAAATTATGGCCGTCCATAGGTCCAATATAATTAAAACCTAGTTCTTCGAAGAGAGTTCCTGGAGTTAACATTCCTTTAAAATGAGTTTCAGCTTTTTTAGCAAAGTTTTTTGCCGAAGGAATAAATCTCAAAGCTGTCTTTCCTCCTTCCCGAATGGAAGTATAAATCCTACTTGACCAGATTCTAGCTAAATAGTTTGAAATTCCACCCGTATTTCGCGAAATTGACATGTTATTATCATTTAGTATTACCAATAAATTACTATCAGTTGATCCAGCATGCGCGAGGGCTTCAAATGCCATACCTGCTGTCATTGAGCCATCTCCAATAACTGCTATATGATTTTTATCAGGCTCAGCTATAGACATACCTAAGCTAGCGCTTATGGATGTACTAGAATGTCCCGCTCCAAAAGCATCATAAATGCTTTCATCTATATTCGTGAAGGGGTGCAACCCATCCTTGTGTCTAATTGATGTTATATCGTTCTTCCTTCCTGTAATAATTTTATGAGGATACGCTTGATGACCAACATCCCAAACTAGCTTGTCATCCGGAGTATTAAATACATAATGTAGAGCAATTGTTAGTTCGACAACGCCTAAACCCGCTCCAAAGTGTCCGCCACTTTGACCAACAGAATAAATTAAAAACTCTCTCAATTCATCCGCTAATTTTCTTAGTTGTTCTTTATCGAAATTTCTAAGATCTTCGGGAAGATTAACTTTATCCAAAAGGGGTGTTATTGGAGGAAAAGCAGGAATTTCTTTAAATATCTTCATTAATTGTCTCTTTCTATTATGAATTCAGATAGTCTGATTAGTTTATTGGTATTATAAGGAAGAGATTCTAATATTTTTAAGGCTTCGTCACATAAATTTCTTGCGCGTTTTTCAGATTTTTCTAAACCCAGAATAGAAGGGTAGGAACTTTTATTATTTTTTAAGTCAGATTTTATTGGTTTCCCTAACTTTGTTTCATCTCCCATAATATCAAGGATGTCATCTTTGATTTGAAAAGCTAGTCCAAATTTTTTTGCAAATTCTAAAAAAGACTTTTTATGGTTTTTTGGTAAATCTTTTTTTAATAAGCAGATTGACTCCACGCATGCTTCTATAAGTTTTCCCGTCTTTAAATAATGAATTTGATCTAATTCTTTTAAATTAATTTTCTTATTTTCTGATTGAAGATCTCTATTTTGACCTTCAACCATTCCTTTTGGTCCACATGCTTTAGCAAAAAGATTTATTATTAAAAGTTTTGTTTCCGGCTTTAAATTTTTATCTTTGATTGTGGTTAAAACTTCTAAAGCAAGAGGCTGAATCGCGTCTCCAGCAAGAATTGCTGTGGCTTCATCAAATTTCTTATGGCAGGAGAGCTTACCTCTCCTGTAGTCGTCATCATCCATTGCAGGCAAATCATCGTGTATTAGAGAATAGCAGTGTATTAGTTCGCCTGACGCAGCCATTAAGTCTATTGTTTTTTTAGAAACATCGACATTTAATGCATCTGCCATTAGTAGCACAAGTTGAGGTCTTATTCTTTTACCTCCATTTAAAACAGAATAATGAATTGCCTTTGAAATTCTAGATAAATTTTTTGGAGGCAAAGATGAGACTATAGCCTCATTTATTCTTTTGAGATTTGAATCTAAGAAGGAAAGGTTTTTGATTGTATTTTTTTTTAATTTAGCTTTCATCAAACTCTTCTAGAGTAAGAGAGCCGTCGTCTTTTTCTAAAAGTTTTTGAATCTTTAACTCAGCTTTATTTAACAAGCTTTGACAATGTTTAGTTATTTTGACTCCTTCTTCAAAGGTTTTGATGGATTTCTCTAAAGAAAGATCGCCATTTTCTAATTCGTCTACGATCTTTTCTAACTTCTCAAGAGATTTTTCAAAGTCTAAATTGGATTCTTTTGATTTATCAGTCACTTGCGGTTTTTTTGAATAAGTTAATTAAATTGTTCAGTGTGTTTTTAATTGATACTGGTAGCATAAGCCAACAAGGCGTCAGGAACAAGGTTAATACCGATGCAAACGTAAGTCCACAAACAACGGCAAATGACATAGGTTGCCACCACTCAATGACTCTTCCCGTAAGTTCAATTTCTCTAGCATAAAGATCTATTCCTACCCCCAGAGCAAGTGGCAGAAGACCTATCACTGTAGTAGCTGTAGTCAAAATAATAGGTCTAAATCTTTGTGCGGCTGTTCGGATGATAATTTCTTTTCTTGAAAGCTCTGGATTTGTTTTCGTAATAACATTATAGGTATCCACAAGCACAATATTGTTGTTAACAACAATTCCAGCAAGAGAGACTATCCCCAAACTTGTGAAAATAGCGCTGTAAATACTTTGCGTCACTAAAAGTCCTAATAAGACCCCAGAGGTAGACAGCATAACTGCAGAAACGATAACAAATATTTGATAAAAGCTATTTAATTGAATCATGAGCAATATCGACATCAAAAATACTCCTATAAAAAAAGCGCTTATAAAGAATGCTGTGTTTGCTTCAATTTCCTCTTGCTGACCCCCAAATTTAAATTGAAGTTCTTCATATTCATTATTATCTAACACCCATTGCTCTATTTTAGGCGCAACGTCTTCAATCAAAGCGCCTTTGGCATATTCTCCAGCTATGGTATAGGCTCGTTTTGCTGACACTCTTCTAATTGAAGGCGCTATATAATTAGGCTCAATTTTTACAAAACTACTGAGGGGTGCTTGACCAAATCTTGTATTTACAGTCAATTCGCTAAATTGATCAAGGCGCCTTTGATTTTCTGGGAATCTCACCCTTATGTCGACTTCCTCATCTAAATCTTTAGGTCTATATTCTCCAACCTTTATGCCCGCAGTCATAAATTGAATAGCGGTCCCAATGTCTGTTGTAGTCACACCAAATTGTTTAGCTTTTTCCTTATCTATTTTTACAGTCCATTTTAGGTAGTCTGTGGGTATTGTGTTGTAAACATTTTTAGCTCCAGGCACTGAATTTTTCATATAATTTGTCAGACCCATAGTTGCCTTCTTTAAAAGAGCTTCATTAGAGCCAAAAATGGTAATTTCTATAGGAGAGTCTTGAGGCGGCCCATTTTCTCTAACACTTGCAGTCACTCTCAACCCAGGGATATCTTTAGTTTTTTCTACAAGCGCATCATAAACTGTCCATCCGTCATTTTTCAGATCTTTCTCAAATGGCATTTCAATAAAAATTGTCCCAATTTCGTCTGCATTTCCCCGATCTCTAGGATCTCCTGCGCCATTCATATTCAGTGAAAAAGATTTAGGCCCCGGAATAGATAAGACAATTTCTTCAACTTCTTTCAAGAAACCTAATTTCTCAGTTTCTGCAAAGCTTCCTCGGCCTTCAATTTTTACCTCCATCTCTATAGGTTCTTCCTCAATAAAAAATCTACTTCCGGGGGCATGTTCGATATAAAGTGAACCGATTGTCACCACTATCAGCATAACAAAAACGATAAACTTTCCTGGGGCATCGATTAGCTTATTTAAAATTCTGGCATAAATTCCAGTAATTCCATCAATTTCGGTTGGATTTCCATTTTCCAATACTGCTACATTGTCCAATGTCTTAGACTTTCTTTTACCCAAATTTCCAAACCTTGATCCTATAGCCGGAGTAAATATCAACGTATAAAAAAGTGATGCGGTGAGAACCGTGAATAGGGTAACAATCATTGGCCTCATGAATTGACCAGAAACACCTTCCCAGAATAAAAGCGGAACGAATATGGCTAGAGTAGTGGCAGATGAAACTGTCACTGGCCAAAACATTCGTTTTGCTGAAATTTTGTAGGCTTCTATTCTGTTGTATCCTTCACTCATCTTTCTGTCAGCATATTCACTTACGACCACACAACCATCTATTAACATTCCAAGGGAAATCAAAAAACCAAAACAAACCATGAAGTTAAAGTTGTAATCAATTGAAGAAAGAAAAATACATGCAGATACAAAACAAGTTGGAATGGCCATTGCAACTATTCCTGAAGAACGTAATCCCATTGTGCTTACGACAATCATCATTACCAAAAGCATTGCCGTTAAAATATTTCCTCCGAGGGCATATACCATTTCCGAAGACCATCCAGTTCTGTCTTGGGTAATTACCAACTCTATGCCTTCCGGAAGATTTGGTCTTACTGAATCGATCACAGCATTTACCTTTCCGGCCGCTATAACCTCTCGAGCGTCAGTCTTTTTCAAAACTGATAGCGTTACCGCATCTTTACCGTTTACACGAGAGAAAGAATCTCTGTCTTTATATGTTCTTCTTAGGTTTACTAAATCTTTAAGAGTAATTACTTTCCCTCTGCTTTCTATGACAGGTATGTTTTCTACATCTGAAACACTTTCGAATACCGATGGAACCAGCACCCCAAACTTTCCAGTAGATGACCTTAAGTTTCCTGCAGGTATAGCTCTGTTGTTATCCGCAATTGCGTTGTATAAATCTCTAGGCGAGACGTTATAGCTTTCCAATTTGTTCTTATCGATTGTTGCTTCTAAGAGATCATCTGGAACCCCTCTTAAATCAGCTTCTAAAACTTCTGGAATTGCTTCTATTAAATCCTGTAATTCTCTTGCAAAAGCTAATAACTCTCTCTGATTAGAAGCATTCGAAATTAGATTTACATCAAGAATAGGGAATTGATCAAGACTAAACTCCTGAACAAGTGGCGTCTCAGATTCTGCTGGAAGATCTGGCGATGTCTCATCAACTAAGTCTCTCACATCTTGAACAGCCTTGTCTTTAGAGTAAGAAACAGGAAATTCAAGAATTAGATAAGACATGTTTTGTCTGCTGTAAGATTGCATGTCAACTAATTCGTCAACGGTTTTTAATTTCTGTTCTAATGGTCTCGTAACGAGTCTTTCAGCATCTTGGGCTGAAACACCATCATATGCGGTAGCTATAAAGACATATGGAATATTTATATCCGAGTAGGCAGCAGCAGGCATCTGCTGTACTGAAGTAATACCCCAAATGAGTAAAAAGAATAAGAAAGTAAAAGTAGCCTTATAACGGTCTATAAAAAAATCAATTAATGCTTTCATCCTGCTTCAATCTGTAGTCAACAGCAACGTCTACTTTTTCATTATTATTTACATAGTCTTGCCCAACAGTAATGATTCTTGAGTTTAAAGGTAATCCAGTTACCCAAACACCTTTTTCTGTATCTTGAAGAAACTCTACCTTAAAGAATTTAACTAAATCGTTTTTATCTACAATTCTCAAACCTAAATTTCCTTCAGGATCTAATCTAAGAATTGATAAAGGCACAAGGTGAGCAGGTTCTGGTTTTGCTAAAAGTATTGCCTTTGCGGACTGACCATCTTTTATCTTACCGTCAGGATTTGCAATAGCTATTTCTATTGCAAAAGTATGCATCATCTCATCAGCAGAAGAGGAAATAAAAGTAACTTGACCCTCAAAAGCGGAGCCATCATTTGTTATTACTTTGACTTTGCTATCTCTAGATACAACTGATAGCTCATCTTCAGAGATATCTCCTTTCACAATCATTGGATCAAGGTCAAGCAAGGTTGCGCAAGTTGATCCTCTATTTAAAAAATCCCCTACATCTAAATCTATTTTATCTACGACGCCACTGAAAGGAGCTTTAATGTTTGCATAATCTAATTCTAATTTAGACCTTTCATAAATTGATTTAGCATTTTGTAATTGCTTTGAGGAAAAGAGCTCTTCTTCAAAAAGTTTTTTTGCAGAGTTATAATCAAGCAAGGCTTTATCATAATTAGCCTTTCTTTCTGCGATAAATAAGGAACAAATTACTTCTCCCTCTTCAACAAAAGTTCCTTGCGGTACAGGTAATGAAATAATTTTTCCTGAGGTTTCAGATTTTACTAAAACCTTTTTGTCTGCTTCGGTGAATCCTTTTACGACGATTTCTTTAGAAAAGTTTTGTGCTTTTTGATCTACTACTCTTACCATAGTATCTTTTTTTTCTGGAATTGGAGGGCTCTCAGGTTCTTGAATGAATAGTCCTGAAATCATCCATATGACTGCAAAGCCAATAAAAATCAAGGCCCATTCAATGTTGGACCTGTTTAGGATTAATTTAATTACATTATTCATACTTCTTTCAGACGTAAGAGCGCAATTATGACATTACTACTGTCAAATTATAAGTCTTTATAACTATTTATCTATATCTAGGCGAAGCAAATTATATCAAGAGTAACTAAAGAAATTTTTTCTTTAATTTTTCTAGTTCTTTAAGCTTTTCTTTTTTAGACAAAGCATTTGAATTTTTTAATAGTTTTTCTTTTTTTGGTAATTGTAAAAACGGAGAATCTTTACTCAAGGACTCGGCCATTTCGTTATAAGTTTGTATAAATGTATCTTTAATAAATTTTTCTGACTCGGTTTTGAGTCTATACCAGCCAACCTCACAACCAACATGATAAATGAAAGGATGAGACCATTTATAGTCGGAGGGATTCTTCTCTCCCAAAGAAGTAGCTTCTTTGTAGGCATCAACTGATGAAGGAATGTTGTTTGTTTTATTTCTTACCTCTTTAGTTTTTGAAAGTACGTCGCTTAAACTTGGCAAGTATTTTGAAGTTTCAATAATCTCATCGATAGCTTTGAAAACTATCTGATTTTCGAAACCTTCAAGTTTTGCAAGCCATAATTGTTTTGCAAGTTTGACGCTTTCCTCATGCGGAAAAGCTTTATGAAATTGATTATGATAAGTAATCTCAAGCTCTGCAAAAATCAAATTAATCAAATCAATTTGATTTTTTGGAACATCAATTTTTGTAGTTAATTGCCCACTCATGATCTTTCAGTCTACTTAAGATGTTTTTTGAATCTCCGCTCTCATTGTGCCATTTATATTTTACATGTTGAATAAATTTAGAGTTCCAACAATTTCTCATTTCACCAGTTTCTATCCAATATAGCCTAAACTCAGGAATTTGCTTCTCAGCAAAAGGCTTATTTATTTTGGCTAAATATAGAACATCATAGCAATCCTGGCTTGGCGACCATTCAGCGTTCATTCTTGAAGGTCTTTTAGGGTTTGAAATCAAATTTTCGTATCGCACCCATTGATTTTTAATATGCGATATAAATTTACTATTCCATGTATCGGAAGTTGTTTTTTTTTCTTTCCAATAAAGAATAAATTCAGGCAAAGCATCATCGACAAAAGCCCTATCTATTTCGGCATGGTCTAAGATTCTTTTTACGTCATCCGATGGTTGCCATTGGTTAGTAATGAGAGTTTTTTTGCTTTCTTTATGCAGTTTTTGCTCTTCAAATCTCCATTCCTTAAGAACATATTTAATAAACTTATAGTCCCAAGAAAAGCTAGAGTCTTTTCTATCTTTCCAATAAGTCATAAATTCAGGAATTTTCTGATCTATAAAATCCTCAGATATTCCGAAATTATCTAATTGTTTATAGACATCCTTAGAAGGCTTCCAGCCATCTGAAATTTTATTTTTTCTGCTCCCTTTTTCAAGAGAAGAATATTTAGTATCTTTTTTCAGACATAGACCATTTGTGGAACTTAAGATCAACTTAAGCTTCAAAAGTCTATCAACAAGTTGCTTAATTTTTTTTTCTGATATGAAATCTAATTCATTAATAAGGTCATCTAGTTGAACAGAATTTCTTTTTTTTATGAATTCTAAAATTATAGATTCTTTAAGACCAATGGTCTTGGCTATTTCTGATTGAAAGTTTAAGATTTTTTTTGGTTCATCATTCATGAACTAAGCAGTCTGCTTTAGCTTTCTTCTTCTGGAAATGACTGCTTCAGATAACATCTTTAGCATTATTTCAGTATCTTTCCAACCTACACAGGCATCAGTGATACTTTGGCCATATGTAAGATTCTTCAATGAATCTATTTTTTGATTGCCCTCAACCAAATTACTTTCAATCATCACTCCAAAGATATCATCTTCCCCAGTCGAAATCTGGTCGGCAATTTCTTTGTTAACAATTAGTTGCTTTTTAAATTGTTTTTGACTATTTCCGTGGGACATATCTACCATTAATTTTTCCGGAGCATCAACTTGTTTTAAGCTTTTGCAGGCTTCTTTTATATGCTCTCTAGAGTAATTTGGGTTCTTCCCACCTCTAAGAATTATATGTAGATCCTGATTACCAGAAGAGTTAAATATAGCTGTTCTTCCTTCTTTTGTTATTGATAAGAAAATATGGCTATTAGATGCAGAGTTAATTGCATCTATAGCAACTTGAACAGAGCCGTCTGTGGAGTTTTTAAATCCTACAGGACAAGATAAGCCCGATGCTAACTCTCTATGAATTTGACTTTCAGTTGTTCTTGCTCCAATAGCACCCCATGAAATCAAATCTGAGATGTATTGAGGAGTAATTATGTCTAAATACTCTGTACCAGCAGGCAACCCTATTTCATTGATTTTGAGTAAAAGCTTTCTTGCTGTTGCAAGGCCTTTATTCACATCGTAGCTATTGTTTAAGTCAGGATCATTTATTAGGCCTTTCCAACCAATAGTAGTTCTGGGCTTTTCGAAGTATACCCGCATGACTATTTTTAGTTGATTAGTTAGAGATTTCTCAATTTTTTTTAGTTTTTTAGCATATTCAATTGCTGCTTTTGGATCATGTATTGAACAAGGACCTACAACCACCACAATTCTGTCGTCCATGCCATTTAATATCTCTGAAATTTCTTTTCTTGAGTTAAAAACTAACTCTGAAGCTTTAGAAGAAATTGGAAATTTAGAGATCAAATCCACAGGAGGAGATACCTCCATAAGGCCCGTAATTCTGGTATTATCAGTCAAGTATTTCATTTAGCCGATGATTGTATCTTTTCTGACTCTAATTTAAAGCTAAATTTAATTAATGTACAAAATAAAATTAATTCAAGACAACCCTATTGTTGGTGATATCAAGGGAAACTTTGATTTAGCCGTCAAACATATAACTCAGGCAATTTCTGAAAAGACAGATCTGGTCATATTTTCTGAAATGTTCTTGACTGGATATCCACCCGAGGACTTACTTCTAAGAGAAGACTTCATTAAAGATAGCGAGGAATATTTAGAAAAAATTACAAAACTTTCGGATAAAATTTCTATAATTATTGGCTCTCCGATAAAAGAATCTGACGAGATCTTCAATTCTGCTGTTTTTTTGAGCGCTGGTAAGCTTTCCTCTATTTACAAAAAGAAAAATCTTCCTAATTACAAAGAGTTTGATGAAAAACGTTATTTTAAAAATGGAGAAGAAAATAAAGTTTTTGAAGATAAAGGCTTAAGGTTTGGCATTACTATTTGTGAAGATATTTGGGATGAGAAAGTTGTTGAAGATGTAGTTAGTCAAAAAATTGATATTCTTCTGAACATCAGCGCATCGCCTTTCACTACAGAAAAGAAAAATCAAAGAGAAACAATGCTTTCTAAATATTTTTTAGAATACAAAGTTCCTATGATTTATGTAAATCAGGTTGGCGGTCAAGATGAGCTTGTATTTGATGGTTCTTCTTTAATTATAGGAGCAAAGGATAAAAAATTAATTAGACTAAAAAGCTTTGAAGTTGATCAGTGCTTAGTTTCTTATGATGAAAACTTATCTTGTGAGAGAACAGAAGATGTTCTAGCAAAGGCGAATGAAATCTCTGATACCTACAATGCTTTAGTTTTAGGTACGAAGGATTATGTGAATAAAAATAATTTTAATGGAGTTATTATTGGGTCTTCTGGCGGTATTGATTCAGCTTTAACCACAACAATTGCTTGTGATGCTTTAGGCCCAGAATCTGTTCAAACAGTAATGATGCCTTTTAAATATACAGCGGAAATGAGTCTACAAGATGCGAAACAGCTTGCATCTAATTTAAAAATAAGTCACCGAGAGATTCCGATACTGGAAATGTTCAAGGCCTTTAAAACATCTTTAGAGAGTTCTTTGGAATCAAAAGATGGTGACAAAACAGATGAGAATCTTCAATCTCGTTGTAGGGGAGTCACTCTCATGGCACTTTCAAATAACTCAGGAAGCCTAGTTTTAGCAACAGGGAATAAAAGCGAATCAGCTGTTGGTTATTCAACTCTTTATGGAGATACTGCGGGAGGTTTTTCAGTCATAAGAGATGTTGATAAAACAACAGTATACGATTTAGCAAAATATCGAAATTCAATAAATCAAGTTATACCTGAAAGAATTATTACTAGAGAACCGAGTGCTGAGTTGGCACCAGACCAAAAAGACACAGATACACTTCCACCTTATGAAATTCTTGATCCCATCATAAGGATGTATGTTGAGGAAGATAAAAACAAGAATGAGATAGTGAGCGAAGGTTTTTCTGAAGAGGATGTAATAAGAATTATTCGTTTGGTTGATTTAAATGAATATAAGAGAAGACAAGTGCCTCTGGGCATAAAGATTTCCCCTAGAAATTTTGGAAAAGATAGGAGATACCCTATTACCAATCTCTGGAATAACAAGATATAGTCTTTCTGGCCATAAAAAACACAATATTTTGTGTAAATAGAACTAATTGGCTTTATAATTGCATTTTATTATGAAAAAGCTGCAGGAAAATAAGCCTAGGCAGTCTGAATTTAGCTTAGCCACGGTCAATGGGGAGAAGGTCTTTCTTCCAAATGATGATCTATATATTCCACCTAATGCTTTGAGAATTTTTTTAGAATCTTTTGAAGGTCCGCTAGACCTGCTTTTATATTTTATTCGAAAGCAAAATTTAAATATATTAGATATCGATGTTTCAGAAATAACAACACAGTATGTCCAATATATTGAGTTAATGGAAAAGTTACAATTTGATTTAGCCGGCGAATACTTGCTGATGGCGGCTTATTTAACTGAAATAAAATCAAGAATGATGCTTCCAGCTGAAACCGAAGAAGAAGAGGAGGAAGGCGATCCAAGAGCAGAACTTGTTAGGAGATTACAAGAATATGAAAGATATAAAACTGTATCAATGAAAATAGAATCCGTTCCGAGGCTAAATAGAGATTTCTTCCTTGCCAATACCGCACTTCCTGAATTTGAAACCAATGAGAAACTTCCAGGAGTAGAATTAGAAAAGCTTTCTAATGTCTTTTTTGAACTTTTGGAGAGACAAAAACTAAAAGTAAGTCATATCATTGAATTTGAAAAGTTATCAACAAGGGAAAAAATGTCATCCATTCTTGAATTATTGGTTAAGGATAATTTCTTGCAATTTTATGATTTATATAAAAAGAATGACGGCCGTCTAGGCTTGATAGTTAGTTTTTTAGCTCTTTTAGAACTTGTGAAAGACTCTATGATACAACTAGTTCAAGCAGACTCATTTGGCCCCATTCACGTAAAAGGTAAGGAGAATTTCCACTAAATGATCGAAAGCCTAGAAAACATAGTTGAAGCTTTACTTTTTTCCTCTTCAAGACCATTAAGCGAGAAAGAGATACTTCAGACTTTTGAAGAAAAGGATCAAATATCTCTTAGTGATATTAAGTTAGCTTTAAATGATATTAAGGAAAAATATAAAGATAATGCCTTTGAATTAGTTAAAGTTGCTAGCGGTTATAGATTAAGAATAAAACAAGATTATACGCCTTGGGTTTCTAGATTATGGGAATCAAAACCTCAAAAATATTCTAGAGCATTATTAGAGACCTTAGCGTTGATTGCTTATAAACAACCCATTACTCGAGGAGAAATAGAAGAAGTTAGAGGCGTCTCAGTTAGTAGTCAAATTATTAGAACTCTTTTAGACAGATCTTGGATAAAAATTGTGGGTCATAGAGACGTGCCTGGAAAACCTGCTTTATTTTCAACAACAAAAGAATTTTTAGATGATCTTAATCTCTCAAAATTATCTGAATTACCTGAACTTCCTGAAATTCAAAACATACCTGAAGAAGCTCAAATTTCTCTTTTAGGAGAAGAAAAAACAACACTTCCTTCTTCCGAGTAGGTTCTATGAAGCTTCGCCTTCAAAAAGCTTTATCTCTACAAGGAATTGCGTCTAGAAGAAAAGCCGAGGATTTAATTAAATCTGGAAGGGTTTATATTGAAGAAAAAAAAGCCTCACTTGGAGACAAAGTTTCTGAAAAAGAAAATATATATATCGATGGAAAAAAAATAATCCTTAAATTTTCTTTTTCAGAAGAATTATTGATATACAACAAACCGGTTGGCGAGCTTTGCGAAAATAATCACAAAAGTAAAACAATTTTTGATAAGTTGCCTAAACCTAAATCTGGTAAATGGATTTCTATTGGCAGGCTAGACATCAATACTAGTGGATTAATTTTAATCACAAATAATGGCGATCTAGCAAATGAGATAATTCATCCTTCAAAAAATATAGAAAGGGAGTATGTAGCTAGAATTAGAGGAAAACCTAAACAAGAAGATATTAAAAAACTATTGAAAGGAATAAAAATTGATGGAATAAATGTTAAGTTTTTAGACATAGTAAAAGGAAAAGAAACAACTTCACACACTTGGTTTGCCATGGTTATTACTAGTGGAAAAAATAGATCAGTTAGAAAGTTATGGGGAACAATTGGACATGAGGTTTCAAGACTTAAGAGAGTGAGGATAGGTAATTTATTTTTGCCTAGCAATCTCAGAGAAGGAAGCTTTAAAAGGGTAAAACCTTCAGATATTGGATTAATTAAATAAATTTTAGTAATTCAATGGAGTCATCTATCTTATAGGTAGGTTTAATTTTTATTAATTCCTCAGAAGTCATATATCCATAAGAAACTAGAATCGAATCTATTCCTGAATTATTAGCAGCTTCTATATCTCTCCAGTTATCACCCACATAAATACATTTTTCTTTAGAAAATTTAGATAGATTTATAGCGAAATCTAAACTTGAAGGATCAGGCTTTCTTAAATTATTGACATCATCAGGACAAACAAGTATCTCTGTCTTATTTTCCCATCCAAAATTTTCAAATATGGGAAGGGTGAATTCTTTCGGTTTGTTAGTAACTATGCCCCATGAAATATTTTGTTTTGCTAAAGCATCTAATACTTTTGCAACATTCGGAAAAAGCTTTGAATTGAGTGAAACTTTTTTATAGGTTTCTAACATTGATTCTCTTAGGTTTAAAAAACCATCTTCTGCTTCTGAAATATTGAATGCCATTTCTATAAGAGCATTTACTCCATCTGAAACTTTTGAGCGTATTTGAGTGAAATTTTTATTTTTCAGCCCATGACTTTTTAATAGCTTATTTAGGCTTTGATAAAACTCAGGCGCTGTATCTAACAAGGTCCCATCAAGATCAAACAAAAAAAGATTATATTTTTTTCTTGGCATAAATTATGTAGTTTACATCTACATTTTGACCAAGCCAGTAATTTTTAGTTAGAGGGTTATAGCTCATACCAATTAATTCCTGAACTTCTAGATTATTATTTCTCATCATTTTTGATAATTCTGAAGGCTTAATAAATTTGTTGAATTCATGAGTCCCTATCGGAAGAAGATTAAGAATATATTCAGCACCTATAATTGCGAATAAAAAAGATTTAGGGTTTCTATTGATTGTCGAAAACACTACGCTTCCTCCATTTTTGCAGAGTTCCGAACAAGTTTTAACCAATTTTTCTGGATCTGGCACATGTTCTATTGCTTCTAGACAAGTCACTACGTCATAAGTATTCTTTTCTTGCGGAAGAAGCTCTTCTGCCTCACAAATTTTATAAGTAATATCAAGATTGCTTTTATCAGAATGTGTTTTCGCAGTATGAATTGCAACTTCAGAAATATCAACACCAACAACAGTTGCGCCCTTTGCATTTAGAGCTTCTGACAATAGTCCTCCACCACAAGCTACATCAAGAACTTTTTTATTATTTAAATCTATCTTGCCTGCAATGTATTCTGACCTAAGGGGGTTAATTTTGTGTAAAGGTGCAAATTTTCCATCAGGGTCCCACCACTCATCAGCTATGCTATTAAATTTTTCTTTTTCTAATGGGTCGATATTCATTTCCTATTCATTATGTTAGATTTATACTTCTTTGCAACATTAGGGGGTAACTTACTTATATGAAT
>PBLU01000026.1 GCA_002721875.1 Chloroflexota bacterium | reverse complement strand
GAAATATTTCACATATCTTAATTAAATCCGAAGTTTTTATTTCTCTTTGGTCAGTTTCAATTTTTGACAACCAAACTGGAGATTTTTTCATTTGAGAAGCTACTTCTACTTGGGATAAGTTCATTGAAAGCCTGTATTTCTTGATTTTTTCACCTGTAGATGCCTGAGGAGAAAATTTTTGATCTTCTGCATAAATAGCCATTTGCTTACTTAATATCCTTTTTGCTAATATTTATAATCAAATAATTTCCTTTTTAGATATATTAATACCTGAGTATATATTAAAAATAGAAAAATGTATTAATTTTATGTGATAAGAATTCATAGTTATAATTAATGAAGATAAGATAGATAATAAAAAATTATAAAAATGGAAAATTTTAAAGAATCAATAATTTCTGGCCTAAATGAATATTTAACAGCACTTTACAAAGCACTAGATGGACTAAATATACATGAGCTAAAATGGCAACCATCATTGGAATCAAATAATATAATTTATCTAGTTTGGCATATGGCAAGAGTTGAAGATAATTGGATAAATAAGATTTTGGGTGGAAATCAAACTATTTGGGAAAAAAATCAGTGGGCTAAAAAACTCAATATAGATCAAAATTTAGATGATGCTGACTACGGTAAAGGATATGGAAAAGAAGATATTTCTAATTTACCTGATATGAATATTGATCAATTGAAATTATTTTACAAAGATCAAAGAAAAGCAAGCTTAGATGTAATTATTAACCTTAAAGATGAAGATTTAGAAAAAGACTATAAAAGATTAACTGGAGAATTAAAAAAAGGTTATTGGATATTAGGACATGTGTTAGTTGAGGAATCACAGCATTTAGGCCAAATTGCTTACATAAGAGGGATGATAAAAGGATTGAATAATTAATTATTCTACTAATCTGTAGGCTCTAAATCCGTAATAAGTATCAAATACTAATAAAAATATTGCTTGAATTATCACTCCAAAACCATGACCAATTGTAGCCTCGCCTTCAAAAACAAATTCAAAGATTAGAATTAGCCCAACTAAAATATAAATAATATCTAAAAAAGAATTAAAGAATAATATTTTGTACAATTTTTTTCTTTCAGAAATTTTATTTCTTATTATAGGAATTAAGCCTAAAATAAAATCAATAATTCCCCAAAGTAAGAATTGTATAGAAATAGCTTTAAGGAAAGGGTTATCAAAAAAAATTAGTGTTCCACCTAAAATAACCGAAGATAATCCCCATCCCATTAGAAAAAGAGAGATTTGCCTATTTAATTGGTATAAATTTAGGTTATTATTTATCATAAAAAATATAATATTTTCTAATTATATATAGGTTGGATAATTGATATGGGAAAAAATTGGCCAAATGTTTATAAAGAACTTGGAATAAAACCAGTTATAAATGCAAAAAGCTGGGTGACTGTTTATGGAGGAAGCATTATGCGACCTGAAGTCATCAAATCAATAGAAGAAGCCAGTTCTGTATTTGTTGATATTGAAGAGTTACATAAAGTAGCAGGAGAATTTGTGGCTAAAGTATGTGGCTCTGAAATGGCTATTGTAACGAGTGGTTGTGCCACATCTATTGTACTGATGGCTGCAGCAAGTATAACGGGAAAAAATAAGGAAAAAATCTCAAAAATACCCCATACGAAGGGTATGAAAAATGAAATATTAATTCATACAGGACAAAGAAATAACTATGATAAAGCATTTGAAATTCCAGGAGGTAAATTAGTCGAATACAATAATGAAAACTTGGAAGATAAAATTAATGATAAGACATGCGCAATATCATATGTTATTGCTCCATTTTTCCATGAAGGAATAGGTCTTCAAAATACTATAGAAATTGCACACAATAATAATCTACCTTTGCTACTTGATGCTGCAGCAGAACTACCACCAAGAGAAAATCTAACAAAATTTATTTCTATGGGAGTTGATGCGGTTGGTTTTAGTGGTGGTAAGGGTATTGGAGGGCCTCAATCAACTGGAATACTTGCAGGAAAAAAAGACTTAATCGAAGCTGCTCAGTTACATAGCTTTCAAAATCTACATACTAAAAAAGCAGCAATAGGTAGACCTATGAAAGTCACAAAAGAAAATATTGTAGGTTTTATTACTGCACTTAAATTATTCATTGAAGATGATGAAAATATTGAAAAAGAAATTTGGTCTAAGAAAGCAGAATTACTAAAAGACAAGATCAAAGAAACTAATGGAATCAAAATTTCAGTTGAAGATGAGTATCCAAACAGACAAGGACCAACTGTCGTTCTTAGCTTTGAAAAAAATTATAAAGGTCCAAGGTCTGAAGAGATTATGAATGAACTTTCAAAAAATGATCCAAAAATATATGCTGGCGGGGGTTTAAATGATGGCCATGCATATTTAGATGAAGTAAGCTTAGTTGTTCATAGTTTAGATGAAATTGATATAGATATAATTGCAAATAAATTAAATGAAATTATTTTTTAGGTGAAAATTTTTCATACAAAGTTTCTGAGTTTCTAAGAGTCCCTGTATAAGTTTCCATAGCAATACCGTCATTAAAATAAATAAAAGTTGGAACAACAGATATATTATATTTTTTTACCATTTGACTATAATCATCATCAGCAATATTTATTTTTATTACCTTAAACTCATCAGAATATTCTTTTTTAAAATTATTTATTGCTCCTTCACTTAATAAGCAACCTAAACAATTAGGAGAAAAGAATTGCACAACAATCTTTCCCTTACTTTCAATTTCGCTATTTATATTAATTCTCTCTTCTAATGATGAATTTTCGGGAGCAAAAAACAGTCTAATCATAAGAAAAAATATCGTAAGAATTATAAAAATACTAAATATAAAAAATTTATTTTTTGAAATATAAAAGTAGATAAATACAGAGACTACAAAAGGGAAAAATAAAATTAGTATGTATAGAGAATTATGGTTAATCCAAGTAAACATTAATTTTTCTATTCCATTTTAGAACCAACAAATTTTGAAATAGCTCTTGCTGTTGGATCTGTATGAACATTAATTATTGATGGTAATCCTGAATCAATTGCTCTTTCAATAGCTGGTTTGATATCATTTGGTTTCTCAACCATTTCACCATAGCCTCCTAATGATTCAGCAATCAAATCAAATCTTGTGAAACCAAGTTCTCTACCTGGCTTTCTTACCCCTTCTACCCTCGCAGTCCATCCTTCATTATTTGAAACTAAAATGATTATAGGTAAATTATGCCTTACGGCAGTGTCAAAATCTTGTATATTCATACCTAGTGATCCATCTCCATGTAGTGAAAAAACTTGACTATCTGGTTTAGCTATTTTGGCACCTATTGCATAGGGCAATCCTACTCCCATACAACCAGTTGGACCAGAATTTATTGAATGTCCAGGTAAATATGAAGGTATGCTTTGTCTTCCATAGTGTAGTATCTCATTCCCATCTATAGTAACAATAGATGTTCTATCCATTATTTCTCTTAATTCCTTACAAAGCCTCAAAGGGTGAATAGGTAGTTGGCTTGATTCCTCTAAAGGCTTAACTTTATCTAATCTTTCATTTTGAAGATTAGATAAATGACTTCGCCATTTTTCCCAATTTAAAGGCTTTAAATTTTGTTTCTTAAACTCTTCACTAAGCTGAGAAATAACTGTTTTACAATCTCCAACTATACCTAAACTTACATCTCTGTTATGAGAAATTTCTTCTTCAAGAATGTCAACTTGTATAATTTTTGCATCTGGATTAATTCTATTACCGTAAGTCATTATCCAATTAAATCTAGTACCTAAAACTAAAACAAAATCAGTTTCTCTAAAAGCACTTGATCTAGCAGCTGGAAATGAAAATTGATGATCATCAGAAACTATACCTCTAGTCATAGGAGTCGTATAAAAAGGAATTCCTGAATTATCAATGAATTCCTTTAATTCTTGAGAAGAATCTGACCAAAAAGTCCCACCACCTGCAAAAATAATTGGAGAATTAGAATTTCTTAATAAATCTATAGTTTTTTTTATCATTTCTTGATCTCCAGAAGGAGGTGAGGATAAATCTGATCTAGTTGGTTTAGAGGTATCATTTTCATTAATTTTTTCATATAAAACATCTTCATTACAATCAATATAAACAGGCCCTGGTCTACCAGATTGGCTTATTCTGAAAGCATGAGAGACTACCTGTGGATATTGATGAGCAAAAGTTGGTCTAAAAGTAGCTTTTGAAACTTTTTCAAATATTGATACTTGATCAATTTCTTGAAAACCACCTCTATAAAAGTCTTTAACGGGCCCAGCACCTCCTAGAGTAATCATTGGTGCACAATCTATAAAAGCATTGTATTGACCTGTTAACAAATTCAGTGTTCCTGGACCTGAAGCAGCGGTAGTTACACCTGGCTTTCTAGTTACCCTAGAATATGCATGAGCTGCCATTGCGGCAACTTGTTCATGCCTAAAATCATAAGTTTTTATTCCTAAATCTTCAGAATTATTAATAATTTCATAATTAGGTCCGCCCATTAGATAAAACAGGCACTCAGTATTTTCTTCTTTGAGTGTCCTTGCTACAAGATATGAACCATCAACTTCTGGCATTTTTTCTCCTAATTATGCTTTAACCTATCTGCTTCCTCAGGTAAATCTATAAGTCTTTTATAATATTTCTCTGGTTCTACAATATCTAATTTTCCAATATTTGTCATGATTTTAAGAGCATTCTGATAATCCAAGATACTAATTCTCTCAGACTCAACATTTCCATTAGGATTACCATTATGCCAATTTATTAATGGTAATGTAATTCCAGTAACTCTATATCCAAAGGGTAGAAAAGCAGATGCTTCACAACCACCAAGATTCATTAGTTGCCTCTGAAACCTAAAATCTTTATCAGTTTCTTGGATATCTTTTACAGAAGATAAAAGAATGATTTCACCATCATTATTAAAAGTAGAAATCCTATCTCCTGCTCTTATAATGGGACCTAAGCCAGAGGTTGCTCCAGGCAACTCACTACTAGTTTCAATTGAAACAATTATAGAATCTTTGTGAATTCTTTTGCTCTGAGCAATTACTCTTGCGCCAACTAAACCAACTTCTTCAGCTCTTGTAAATATACCTCTTATAGAATAATTGGATTTTTTATTTTTTAGTTCTTTGAGCATACCTAATATTAGAGAGCACCCTGCTAAATCATCTGCTACAGGAGTAATAACTTGGTCCCCCGAAACAGTTGGTTTAGGAAGATCAAATACAACAGGTGCTGGTACAACTATTGGATCTTTACTTTCAATAAAAATTTCATCCTTAAGTAACCATCTATTATCATTATTCTTAACTTCATCATTTGACTTGATTATTTTAGCATTTATTTGGTGGTCTTCATAAAATACTATGACAGGAGTCGATAAATTTTCGCAATTTTTGGGTAATCCGCCAAGAGGTACTGCTCTATATGTTGATTCATTTACTTTTTCAATAATTTCAAATCCTGGATGATCCATATGAGCCAAGAAAACGACTTCTTCATTATAATTTCCTTGAAGAAAGACTTCGATATTACCCCACTCATCAATCTCAAAATCTAGTCCCATTTTTTTTATTTCATCTTGTATAAAATTTGATATTTTATATTCATAGAATGAAGTTGTAGGAATTTCTGAGATTCTTAAAAAAGTTGATAATTCTTCTGATTTCATAAAATAAAAATAAATTAAAATAAGAAAAAAACTATTTTCCCTTATTAATTACGATTTCTTTTTTTAAATTATTTTATACGATAAAGCGAAATAGGAATTAAATATTACGATAGATTAATTAGATTATTGAAAGGATATAAATACATGGCAAAATATAAAGTAGTTTTTCTAGGTCCAGAGGATGACAATCTGGAATACGAAAAAGCAGAAATGTCAGATTTAGATGTTGAGTTTGTAAAGGCTAATCCACGTTCAGAGGGTGAGGCAATGGAAGTAGTGAAGGATGCTGATGCAATATTAAATAGAGCAGGATGGGGAAGTGAACAATTTATAAAGTCTACAAAAAACTGCAAAGTGCTAGCGGTTTATTCCCATGGATTTAATCATGTAGATGCAGAAGCTGCAACTGAACATGGAATGATGATAACAAATGGAGCAGGAATGTGCGCAGAAGAAGTATCTAATCAGGCTGTAGCTTTTACACTTGCACTAAATAGACAAGTAGTTCAGTATACACTTCAACTAAGAGATGGTGGAAAATGGAATGGTGGAGAATTTAGTCCTATTGAACCTCTTGATGAGCAAACTCTTGGTATTATAGGATTCGGAAATATAGGTAGGCAAATTGCAAGAAAACTAGGAGCATGGAGAATGAATACTCTTGTTTATGATCCGTATTGTCCTCCTTGGTTAATTAAGGAATATGGTGTTGAACAGGTATGGGAACTAAATGATATTTTCAAGAAGTCAGACTATGTCATAGCTATCGTGCCATTAAATCCTGAGACTTATCATATGATTGGCAAAGAACAATTTGATCATATGAAAGAAAGTGCTTACTTTATCAATGTTTGTAGAGGTTCTGTAGTTGACGAAAAAGACTTAATAGAAGCACTAAATAATAAAAAATTCAGAGGAGCTGGGCTGGATGTATTTGAACAGGAACCAGCTGATCCTAATAATCCTCTATTTAGTATGCCAAATGTAATTGTTGCTCCTCACATAGCTGGTCAATCAACAAGATCTGCGTGGTTATCTAGAAGAAGGGCTTCACAACAAGTAGCAGCTGTTCTAAGAGGACAAAGGCCTTCAGCATTGCAAAATCCAGCGGTAACATCTAAGTTAGAATTGTTAAGTTCTATGCCAGCCAATGAGCCAAAATTATAGTAAATTTAGTCAATAAACTAACTTAATAATCTTCTATGTAAACCCAAATAATTATTTGGGTTTACAGGAACTAACATGGAGTGGAATCTATAATTATGGTTAATAAAGAAAACGAAGGTAAAGTAATGACAGTACTTGGGCCTATTAATCCAATAGAAGTGGGTAACACCACCACACATGACCATGTACTAATTAATTTTCAGGCAATTCTTACCGATCCGTTAAACCCTCTCGATAAAAAATATATGGAAGAAAAGATATCTTTGGAAAATATCGGTTGGGTAAGATTCAATTGGTCATCTTCTAGAGATAATCTAGTTTATGAAGATGAAGAAATAGCTTATGAAGAGCTTGGACACTACAAGAACTCTGGAGGGCAAACTATAGTTGATGTAACTAATATAGGTTTAGGAAGAAATCCAAATAAATTAAGAAATATCAGTAAAAAAACTGGTGTAAATATAGTAATGGGATCTGGGTTTTATGTAGAGCTTGCACAAAAAAAAGGATATGCAAAAGATGGAATTGAATCTATATTTGAAATTATTATGGATGACATAAAATTTGGAGCAGATAAAACAGATATTAGATCAGGTATTATTGGTGAAATTGGGTGTTCTTGGCCGTGGACTGATAATGAAAAACTTTCAATGGAAGCTTCTGTAATGGCACATAAAGAAACTGGACTTCCTTTGTTGATTCATCCTGGAAGAAATGAACTTGCGCCACTTGAAATTATAAATTACATATATAATCTGGGAGCTGACCTTAATAATGTAGTAATGGGTCATGTAGATAGAACAATTTTTGATTTTAATATCTTAAAAGATACTTCTGAAACAGGTGTTTATATCAACCTTGATTTATGGGGACATGACAGCCCTTTCTATCCTCTTGCACCCGAAGCATATATGCCAGGAGATCATCAAAGATTAGATATGGTTGAATTTCTAATAGAAAATAGTTTTGAAGATAATATTTTATTAGCTCAAGATATTTGTACTAAACATAGACTGAAAAAATTTGGAGGTCATGGTTTTGATCATTTGCTTAAGAGAATTGTTCCATGGATGAAAAGCAGAAATATAGATAAAGAAAATATAGATAAGATGATGATTAAAAATCCTCAAACAATGCTTACAATAAAGTAATGATAAAAAAAATATTTCTAATACTTTTTGTACTATTCAGTTGTTCAAATGAAATAAGTAATCAATCTAATCCTGAAAATATTTCTTTATTTGTAATCACTGAAGATATTACTTTAGGTGAAAACAGAGTAGTTTATACAGTTCTTGATAAAGAAGGAAATAATATTTCTGAAAATGTGAATTTTAAATTGAAGAAAATAGATGATAGCAAAGAAATGATCATAGAGGATTATGAGTTGGTAGACTGGCCTGGAAATAGGAGTGTATTTAAGAGTGATCTAGCTTTTGATTCAACCGGGTACTGGGAGATTATTGGTGAATACAAAAAAAGTAACACAAAAGGGGTAATAGAAGTTAAGGAAATCTCAAGCACACTGAATACTGGGGAAAAAGTTTCTTCAATTAAAACTCCAAGTCTAGAAAATAAAAAAATAATAGATTTATCAACAGATATAGAGCCAGACTTAAATTTATATTCTCATAGTTTAGACATTGCTTTAGAAAAGAAACTTCCAATAATTCTTTCTTTTTCTACTCCAGGTTTATGTGTAACTGCTATATGTGCACCTCAGTTAAATGTCTTAAAGGAAATAAGAAGTAATTATCAAGACAAACTTATAGTTATTCATGTAGAAATTTGGGAAAATTTCAAAGAAATTATGAATACTGGCGATTTTTCTGTAGGTAACCTAAATGAATCTGTACAATTGTTTGGAATAACAAGTGAGCCTTGGACTTTCCTGATAGATAATAATGGTTTTGTAGAAAATAGATATCAAGGATTTGTTGACTATAAAGAATTAAAAAAAGACTTGAGTAAAATTAATGTTTATGATCAATAAATCTAAGATTAACGATTCTGTTAAAAGATTTTTCTGGACTTTCTGAATTTTTTATTTTTTGAAACTCAACAAAAACTTTATCACCATTTATCATATGAGATTGAAAATGTGAATATGTATAAGATAAATTTATTGTTTCTAAAGATTGAGCAGGATTAACATAGAATAATTTTGTATTATCATCTTTATCTCTAATTTTAATTTGTGAAACTCTCTTCGGATATCCTAATTTATAAAGATTATCATGATCTTTTAAATCAGCCCAAATTGACTCTTTATTATCATTTTCAATCAAGATTCCGGGCTGGATAAAAGTAATTCTACCTTCAAAGTCATTAGTTGCTGAACATGAGAATAAAAGAACAATAACTAATATAAGAAATTTATTCATCTTCTAACTCAATGAGTAAGGCTTTAGCCTTATCTATAAGATGCTGTTTACGTGGATTTTTTGCAATTTCGATAGCTTCTTCAAAATCAAATTTCGCATCTGTTTTGTTACCAATTATTCGATATAATTGTCCTCTTTCAATATAGTAAGCTGGCTGAGATCTATCCATATCAATAGCTTTATTAAGTTCAATCATACCGTTATCAAAATCAAACATATTTATATAATTTTTACCTCTCCAAAAATAAATCGAAGAATCATCAGGTTCAATTTTTATAGCCAAATCAAAAATTTCTTTTGATTGATCATATAGTCCTTTTTGAGTCTTAACTGCACCTGATACAATCAATGCCCTTACATCATTCTGATCAATTTCTAAGGCTCTAGATGAGAATGTTTCTGAAGCATCATAATCTCCTAAATAATATAGAACCAAAGATTTTTTTGATAAATGAGAGGCTATTGAAGAGTTTATAGAAATAGCTTTATCTATATATTCTAATGATTGATCTAAATCATTTTGAAGTAATAATGATTCTGAATATCCTTCCCAAGCTTTAGAAAATTCAGGATCAATAATAACTAGTTTCTCAAATGAATTCTCTGCTTCTTTATATTTACCTTGATTTAAGTACCTATTGCCTCTAATGTATAAATCTAATGAAGCTTCTGGAGAATATGTATATATCTTTGGTTCTACTTCAATATTTTCCTCAAATAAATTACAAGAAAATAAAAATAAAATCAAAGATACAAAAAGTAATAAAGAGAAAATTATAAAACTAAACTTAATTGAATTTCTAAAGTAAATATTCATACTACATAAATTAATTTTTGAAGAATTTCTTTTTCACTCTTGCTACCAGATTTTATTTGAATATCCATTTCAAGCAAATTTTCTAAAATTTCTTTCATTCTTTTATTTGAATGTTGTTTGGATTGATTAACTATTTTGTTAAATGCATAAGAAGAACTTACTTGAATTTTCTTTTGTAAATCTTTTAAATTCATTGTGGGATTAAGTTCTTGAGCCATGATAATTAATCTTACTTGCCTAGATAACATCTGTTGTATTGAAAAAAAATTTTGGCCACTACCAACCATTACTTGTAATAGCTTACTGGACTTTAATATATTTTTTTCTAATATTGAATCAATAAGTTCAAAGATTGAACTTTCTTTTATCCCTGAGACCATCAATTCAATATCTTCTTCTTCAATAATCTTATCGGGTTTATAATTACTTAGCTTAATCAATTCATTATCTAGATAACGATAGTTACTTCCTATAAGATCAATAAGTTTATTGATCCCTGATTGAGAAATTTTTATATTATAGTGAGATTGTCTTTGAATAATCCAATTCTTTATTTTTTCCCATGATCCTCGTCCTGTTGGTATATTAAACAAAAATACTTCACTTAAATCTGAAATATTTGATACTTTGTTGGATTTGAGATTTATTTCTTTGTTTTCAACAAAAATTATTTCGTTGACATTAGGTTTATTTAATGTGGATTCGTAAAAATCTTTCCATTCTTCAGATTTACTAGAAATTATTTTTGATACTAAATCATGAAATACTAAGATCCTTCTTCCTCCAAACAAAGAAATTGTATGAATATATTCCTTGTAACTATTAAAGGAAATATTATGTGAATAAATAACATTTAGATCCAAATCTGGATCATTTTTATCACCTATTAATTTTTCGAGTTTTTCTTTTGTAGAAAACTCATCATTCCCATGAAGTAACTTTATCAATACTTAAAAATAATTTGTTGGTATCATTTAAATTAAGAAATTTAATAATTATATTATTACAACTTTATGAGAAATTTCATTCTATTGATACCAAGATTAATTTATTTTGGGAGTCAAATATTAAGAGGCCTATTCGATCCTAAAATACCACTTAAAATAAAATTTGTGATCGTTCTAGCTTTATTTTATGTTATTGCTCCCAATGATATATTGAAGGATTTTATACCTATAATAGGACAAATTGACGATATCATAGTCATAGCACTAACTATGTTGATTTATAAATATCAGACTCTGAAAAATTCATTTAGCAATTATAAAGACGATAAAAATAATGACGATAAAATTGTAGATGGGGAATTTAGAACAGTTGAAGATGAAGATGATGATAAAGATGATGATCAATAATAAAAGAGTAAATAAGGAATAAGAATAATGGGATTTAAGTGTGGAATAGTGGGATTGCCTAATGTTGGAAAATCTACATTATTTAACGCTCTAACTCAAACTAGTAATGCACAAGCAGAAAACTATCCTTTCTGTACTATAGATCCCAATATAGGAGAAGTTGCAATTCCTGATGATCGCCTAAATAATTTAGCCAAAATAAGTGAATCAAAATCAATTATTCCCACTAAAATGTCCTTCGTTGATATAGCTGGATTAGTAAAAGGAGCTTCAAAAGGTGAGGGATTAGGTAATAAGTTTCTAGGAAATATCAGAGAAATGGATGCAATAGCTTATGTTATAAGGTGTTTTGATGATCCTGATGTTACACATGTGAACGGTTCGATTAATCCAGTTCAAGATAGTGAAATAGTTGAAACTGAATTAATGCTTTCAGATTTAGAAAGTATTGAATCAAGAATTCCTTCAATTAAAAAAAAAGCTAAATCTGGAGATAAAGAAGCTAACGAATTATTACCTATTGTAGATGGAATTCATAATCTATTGAGTAATGGGAAACCAGCTAGATTATTAAGTATTCCAGATAGTGAAACTCATAAGTTAAAAAGTTTACAATTATTAACAAGTAAACCTGTTCTTTATGTATGTAATGTTTCTGAAGATGATGCAAAAAATGGAAATAAGTACTCAAAATTAATTCAAGAAATAGCTAGCAATGAAGGTGCTCTTTCAATAATTATTTCTGCAAAAATAGAATCTGAAATATCTCAATTAAACGATGAAGAAAAAAAAGAATTCTTAATAGCTTTGGGGTTAGAAAAATCAGGATTGGAACAAATAATTCAATCAGGATACAAACTTCTGGATCTGATAACTTACTTTACATCTGGACCAAAAGAATCAAGAGCTTGGACTATACCAAAAGGATCTAATGCTCCAAGAGCTGCAAGAGAAATACATACTGATTTCGAAAAAGGATTTATTAGAGCTGAAGTGGTTAGTTACAAAGATTATGTAAGCTTAAGGGGAGAAAAAAAATCTAAAGAAGCTGGAAAAATGAGAGTAGAAGGAAAAGACTATATAGTGAAAGATGGTGACGTCATTTACTTTAGATTTAACATTTAGAAATTTTCATTAAAATCATAACTTACTGATATATTATAAATAAATTGATTTATGCAGAAGTTTTTCTACTATCAAGACTTAACATAACATTAGTCTTTGAGTGAATCAAAAAAATCAGGTAAATTATTAAATAAGAATAATTAATATAATGTTAAGTATCTAAATAAATAACATCCTATTTTGAATAAAAACGGAGAAGAAATTGAACGAAGAAATTGGGAAAATTCAAAAACCTAAAGCTGAAAAGGTAATGGGTAAAAAAAAGGCTTTCATATGTGTTTTGCTACAAGCACCTCAAGAAGCATCAAAAGAATTACATGACTTAATATTCAAATATTGGGAAGCAGTTGATAAAAATATATCTACTTTGGAAGAAAAAACTGGATTAGTAAAAAAAATATTTGTAGAAGGAATTCCTGGTAAGGGAGAAGATGTAGCTATGAACCTCAAAGAAGCAAGCCTAGGTGCATGGAATATTACAGAAGAACGAAGGAAAACCGGTGCAGAGATATCTGAGCTAGAAAATTTAGAAAATTTACAAAAAGTTATTGATTGGTCAAAGTGTTTGAATGTAGGCTTAACAAACAGGTCTGTTGCTGAAAAAATATCTGAAGAGTTAAAGAAAGCTTCAGAAGAGAGATATGAACATATAAATAAATCCTTGAGTGAAATCCTTGTAGAAGGTGAATCAGCAATTATCTTTACAGGTAATCAAGATATAAATATACCTGATGATATTGAGAAATTTATTATATCTCCTCCGGAATTAGATCAAGTAGCTCAATGGGTAAAAAATGCGCAAGCAGCTATGGAGGCCGAATTAAAAAAAGCATATGAATCTCAGGCACCTAATGTTGAAAATAACACCCCTGAAGATAAGAAGGATAATTCTGAAAATTCAGATAGTGGGCTATGGACTCCAAGCTAATTAACCAAGAAGGATTAGGTCTATACATTCATATTCCTTTTTGTCATACTAAATGTACTTATTGTGACTTCAATACTTACTCAGGTTTAGAAAACTTAATAAATAATTTCGATAATTCAATCAGTAATGAAATAGAATTTTGGTCACTCAATGGGGATTATATTGTTGAAAGTATTTTTATTGGTGGAGGAACTCCATCATATGTTGAAACCAAAGTCATAGGAAATATTTTAGAAAAAGTTAGAAATAATTTTCATTTATCTAACGACATAGAAATTACACTAGAGATAAATCCTGAAGATGTATCTTATGCAAAGTCAATAAATTGGAAAAGTATGGGTATTAATAGATGCTCTGTAGGGATACAGTCTTTAGATAATGATGAACTTAAGATACTAAACAGAAGGCATGATTCATTACAAGCTTTACTTGCAATCAGATCTTTATCAGAAGTGTTTGAAAATATTTCTGTTGATTTAATTTATGGACTGCCACTTCAAACTAAAGATTCATATATTAATACTCTAAATCAAATTATTTCAGAAAAAATTAATCATATATCTTGTTATTCTCTTCAAGTTGAGAAAGGTACTATACTAGATCATCAAGTTAAGAATAATAAAATTAATGTTGCCAATGACGATTTATCAGCAGAAATGTATAAAAGTACTCAAATGATCTTAAAGGAAAATAATTTTAATCATTATGAAATTTCTAATTGGTCAAAAGAGAATAAAACCTCAAGACATAACTTAAAATATTGGAGGATGGAACCTTACATAGGAATAGGGCCAGGAGCTCATTCTTTCATAGATAAGAAAAGATTTAGTATACTAAAATCTCCAAAAAAATATGTAGAATTTTTCAAGAATTATAAAAACTCCAAAAGATCAATTAAAGAAAAAATAATCTATCTAGAACAAAATAAAATCTTAGATATTTATGAAGATAATATTAAAGAAAATGAAATTCTAGAATTCTTAATGTTAAGTCTCAGACTTAAGGAGGGAATTAACATATCTAAATTTTATTCTAGATTTAAGTTAGATTTCGAAGATTTATACTTGAGTAAATTAGAATATTTTATAAATGAAAATATTCTAATTAAGGAAAAAGATAATTATATCCTTAGTGATAAAGGTAAACTATTTGCTAATGAAGTTGCCAGTAATTTCGTATAAGAAAAAAATCTAATTAGATTTTTTTCTTAACCCATATCTCCAAATCAACATAATATTTGAAGCAACAAAGATTGAACTATAAGTTCCCACAATTACACCTAATAGTAATACTAATAGAAAATCTCTAAGAGATTGACCACCAAATAATAACATTGCTAGAATAACCATCGAAGTAGTTAAGGATGTACCGAGAGACCTTGTCACTGATTCCATAACAGACTTATTAACAACAGACAGATATTCCATAGATTTGTTCATTGTGATATTTTCCCTAAGTCTATCAAATATCACAATAGTGTCATTAACTGAGTAACCAATTACAGTTAAAATACCCACTATAAAAATTGAATTTACAGTTGATCCAAAGAATTGACTCAATATAATAAACAATCCCATAACTACAAACACATCATGAATAAGAGTTATAATTGCTGAAATTGCATATAAGTATGCTTGGTCAATATTTCTGAATGCATAGACGATATAAAGCATCACAAATAAAGAAGATATTAGAACAGCTATAATTGAATTTCTAATAGTATTTTGAGCAACTGAAGAACCTACAGTATTAGTATCTAATGTTACTGGATTATTACCAGTTATTTTTTCAAGTTCTTTATCAACTATTTCTTTTCCATTAACTCCAAGATCAGAAGTTCTGATATAAAATTCATTATTTCCCATAGATTGAACAAGAGTTCCTTTGTAACCAACTTGAGAAAATACATTAGATATCTGTTCTTGTGAAGGAGGATTATCATCCCATCTATAGGTAACAGTTGTTCCAGATGTAAAATCTATTCCAAGAGGTAATCCTGGTACAAATAATAAAATTACAGATAAAATCAGCAGGATAAAAGAAAAGTATAGGAAATAAATCTTATTAGTCATAACATTCATTATTTACTCTCCTTTTTTACAGCATTCCTTGCTATTGGCATAAATAACCCAACCTTAGATATACTCTGATTTCTGGTAATTATTCTTGTTAAAATTCTATTAACTTGAAAACTTGTGATCATACTTAATAAAACTCCTACACCTAAAGTTAAAGCAAATCCCTGCATAACAGAAGTAGAAAAATTAGAACCGAACCAATATAAAACAATTGCAATAATTAATGTAGAAAAGTTACCATCTCTAATTGATGACCATGCTCTGTCAAAACCTATTGTTATAGAGTTTAATAAGTTTCTTCCAGATTTAAGTTCTTCTTTTATTCTTTCAGAAATAAGAATATTCGCATCCACTGCAAATCCAATAGATAGAATTAATGCCGCAGCTCCAGATAAAGTTAGAGTAACAGGTAATATTTTAAATATAGCAACTAAAAATAACAGGTAAATAATTAATGTAACGGATGCTATTATCCCCGGGATCTTATAGTAAGAAATCATAAAAAATAGCACTAAAATAAAACCAACAATTCCTGCAGTAAGACTTTTAGTTAGCGATTCAGAACCAAGAACTGCGTCAACATTCCGTTCTTGAATTAAGTCTAATTTTGCTGGTAAGGCCCCAGATCTTAATTGAACAGCAATTTCTCTTGCTCTTTCTCCATCAATATCTTTACCATAAATATACGCCCTACCACCAGAGATAGCTTTATCAGCTCCAGGTGTTACCAATTCCTCGTTATCTAAATAAATAGCCAACAAGTCTCCAGTTCGAGATATACGATCTGTTATTTCATAAAAGTTATCAGAACCATCATCATCGAATACTATATTTACTACAGGTTGAGATAATTCAGCAACTGTTCCAGGAGATGCATCTGTTAGATTCTTAGATTCAATTCCAGTTGCTACCTCATTATAATATTGAGGGTCATAACACTTAACCATTTCCCAAATTTGTGAATCTAATTCTTCAGGTTTATTTTTTCCACATTCTCTTACTCTGAATTCTAATTGTGCGGTAGATCCAATTAATCTTTTAGCTGACTGTATTCCACCACTAACTACAAAAGTTTCTAAATTTCCTTCTGTTTGAAAATTAACTAAATTATAATCCAATTCAGATAAGGAAAGCATTATTTTTTCTCTTTGACTTTCATCACCATAACCATAATTATTAAGTTTCAAATGAAACTCACCAAATTCTTTATTTTCTAAAGATGAGTAAGTTATATCGGATTTTTTTAAAACTGATTCTAGATCCTCTAAGCTTGGAAATTCTAAATCTTCTCCCTCTTCTTTATTTTCAATTCTATTTGGAGAAAAATTTATTTTTATAAGTACTTCAATTTCATTAGATAAGAAACTCTTAAGATTATCAATAGTAAATTGACTTAGTGATTCATCTGAATTTAGTTCTAATTCTCCATCAATCGCATTAAGTTCAAATGAAGTATCAATTAATTCTTCTAGTTTGTTTTTAATAACTGTAATGTTTTCTTCATTTTCAGATAAAGAAAAAACTATTTTATCACCTTTCTGAGAAGGAATTTGAACTAAAATTTTATTAGGTGGAGTTCCGAGAAGCTGTACATTAGCTTCACTAACCCCAAACTCGTTTACTCTTTTATCAATAATCTTTCTAACTCCTTGAGCATCCTCCAAGGTAGGTTCTTCTCCTGTTGATGACTCTATAGAGTAAACTAAATGAGTTCCACCTCTCAAGTCTAAGCCTAAAACCATACCTAGAAGATTATCATTATTTCCTCTTTCCCAATCATTTATTTTTATAGGATTTATAGAAATCGCAAGTATAGATAAAATTAAGAATACTACTAGTAATATTATTCCTCTGAATCTCAACAATTTTTTCCTTTTTTACTAAATATCTACAGAAGCCTCATCAATTGAACTATCTGATTTAATTTTTGATAATTGTATTTTTTTTTCTATTACTTCATCTACAATCTTATCTTGAGACGAAGCCTTAGTTTTATTTACTAAAATTTTATATCCTATATCATGCCAATGAACATCATTGGGTGTAATTCCAGATTTGTGTAAATCTTCATGACTTTTAAGATGATCAAGATATACTATACCATTAAGGTGATCGATCTCGTGTTCAATAGCTTGGGATAATAGATCAGTTGCAGATAACTTTATTTTTGCTTTATTTTTATCTATATATGATGCATCAATACTAATCGATCTTTCTATTATTCCTGTGAAGCCAGGTACACTTAAGCATCCCTCTTCAACATTTCTTTTTCCATAAGAATTTTCAATCTTAGGATTAAACATAATCATAGGTTCATTTTCAGGGATTTGAATTGTTATTAGTTTGAGTAATTTACCAACTTGAGGTGCAGCTAATCCAATTCCTTTAGCTGAGCGCATTGTCTCCAACATATTAAAGCCAAGTTCTGTAACCTCTTTGTTTATTTCTTTTATTTCTTTTGACTGCTGTCTTAAAATTGGATCTGGAAATACTCTGATAGGTAAGATTGTCATATTTAACCCTCTATCTAGCTTCTTTAATTCTAGCCTTTTTACCAGTTAAATCTCTTAAATAGTAGAGTTTTGATTTTCTAACTTTACCTTTTCTGATAACTTTAACTGATTCTATTGAAGGAGAACTGATAGGAACTGTCCTTTCTACTCCAACTCCAGACGATATTCTTCTAACAGTAAAAGTTTTACCAGGCAAAACTTTATTTCCATTAATATGACTTCCTCTAATGACATTCCCTTGAAAAGACTGAACTCTTTCTCTATCTCCCTCTTTGATTAGAAGATTTAATATAACTGTATCTCCACTCGAGAAAGAATCGATACTGTTATTTGAAGGTACTTTACCCAAATAGTCTAATATTTCTTCAGCTTTTGGCTCTTCTGCTGGAGTTTCTTCAGCTTTTGGCTCTTCTACTGGGGTTTCTTCAGCTTTTGGCTCTTCTGCTGGAGTTTCTTCAGCTTTTGGCTCTTCTGCTGGAGTTTCTTCAGCTTTTGGCTCTTCTACTGGAGTTTCTTCAGCTTTTGGCTCTTCTTGGTTTTTATCTTCTACAGTCATTTATTAGATCTAAATTATCAAACTTAATTTCATACGAAGTAACTATAATAACACTTATCCACTATAAATTCTTGGATAAATTTATATTATTTTTATAAATCTTTTCTTCTTTCTTTAGTCCTATTTTTAGAAATTTTTTTTCTCCAATCTTCAATTTTTTTATGATCCCCAGACAAAAGTATTTGAGGTACTTCTCTATCTTTAATTTTTTTAGGCCTCGTGTATACAGGTCCTTTTAGTAAATTTTTATAATTTTTACCAAAAGTATCATTATCAAGAGATTTTTCATTACCAATAATCCCAGGAATAAATCTGAGAAGTGATTCTAATAGAATTAAAGAAGGCAATTCTCCTCCTGACAAAATGAAGTCTCCAATAGATACTTCTATATTAACTTTTTCTTCTATGAATCTTTCGTCAACGCCTTCATATCTTCCACAAACTATTGCAATATTGTCGTTATTTAAGATTTCTAAAATAATATTTTGATCTAATTTTTTACCTTGAGGAGACATTAAAATGGTAAATGGATTAGATGATCTTAATCCTGAAATATAATCAATAGATTTCATAAGAGGTTCTGCCATCAGAACCATGCCTGGATCTCCACCATATTGTTTATCATCAACTCTACTGTGCTTATCTTCAGAAAAATTTCTGAGTTGGTGGGTCTTTATAATAATATCTTTTTCTGGGATAGATTTAGTTACAGGAGAATTTTGCAAGTACAAATCTATAATTTCTGGAAATATACTAACTATATCAATACTCTTCATATTAATGCTCTGTATTACCTGAAATCATCTTGAATATATGATCAAACAAAGGTTCAGAAACTAATAATCCATCCTTAACTCCACCTGGACTACCCGGAAGATTTAAGATTATTTTTTTGTTTGAGATTCCACATAGACCTCTATATAAAACAGAAGTTTCAATATTTTTATAAAATTGATTTCTTATAAGTTCAGGAATTCCAGGAATTTCTTTTTGAATCAAATTCTTTGTAGCTTCAGGAGTTACATCTCTACTAGAAACTCCAGTTCCTCCAGTTGTAATAATAAGATCTAGATCTTTATAACTTAAAAAATCACTTATGGTTTTACTAATTATATTTTTTTCATCAGGAATTATTTTTTTTTCTAAAAACTCATATTTTTTTTCTAAAGACTCTATTATTCTTAATCCCGCTAAATCAGATATATTTGGATCTTTGGATCTAGAGTCAGAAATAGTTATGCAAACAAATTTTTTCATATTCTAATATTATAAACATCTTTAAACTCGTATTGAACTGCAATTGAAAAAACAAAGTGATAAATGAGATTATAAAACTTTATAATATTTATAAATAAGGATATTTTTTTTGCTTTTGAAAGATTTAGAAATACAACATAATCCTGTTATGGTTCCCGAAATATTGAAATACTTAGATGTTGTTTCAGGAGGGAGATATATTGATTGCACTCTTGGAGAAGGAGGTCATAGTAAATCAATACTTGATGCCAGTAATCCAGGAGGAGAGGTTTTAGGAATAGATGCAGATCATGAAGCAATTGAAGTTTCAAAATCAAGACTTGAAAAATATAAAGACAGAGTGATTTTTGTAAACGATAATTTTAGAAACCTAAGAAAAATTGCAATGAGAAGAGATTTCATACCTGCTCATGGAATTTTACTAGATTTAGGAGTTTCTTCATTACAACTTAACATCGAAACGAGAGGTTTTTCATTTATGAGAAAATCTCCTCTTGATATGCGATTCTCATTTAACCAAAAATTGACTGCAGATCAAGTAGTAAATACCTTTCAAGAAAACGAAATAGCTGATATTTTATATCATTTTGGTGACGAAAGAAGAGCTAGAAAAATAGCAAAAATTATAGTTGAAAATAGACCCATAAAACATTCTAATGAATTAGCTGAAATTATTAAGAAAAAAATATATATTTCAAATCATAAAATAAATCCAGCTACTAAAACATTTCAGGCATTAAGAATCTATATTAACGAAGAACTTTCTGCATTATCAGAAGTCTTGGAACAATCGCTCGAAATTATAGGAATTGGTGGAAGATTAGCAGTAATTTCTTATCACTCAATTGAAGATAGAATTGTAAAAAATTACTTTCGAAGGGAATCAAAATATTGTATTTGTTTGCCAAATGTAATTAAATGTGAATGTAACCATGAGCCAAAACTTAAAGTTATTACAAAAAAACCTATTTCACCTTCATCGAATGAAATAACAAGTAATAGAAGAAGTAGAAGTGCAAAACTAAGGGTTATAGAAAGAATTTTATAATGGGAAAAATCTTAACGTTAGACATAGGTTCATCTTCATCTAAATTATGTTTGTCTGAAAAAAAATTTAATAATCTTGAGATTTTATTCTATGCTGAAAAAACATATGCAAATCCTGTAAGAGATAACCTTTCTAATGAAATGATAGACGTAATTTCCAATCAATTAAAAAATCTAATTAGAGATTATAAAAATGTTGAAAACGAAATAATAGATTGCAATATTTCTTTTAGTGGAACTAATGTTTCTTCAGTTATTATAGAATCTTCATTAGAAAATTTGGACAGCTCAAAAATAATAACTCAAGAACAGCTTAATCTTTTGACAAAAAATAATCCAAAAATAAACTCTTTTTCATCAAAAAAAACTGCTCATATAATTGCTTTAGATTATAGTTTGGATGGGATGATTGGAATTAGACATCCTCTTGGAATGCATTCAAAAAATATATTAGTACAAAACTTATATGTGAATATTGATAGTGAACATTATGAGAAAATAGTTAAAGCTGTTACTGATTCAGGTCTTAAGTGTAATTTTATTACATCAGACATAGTTGCCTTATCTAAATATTTGCTTAATTCTGATGAAAGAGAAATTGGTTCATTGATAATAGATATAGGTTCATCAACAACAAGCTATTGTCTTTCTAAAAAAGGAAACCCTATACTTACTGGAGCTCTTCCAGTTGGAGGCTCACAGTTCACCTCAGATTTATCAATTGCCTTTTCCACTAATATTGATTTTGCTAATCAATTAAAACTTGAAACTAGCTGCACACCTGAAAATGAAAGAATAGCAGAAAAAGTCATAGTAAGAGATAAGGATTCATCAAAAACTTTTGAAATTACAAAGCGTCAAATATCTCAAGTTCTTAAAGAAAGAGCTGTAGAAATATTTACCCTCATAAAACAAGATATCATAGAAAAAATGGGAGTGGAAAATCTACCAGAAAGATTAATTCTTTGCGGTGGAGGTAGTAAACTTCAGGGTATTGTTGCCTTAGGAAGATATATCTTTCAATCTAAAGCAAGATTAGCTGAGACTAAAAACTTAAAATTCTTAGGTGAAAATTTACCTATTGAATCTATGGCAGTAATTTCTTCAGCTAACTTAATTCATGAATTGGATTTTCAAAACGAATATATACATAAATCAAATTCATTTATGTCAGAAAATGGGATAAATAGTTTCAGCATAGAAACAAAAAAACTTAGTAGTATTTCATCAAATGTGGAAAATAATGTTAAAATGTTACTATTGAACATAAATCAGTATATAAAAAAGTTCATTTCTTCAATTAAAAGATAGGAAATAATTTTGGCAGAAGATGTAAAAGAAAATATTGGACAAGCTAAAGTAGCTGTTATTGGTGTTGGTGGTGGTGGTTCTAATGCTGTTAACAGAATGTACAGAAATAAAATACCATATATTGAGTATGCAACGATAAATACAGATGCACAAGCTCTATCTCACTCAGATGTACCACAGAAACTAAGAGTAGGTGATAGATTAGCCAGAGGAATGGGTGTAGGCGGAAACCCTGAAAAAGGAAGACTTTGTCATGAAGAAGATAGAGAGCACATATTAGAACTCGTTGGCGGTCAAGATATGGTTTTTATAGCAGCTGGTATGGGAGGTGGAACAGGAACAGGAGGCGCACCTGTAGTTGCTAGTGTTGCTAAAGAAGCGGGAGCACTTACTGTTGGAGTTGTTACAAAACCATTTGCTTTTGAAGGATCTCAACGAACAAAACAAGCAATAGAAGGAGTAGCTAGGCTCGAGGAACAATGCGACACACTAATAGTTGTTCCGAATGATAGATTATTACTTGCAACAGAAACTAATATATCTATGGATATGGCATTTAGAAGAGCAGATGATGTACTTAGGCAAGGAGTACAATCAATCGCTGAATTAATCTTGGTTCCCGGAGAAATAAATCTTGATTTTGCTGATGTTACTACAATCATGAAAAACGCAGGACCTGCTTGGATGGCAATAGGAACAGGCAAGGGAGAGGATAAAGCAATTGAAGCTGCAGAAATGGCAATTTCATCACCATTACTAGAGCAGACTATAGATGGAGCTAAGGGAGTATTGTTTAATATTACTGGAGGTTCTGACTTATCAATCAACGAAATTGAACAAGCATCCCAAACAATTTCATCTGTTGTAGACCCTGAAGCAAATATTATATTTGGTACTGTTACAGACGAAAAGCTAAATAATGAAATGAGAATTACGCTAATTGGTACCGGATTTCCTTCCTTGGAAAGTCCCTACAAATCAGAAAAAAATGAAACTAATATTTCTTCAAGTGATCGCCCTTTACCCAATCAGGAATCAACGAGGAATAACAAAAACGATCTTGATATACCTCCATTTCTAAGAAAGTAAATTACAAATAATCTGATCTGAATAATAACTTTTTTCATTAATAACTTGTTTTATTACAATTTAGATGCACAATATGTTGTACAGGTCCCTTGACAAAGGTACAACAAATAGTAGATATTATAACTAACCCAAAATTTTTTAAGGTATTTTATATTATTTGTTATGAATTGTCCCTATTGTGAAAATGAAGAATCTAAAGTAGTTGATTCTAGAGATGCTCAGGATGGAATAAGAAGAAGAAGAGAATGCTTACTATGCTCTCTTAGGTTTACTACTTATGAAAAAATACATTCTCAACTTCTGAACGTCGTTAAAAAGGACAATACCAAAGAGGCTTTTTCTTTAGAAAAACTTACTAGGAGTATATCAACTGCGTGTAAGAAAAGGCCAGTTTCTATAGAAAGGATTGAAAAAATTGGAGATGACATAGAAACAAATTTACTTCAAAATCATGGTGCTGAAATTGAGTCAAGATTAATAGGCCAATTAGTTCTGAATGAACTAATGAATATTGATAAGGTAAGTTATATTAGATTTTCAAGCGTTTACAGAAATTTCGAAGACGAAAATAGTTTTGTTAATGAAATAGATAAAATGAAAAATGAAAAAAATGTAGTAGATAAAAAGCAGATGGAAATGTTTCCAAAAGAAAAAAATAAAAAAAGAAAAGGAGAAAAAGTCAATGGTTCAAACAAAAAAAACTAGCACTAACTTAAATAGATATGGAGAAGTAATCAATGATTTTGAGCCTGCTCCATTAACCGATAATTCTAAAGTAGTTCTTGAACACAGATATTTATTAAAAGACGAAAACAATGAAGTTATTGAAACTCCTAACGAAATGTTTATTAGAGTTGCCAAAGCTCTTGCTAAACCTGAAAAGTCTTATGGTTTAGATGATGTAGGAGTAAAACAAATCGAAAACTTATTTTATCAATCAATGGCAAGTTTAGAATTTTTACCTAATTCTCCAACTCTTATGAATGCTGGTACAGGTGCAGGAACTTTATCAGCATGCTTTGTTCTACCCTTGACTGATTCAATGGAAGGAATTATGAAAGCTGCCCATGACGCGGCTATGGTGCAAAAATTTGGTGGTGGAACTGGTTTTTCCTTATCAGAAATAAGACCTACAGGAACTCCAATTGCTACAACTCACGGAAAAGCATGTGGGCCAATTGCAGTGCTTAAACTATTGTCATCTGTTTCTACTCTAGTAACTCAAGGGGGGAAAAGAGATGGTGCTAACATGGCAGTTATGGACGTACATCACCCTAACATTCTTGATTTTATTGAATGTAAAACTATAGAAGGTCAAATTCATAATTTCAATATTTCTGTGGGAGCATCCGATGAATTTATGGAAGCAGTTAAGAATGGTACAGAATATTCTTTGTATGTAAAATCTGATCCAGCCGATGAAAATAGTGAGAAGGTAGTTGCAGGAAGGCTAGATGCTAGGGAGGTCTTTGGAAAAATTGTTCATGGCGCATGGTTAAATGGAGAGCCAGGCATGATATTTCTAGACGAAGTAAATAGAAATAGCCCAGTCAAGCATGTCGGTATGATTACTGCAACTAATCCTTGTGGTGAACAACCATTATTACCAAACGAGTCATGTAACTTAGGATCAATTGATGTAGCTAAGTTTGTAAAAGACTCAGATGGAAAAGTAGAAATAGATTGGACTAAATTAAGTAAAACAATTAGATTAACAACTAGGTTTTTAGATAATGTAATAGATGGTAACAAATATGCTATTCCAGAAATAGAAGAAATGAATTTAGGAACAAGAAAACTAGGTCTTGGAGTAATGGGATTTGCTGATCTATTAGTAAAACTAGGTATATCATATGATTCTGATGAAGGAGTTGAGATTGGAAGAAAAATTATGGCTTTCTTTAAAGAAGAATCAGATAATGAATCAAGAGATCTAGCTATAGAAAGAGGTCCCTTCCCAAAATGGGCAGGGTCAGATATGGAAAAACGTGGTGAAGAACCTCTTAGGAACGCTTGCAGACTCACAGTTGCACCAACAGGTACAATTTCAATGATTGCAGGTGCATCTTCAGGTATAGAGCCTATTTTTTCATTAGCATACAGAAAACATAATATTCTTGAAGGAGAAACTTTATTTTATGTTGATAAGAACTTTGAAAATATTTGTAGGTATGAAAATATTTATTCTGAAGATCTAATGGAATATTTGTCTGACGGAGGATCTCTTCAAGATAGATTGGACGTCCCGGATAATGTAAAAAATCTATTTCATACAGCTGCGGATATATCTCCAACTTATCATGTGCTTATGCAAAGCGCATTTCAAGAAAGTACAGATGCTGGTATTTCCAAAACAATAAACTTTCCAAATGAAGCAACAATTCAAGATGTAGAAAATGCCTATATGTTAGCTTGGGAAACAAAATGCAAAGGCATTACTGTCTATAGATCAGGTTCAAGGCAAGTTGAAGTCTTAACATCTGGGCACGATACTTCAAATGATAAAACAAGAGAAGACTTAAACGGAGAAGTAACTAATGAAGAACTGGATAATATACTTCCTGAGAAATCTGTAAATGGTTATATAACTCCCATGGATAGACCACAAGAACTATATGGAATCACTTCAAGGGTCAAGACTGGAAGAGGAAATCTTTACGTAACTATCAATATGGCCGGAGATAAACCTTTCGAAATATTTACTACACATGGTAAAGCAGGCGGAAATGATGCAGCAATGGCTGAAGCCGTTTCAAGAGTATCATCTTTATGCCTTAGGTCAGGGCTAGATCCTAAAGAGATAATAGAACAGCTTAGAGGAATAACAGATATACCGGCGTGGGATGAAGGGAATTTGGTAAGATCAGTTCCAGATGCTTTAGCAATGGTACTTGAAAAAGTTGTATCTAATAACTCATCAAGTGTTATAAATGAGGCAACTCAAAAATCTATGTTTAGTATCAATAACAGCGAAAGTCAATCATCAATGATTACAGTTGATGAAAAAAAAAAAATAGTTAAAGACACTATTTCGGTTTCAGTGCCTGCTAATGCAGCTGCTTCTATGCAAAACTGTCCAGAATGTGACGTAGGTAATTTGGCATTTGAAGAAGGCTGTCAAAAATGCTACAGTTGTGGTTATTCTAAATGTTAATAAATTGAACTATACTAAAAAAAATAAGATTGCTATGACCTTAGGTGATCCTTCAGGCATTGGCCCTGAAGTTGTAGCAAAATCAATTAATCATCTTTCTAATCATAAGATAGATATACCCATTATTATTGGAGATACTAAAACTGTAATAGAATCATTCAAGCTTATTGGATTAGAAATTCCAGTTATTGGTATAAAAAATCTTTCTGAAATAGATGATCAATCAAATTCAGTTTTTATTTTGGATAATAATAAATATTCAAATGAAAGTTTTATAAAAGGAAAAAACTCAGTTGAGGCTGGAAAAGCTTCACATGAATGGGTTGAAATAGCTACAGATTTAGCGATAGAAAACAAAGTTGATGCTATATGTACAGCTCCTATAAACAAAGAAAGTTGGCAAATGGCAAGTTTCAAGGATATAGGGCACCAAGAGATATTTAAGAGAAAAAGTAAATCTAATTATGTAGCTACAATGTTAGTTTCAGGAAAATTAAGATGTATGCATTTATCAACACACCTTTCTCTATCTAAAGCGTGTGAATATGTAACAACAAAAAATGTAGAGCGAGCAATTAGGCTTACTCAAAAACATTTCTTAGAATGGGGTTTTTCGAATCCTAAAATTGGAGTTGCAGCATTAAACCCCCATGCTTCAGACGGAGGACTTATTGGTGACACTGAAGAAAAAGAAATCTTGCCAGCAATAATTAATTGTAAAAATGATGGAATTAATGTATCCGGCCCTCATCCAGCAGATTCTATTTTCTATGATGCAATAAATGACAAACATGATGTTGTTGTGGTCATGTATCACGATCAAGGGCACATTCCTATCAAGGTCTATGGATTCGAGCAATCAATTTCTGTAAACTTAGGCTTGCCTTTTATTAGGACATCGGTAGACCACGGTACAGCTTTCGATATTGCTGGTGAAAACATTGCTGATCCAACAAGTATGATAGAAGCAATAACTCTAGCAAATAACTTAGCTTATAAATCTGAACTATGAAATTAAGTAATGATGAAATAACGTTTATAGGTTATGGCAATATGGGTTCAGCGATAGTTGAAGGTATATTAAGAGATAATCTATTTAAAAATATTAAAATTGTAGAGAATGATAAATCTAAGTTTAATATAAAAAATCAAAATCTTAATTTTGTAGAAAAAATTACAGAACAAATAAGTTCATCAAAATATATTTTTTTATGCGTAAAACCTCAATCTTTCAAAAATTTAGCAAAACAATTGAATAATAAATTATCTCAAGATCAAATTATTATATCTATCATGGCAGGTATAAAGATACCCACAATTGAAAACTATTTGAATCACTACCAAGTAGTAAGAGTGATGCCTAATACTCCAGCTCAAGTTTCTAAAGGTATTAGTGTCTGGATTTCTTCAAGTAAAGTTCATAAATCAGAGAAGAATACTATAGATAAAATTCTAAATTCTTTCGGTAAATCTATAGAAGTAAAATCTGAAGATATAATCGATATTTCAACAGCACTTTCAGGAAGTGGTCCTGGTTTTATATATAAGTTTTTGGAAGATATGATCTCGGCTGGTGAAAAAGCTGGATTAGACCCTCACATGAGTGAAACTTTAGCAGTTGAAACCTTAATTGGAAGTTCTGAACTCTTAAGAATTTCTAAGGAATCTCCAAAAAGACTACGTGAAGCTGTTACTTCTCCTGGAGGCACTACTGAAGCTGGATTAAATTTTATGGAAAAAAATAAATTTGAAAATATAATATTTGGAACTATAGAATCAGCTATTAATAGAAGTATTGAACTTTCTAAAGAGGATAAGTAATGAGTTTATTTGATTTATTAGCTAGAGTATTGGATCTTTATTCAATTATTATTGTTGTCAGAGTTCTTTCAGACTGGATACCTAATTCTAGAAATTATCAGATTGTTCAGTTTCTTATTCTAATTACAGAACCTTTCCTAAGTAGAATAAGAGGGATATTACCTCAAATGGGAAATCTAGATTTCTCACCTATTGCAGCAATATTTGCACTAGAAATAGTTGGCACAATTCTAAAAAATTTATAGATTTATTTAGGTTATTATTTCTGAAGCATTTATAGATATTTTTTTTCCATTGTTATCTGAAACCTCTAAAGTTCCGTCATCATTTAAGCTAATTATCTTATAATATGCATTTTCAGATTGTCTATCAAAAGACTTATAATTTGTTCTAAAGGCAACTCTCTTATTTAATCCATAAAGCATATCAGATAAATTTGAAATCTTAAGTTTTCCTATTAAGATTTCGTTATAGATATTTTCAAAACTTTTCAAAACATCTTCAACTATTTCTAATGGTTGAATTTTTTCATTCAATAATTCCTTTAGGCTAACTGAAGGATAAATAAAAGTATTATTTTTTTTGTGATCAGAATTGATATTAATTCCTATTCCTATAATTGAGTAATTATCAGTTTTTATATGATTTTCTACTAAAACACCTGATATTTTTTTCCCATCAACTAATACATCATTAGGCCATTTAATTTTTATTTCTGTATCAATAAATTTTTCTAAAACTTTATATATTGAGAAAGCCGAAATTATAGGCAGCGTACTCATCAATGATATTTCAGGTTTCATTATTATAGAAAATAATGCATCATTACCGTTTGATAACCATTTTCTTTGATTGCTGCCTCTGCCATCAGTTTGAAACTTTGCTACAACTACTGTTCCTTCTTCAATACCAGTATGAATAAAAAAATTTGCAATATCCATTGTTGAAGAAATTTCATTAAAAATATATTTTTTCTTTCCGATATAAATTTTTTTCATATAACTATATTATTATTATTAAAATTAAATTACTTGAAAAACCTCGTAATAAAATTCTTAGGCTTTTATTTTCATAATAATGTAAGATGAGATTATGTTTGGTCTAAACTATTTTTTTGCTTAGACATACTCCTCAAATAACTTATGAAAGGTAACTTAATGTATTGGTGTTCATCTGTTTCAAATTCACCTTCTTTAGATTCAGCTATTGAAGACGTAACAAGAGAAATATCAAAAAAATTAGAAAATAAAAAACCTGATTTAGGTTTAATATTTATTTCATCACATCATTCTACTTCCTATGAAGAAATAACAGAAAAAATAAAGGAAAAAATTGATTGTGAATTTATACTTGGCTGTTCAGGATCTGGAGTTATTGGAGAAGGTAAAGAATTTGAGTACCTACCAGGAGTTTCCTTAACTGTGGCAAGTTTACCTAATGTAAGCTTAAAACCATTTCATTTCACGCAAGATATTTTACCTAATCCAGATGAGTCACCAGATTCTTGGAAAGAATCTGTAGAGGTTTTTGATGATGATCCTAAAACAATAATTTTATTCCCTGATCCCTTTTCTATCAGAACAGAGTATGTACTTGATGGGTTAGATTTCGCATTTCCAAATACAAAAATTATAGGTGCTCTAGCTTCCGGAGGTAATAAACCTGGTGAAAATGCATTATTTGTCAACGGAAAAACTTTTTCAAGAGGATGCTCAGGAGTAGTTATTTCAGGAGATTTTGAATTAGATATTTTAGTCGCACAAAGTTGCAGACCAATTGGTGAACCGATGATAGTAACAAGGTCAGATAATAATATTATAAATGAACTTGATGGTGACCTTCCAATTGTTGCAATTAAAAAATTATATGATGAACTCCCAGAAAATGAAAAAGGTATTATGAATAATGCCCTTCAAATAGGAATCCTAATGGATCGATTAGGAGATATTGATGATGAAATAACCTATATGATTAGAAATATATCTTCTATTGACAAGGATACTGGATCTATTTCTATTGGTGAATCTATTAGTGATGGTCAAGTTATTCAATTTCATCTTAGAGATTCTAGTGCTGCACAAGAAGAACTAAAAAAAATGTTAACTGATTATAAAATCGATGACGATCAAATTATAAAGTCTACATTGATGTTTTCAAGTGTTGGAAGAGGAAAATATTTATTGGGTGAATCACATCACGATATCAACTTATATAAAAATATTATTGATAATAATTCTCCAATTACCGGATTCTTCTCTAATGGAGAGATAAGTCCTATTGGAGATAGAACTTATCTGCATGGCTATACTTCTTCTTTTGCAATATTTAAGGAGAATAATTAGATAGTTATATAGTTATATTAATTATGTCTTCCCAAGAATTCATATATTTTGGAGATAATTTATTTCTAGAGCTTGTAGATAAATGATCAATATTCTGAGAAGCTAACTTTATCATATTGGCACCATAAGTCTTATTTATATAGTCAACAGAAGCCATTAGTGAGTCTTGTTGTTTATTTGGTAATTTTAGGTATGACGACTGATATTTATTAATTTCACTGAGGTTACTCAATATAACTCCTGCTTTCTTATAAGCTAAATTTTTTCTAAATATTTTTCTCAATATATGATTAGACATAGATACTATATCTATGTAATTATCAGTCGCTACTAAAAAATTCTCCGAAGAAAATCCATAATGAAAAAAATTATTTTTACGCTTAAATTTATTGGTCACAATGAAAGTAGATAATGTATATGCTCTTAATTTTTCTTCTCTTAACTTTTTTGAACATATAAATGCATAGTCGCTTATTCTTTTTTCAAGATCTGAATAAGTAATTATATCTTCTCTAAATGATCTAGATACCGTTATACTCTTTTTTGGAGTAGGTATACTTACTATTGGAAAGCATTCAATACCTTTTAATTCTTGAATAGTTTTCAGGACATTTATATTCATTTTTTGAAGAATCCAGTTTTTATCAGAATTTACTAAATCAACAGCAGTAAATATTTTATTCTTATTTAGATATTTAGAATACCTATACCCTATGCCCCATATTTCATGTACAGCAAGATTTCTTAATGATTGAAATATTTTAGATTCAGAATCTAAAACATAAAAATTTTGTTTAATATTCTTTGCTATTGAAGAGGCTATTTTAGATAAAGTTTTAGTTTTAGACACACCAACAGAAACAGGTATACCAATATTCTTTTTTATATAATTTTTTATCTCTTCAGATATACCAGAATAATTAGAATCGTAATTTATACTCATAAAAGCTTCATCAATAGAATAAATTTCTAAGTCTTTAGAATATCTACATAATGACTTCATAACTCTATTAGAGATTTCACCATATAATTCAAAGTTAGAAGAAAAAACTTTTACATTATTATTCTTCATAAATTTATCTATTTTAAATACTGGTTCGCCCATCTTTATACCTAATTTTTTAGCCTCATTACTTCTAGAAATGACACATCCATCATTATTAGATAAAACAACAACTGGAACGTCTTCTAAATCTGGTCTAAATATTCTTTCACATGAAACATAAAAATTATTACAATCTACTAAAAAAATCATATGAATTTTTTGACTGCACCTGTTACAACGCCTACAATCTCAAACTTTTCACTCTTATCTACTAAGATAGATTCATAATTATTATTTTCTGGTTTTAGGTATATTTTTTTATTTTTTATTATTAAACGCTTAATCAAAAATTCTCCATCAAGTGAACATAAAATTATACTATTATTATTAGGCTTAATTGATCTATCTATAACGAGCATATCTCCAGAATTTATACCTGCATTTATCATCGAATCACCACTAACTTTTACACAAAAAGTTGATGAATGATTAGACACTAAGTAATCGTGTATATTCAAGTCTGATGATAAGAAATCAGATGCAGGTGAAGGGAAGCCAGCAGATATTCCGGAATCATAATACTTAATTTTTTGTGTAATAATACCCATAGATCAAATATGATAATTACTACGAATATCTTTTGTCAAAGAAGATGTCTTCTCTTTTCGGTTGAAGAAATATCTTCCCTAAATTCATTCTCCGGTATAACTCTAAAAAATTCTCTATATTTTAAGCCTTCTAAATCTAAATTTTCAAAATTTGAGCTAGAAACACCTATTCTTCCAGCTACTATAAAACTACAATTATTTTTTTTGAGTACACTGAACAGTTCATCTAATGAAGCTTCTGGAGGTAAATAAGATTCATCAAGAATTCTAAGTGCTGTGTCATAACCAACAACAAAATATGAATTTTTATAAATTTTAGACTTATCTATAAACTTGCTACTTCTACTAACTATAATTTTTTCATCAGATTCAAAATTTTGTACTCTTTTTAATAATTCTGATTCATTGATATCTGGTTTATCAACATTAGATATAGATATTTCATAATATTTGTCAATGTTACACATACTAGAAGAATGATCAAGTAATCTTACATGTCCGTGATGAACCGGATTGAATGATCCTGATAAGATCACACAATTATTTATATCTTCTTGAAATATTTCTAGTTTTGAATTTAATATGAAATAGTCAATTTTTCCTTCATTTAAGGATTTTATATTTTCTTTGAATTTTTTCATTTTCAAGCAAATCTATTGAAAGCTCATCATTTATTTTGTGAATGTGAGCAATAGTATTAATAATTTGTTTACTAACAATTATATCTTCTGAAATTCTATCTCTTTTACTTTTATCAAAAAAAATAGAATATGTATTAAGATGATTTTTTGATCTTATTGATATAAATGCCTTATCCTCACCCTTTCTGATTCTATTAGTACTAATAGCTCCTGTACAACCTAATCCAAAAACAGAAATATTATCTTCAGAATCTAGAAGCTTAATTGAATTTTGGTATGCCTTTTCTGCAATATTTATAGCTTCTTGCTCACTAACATGATTACTTAATTCTTTTCCCAAATAAAGCTCTAAAGATTTTTTTGAATAAGGTACATAAGTAGTTAGTATTGTTTTAGAAGCACCAGAAACAGATAATAACCATGATAATGAATTAGATCCACAACCAGTAGCAACTAATGAACCTTTTATATTTTCATTACTATGAATCTTTGTAATTATATTAGTGATTTCTTTGTCCATAATATAATATTATAAAAAATCATAACGTATTCATAATAGTATGTACTAATGAATCAATTCACAGAAGCACACTTAAATAGTTGGAAAAGTGATTACTTAAAATTAACTAATAGTAATCAAAGATATAAGCTAATCGAAGATAATGTCTGGTCTTTAGGAGATAGAATTGGGATTATATGTATATTTCAAGAAGATGAAATATGTTACATAACTCACTGTAATTCTATTTATAAAACACTAAAAAATATTATAAATGTTAATAAAAATAATGAACTTATAAAGCTAATTCTAATTCATAATTTAGGAATCAATGAAAGTAGAATAAAGTCTAGCTCTTTATCTAAATCTAAAATCAACAAAATAAAAAGAATTATAAAACAATTTGATTTCAGTATAATTTCCATTGAATCAAATCATATTGAAAAAGTATCAAATGCGTTCAAGGTTGTTGCTGACCCTATTTATAATGGACATACATCAAACTTAAATAGGATATTAGATGAACTGCCTACAAAAAATTGATTTTAAAGAGTCCCTGATCTCAATCTTCTTAGCGCCCCAGGGTGCTTTCGAAGAAAAGGAGGAACTTCAAGATCATCTATGCTTACACCTTCTTGTTTAATATTTCTATCTATAAAATCATCATCAACTAATACAGGAAATCCAGTTGCTATAACAGTTATTTTTATTTTCCCATTTAGTCTAGGATTGGTAACACTACCAAATATTATATTTGCATCAGGATGTACTCTAGATTTTATTACTTCAGAGGCAGAAGTAACTTCATCTAAGGTTATATCCTGGCCACCAGAAACATTAAAAATCACACCCTTAGCACCATCAATTGGCATTTCAAGTAAAGGAGATGAAACTGCTCGTTCTGCAGCTTCAGTTGATCTATTTTCGCCTTCACTTTCACCAATACCCATCCATGCTGGTCCAGCATTTTCCATTATTGTCCTTACATCAGCAAAGTCAAGATTAATTTCACCTGGAACTAGTATTAATTCAGCTATTGATTGAATACCAACTTTAAGAACATCATCAGCTAAACTAAACGCATCAGACATTGATAAATTATTTTCAGTCTGTAATAATCTATCATTAGGAACTACTATCAAGGTATCAACATACTTCTTTATATTTTCTATACCTTGCAAGGCAGCATCTAATCTTTGAGTTCCCTCAAAACCAAAAGGTTTAGTAACTACTCCAATAGTTAAAGCTCCGGAGCTTTTAGCTATTTCAGCTATAACAGGTGCAGCACCTGTTCCAGATCCTCCTCCCATTCCCGCAGCAACAAAAACCATATCGGCATCACTCATGTACTCTTTAATTTCAGATCTACTTTCTTCTGCAGATTGCTTACCTCTAGTAGGATCTCCACCTACACCCATTCCACGAGCTATTCTGTCACCAATCCTAATTTTCTCAGGAATTATTGAGTTTTCTAGGGCTTGATTATCAGTATTTACAGCGACAAATTGTATCCCAGATATAGTATCTTTATACATTCTATTTATAGCGTTTCCACCACCACCACCTACACCAAAAACTTTAATATTAGCTGTTCCAAATCCAATTAATCTTTCTTGAACCATGGTAATTTTCCTTAATTTTTATATATTAAATATTCAAAAAATTTTTGTTGATATTTAAATGTAAAATAAATAAAGAATTTATTAACGTTCAATTTAAAACGTATTTAAGGCATTTTTGAATATATATTTATTAATAAAATAAGGTTATTTTTAAAAAAAATTGATTGATAATAATTTGGAGATAAAAAATGAATGGTTATGATGCTGTTGTTGATATATTAAAAAAAGAAGGATTTGAGTGGATAGCTTGTTTTCCGGCTAATCCACTAATTGAAGCTGCAGGTAAGGGTGGACTTAAACCAATAGTTTTTAGACAAGAACGTGGTGGAATAATGGCAGCAGACGGATATGCAAGAATGTTAGCAAAAGAGGGCAAAAGAGGTGTTTTTTGTTCTCAAGGTGGACCTGGAATAGAAAATTCTTTTGGAGGATTTGCCCAAGCCTGGGCTGAAGCAGTTCCGGTATTATATCTACCGGCAGGATCTCCTGCAAGTGTAGCAGAAGTTAAGCCAGCATTTGACCCTCAAACAAACTTTGCTCATATAACTAAATGGTGTTCTTCAATAACAAAAAGTTCAGAAATTTCTACACAAATGAGAAGAGCTATGTCTGCATTAAAAAATGGTAGACCTGGGCCTGTTCTGCTCGAAATGAGAAGCGATGCTATGGCTGCAGAAGTAGATAATACAGATGATTATTCAAGTCCAAATCCTGTGATAACATCTCCGAGCCTTTCTGATGTTAAAGATGCTGTTAAGGCTCTAGGTAATGCAAAAAATCCTGTCATCTGGGCAGGACAAGGAATTTTATATGCAGCAGCAACTGAAGAGCTAAAAGAATTTGCAGAGATAATGCAAATTCCAGTAATTACTACTATGCCAGGAAAATCTGCATTTGATGAACGTCATGCCTTATCTCTAGGAGCTGCCAATAGAACCGCTCCTAAAGCTGTATGGTCTTGGCTAAAAGATTCAGACGTCCTTATAGGTTTAGGGGCTAGTTTTTCAAGGACTACATTTGGAATAGATATTCCTGAAGGTAAATTAATAATTCATAACACAAATAATATTGAAGATATTGATAAAGAATATTCAACAGAAATTGGACTATTAGGGGATGTAAAATCAACTCTTAAAATGCTTATTGATGAAGCAAAAGGAGTTTATGGAGATTCGAGAGCTAAAGATACAAGAATTCTTGAATCAATTGCTCAAGTTAAACAAGAGTGGGAAGCAGACTGGGCTCCTCTATTAAATTCCAACGATGAACCAATAAATCCTTATAGGTTGATTACGGAAATCAACAATGCAGTTGATCATGAAAATACAATAATGACACATGATGCAGGTCATCCTAGAGACCAAATTATGCCTTTCTATCCAGCAACAGTTCCAAACAGTTATATAGGATGGGGTAAATCCACTCATCTTGGCTATGGTTTACCACTTGTAATTGGAGCAAAAATTGCCCACCCCGAAAAATTTTGTGTAAACTTTATGGGTGATACAGCTTTTGGTCTCTCTGGTTTAGATTTAGAAACTTCGGTTAGGTCTGAAAATCCAATTACAACTATTTTATTAAACAATAGTACAATGGGGGGTTATGACCATCATATGCCTATAGCTATGGAAAGATATGGAGCAGGAAATAATACTGGATCATATACAACAATTGCTGAAGGACTAGGTGCTAAAGGTATATATGTTACAAAACCTGAAGAAATCGTTCCAGCAATTAAAGATGCTCAGAATACAAATAATGATGGTCAAAGTGCACTTATTGAAGTCATCACTCAACAAGAAGGAAGATTTAGCAGATACTATAATGATGAAAGTGTAACAGGTGGGAAAATAATAAAGTAATATGAAAACCTCAGGATTTAGACTTTTACAATTGGGTACACCTTGGAGAAACTTATCTTATATTATTGTTGAAACTGACGAAGGTATAAACGGAATAGGTGAAGCTAGGGTTCTAGGTAAAACCCATACTGTTGCAGAGTATCTAAAAGATGTTGAGCGACACTTTATCGGACATGATCCATTTGATATTGAGGCACTATATCGTAGATTCACCTTACTTGATTTTGGAAAAGCAGGGGAAGTAGTTCACACAGGATTAGCAATGATAGAAATGGCTTTTTGGGATATCATAGGTAAAGCTACTAATCAGCCTGTTTATAAATTACTTGGAGGAAAAGTCCAAGAAAAAATACAAGCTTATGCTAACGGATGGTATACAGTCGAAAGGAATCCTGATAGTTTCTCTTTAGCAGCATCAAAAGTTGTAGCTAAAGGTTATAAAGCTCTAAAATTTGATCCTTTTGGAAATGGTGATTTAGAACTATCTAGACTAGAACTTTTCAAGTCATTAGAGATAATCGAGGCAGTTTCTGACACAGTTACAGATGATATGCAAATGATGATAGAAATGCATGGAAGATTTGCGGCTCATCAAGCAGTAGAAATAGCAAAAAAAATTGAAGATCTAAATATTGGTTGGATCGAAGAACCAGTTAGACCAAGTGATAATCCAAGTCTAGAAAAAGTAAGGATTCAAACATCTTTACCAATAGCAACAGGAGAAAGGCTTTATGGTGCTTCTGAGTTTAGGGAGATATGGTCAGCAAATAATGTTGATGTAATTCAACCAGACATAACACAATGTGGAGGTATTTTTGAGACAAAAAAAATTGCATCTACAGCTGAAATTTATTCTATAATGGTAGCTCCTCATAATGTTGGAGGTGTCATATCTACATTAGCAGCAATTCATTTATGTTTTACACTAAGAAATGTAAAAATCTTAGAACATTTCAATGATTTTGCTGATCCATTTGTAAAGGATGCTGCAGATTCTTACCCTGAAGTTAAGGATGGCTTTTTTAGCTTACCCGAAAAACCTGGTTGGGGAGTTGAATTAAATGAAGATTTTATTCTTGAACATCCTCCAGAAAAAAATAAAGATGGTATCAATTTAGACCCAGGCTTAAATATGTTTGAAAAAATGGATTGGGCCAAAAGAGGTCAATCTGAGTAAAAAGATAAGGAATGCCATAATAATATGTTCGACTTAATAATTAGTAATGGATATATTGTTGACGGGTCAGGGAAATCAAGATTCAAGTCGGATATTGGCATTATAAATGAGAAAATTGAATCAATTGGAGACTTAAGAGATAAAGAATCAAATCAAATAATTGACGCAAAAGGATTAATCGTATCACCAGGATTTATTGATTCACATACTCATCATGATGGAGTTTTGTTAAATGATCCACAGCATGCTAGTAGTCTTAGGCAAGGAGTTACTACAGAAATTCTTGGACAAGATGGATTATCTTATGCACCTCTTTCTGAGGATAATTATGAGGTTCAAAAAAAGTATTTAGGAGGAATTTTAGGTCCAGCTCCAAAAAATCTTGATATGAGTAGTGTGAATGCTTTTAGATCTCATTATCATAAAAAGGTTTCTATAAATACTGCATACCCTGTTTCACATGGTGCTCTTAGAATGGAGTCAGTTGGCTTTTATGATAAACCACTGATAGCTAAATATCTAGATAAAGCTAAATATTTACTTGATGAAGGATTATCTCAGGGTGCTGTTGGGCTTGCTACAGGAATGTCATATCATCCTAACGCTTGGAGCAATACAAAAGAATTAATAGAATTATGCAAAGTTGTCAGAGAACATGATGGAGTATACATAACTCATCTAAGAGATGTAAATACAGAAAGAGGTTATGGTGGAGGTGGAGTACCTGAAGCTCTCGAAATAGGTAAAAGATCCGGAGTAAGAGTTCATTTTTCTCATACAAGAACAAATGCTGAAAATGCAGGTAGAGTTTCAGAGGTTTTAGAATTAATTGATAAAGCAAAATCAGAAGGAGTAGATTGCACTCTAGAATTATATCCTTACCCTACAGGAAGTTCTTTTTTACTCAGCAATCTTCCAAGTTGGGCACACGAAGGAGGGCCTAAAGATATTTTACAAAGACTAAATGATAAAGAATCTAGAGAAAAAATAATCAAAAGCCTAAAGCAAAATAAAAAACGTAAAATGAATGAGGTATTGCTTTCTTATCTACCAAATAATCCAGAATTAGAAGGTATGACTGTCTCTCAAATTTCTGATCTAAGAGGAATTTCAATGGGAGATCTAATATGTGATTTATTAATAGAACAAGATCTACAGGTTGGCTTCTGGATGGTTCCTCCAGAAAGCATTTCAATATGGAGACAATTGAGTAAGGATGCAATTGAATTTTTATCTAGACCAGACTATATGATTGGAAGCGATTCAATTGCTATTGGAAGTGTTCCTCATCCAAGAGCATATGGTACCTTTCCTAGGTTTATAGGAAGATTACGTAGACAATTTAATATAATTTCTCTAGAGCAAATGATTCAAAGAATTGCTAATAACCCAGCTAAAACTTTCAATCTTACTAAAAGAGGAATGCTCAAAGTAGGATATTTTGCGGATATTGTAATTTTTGATGAAGAAAAAATTATTGATACAGCAACATACGATGATGCTAAACAATTTCCTGTTGGAATACCTTATGTAATAGTTAATGGAAAAATAGCAGTAGATGATGAAAATTGTACAGGAATATTTGCTGGTCAAGCAATACCTTAGCAAACTTTAATTCGAGCTCAGGTAAAAGAAGGACTATAAGCCGAGTTCTGTTCTACTTATAAATAATAAGTATCTGTGATCATCCATCTTGGCTAATTGTCACCAATTAGCTCATGCAGCTTACCCTGGAGCTGTCTAGGAAACTTAGCTCCTCTATTTAGCCTTGCACCAAGTGGGGTTTACCATACCTTATTTGTTACCAATATAAGTGGTGAGCTCTTACCTCACCTTTTCAACCTTACCAAAATTTGGCGGTACACTTTCTGTTGCACTTTCCGTCAAGTCACCTTGCCCTGCTGTTAGCAGGCACTTTTCCTAGTGGTGCTCGGACTTTCCTCTGATATATGCATACCAGCGATCACACGTCCTTCTTCAACCCAATATATTTATTATAAACTAATTTTAAATTGAACTTAAAATAATTTCGTTTGAATCTTTACTGACAATTATTTTTCTTATTATTTTATTTGAATTTTCAATATGAAATAATAGCTTATTAAATTCATCTTCAAAATCAGAAAATGTAATTTTATCCGTAGTAAATTCAGACACAATTTTATATAAATATTTTTCTGAATATTTTTTTTCATAAAAATTACTGTTTGAAAAAGTTTTTTCAAGAATTGAGTTTAATTTTTCATACTTAATACTAAATTCATTACATAAATAATTATTTGTATTTTTATTTTTACAAGTATAGTATTTATAATTTTTAGAAATTTTCACCCCATTACTAATCCAATAATTTTTATGATTAGTAGTAACTAGTTTAGATTCACAGTGCTTACAAAATAAAAGTCTGTTCCAAAAGTTTTGTTTATATTCTCTCTTTTTATTAACACTTAATATTTTAGATATTTTATTGAAAATAGAATTTGCAATTATAGCATCATGAGAATTAGGTATTAGTACATTATATCTTCTATAATTACCAACATAAAAATCATTACAAAGAAGATGTTTTATAGACTGATAGGACCATTTTTTTTCTGTAATTCTACTAATTTCTTTAGATGTTTTACTAATAGATCCATACTTAAGATATAAATTAAAAATATTTCTTACAACTTCTGCCTCTCTATCATCTATTTTAAAAAGACTTGATGAGGTTTTTTTATAACCAAAAGGTATCTTACCTAAAACTTGTCCTCTAGATGCTTTTTTATTGATTGATTCCTTTATTCTAGAAATTCTTTCAGGTTTTTTTCCGAAATAAGGCAAAACTCTAATTGCATTTTGAAATGGATCAGGAAAATCATATGAAGCACAAAAAACCATAATATTACGGTTTATGAGATTTAGCATTTTTTTACAAAAACCCAATAAATCATTATCTAAAATTTCTGGAGATGAGATGATAATTTTAGATATATTCTCTATTTCAATTATAGAAATAATTTCTTCAAAATCATATTTTTCAGAAAATAAATCTATATCTAATTTTTCATATCTACAAAAATCTATTACTTTATTTTTTTCCTCGGTATTACTTAAATCTTTTATTAATGCCAGACATTTCAAAATTTCTACTCCGTTATTAAGGATTTCCCACAATTACAGATTATTGGTTTTTCTGAAGATTTTATTTTTTCAATAAATGCATTAGGTAGTTCAATTTTACAAGAAGGACATTTATTATTTTCTAATTTTCCAATACCCATATTCCCATTTTTAGAAAGGAAATTTTCATAGAGAGTAAGTATATTTTTATCTAAATTACCAGATAAGGCATTTTTTGCACTTAGGCTTGATGCTATTTTTTGAGAAAGATCTTCTTTATCAGCAATCAATTTTTTTTCTTCCGAAACCCATTTATCTTCAATATCAATAATCTTAAGTTCAGTATTGTCTCTTAATTCATAAAGTTTAGTAAGATTACCAGAAACAATATCTTTTTTAGGCACAATATTTGATATAAATTCTGACTTTGATTTTAATTCAAGTTCGAGGGCTTCTAATTCTTTAGTATTTCTAATTTTTCCTGAATAAATTGTCGAATTGATGGTATTAATAGAATCTTCATTTTCTTTAATTAAATTTAATATTTTTTTCTGAATTTTTTCTTGTTCATCAATTTTTTCTTTTATTGTAATGAGTTTATTCTTATGATTTGAAATTCCAAGTCTATCACTCAATTTTTTGTCGATTGAGGAAATAATATTTTTATATGATATTATTTCCTTATCATATTTCTGTACTTCAAAGTATTTTATATTTTCTTCAGACACAATTTATATGGTAGTAGTTTCTCTATAATATATAATACGAAACATAAGAGATAAACTAAATTCTAATTTCTTAAAGATTTTAAGGTTTTAAGGATAATAAGGAAATCTTAATGAATTTACAAAAAACTAAAATTGTTTGTACCATCGGTCCATCATCAGATTCACTTGAAATAATTGAAGAATTGATTAAGTCAGGCATGAATGTAGCAAGAATTAATCTTTCTCATGGAAAAGAAGAAGATCATCTCAATATAATTTCAAATATAAGAAATGTTTCAAAAAAATTAGATTCCCCTATACCTATCCTAGCTGATCTTCCCGGACCTAAATATAGATTAGGAGAAATTAAGAATAATTCATTAGATTTAAGCACTGATGATGAATTATTCCTTAATTGCGGTAACTCGAATAAAGATGAATTATCAGTCTGGCCACCAGGATTACATCTAGATGTAAAGAACGGAGCTGTTCTTCTTGTTGATGATGGAGCAGTAGAACTGGAGATCACTGAGATAAATAAAACAATAATTAAGACAAAGGTTCAATTAGCTGGAAAAATAACTAGTAATAAAGCTGTTGTACCAAGAGGATTACCTTCAAAGTTAGACTATTTTACAGAAGAGACCCAAAGTGCGATCAATTTTGTAAATTCAAATGATATCGATTACTTAGGTTTATCTTACGTAAGAAATGTCAAAGACATAATTAGAGTAAAGGAAAAAATTAAAGATAAAAATCTAAAGATAATTTCTAAAATTGAACTACAGTTAGCTTTAGATAATTTAGAGGAAATAATAAATCACTCCGATTCTATAATGGTTGCGAGAGGAGACCTTGGGGTTCATTTACCAATTTCTCAAGTTCCAGCAGCTCAGAAATTTATTATAAATTTATGTAATCAAAAAGGAAAAGAAGTGATTACTGCAACTCAAATGCTAGAATCTATGACTGAAAATCCTCAACCCACAAGAGCTGAGTCTACAGATGTTCATAATGCTGTTTTAGATGGATCAGATGCCATTATGCTTTCTGGTGAAACCTCTATAGGTAAATATCCTATTAGAGCAGTTGATTTTATGCGAGAAATTTCAACAATTGCTGAAAATGATATAAATCACAAAACTTTAAGAGGTATAAAATTAGATCAAGTAGATTCAAATAATAAAAAAATCATTGATGAATTAATAGCCCATGGTGCAGCAAATATAGCTGATCAATTAGATGCAAAATTAATAGTTGCATTTACTGAATCTGGTTCTACAGCAGCTCGAGTTGCTGCATATAGACCTTCTCAGCCAGTAGTTGCTATATCCCCTGATAATAATGCAGCAATAAATCTAGGTTTAAGATGGGGAGTTAATACAATAAATGTAGAAAGCTTTGATCATATTGAAGATATGTTCACTTTCTCAGAAAACTTTGTATTAGAGGAAAAACTTGCTTCAATAGGAGATACTATAGTTGTTGTTGCAGGTTTACCAATAGGTTTTAAGGGAAACACAAACCTAATAAGAGTTATAACAATAAATTAAACCTTAATAACTTTATTCACTAAGGTTCCAATATTTTCTATTGTGATAGAGATTTCATCCCCTTCTTGCAAAGTAAAATCTTCAGGAGGTATTGTTCCTGTACCCGTCATAACAGTTGTTCCGTCTGGTATGTCATTACTTCTATGAAGCCACTCATTTAACTCATCACATTTTCTTTTCATTAAGCTGGTACTACCTGATCCTGAAAAGACTTTTTCTGAAATCCTTGTAATAATCATTTCTACTTTTAGGTTATTGTAATCAATCAATTCAATAGGAACCCAGCAAGGTCCTATTGATGCAGAATTATTAAATATTTTGGCTTGAGGTATATAGAGAGGATTTGCACCCTCAATTGACCTACTAGACATATCATTACCTACTGTAAAACCAATAATTTTTCCTTGAAAAATAATAAAAGTTAACTCTGGCTCAGGCACATCCCAAGTTGAATCTAATCTAATTCCAACTTTATCATTTGGGCCCTTCAATCTTGCAAGGGTACTTTTGAAAAAGGCTTCAGGCCTATCAGCTACATAAACTTTTCCATAAACATCAGGTGTATCAGATTCAGCTTGCCTTTCTTTCATTGAATCTTCATAAGTTACACCAAAAGCCCAAGTTTCTGGTGAATCTATAGGGATTCTTGCATTAATAAGTTCGGCCTTAGATAAATATTCCTTATTTTTAATTATAGTTTTTTTAATATACTCAGAAACAGTTAGATCATTACTCAGAGCAACTTTAATTAAATCTAAGGACGATTTTATAGAAGGTCTTAATTTTGTAATATCACTTATTTTTTCTCCGTCATCTACAACAACTTTTTCATCTATTTGATAAATTTTCATCTTATACCTCTATACTTCTTTGTATTCTCCATCAACAGTATCATCATCACTTGGATTATCACTATCATTTGGAGGGTTAGTATCATTATTTTCCTGTTGTGGTAAATTTTGTCCAAATGCTTGTAAAGCAACATTTAATTTTTCTAATCCTTCATTGATTACTTCTACTTCAGATTCTTCATTAGAAATTATGGATTTCAAGTTATCTATTTCTGTTTGCAAGTCAGCAGTTATATTTTCCGGAACTTTGTCTGAATTTTCAGTTATTAATTTTTCAGCCTGATAAATAACTGCTTCTGACGAATTTTTTGCTTCAATTTTTGATCTTAATTTTTTATCTTCTTCAGCATTTTTTTCAGCATCTTTAACTATCTTATCTATTTCATCATCAGACATTCCTGATCTTCCTGTTATTGTAATTTGTTGTTCTTTATTAGTTGCTCTATCTTTGGCTTTAACTGTTACTATACCATCAGCATCTATATCAAAAGTTACATCTATTTGAGGGATTCCTCTAGGGGCAGGTTGGATTCCATCTAAGGAAAATCTTCCTATTGAAACATTATCATTAGCCATATCTCTTTCTCCTTGAACAACATGAATTTCTACACTAGGCTGATTATCAGCAGCTGTTGTGAATGTTTCAGTTTTTGATGTTGGGATAGTGGTATTTCTTTCAATCAATGGAGTCTTAACCCCTCCAAGTGTTTCTATACCTAATGTTAGAGGAGTTACATCTAGTAAAAGAACATCCTTAACATCCCCTTGTAATACGCCTGCTTGAATAGCTGCACCTAAAGCTACTACTTCGTCAGGATTAATTGTTTTATTAGGTTCTTTTTTGAATAATTCCTTAACTTTTTCAGTAACTAATGGCATCCTAGTCATTCCACCAACAAGAACAACTTCATTTATTTCTTCAGGTTTCACTCCAGCATCCTTAAGTGCATTAAGAGTTGGTTTTACTGTTTTTTCGACTAAAGTTGTAGTAAGTTCTTCTAACTTGGCTCTAGATAGAGTCATCTGAAGATGTTTTGGACCATTTGAGTCAGCTGAAATAAAAGGAAGATTGATTTCAGTTTGATTTAATGATGATAATTCAATCTTAGATCTTTCGGCTTCAACCCTAATTCTTTGTAGTGCTGCAGCATCTTTTTTAAGATCTATACCATTTTCACTCTGAAAGTCATCACAAATAAAATCTACTAATGTGTTATCAAAATCATCGCCTCCTAATTGAGTATCTCCATTTGTAGATTTGACTTCAAATACTCCTTCTCCAAGTTGCAATATTGTAACATCAAATGTTCCTCCACCTAGATCATAAACTGCAATAGTTCTATCACCTTCTTTATCAAGTCCGTAAGCTAGTGAAGCAGCAGTTGGCTCATTAATAATTCTTAGTACTTCTAATCCTGCAATTTGGCCAGCAACTTTGGTAGCTTCTCTTTGAGAATCATTGAAATAAGCAGGAACTGTAATAACCGCTTGATCAACCTTTTCACCTAACTTATTTTCAGCATCTTCCTTAAGTTTTCTAAGAACCATCGCAGAAATTTCGGCTGGAGCATGATCTTTCTCACCTAACTTTATACCAACGTCTCCATTTCCTCTTTTATTAATGCCATAAGATACTCTAGAAATTTCTTTTTTAAGATCTCCGTCGTTAAATCTTCTTCCCATAAATCTTTTGGCTGAATAGACTGTATTTTCTGGGTTTGTTATTGACTGTCTTTTTGCTGTTTCACCGACAAATCTTTCGTTAGATTTTGTGTTTAATGCAACAACTGAAGGAGTGGTTCTTTTTCCTTCATTATTTTCAATTACAGAAGGTTCTCCAGAATCCATTACAGCCATCGCTGAATTTGTTGTACCTAAATCAATTCCAATTACTTTTGACATTATTATTCCTTTAAATTATTTGTATTATTTATTTTTCTTATTTATTGCTATCTCAACTAATATTGGCCTTAAGAGATAATCTTTATGCTTATAACCAGGGGATATTTCTCTAACAATTTCTCCATCTTTATGATTTTCTGAATCTACTCTTGAAATAGCTTCATGTATATTTGGATCAAATATATCGCCTGATTCATAATGTATTTCAGTCATTTCAAAATTTGAAAGCATAGAAATAAAATTTCTATTTATAGATCCTATTCCTTCTTTCCAGGATTTATAGGTTTTTGAATTAACTTTTGCTGACATGGCAATAGTGAATTGATCAAGTACTAGTATAAGCTGATGAAAAATTTTTCTGTAAGAACGTTCTTCAGATTCTATAAGGTCTTGAGATGATTTTTTTCTAAAGTTCACTAAGTCTGCTTGTGCTCTCTGGGCAATGTTTAGGTATTTATCTTTTTCAGAAATAAGTTGAGATATTTCATCTTCTAATTCTTTAATTTTCTTAGCCATAATTATATTTTTATCCCTAAATCTAAAAAAAGTTTTCTTAATTCTCTAGAGGCAACTTTAGCAGAATTCTTATAGACTTGGTTACTTACTCCCTGCTCAAGTAAATTTACAACTTCCTTAATTTTCATTGACAATGCTAAAACTAATTTAGCACCTTCAAGGTTTAATCCATATTTTTCTGTTAACAATTTTACAATTTGCAACCTAAGAAGATCATTTTCGGAATACAATCTACGTTTCCCATCAGTTCTTGAAGGTTTAACTAAACCATTTCTATCATATTTTCTGAGAGTATTTGGATGCATAGATATAAGTTCCGAAGCAACACTGATTGTATAAACTCCTAGAACAGGATCATAATTAAATTGTTCACTTTCAAAACTTTGATCTTGCTTAGTTGAAATTGAAACAGTTTTAGAAATTATCCATCCTCTATTACTAATCATAAAACTCCCTTACATTACATAATAATAGTTAACACGCATCATGTCAATTATACAAGAATTGTTTTCGTTCAAATAAACATAAAAAAAATTATTGTTTACATTTTGTTAACGATTAAATTATTATTATGCTTGACTTATTACGATAAATGAAGTTATTATATCTTTTGAAAATATTAAATTTTAAATAAAGGAGTACAAGTGATTTATGCTAAGTGTTGCCCATGTGGTGGTGACGTTGAAATAAATACAGACACACAAGGAAAATATCATCTTACTTGTATTCAATGTAGCCGAGAAATTACTAAGGTAGAAGCTTTAGGCTTATTGAAAAAATTACAATCAAGCAAGGTGGCTTAACAAATAATATAGTTATATATTAGCTAGCTTTTCTATTATTATTGTCAAAGCATCATTTGAATTCTCTATAAAACCCGAATCAATTTCGAAATCCGTAACTTTATCTATTTCACTTGTCACAGAAATTTTACCTTTATTCAAGGTTGAAAGAATCGCGGCATGGCTGGGTAATATTGTCATTTGGCCTAGCGAGCCGGGTACCTGAACACTTTTAGCTTCACCCGAAAAAACTTCTCCTGAAGGAGACACTATATTTACATTGAGATTATTTGCCATCTAATTACTTTCTATTTGCTTATTCATTTCTTCAGCTTTAGCTACAGCTTCTTCTATACCTCCAACCATATAAAATGCTTGTTCTGGCAGATCGTCATGTTTTCCATCAATAATTTCTAAAAACCCTCTTACGGTATCAGCTACAGGTACATATTTTCCTGGAATTCCTGTAAAAACTTCTCCTACAAAGAAAGGTTGAGTTAGAAATCTTTGTATTTTTCTTGCTCTTGCAACTATTATTTGATCTTCTTCTGATAATTCATCTATTCCTAAAATAGCTATAACGTCTTGAAGATCTTTATATCTTTGAAGAACTTGTTGGACCCCCCTTGCTGCATTGTAATGATCTTCTCCAACAATTGCTGGTTCCATTATTCTAGAATTAGAAGCTAGAGGATCTACTGCTGGAAATAAAAATTGAGCCGCAAGAGATCTATCTAAAGAAACATTTGCATCTAAGTGACCAAATGTTGTAACGATTCCAGGATCTGTGTAGTCATCTGCAGGAACATAAACTGCTTGAAAAGAAGTAATTGAACCATTTACAGTAGTAGTTATTCTTTCTTCAAGATCTCCCATTTCAGTTGATAGAGTTGGTTGGTAACCAACAGCTGAAGGCATTCGACCTAGTAAAGCAGAAACTTCCATACCAGCAAGAATATATCTATATATATTATCAACGAAGAGCAAAACGTCTTGTTTTTGTTCATCTCTAAAATACTCTGCCATAGTTAGGCCTGTAAGAGCTATTCTAGCACGAGTTCCAGGAGGCTCATTCATTTGACCGAATACAAGTGCGGTTGAATTTAGAACACCATAATCTTGCATCTCATGATAAAGATCATTACCTTCTCTCGATCTTTCTCCCACTCCGGCAAATACAGAAACACCAGAGTGCTCTTGAGCAATATTTCTTATCAATTCTGTAATAATTACAGTTTTACCAACCCCTGCACCGCCATATGCTCCAATCTTTCCACCTTTTGCAAAAGGAGTTATAAGATCTAAGACTTTTATACCTGTTTCTAGAACTTCAACAGAACCCGATTGTTGATCAAAATCTGGTGCTTTTCTGTGAATTGGCCATCTTATTGCTTCCTTATTAATGGGCTCTCCATCATCTATAGGATCACCAATTACATTAAATAATCTTCCAAGAGAATCTTTTCCTACAGGAACAGAAACAGGCGCACCAGTATCAAGAACTTCTACTCCTCTTGATAAGCCTTCAGTTGGACCTAGAGCAAGACATCTAGCCCAAGAGTTACCTACATGCTGTTCAACTTCTAAAACTAATCTTTCACCTTCGTTTTCAAGTTCAAGTGCGTGAAAAATTTCAGGAAGCTGATTTTGGTCGAACTCAACGTCCACAACAGTTCCAATAACTTGTACAACTTTTCCTTTATCACCTTTAGCCATAGTAAATCTCCTTTATTTGCCTTCTAATGCAGAAATTCCACCTATTAGATCTAATAATTCTGCAGTTATAGTTTCTTGCCTTGCTTTGTTTAGGTCTAATGTGAGTTGACCTATTAATTCATTTGCATTATCGGTTGCATTTTGCATTGCAACCATTCTTGCAGAATGTTCACTAGCAAAAGCTTCCAAAATAGATTGATAAATTTGAGATCTAACATATTTTGGAGTTAGATCAAATAAAACTTCATATGATGAAGGTTCATAAATATAATCAAGGTTTTCATTGATTTCATCATCTGAATCATTTGTGATTGGTAAAATTGTTTGAGATTTAGGAATTTGTGATGTTGTAGTGAAAAATTCACTAAAAACTATATCAACTTGATCCCATTTACCATCAATGAAACCATCAATTGCAATTTCAGATATCTTATATGTATCAATAATTTCAGGTCTATCTGGGATTTCTAGCTGCTCTATAATTTTTTGACCTCTAGAATTAACAAATCTGTAGCCTTTTTTACCAACAGATAAGATACTATACTTTACATCAGATGAACTAATTATTTCAAAAGCTTTTCTGGTAATATTTCCTACTAATGCTCCGGCTAATCCTCTTTCAGGAGTGATTAGAATCATGAGCTTATTCTTTACCTCACGCTTTTCTAGCAAGGGAATATTACTTTGATCTTGATCAACAGAACTTGATAAATTCATAAGAAGTTTATGAAGAGTTTCTGAATATTTCTTACCTTTTAAGACATTCTGCTGAGCTCTTCTCATTTTTGAAGCTGCTATAAGTTGCATAGCTCCAGTAACCTTTGAAGTGTTACTAACCGATCTGATTCTTGCTCTTAATTCTTTAGTACTTGGCATTTAACTACTTCCCAAATGTTCCTTTGAATGTCTTTAGTGCATCATCTAAGCTCTTTTTGGATGAATCAGAAAGTTCACCTTCTTCAGATATACTTTTCATAACCTCTGGTAAATTTGCAGATACAAAATCATACCATTGATTTTCAAAATCCGGGATTTGGTCTATTTCAACATCATCAAGTGCTCCTTGGTTAGCAGCATAGAAAATTGATACCTGATTTTCAAATGATAGCGGTTGATTTTCATTTTGTTTAAGTAATTCTGTTAATCTTTCTCCACGAGCCAGTTGTTGTTTTGTAATAGCATCCAAATCATCAGTACCAAACTGAGCAAAAGTTTTTAAGGAATCATACTGCGCCATCTCACCTTTTAATGAGCCTGAAACTTCTTTCATTGCTTTTCTCTGTGCAGATGATCCAACTCTAGTTACTGATAATCCAGCGTTAACTGCAGGCCTTACACCTGAGTTAAACAAATCTGGTTCTAAATATAGTTGCCCATCAGTAATAGATATGACATTTGTAGGGATGTAACCTGAAACATCACCTGCTTGAGTTTCAATAATAGGCAACGCAGTTATAGATCCACCTCCATATTTTTCATCTAATTTAGCTGCTCTTTCAAGTAATCTTGAGTGAAGATAAAAAACATCTCCTGGATATGCTTCTCTACCGGGAGGTCTTCTAAGCAGAAGTGACATTTGTCTATATGCCCATGCATGTTTACTCAAGTCATCATAAACTATCAAGACATCTTTTCCTTGAGACATAAAGTACTCAGCCATAGTAACTCCAGCATATGGAGCAAGATACTGTAATGCTGCAGAGTCTGAAGCGTTAGCAGTAACAATAATTGTATTTTCCAAAGCTCCTTGTTCTTCAAATCTTGTAACAACTTGAGAAACCTTTGAAGCTTTTTGACCTATAGCAACATAAATTCCAATAATATCTGAATCTTTCTGATTAATTAATGCATCAACACATAAAGAGGTTTTTCCAGTAGTTCTATCTCCAATAACAAGTTCTCTTTGACCTCTTCCAACAGGTACCATGGCATCAACAATTTTTAGACCAAATTGAACAGGTTGATCAATTGACTTCCTTTCAACAACACCTGCTGCTATTTTTTCAACAGGCAGTGAATCTGATGTATCTATATCACCTTTCCCATCTAGAGGTCTTCCTAATGGATCAACTACCCTACCTAGTAAATTTTCTCCGACCGGTACTTCAACTATTCTTCCAGTTGAACGCACTTCATCACCTTCCTTAATTCCAAGATAATCACCAAGTATAACTGCTCCTACACTATCTTCCTCTAAATTTAGGGCTAGACCAATAATATCATTTGGAAATTGAAGTAATTCATTAACTTTAACCCCTGATAATCCATGAATCCTGACAACACCATCTCCTGCTTCTACAACGGTTCCAATATCTACCATTGAGAAGTCCCCTCCAAATTCCTCAATTTGTTTTTTAATTATTGATGCTATATCTTGACTATTTGGTGACATAATATTTCTCCATTATTACTTTAATGTCGTTGATCTTAATAAATATTTTTCTAATCCATTAAGTTTATTTTTTGTTGATGAATCAATTATTGTATCTCCAACCTTGATTATGAATCCTCCAATTATTGACTCATCTTTATGCTCAATTATTTCGACTTCATTTACTTCAAAAATATCACATATTTTCTTTGTCAATAAGTCTTTTTGGGTCCTATCTAATTTCACAGAAGTTGTTATGTTTGCTAAAACTTTGCCCTCAAGGATCTTATTCTGATCAAAGAACTCTTCCTTTATCGGCAAGAAAAGCTCAACTTGCGACCTAATTATTAAAACTTTAAGAAAATTAATAAATAAAGTCTCATAATCATTCATCAGAGTGTCAATTGAATTTAATTTCTCTGAAATAGGAACCTGAGGAGAGCTTAAGAAAGAAAATAAATCCTCGTCTAGTATTATTTCTTCAGAATCTTCAAAATTTTTTATCCAAATATCAATTTTTTTAGATTCTAATGCAATTTCTAATATTGCTTTTCCATATCTTTTGACTACTGAACTTACCATGTTAATTCTTTTTAATTTCTTCCTCTAAAGCGCTATCTATTATTTTTTTATGATCTTTTTCATCAATTGATTTATCGACTACTTTTGATGCTGCAGAAATAACTAGAGAAGAAAATTCTTTTCTAACAGACTGAATTGCAAGATCTTTCTCTTTTTCAATAGCTTTATTTGCTTTATCAATAATTTCTTGTGATTCTTTTTGAGCTTTATTCATTTCTTGCTCTTTAAACTTTTCAGCTGCTTCCCTAGCGTCACTTATTAGCTTTTGACCTTCTTGCCTAGCTAAATTGATTTCTTTTTCTAATTTCTCGGCAGATTCATCAGCTTCATTTTTAACCCTTTCTGCGGCTTCAAGACTTTCTTGAATTTTTGTAGCTCTACTTTGTAAAACAGAACTTATAGGGCCAAAGAGCAACTTTCTTAGTATTAAAAATAAAACAGTAAAACTAAGTAGTTGGGTTATCAACCCTGATAAGTTTATACCTAATGCATCCATATTTTTATTCTCCTTTTTCAGCTGATTGAATCAGCTGAAAACTTTATAGTAAAAAAAATAATTTACAGTACAAATAATATTAATATGGCCACAACAAGAGAATAAATTGCTATAGCTTCTGTAAAAGCAATAGCTAAAATCATACTCTGCTGAATTGGACCTCTTGCCTCAGGATTTCTACCTAGAGATTGTAAAGCTCCATTAGCTAGCATTCCTATACCTAATGCTGAACCTATCGCTCCCAGTCCCATGGATAATGCTGCTCCAATTGGTTGATATTCACTTGCCATTTCATGCTCCCTTCATTTGTTTTTTTTAAAACTTGCTATTCATGCTCCTCATGTTCTGAGTGTGAGGTAATTGCCATCACACCAAAAACTAGTGTTAACATTGAAAATATAAATGCTTGGATTACTCCAACAAAAAGCTCTAATCCCATAAAAGGAATCATCCCTATAAGAGGAAGTAAAAATCCCATGGATATTAAAACTATTTCTCCTGCAAACATATTTCCGAAAAGCCTAAAAGTAAAACTTATAGTTTTAGCAAATTCTCCAAATAATTCTAAAATGCCAACAAAGGCATTTATTGGTCCGTGAGAAAAATTAATAAATTTACCTCCGTAACCAGAAAACCCTAATGATGAAAATCCCCAAAATTGAATAGCAATCATAGAAAAAATCGCTATTGCAAGAGTTGTATTTACATCAGTAGATGCCCCTCTAAAAAATGGAATCAGTTCTCCTGTTTTCTTTCCTAAATAAGAATTAGGGCTAATACTTCCATCGTCAGGATTTTTGTAAAGTTTCAACACTTTACCATTCTTTATATTTTCTCTAATTATTGTTAGTTCTTGTACATCTTCAGGTTTAGTACCTGCTGTAATTTTCTTCTTAATATCAATTATATTTTGAACTTCATAGTCACCAATTGAATGCAGAGGAGCTCTAGTTGATTCTCCTCTACCTAAAGGCATTAAGTTTATTGAACTAAAATCGTCAAAAACAACAAACCCATGGGATGCATCTTCCTCTAATACGCAAAGTTCAGCCAATAAATACTTATCAATATTTTTATTTTCTGATCCTTTTGCTACATCATAACAATGACCAGAATGGGAATGATGGTGTACCCATTCTTCAATTGTTTCTACTTTACCGATTGAACCCACACCCGGTAGAATTCCCATCCAGTTGAAAGCCAGAACTCCAAGAAAAATAGTTATAACAACCGGTAGGAATCTTCTTGCTTTTTTACCACCAGCTTCATCTGCAGTATCGATAAAAAATTGGAATAGTAATTCAAATATATTTTGAAGACCTGATGGAATTTCTTTAATATTTCTTGTAGCTCTCCAAGAAATTATTATCAAAACTATCATAGCTATCCAAAGCATCACTGTTGAATTTTTTAAGTTATATGAAAATGGAGAAGAAATACTATAAACAGTTTCTGCAGCTATTGAAATGAAAGGCATCGGACCACCTAGAAATCCAAAGCCAAAACTGGCTCCAAGAGCACCACCTAAAACAGATAAAACAAATATTACAGAAATTGAAGAAAATATAATTATAAATTTTGGTTTCAAAAACATGCTTTATTACATTTAACTTTTTAAAATTCTAACCGTTCCAATAATACCTATAATTAACCCAATCATCAAACCCATTAAGGTCATTAAATAGCCAAGATTTAACATATTATCCAAAAAATTACCTCCAAAAGTGAAGATTATAGTAGGAGTAATAATTATCCAGCCTAATCCTAAATATTTACCGACAAGAAAAATTGTGGAAAAAATTAATTTTGTTGAAGATTCATGAGGTTTTATTTTTTTACTCATCTATGTCCAAGGTATCAATAAAAGATTCAAATACTGAAAGACTCTTTCGTTCTTTTTCACCTAAGGGTGAATAGTTATCTTTTTCAACATTATCTTCGGAGCTTGCATCCGATTCAATAGGATTATCAATATCAAGTTTAGATTTTTTAAACCCAGCTTTTTCCAAAACAGATTTCTCACAGAGAATTGGGATATTTAATTTAAGAGCAATAACCATAGCATCAGATGGTCTAGAATCTAAAATCAATTCATTATTTTGAGAATTTTGTTGAATGATTGATATTGAACCATAGAAGGTGCCATTCTGAACTTTTTCTATTTGAACTGATTTTATTTTTCCACCTGATTTTTCAATTGCATTGCATAGCAAATCATGAGTTAAGGGTCTGGGTATTTCTACCTTCTGCATTCTTATTGCTATAGCATCTGCCTCAGCTGCAGCTATCCAAATAGCTAAAAACAAAGAGCCTTTTTTTTGCTTTAATATTAATACTCTCTGCCCCATTGTATTTATTTTTAAGCTGTCTATTATCATTTCATCCATAATAATAGAATATATAATTTAGAATTTAGGTCAATAAATTTTATGACTCTTAAAAAGAATATATTTTAGAAATTTCATTATTTATTTCCAAAACTTTAGCCCTTGCCTTTTGTCCGTAATCTCCAATTTTAGATGAAGCATAAATTATTCCTCTAGAGGAATTTAATAATATTATGGGTTTATCCAATATTGACTTATTAAGTACTTCAGCTAAATCTCCCTTTTGATGACCTATACCTGGTATCAGAAATGGTAGACTAGGAACTAAATTTCTTATAATTTCTAGTTCTTTAGGATAAGTTGCTCCCATTACTAGACCTACATTATTTTTTATATTTAGCTCAGAAGATATTAAGGCAACTTTTTCGTATAAAGTTAGTTGTTCTTTTTCAGAAAATAAGTCTTGAAATTCACCAGCTGATTTATTTGATGATCTGCATACAATGAATACACCTTTATCTGATCTATTAATGAAAGGTAATATTCCATCTCTTCCGAAGTAAGGAACAATAGTTACAGAATCAAAATCCCAAAATTCAAACATTGCTTTAGAATAAGCTTCACTGGTTGAATCAATATCAGATCTTTTGCAATCACCAATTATAATTTTTTTTTCAGGTAAGTTCTTTATATAGTCTATGGTCTTTTCTAGCGCCTTGAGTCCATCAAAACCATAAGATTCATAAAAAGCCATTTGAGGTTTATAACCAACAACTAAATCATAAGTATTATCAATAATTTCTCGATTAAAATCATATATGTTATTAGTGGGCATTTTAGCTAAATTAGGATCTAATCCAACTATTAGAAAAGATTTTTTATTTTTTATATTATCTAGAAGATTTTCATTAAAAGATTTCATATGATTAAGTTTTTATAAACAAAGCATTCTACTTGAGAACCTTTAGATAAGTCTAAACTATTAAGTATTTTGTTATCAATTGAAATAAAGTAATTTTTTTTACAATCTATATTTAGTAGTGAATTATTTTTATTGTTTATAATTTGATCAATTATTCCAGAAAAATAAAATCCGTGATTGGTATGATCAAATTTCTTTTTTGAAATCATGACCGAGTTTGAATTAAAAAATTTCCCTTCAAATTCTGTGTTATCGACTATTTGATTGAGTACATCTTCTTCTTCCCAATGATTAAAAATATCTTTTTTATTAATTTTTTTATTAGCAGTTCCATTTTCCACTAGCAAAATATCGTTAGATATTTCGAAAATATCTTCTATGTAGTGTGTTACAAATAATAAACATAAATTTAGTTCATTGGTTATCTTTTCTATTTTTCCTAGAATATCTTTTCTTGAAAAAGCATCAAGAGAATTAATTGGTTCATCTAGCAAAACAACTCCGGCATTTCGAGAAAAAGCTCTTGCTAATGATACTCTCTGCTTTTGTCCTCCTGATAATTCATTAGGGTACAAATTTAATAATTCTTCTATGTTAAAATAACTAGCACACTCATTTGGGGTTATTTTTTTATCTTTTTCATTAAGAAATTGATATCCAAATTGAAGATTTTCATAGACATTTAAGTTACTAAAAAGTAGATCATTTTGTTGAACATATGAAATTTTCCGCTTTTCTGGAGGAAGAGACTTTTTATTTTCAGAAGAAAAAATTATTTCATCATTAACATTTATAAATCCCTCACAGTTTTTTATAAATCCTGATATTGAATTTAATAAAGTAGATTTTCCCTGACCGGATCTTCCCCAAATATAGTTTAAGCCTTGAGAAAAATTAGATTCAGATCTAAGTGTAAAATTAGGTAAATTTATTTTTAGTTTAAAGTCTATTTTATTCATAAAAATTTAAAGCCTTTTGATTTCTTCTGATTATATTAAATATTATTATTGAAAATAAAGCCAAGAATATAGAAGATAAGGTCAAAATAAATAGACTATTATCATCACCATTAAGTATTGCAGTGTAAATTCCAGTTGAAAGTGTTTGTGTTTCACCTGAAATATTTCCAGAAACGATCATAGTTGCTCCAAACTCTGAAATTGATCTTATAAAGCCTAAAAATATTGAAGTAAAGATACCAATTTTGAGTGTTGGTAATACTATCAAAAAGAATGTTTGTATCCTACTCGCACCAAGAATTCTTGATGTATTTACTATATTTGCATTTATTGAAGAAATAGAAACAAAAATTGTTCTATATACTAGTGGAAGTGAAATTATTGCACAAGCTAAGCTACCTCCTAGCCAATTAAAGGCAAGATAACCGTTACTTATATATATTATGAAGTACCCAGTTATTACAGGGGGCAATGCAAGTGGTAAAGTTGTTATTACATCAACTATTAGAATAATTTTTCTATACCTCAGCACTAATAAAGATAGGATTACAGATGAAAGAAAACTGATTAGTGTAGATAAAATTGTGATTTTGAGAGTAGTAAAAATTATTCCTATAATATCCATTTAGTTAACTATAAATCCTAATTCTCTCAAGTTATTTTGATTTTTTTTGGATTGCAAAGTCAAAATAAACTCTTCAACGTATTTGCTTTTATTCGATTTAAGAATACCTACTTTATATTCTATTTTATCGTGAAAATTATTTGGTATGTTATATACAATATTAAGATTATTCTTTACCGCTTCAGTCTTGTAAACAATTCCAAACATATTTTTGTTAGTCCTAATAAGATTAGAAACAGAACTAACATCACCAGAAGTCAATATATTTTCTTTTATATAATCATATTCAAATAATTTTTCTACAGCTTGCTTTGAGTAAATGCCAGCGGGAGCAACTTTTGGATCAGCAATTAATAATTTATTTCTAGAACTTTTTACATCTTCTAATGAATTAAATTTTTTTTCAGAAGAAACAATAACTAGTGAATTATATGCTAATGTAGAAATTGAATCTTCTTTAATAATATTCATATCTTTTATGAGTTGAAATGATTCATTAGATGAAAAGATAACTGCTCCTATTTTATTTTGGTTAGTTTCAATTCTTCTTGCTAGACTCAATGATCCTCCATAATTTAAATAAATTTGTTCACTATTAATAAATTCATCTTTGTGATCGTTTAATATTTTTTCTAAAGATGCAGCAGCCATAATTATTTTACTATCTTCATCACATGAAATTATAAAAAATAAAGTCAGTAATATTACTAATGGAATTTTTATCAGTTGATTTATTTTCATCTATAGTTTGTTTGAAATATTGATTAATTTGGTCTACTTGGGATACATTAATATATGAAATTATAATATATTTTAATAAAACATAACTAATTTATAAAATGGCAAATCAAACTCAAAGTGAACAATATGCATTTAATGCGTTTGCAAATTTACCCTTCTATAGTTCAATTAACTCTGAATTCATTGAACTGGCCAATATTTATGATAAAAAATCAATAGTTGATTTAGGTTGTGGGACAGGCAATATTACAAAACTTATTTTAGAAAAAATAAAATCAGCTAAAGACTCTGTAATATATGCAGTTGATAGCTCAAAAAGTGCGCTCAAAACTGCTGCATCTGAATTAGAGAATAGTCCTATTGTAAGATTTATTCATTCTGAAGTTCAAAATCTTACAGATGCTGTTAGGGATAAAGCTGATGCAATGATCTATTGTAATTCCATTCATTACGTACCAAATAAATTAAAACTACTTGAAGACATTGGTGGAAAACTAAATAGTAGAGGTGTACTTGCATTTAATACTTCTTTTTATGATGGTTCGCACCCTGAGGAGTCTCATGAATTTTATAGAAAATGGATGTTTAGGTCACTTAGACTCTTGAGTAAAGACCACAGAATGAGACCTAAGAAATCTGAAAAGGTATCTTCAAGGCAACAATTAAGACCTGAAGATTATGTTTCTCTACTAGAAAAAACGGGTTATAAAATCGAACATATAAAAGCTAAATCATATGAAGTTCCAATAGATGGTTTTCATTACATAAGTGAGTTTAGAGATTGGATTGAAGGAGTTCTACCTGGGGTACCCTTAGATATCGGTAAGAAAACTTTGCAAAAAGCCCTTAAGGAAGTATTTAGTGAGATGTCTCTCACAACAGTGCCAAGAAACTGGTTGTCTGTCAGGGCTATAAAAGCATAAATCAATCTAAGTAATCATCAAAGGTGCTAACCTTCAGACTTTTTGAAGAACTATTCATAATAGTCGCATAAGCTGTGTCAATAGAAGTATAGCAAGGAATTGAAAATTCTGTAGCTTTTCTTCTTATGTGGTATCCATCTTGAATTGAATTTCTATTTCCAGTAACTGTATTGAGAACCGCTCCTACTTTTCCTTCGTTAATAATATCAATTACAGTTGGTGATTCAGAAAGGATTTTGTTAATCTTAATGGAGTCAAAACCTTTAGATTTTAGAAAATTATAAGTTCCTTCAGTTGCATAAATAACATTGCCATTAGCTTTTAATTTCTTGATAAAATCTAATGAATCTTCTTTATCTCTATCAGCAATAGACAGTAAAAAACTTGTCTTTTCATTTACCTCCAATCCCGAAGCAATCATTGCTTTTTTCATAGCGTCTGGTAAATTATCATCTATTCCCATAACTTCACCAGTTGATTTCATTTCAGGGCCCAAATATGTATCTACTCCTGATAATTTTGACATAGAAAAGACTGGTGATTTTACCGCAAATAATTTTTTTTCTGGTACCAAATCTATACCATAACCAAGATCTAATAGTTTTTTACCATACATTACTTTTACAGCAAGTTTTATCATTGGTATACCAGTTATTTTTGAAATAAATGGTATAGTTCTACTAGATCGAGGATTTACCTCAATAACATATAGCTTTGATTTCTCATCATTATTATTTTGTGAATTATTATCAAAGAAAGATTTTTTTGATCTTTTGACTATAAACTGAATATTCATTAGACCTTTGATTCCCAATGATATTCCTAGTTTTTTTGTTGCTTCAACTATTTCGCTTTTTTCATTTTCTGACAGATCATAGGCAGGATAAACTGCTGTACTATCTCCAGAATGCACACCTGCTCTCTCAACATGCTGCATAATTCCAGGTATAAGTACATTATCTCCATCACAAACAGCATCAATCTCTATTTCAATACCAGAAATATATTGATCTACTAAAATAGTCTGACCAGGAACATAATTTTGGGCGCGAGTAAAATATCTCTTTAATTCATTATCTGAATGAACTATTTCCATTGCTCTTCCACCTAAAACATATGATGGCCTGACCATAACTGGATATGAAACTTTTGATGCGATTTTTAGTGCATCATCTAAATTTCGAGTTGCAGCCCCTGATGGTTGTAATACATCCGCTTTCTTGGCTATATTCTCAAATCTTCCTCTTTCTGATGCATCATTTATAACTTCTGCTGAAGATCCTAAAATTGGCATATTATATTGACCTAAAACTTGAGACATATTAATAGCTGTTTGACCACCAAATTGAACCATAGATTTTGTATTTGACTTTCCATCAAACTCATTTTCAATAATATCTAAAACACTTTCAGAATCTAGTGGTTCAAAATATAATCTTGAAGAAGTATCAAAATCTGTCGACACTGTCTCTGGATTTGAGTTTATCAGTATGGACTTAATATTATCTTCAAGTAAACTCCTAGATGCATGAACAGAACAATAATCAAATTCAATACCTTGACCAATTCTAATTGGACCAGAGCCCAAAACAATAGCTTTATCACCCTCTAATGCAATTGCCTCATTTTCAAATTCATAAGTACTATAAAAATAAGTAGTGATAGCTTCAAATTCTGCAGCACAAGTATCAACCATTTTATAAGTTGGAATAATTCTATTTTCTTTTCTAAATTTTCTTATATCAGATTCACTGCATTTCTTTAGTTTTGCAATATAGCTATCTGAAAATCCTTTAGTTTTAGCATCAAGAATTATTTCACTTGATAAATCGCTATCAATTAATAACTTTTCAGTCTCAATTATTTTTTCTATAGCATTTGTAAACCAGTAATCTATAAATGTTCTTTGGGTTTCAAGCAAAGCATTTGAACCGTTTCTAATTCTCTTTGCGATATCCCATAATCTATCATCCATTGGTAAATTAGTATTTTCATTATCAGGAGATGATAGCAAATCTGGTTTATTATTTTCTAATGATCTAATAGACTTTAGAAGAGCTGCTTCAAAAGTTCTTTCGATCCCCATAACTTCCCCTGTGGCTTTCATTTGTGTACCTAAAGTTCTATCTGCATCGGGAAATTTATCAAATGGCCATCTAGGTATTTTTACAACACAATAATCTAAAGAAGGTTCAAAAACAGAAAATGTTTTTCCCGTAACAGGATTAGTTATCTCATCTAAATTCTTACCAATAGCTATTTTTGAAGCAATTCGAGCTATTGGATATCCAGTAGCTTTTGATGCTAAAGCAGAAGATCTTGATACTCTAGGATTTACTTCAATTATGTAGTAGTCTGGATCATTATTAAAGTCATTCCCTAATTGATCCTTCACTATTTGTGAAGGTTTTAATGCTAATTGAACATTGCAACCTCCTTTTATTTCTAATTTAGAAATTATTTCTAGACTCGCAGTTCTTAACATCTGATATTCTTTATCATTTAAGGTTTGAGATGGGGCAACAACAATTGAATCTCCAGTATGAACTCCCATAGGATCTAAATTTTCCATATTACATATCGTTATGACATTTCCTGCGTTATCTCTCATAACTTCATATTCAACTTCCTTCCAACCTACAAGAGATTTTTCTACTAATACCTGACCAACTCTTGATAAATTTATACCTTGATTAGCAATATCTAATAATTCTTCTTCATTTTTGGCAATTCCTCCACCTGTTCCGCCTAAAGTATAAGCAGGTCTTATTACAACTGGAAAGCCGATTTTGGTTGCTGCTTTTTTAGCGTCCTCTAAATTATTTACAGCTATAGAAGGAGGAGTTGGTTGATTTATATCCAACAAAAAAGACCTGAATTTATCCCTATCTTCAGCTGTTTCAATAGAATTAATATCAGTACCAAGTATCTCAACGTTATATTTATCTAATATTCCTAGATTATTTAACTCAGATGTTAAGTTTAATCCTGTTTGTCCTCCTAAAGTCCCCAAAATACCAAAAGGTTTTTCTTTCTTGATAATTTTTTCCACAATTTCAGGTGTAATTGGTTCTATATATATTCGATCTGCCATTTCAGTATCTGTCATTATTGTTGCTGGATTAGAATTTATAAGAACAACTCTATAGCCTTCTTCTCTAAGTGACTTACAAGCTTGAGCTCCTGCATAATCAAACTCAGCAGCTTGTCCGATTATAATCGGGCCTGACCCTACAACTAAAACTGTCTTGTTCATTAATTATTCCTTTTCATCATTTATTTTTTTAATAAATTCATCAAATATATATTCTGAATCTTTTGGCCCGGGAGAAGCTTCTGAATGGTATTGAATTGAAAACACAGGCAATTTTTTATGTGATAGTCCTGAAACTGTCCCATCATTCATATTTATATGAGTAACTTCTAGATCTTTATGTTTCTTTATATTAGAAACAGCATATCCATGATTTTGAGCAGTTACATAAACTCTATTTTTTTGGATATCTTTTACAGGCTGATTCCCTCCCCTATGACCAAAAGGTAATTTGAAAGTTTCTACACCCAAAGATTTAGCTATTAGTTGATGCCCTAAACAAATTCCTAGAATGGGTATTTGGGAGTCAATTAATTCCTTAATTCCAGGTAAAATATTTTCAAGATTATTAGGATCACCTGGTCCCGGTGATAAAACAATCCCATCAGGATTACTAGATAAAATATCTTTTGAAGTTGATGTGTAGGGAAAAATCTTTACAGAACAATTTCTAGATTCTAGCAACCTAATAATATTATTCTTAACTCCTAAGTCTAATAATGCTATGTTAAATTTTGAGTTATTATTTCCTAGGGATATTATTTTTTTAGTTGATACTTCTGAAACAAAATTTTGATCATCGTAGGATTCAATTGAATTTATTTTTGCTATAATTTCATCAATATTATTACTAGAAGAAATTGATCCCATCATCACACCTGCATTTCTGATTTTTTTAACTATTGACCTAGTATCTAGACCAAATATTCCAGGAATTTTATTTATCTTCAGATATTCATCAAGATTCATGATTGAATTATTATGAGATGGTTCTTCACAAAATTGTCGTACAACAAATCCCTCAACTTGTATATTTGAAGATTCAACATCAGTAGAACTTATTCCATAATTACCGATCAAAGGGTAAGTAGGTATTAATATTTGCCCCCTGTAGGATGGATCCGTTAGCATTTCTTGATATCCTGTCATAGAAGTATTAAATACAACTTCTCCATATACATCCTTTTGAAATCCAAAAGAAATTCCAGAATAAAAAGTTCCGTCTTGTAGAACTAAATTTATATTTTTAACCATGGACTATTTTACCTCCTAATATAGTCATTTTTACCTGACCAATCATTTCATTTCCAATAAGTGGAGAATTTTTACTTTTTGAAATAAAAAAATCTTCTGTTATTTTATTTTTTTTATCATTATCAATTAATGTGAAATCAGCTTGATAATTTTTCTTTAATTTTCCTATATTTACATCAAGCAATTTATTTAAGATTTTTGCAGGATTATTACTCATAGTTCTTATAACATCACTGATATGTAATTCTCCCTTCTTGACTATAGTAAGTAGTGTCGGCAATGCAGTTTCAGCACCATTTATTCCAGCTGGAGCTGAATCAAATGTATTTAATTTGTCTCCATCTGAGTGAGGAGCATGATCTGTTGCAATAATATCTATGGTTCCATCCTTAATACCCTCCAATAAAGCTAGTCTATCCTCTTCTTGCCTAATTGGAGGATTAACTCTAAAGTTAGTATCATAAGAATCTAGATCTATAAAATCTGGAATTATACCGTTTTTTCCATAGACCCAATTTTCGTTTAGAAAAAGATGATGCGGAGTGACTTCACTAATTATTTCAACTCCTTCTTTTTTTGCAATTCTGATCAAATCAACTGATTCTTTAGTGGATAAATGTTGAAAATATAACTTCAAATTATTTTCTTTTGCTATCTGAATATCTCTTTTTATGATTGATATCTCAGCATGTCTAGATCTTGCTGCTAATCCCATTCTAATAGCTGGAGGTCCTGAATTTGCAGATCCATCATCAATTAATTCCTTTGCCTCTGCATGCTGTAGCACAAAAAAATTTTTTTCATTCGATTTTTTTAACCCTTCTACCATTAAATCTTTATCATCAACTACGTCCCCATCATCACTAAAAGCAACAATTCCAGAAAGAGATAATTTATCAATATCAACTAAGTCTTTTCCTTTTCTTGATAAAGTTAGAGCTGATGTTTGTAAGGCTCTAATTTTAGAGAAATTCTCAATTGTTTTTCTTTGTTCAATAACTTTATCAATCGAATCTATTGCAGGGTCAGTATTTGCCATCATAACAACAGTTGTAAAACCTCCTTTGGCAGAAGCATTTGATCCAGATTCAATATCTTCTTTATAAGTTTCCCCTGGATCTCTGTAATGAACATGGAAATCAATTAGACCAGGAAGTAAAATTTTATTGTTAGCATCGATAATATCTTCATTAGTAATTTCTATTTTTTTAGAAATTTTTTTAATTTTTCCATCGGATATTAATATATCTGATACTAAATCTAAATTTTCAGATGGATCTATCAGATAAGCGTTCTTAATTATTAGGTTTTTCATGATAATAACTCACTGATAATTGTTTGTCTTAAGAAAACTCCATTTTGAACTTGTTGATTTATTAATGAATTATCTGAATGAGCAATATTATGAGAAATTTCAGTCTCTTCATTTACTGGCCCAGGATGCATTATAAAGATTTTTTTATCTATATTTTTTATTATTTTTTCATCTATTTTCCATAGTTTTTTATATGTTTCAAAATTTAGATTAAAATTACTGGTGAATCTTTCTTTTTGTATCCTAAGAGGCATTACTATGTCGGAATTACTTAAGGAGTTTTCAATATCTTCACTTATTGAAATTTGATCTTTAGAAATATTTGGTAAATTTATATAAGCTTCGATAATATCATTTGATACAAGTTCTGATGGCCCAATTATATTAACTTTTGATCCCATAATTGCAAAACCTATAATTGTTGATCTAGCAACTCTACTAAAAATAAAATCTCCAACTATTGAAATTTCAAGATTTGTAAAATCAATATTTTTTTCATAAATTGTAAAAAGATCAGTTAAGGTTTGAGTTGGATGAGCATGAGAACCATCTCCAGCATTTAAAATTGAAGAGCTGGTATGTTTTGCAGCAAATATAGCTGCACCAGATGATGGATGACGAATTATTATCAAATCCATTCCTATAGAATCAATAGTTTTGAGAGTATTATAAAAAGATTCTCCCTTATTAACACTTGATTTTGATACTTCTAAATCATGAAATTTAACATTCAAATTATTGGATGCTTTCTCAAAACTTAACTTAGTTCTTGTAGAATCCTCATAGAAAAGTGCACAAACATGTTTATTTGAAAGGTTGATTTTATTAGTTTGATTTTGTTTTAAGCTTTTTGTTTTTTCAAGTATTTTGTATATGAAGTCTCTATCTAAATGATCTATATCTAAAATATGTTTTTTGAGATTATTCATTATTTATCACTTTTCTCTAATCAATTCAATTTTGTCTATTCCATCTTCCTCTTTCATGAATACCTTAATTCTTTCAGTGTTTGAGGTTGGAATATTTTTTCCAACAAAGTCCGGCCTTATTGGAATCTCTCTATGCCCTCTATCAACTAAAGCTGCTAATTTAATACTTTTTGGTCTACCTAAAGAGAAAATTGCTTCAAGAGAAGCCCTAATTGTTCTTCCGGTATATAGGACATCATCTACTAGTACCAAATTTTTTTCATGAACAGTTGCATCAATAAATAATTCACTAATTCTTTTATTATTTTTTAAATCATCTCTAAAATTTTTTATATCAATATTGAAAGATTCAATATTTGTGTTTTCGAATAAATTTATAGAATCTGATATTCTTTTTGCAATATGTTCACCTCTAGTCTTTACACCTAATAGGACCAAATCATTAATGCCTTGATTAGATTCTATAATTTCATGAGATAAACGAGCTATAGCACGCCTAATATCGTTCTCGTCGAACAGAACTTTATTATATTGAACTAAGTTATTATCCAAATGAATTGCTTCCTTTAGGTTTCTCTGAACCCTATTAAAGAAAATTAATCATATGTGATCTTATCAATTTATTTAATTATTACAATAGATAAACTTTTGATATATTCTCAAATAGTGTCTATTTTCAATCTAACAATATATATTAAATATCAGATAATAAATTAAAACGTATAATCGATTGAGAGGTTTATAAATGACATTAAATGTTGTCAAAGGTAAATTTATGTGGGCAAAACTCACAAAAAGAGAACAGCTAACTGAAGATCTATGGAAAATGTGGTTGAAACCTGAAGAAAAATTTGATTTCAAACCTGGTCAATATTGTACTATTGGATCAGGAGGTATTGAAAGAGCATATTCTATAGCTTCTTCACCTGACGAAGAACAAATTGAATTATTTGTTGAACTTGTACCACCACCAGATGGAAATTTAACACCACTCCTAAATAATTTGAATGTTGGGGATGCAGTTACTATGAGACCAAGAGCAAAAGGAATATTTGTGCTAAAACCAGATTTTAAAAACCATGTAATGGTAGGAACAGTTACTGGAATCGCGCCTTATGTGAGTATGATGAGAAAACATCTATTAGATCCAATTCAAAAACAAAGTAATTTTTTTGTTTTAGAGGGAGCTTCTTATTTAGATGAATTTGGTTATTATGAAGAATTAAGTAACCTTGCTTCAAATTATGATAATGTTTTATTTGAAACATCTGTAAGTCGACCAGGTGAAGATAGGAATAATGGATGGAACGGATTAGAGGGTAGAATTAATAATCTTGTTGAAGATAGATTAAAAGAATGGGGGCTAAAAGCTGATGAGACCATTGTTTATGCTTGCGGTCATCCAGGAATGATTGAGGATGTAAAGGAAAGATTAGAAGGCACAGAATTTACATTCTTAGAGGAACGATTCTGGAAAGATTAGGGAAATTATCAAAAGAAAGGGATTTATATTATGGCAGAAAAGGTAGCATTTGTTGGTTTAGGAATAATGGGTAAACCAATGGCAAAAAACTTGATAGAAGGAGGTTATGAACTTTATATTTATGACCTATTTCCAGAACCAGTTATAGAACTTGAGAAAGTAGGAGCAAAAGGATGCAAATCTGCAGCAGAAGCTTCTTCTAATGCAAACATTACAGTTACCATGGTTCAAGATGGACCTCAAGCTGAATCTGCTATTACTGGAAAAGGTGGAGTCATAGAAGGAGCCTCTAATGGCCATTTAGTAGTTGACATGAGCTCTATAGCACCTGGAGTTTCTCAAAGAATTGGAAAAGCTTGTGATGATAACGGAGTAAACTTTTTAGATGCCCCTGTATCTGGTGGAGAGCCTTTTGCAATATCTGGAGAATTAGCAATCATGGTTGGAGGATCAGCTGAGCATTTTGAACAAGCTAAGCCATTATTTGATATCCTTGGTAAATCAGCTATATTATGTGGGGCGCATGGAGCAGGACAAGTAACGAAATTAGCTAATCAAATATGTGTTGGAGCAAATATTCATGCATTAGCTGAAGCACTAACATTAGCTGCAAAATCAGGAGTAAACCCAGAAACAGTTTATAAAGCTATAGCTGGAGGATTAGCAGGCTCAAACGTGATAAATGCTAAAGCCCCTATGATGGTTGATAGAAATTTTGAACCTGGATTCAGAATTGAGCTACATTACAAAGACATTAATAATGCTATGGAAGCAGCTAGAGATCTAAATCTTCCTCTACAGGTGACATCAAATCTCCAACAAGTCCTGACTAGCTTGATGATTCAAGGAGAGGGAAAAAATGACCATTCTGCTATTGCTAAGTATGTAGAACAACTTGCAGGAGTAGAAATTAAAAAACACTAGTTACTAGGTACATTTCTAATGAAGGCCATCTTAGGCCATAGAGTTGCCTATTGACTTAGATTCCTTCCCAAAATTCTACCCATGTTCCAGGCCCATCGGAATGATCTACCAAATCATTCAATTTTGAATAAGCACTTGAGGTTGGGATTTTATTTCCCTCTCTGTATGGAGAATCAATCACGTCTGCTGTCCATTGCATATAAACTCTATGCAGTTCATTTTTTGGACATGGTAATGTCCCTCCATTAAAATAAACTAAAGATTTATTTCTTTGACCTGCATCTGAATAATCATTAGCTATTTCATTAACTAATTTAGCTGCACTTCTAGCCTGACCTGTTTTAATTTTCCATACTCTTCTTATGTGATACATATTAAACCTTTCATATATTTTGAACTTTTTTTATTGCATCTACCCCCAACTTAATTACATCTTCGGGTGGAGATTTAGATAATCCATTAAAATTTGTAATTTTATTTTGAGATAATAGTTCATTAGAATCTAACCATTTCCATTGATTACTTAATTTGACTGCATTTTCTATGGGAACTGCAAAATAAACAAAGTCTATATGTTGATGCTTACCAATATTTTTATCAAATACAGATTCTAATAATATTACTTCAGGAGAAGGAATATTATCTATTTCAAAAAAATTATATTTAGAACGAGAGATAATTTTAATGTCAATTCCCATCTCTTCTTTTACTTCTCTTTTGACTGTTTGAACAGGATTTTCATTTTTTTCGACATGACCTCCGGCAGGTAGCCATTCACAAACTTTGCTGTGCCAGTGCAAGGCTATTTTATTATTTTGGACAACAAAAGCTGTTGCTGTGAAATGCTTGATCATAAAAAACTCTTCTTAAGTAAACTAAGGGTGAAATTATCGGGTAAGGATTTTCCTTACCGGATAATTTCGCCCTTAGTGGAGGTATCTTAACCTTCTAGGCGCCTTAGATTAGGACACCTCGCTTATAATTAATATCCAATTTAAAATATCCTCCTTTCATTCAAATAGTTTAATGAAGTATTATTACTTCTTAATTAAATAATAAAATGAAATACCAATTATTTCAATGTATTTTTATCTAAATAAATTTAGTCTATTTATATATTTTATTGATATAAGATTGTAGAATTTATTAATAAACATAGGATATTTCAAATATTGAATAAAGAAGAATTTGATTTAAATATACCGATTTCGAGTTATAAAGATAGTCATTTTATAACTATTTTAAGGCCTTGGATAAACGTTGGAAATGTTGGACATAACGCCATCAGTAGGCTTGTAAAAGTTTTTGATTTAGAAGAGTTAGGAAAATTACGAAGGCCAAGTAAATATTATGATATGACTCGCTATAGACCAGAAATACTAAATGATAATGGTAAAAGGAAAATAAGAGTTCCTAATTCTGTTATATTTGGTAAAAGATTACCTTCAGAAAAAAATATTTTTTTGATATATATGTTGGAACCTCACTCTTTTGCTGAAGATTTTAATGAAGCAATAATTGATTTAATCAAAGAATTAGATGGTAAAAGATATATTTCTATAGGAGGTATGTTTGATTCAGTGCCTCATACTAAGCCATTACCAGTAACTGGCAGTTATAAAGGATGGATCCCTCCAAGTCCCTTAGATGAATCCTTGAAATCTAGTTCTAATTACCAAGGCCCTACAAGTATGACGACTCAACTTTCCCAATTTTTACATGAAAAATTATCAATTGAAACCTTATCATTAATGGTTCATATTCCACTTTACATAAAACTTGAAGATGATTTTTTAGCCACCTATAGACTTCTAGAAATCTTATCAAAAATATATGAATTTGATACAAATTTACCAGAAAAAGAAAAAGGGGAAAGCCAGTACAAGGATATACATAAAAATCTTGCTAATAATAATCAAGTATCTGATATGATAAAACAATTTGAGAAAGAAAATAAATACCAAGAAGACAAATTAGATTTACCACCCGAAATTGAAAATTTTCTAAAAGATTTAGAAGATAATTAGTTTCTCTCTCTTAGATTCACGTTTATTTCCAGCTTTTCTAAATGTTGCTCTAGTTGTAGCTTGCCTTGAGAAATTCTTTCTTTTTGATTAAAAAAATTATTTATTTCATCTAGATACTCTCTATGATTAAGTGACCTAATACCTGAAAGCATCCTAACAATTGAGTTTTCAGGAAATTTTTTAGTTAAGATATCCCAATTTTTAGTGATAAATTGCCATGTCAACCATCCATTACTTTCATTATTGAGTGCACCAGCTAGTAGATAAGGTGCATCTTGAGTACGAATTTTATCTTCTAAGATAAGCTTATAAACCTTCTTAATTTGACTTTCTTCCCTGAAAATAACCAATGCTCTTTGGAATCTAACTTCATCTTGAGGTGTTTTAGCGTTTTCCATCAGTTCTAAATAATTATTAAAAGTTTCAGTATTTCCAAAATGAGCTGTAATAGAAATCGCACTAGAAACTATATCTGGCTCATAATTTAAGGATTTGTTTTCTGTAAAATCTTTAAATATTTGCTTTGAAAGCGATATTTTACTATCATCATTGATAAGTATACTTAGGGCTCTAAGTGAGGTTGCTAAAGATTGAATTTCTCTAGTTGATCTATTTTTTATTTTATCTAGCGCTTCAAAAGAATTCTCGAAAATAGGTCTAACTATACTTTGTAAATTAGTTTTATTTTCTATAACCCTATTTATACTCGAAAAACAAGAATATAATAAGGTCAAAATGTCTGGATCAGTTTCTTTTATAAACATAGATGAAAAATTTAAAAATTCATCTGTATTTTTTGATCCACTAAGTACCATTGACCAATAATCATCTATCATAGAATATTTTTCTTCTGATGAAAATTCATCAATCTTATTAAAGCTATTTTCAAAATTATTATTTACTTTATAAAATCCATAAGCATTTGCATTAAGAAAAATTTCTTTAGTTTGAGATTTTAATTTAATTTCACTTTTTTCATTTCCTAGTAAATATTTTTCATATTCTATGGAAGATTTATGCTTATACTTAATGAATAGTGGAACACTCCAAATTAATTCTGAATCACTATTATTTAAGTACTTAAATACACTTTGATTTAAAATTAGATTTTTTCCATTTACATCATATGAAATAACTGGATGACCTGGTTGAAAAATCCAAGTATCCATCATGCTTTTTACAGGAAGATTAGATGATTCTTCTAATGCGTTCCAAAGGTCATCGGTTTCAGTATTAGAAAATGAATGTTTTGTTAGATAATCTGATACTCCTTGTCGGAAAGCGTCTTCTCCTAAAAATTGTTCAAGCATTCTTAGGATAGAGCCACCTTTTTCATAAGTTATTAAGTCAAACATACCATCTGCATCTGATGGTGATATAACTGGATATTCTATAGCTCTGGTAGTGCTTAGTGAATCAATATCCATAGCCATAGATTTTTCTAATGAAAATTGTGCCCATCTATCCCAATCTGTATTATAATCTGCTACAGCTTTTGTAGCCATAAATGTTGCAAATGCTTCATTTAACCAGATCCCATTCCACCATTTCATTGTGACTAAATCACCAAACCACATATGAGCTATTTCATGACAAATAACATCTGCAATTCTTATCAATTCATTTGATGTGGCTTGTTTTTTATCAACTAAAAGTAAAGCTTCTCTATAAGTAATACAGCCAAGATTTTCCATTGCACCAAAAGCAAAATCAGGAATTGCAACCATATCTAATTTATCTCCAGGATAAGGAATTTTGTAGTAGTTTGAAAAATATCTCAATGCATATTCACCTAATTCAAGAGCAAAATCACATAAATGCCCTTTTCCTTTTGGATAAATAATTCTTAAATTAATTCCATCCACGTTCACTGCTTTAGAAGCCTCAAAAGGACCAATAACAAAAGCTACTAAATAAGTAGACATAGGTATTGTATCTTCAAACTCTACAATTTTAATATTATTTTTTTCATCTTCGTTTTGATTCTTAATTTCAGCATTAGATAAACAAAATTGATTCTTTTCAACTGATAGTTTGACTGAAAAAACTGCTTTATAATCTGGTTCGTCAAAACAAGGAAAAGCCCTTCTTGCATCTGTTGATTCAAACTGAGTTGTAGCTATAGACTGGATTTGACCTTTGTCATCAGTAAATGAAGAATGATAAAATCCTCTAAGTTTATCATTTAAGATGCCATTATATTTTATAAACAAGTTATACTTGCCTATTGGAATAATATCTTTGAAATTGATTTTTAGGATTTCATAGTCCTCATCAATTTCCCAATTGGAAATCTTTTCGGAATCTTTTTCAAAAGACATATCTAATATTTCTATATCAGCAACATTTAGTGAAATATATGATGTATTCTCTAAAATACTTAACTCAATATTTACAGTTCCTTTGAATACTTGATTCTCTAAATTTGGCAATAGATGAATTTCATATCTTATAGGTCTAGCTAAATTAGGTAGTCTAAATTTTTCTTTATCTAAAACTTTACTCATAAAACTCTCCAATAGTATATAAAATAATGAAATAGTATATTTTTATGATTCAATAGGGTCATATACTACCTTAAAATAATAAACAGAAAATTCATTAATTCATATGCTCGAGGAGAACATGAAAAAGAAATTAAAAGAAAAAAGACAATTAGGAAAGTGGAGAAGCTGGGAAACAACGGAAGGAGTAGCAAGAGCACCTCATAGATCAATGATGAGAGCCATGGGATTAAAAGATGATGATATAAACGCACCATTCATAGGCGTGGCATCAACTCATAATGAGGTTACACCTTGTAATTCTGGCATAAGACCACTAGCTGAAGAAGTAAAAATTGGCATAAGTAACTCTAATGGTACTCCTTTTGAGTTTGGAACAATAACAGTCTCTGATGCTATATCTATGGGAACTGAAGGTATGAAAGGTTCATTAGTATCAAGAGAAATAATTGCTGATTCTATTGAAACCGTATGTTTTGCTGAAAGATATGATGGCCTAGTAGCAATAGCTGGCTGTGATAAATCCTTACCGGGTGCGATGATGGCAATGGCGAGATTAGATATACCAAGTGTTTTTGTTTATGGTGGTTCAATTTTACCTGGTCACCTGAATGGTGAAGATCTTACTATAATCAGTGCTTTTGAGGCTGTAGGCAAAAGACAATCTGGAGAAATTAATGACGAACAGCTAAAAGAAATTGAAATCAATGCCTGCCCTGGTCCAGGTTCATGCGGAGGAATGTTCACTGCAAATACTATGTCAAGTATAGGTGAAGCACTTGGATTAAGTCTACCTGGGTCAGCATCAGAAGCAGCAGTTGATCAAAGAAAAAAAGATTCCTCTAAAGAAGCTGGAATAGCGGTAATGAATCTAGTTAGAAAAAATATAAGACCATCAGATATCTTAACCAAAAAAGCTTTTGAAAATGCAGTTACTTTAGTTGTAGCAATGGGGGGTTCAACTAATACTGCTCTACATTTACCTGCTATAGCTAATGAAATTGGAGTAAAACTTACTCTAAAAGATATTCATGAAATCTCAATGAGAACGCCTCTTCTAGCTGATATGAAACCTGGTGGTAAATATGTAATGTTTGATTTAGATAAAGTAGGTGGGGTTCCACTAGTAATGAAAAGACTTTTAGATGCAGGACTTTTACATGGTGATGAACTTACTGTTACAGGCAAAACAATTAAAGAAAATCTTATGGATATCGATCCTAATTTATCTGAAAACAATATTGTTAGACATGTAGAGAATCCAATTTCTAAGACAGGAGGTTTAGTTACACTTTTTGGCAATTTAGCTACAGATGGTTGTGTACTAAAAGTAGCAGGACATGATTTTGGTAAAAAATTTACTGGACCAGCCAAAGTTTTTGATCAAGAAGAACAAGCAATGGAAGCTCTTAGAAAAAGAGAAATAATTGCAGGTGATGTAGTAATCATAAGATATGAGGGGCCAAAAGGTGGCCCAGGTATGAGAGAGATGCTTTCAATTACAGGTGCTCTTGTCGGGCAAGGATTGAGTGAAAGTGTTTATCTTGTAACAGATGGAAGATTTTCCGGAGGATCTACTGGAGCAATAATAGGTCATTTAGGTCCTGAAGCTGCTATTGGAGGTCCTATTGCAGCAGTTAAGAATGGAGATTCTATAGAAATTAATCTAGAAAAATTTGAGTTAAATTTATTAGTAGATGAAAATGAAATAAAAAATAGACTTTCAAAATGGAAGCCTAGACCTCCACTATATGATAGAGGCACTCTAGGAAAATACATTAAACTTGTTCAACCTGCTTCAAAAGGAGCAATAACTATGTAACTGGATCGCATAATTCCCAAATGATTCCAAGCATTGTTTTTGAAGAACTAACTAGTGATTTTACTCCATAATTTTCATCTGTACCATGAACATTCTCAGTGTTTGGATTATCATCAGGGTGAGTTCCTCTAAATCCATAAGTGATTACCCCTAAATCTCTGGTAAATCTTGAATCAGTAAAGCCGTTTGATACAGCTGGTATCCACTGAATATCATCTCTTTCAACACTTAATGCTTGAGATTTTTTTATTGCTTCTAGAAGTTCGGTATCAAATGGGGAAGAATTAGGTCTCGCCATATAATCTATTTCATATGTTAGATTAGGAATATCCTTGAGTAGATTATCAAGTGCTACTGAAACATCAGCATCGTTTTGATTAGGTAGAGTTCGCACATCTAAAACCATTTCAATACTTTCAGGCACTGAGTTAGACTTAATTCCACCTTTAATAATTGTAGGAGTAATAGTCATTCTTGATAGAGCTTTTAGCAGAGATCCTAAACTAGGATTTTTTTCATAAGCTTCAGAAATAATTAGGTCTATATTATTTATAGAAGGTTTAGTCTCAATACCAAATAAATTTAGATAATTGAATATATCAGTAGAACAATCGAGTTCAGGTGAGTAATTTAATATTTCAGTTATAGCATTAGCAGTAGGTCCCATTGCATTAGTTCCCATCCAAGGCACTGAAGCATGAGAGCTTTCACCTTTAATAGTGATTTTTATTTCAAGTCTTCCCTTTTCACCAGTTCCTAATAAATAATATAAATTATTTCCTATAGTAACTGGAGATCCACCTCCTTCGTTTACTGCATACTCATATCTTAATTGTTCAGGATGGTTGTCAACTAACCAGCCAAATCCATATCTTCCTCCATGCTCTTCGTCAGATCCGCAGACTAAAGTTACCTTCTCATTAAGTTTTATTTTCTTTTCAGCTAATATTGAAAGTGCCATCATTTGTGAAGCTAATAATCCTTTACAATCTGATGAACCTCTACCCCAAATTTTTCCTTCAATAAGTTCTGCACTAAATGGATCTTTATTCCATTTATCATAATTTTCCACTGGAACAACATCTGAATGAGACATCAATAAAAGTTTTTTACTACCTTTTGAATAAGGATATTCTGAAATTAGATTTCCTCTATTAGGATCTCTAGAAAGAATTGTAGAGTCTATACCATAATCATTGAGCCAGTTTGAACAAAAATTAGCAACTTCAGTTTCATTTCCAGTAGGCATATATCCTGAATTCACAGATTGAATTTTTATTAAGTTTTGATGCAGTAAAATTAGCCTATCTAAATTATTATCTATTTCAGAATATAGATTTTCAACAGTTATCATTTTATCTATTTATGAAAAGATTTGATTTATGTTCTCTTAAGTTTGGAGTAGAATCTTTAGATGATAAACTTGGTATTTTATTATTTTTTCTATCATTCTTTGTTAGCTCCCAAGCTTTTTTGATTGATTTTGAATGACCCTTAAATTCAGGCATAACATACCTAGCAAAAAGTTCTAATGAATTATTTATTGCATTCTTATTAGTCCATTCATGAGTCGTGAACATTAATCCACCTAATCCATCTGCTTTTTCATTCATTTCATTAATTTTCTTAATAGCATCCTCAGGAGTTCCCACTATCCAATTTCTAGACTCTACGATCTCTTTAGCAGTAAGAGAATAAGGATCTTGATCTTGATCAATTAACCAACTTTCATGCCCTCCAATTACATAAAAGTATTCATGAATATCCCTTTCAATAGCTTTTTCAACTTCATCCCATGCCTGCTTTGTTGTTTCAGCTAAATGAACATAAGTAACCACTCTCGAATCTTCTTTTGACGGAGATGTTCCTAATCGGTTAGCAAATTCTTCAACTTTCTTCCACTGTTTTGACCAATGAATTGCTTTGGGGGGAGTAATTTCTAAGGCTAATGACCATATATGCATATCGTACATTGAGGCAAATTCTAAAGATCTTTCAGAACCTACTGACGCTGTAGCAAATGGCAATCTAGGCTGCTGATAAGATTTTAATTGTATAAACATATCTTCTATATTCCAAAATTTCCCTGAATAGCTAACTGGTTCGTCAGACCTTAATAATAAATCTATAATTTCTAGTGACTCTCTCATCATCGGATTTAAGTCTTGAGGAGGAATATTATATAATTTTACATCCGGAGGTAAACTACACGGACCAACTCCTAGCACCGCTCTTCCTTCGGTCAAATGATCTAAAAACGCAAATCTTTCAGCAACATTAAATGGATGATGAAAAGGTAAGCTTACCAAAGATGATCCTAATTGCATTCTTTTAGCATATGCTGAGGCTTTTGATAAAAATAGTTCAGGAGATGGAATATTTTCCCAGGCTGCAGTGTGATGTTCACCAACAAAAAAACCATCGTATCCTAAATCATCAGCTAATTTTATTAAATCCATATCTCGTTTAAATGCCAATGAAGGATTTTCGTTAGGTAGATGTAATGGCATTGAAAAAAAAGAAAATTTCATTTTATCCTCTTATTATGTAAATTATATAAAATGCTATCAAATTTGATTTTTGATTATAATCATTAAACTACAAAAAAAAACTTTTTATGAAAAAACATATTATAAAATTTAAGATAATTTCATTATTTCTATTATGTTTGATCTTTTTGACTTCGTGTCGATCAAGCCTAAATGAGCACATATTAGCTGAAGAAGTTATTGAAGGCATTTCTAGGATAGTTCTTATTCAAAAAGAAAGAGATCCAGGATTTAAGTATATAACTAACTTAAGTACTAACTCTTATAATCCAAAATGGTCCCCAAATAAACAATACTTTAGTTTTATATCAGAGAAAAATAATACTAAAAATTTATGGATAAGTGATAATGAGGGAATAAACTTAAGATTAATTAGTAATAATTTTGGTAATGTTATACATTACGACTGGTCCCCAGATTCCAAAGAAATAGCAATAGAATTCGAAAGTAAAAAAAAATATAGTAATATTTATCTATATAACTTGGAATCAGAAACTTTCTTGCCTATAACAAGAGCAGATAAAAAAGCGAATTTGGGATCTTGGTCACCTAATAATAAATGGATAGTTTATACCATTGAAAATTCTATTTATATATCAAATCCAAGAGGAGTAAACGAAATTTTTCTATCAGAAGGTTTAAATCCAGCTTGGAGTCCAAATGGTGAGTATATACTTTTTTCTAAAACTAATAATGACATTAGAAGTATTTATATTTTTCAAGATATCCATAAGATTTTAGAAAACTTTACAAATTATTCAGAAATGAGTAAAGAAAATATAAAAAAAATACATCCAAAAGAAGATATTAATATTATTGAGGCTAAATGGGCCTACGGAGGAAATAAAATTTTATATATAAGTGACTCAAATGGAAATAATGAAATATATATACATGAAATCAGAAATAGTAAAAATAATAGACTTACTAATAATGAAGTTAATGAAAAAAATCTTTCTTGGTCTGAAAGAAATAAAAGTATTATTTTTACTTCTGACGCATATGGAAGAGGAGATATTTATAAAATGAATGGAGATGGATCAAATCAAAATATAATTTTAAACTCAAATGAAAATTTTAATCAATTAGATTGGTAGAACTCTTAAATATAAGAGTATAAAAATATAAGCACAAAAAAATCAAAATTAAAGAAAATATATATCCGTATTGAACACCTAAATATATTCCTATAGTGTATCCAATTATTGGTCCAAATGCTGCTCCTAGATCTTGCCATGTAGAGTACCTAGAAAGAATACTTGATTTTTGTTTATTTGGAGAAATATCACCTAATTGTGAATCTAGTGAAGTTTCAAGTGAAACACTTAGAAAAAACATCATTACTATGCAAAAAATACTTAGATAAAATTCTATACCTGAGATTGAAAATATTATAGCAACTATCATTAAAATAGAGCTAGTAATTATATTTTTTTTCCTTCCAAATTTATCAGATAAATAACCAAATATTATTCCTGAGATAATATCAGCAATCCATCGGAATCCTACAATTAGACCAGCTATTAGAATAATAGATTCAACAGAATAAGATTTATTAATACTAATTAAGAAAGGGATAATTGTAGCTATGGCTAAGCCATTGGAGGTGAAGGATGATGAAAACTTAAAAAAAGATAAAAGTAAAATATTTCTTCTTAATAAATCAGAGTAATCAAAAAATAATAAATTCCAGCGTAATTTATTATCAGAAACTCTAGCAAGATCTATTTCTTTGATTTTTGTAATAACAATAACTGCTGGTATTAAGAATATAGATAGCAGAAAAAGTATATTAAAAAGCCCAAATACAGTAGCTAAATAAACCCCAAAAGTGACTGCTATAAAACTACCCATTCTTTGAACACTCAAGCAAAATCCAATATTTATACCAAAATTTGATGAATCATACGAAAAGATTTTCAATTGATAACATAATCGGAATAATGAGTATGAAATGCCCCAAATTATTCTCATGATTATAATTAAGAAAACTCCCTTAAGAACTGCATATCCAAATGTTGATCCTGCTCCTAAGATTGAAGCAAAATACATAGTATTTTTAAAACCTAATGATTTAATTACTTTCACAGAAAAAATATTAGAAAAAAATCTAATAAATCTATTTATTGATAATATAAAACCAACCCAAAAACCTCCATCTATTCCCAAAAATTCATTTATTTGAAAATATTCATAATTAGATGGAAGAATTATATACAAAATACTATCTCCCATAATTATTAATCCTAATGGGATGATAGTGAATACAATTTGTGAAGGTATATTTAGATTACTTAACTTATTGAATAACATAGAATAATGTCGTTACAAAATTTTCCTTCTTGAAGAATTAGTTCTCTGTATTGAGTTAGATTTACTTCTATTTGAAGAAAAAGAAGAATTTATTTTTTTTGAAGTTTTTCTTTTACTGTAAGTTAAATTTCTAGGTTTTCTTTTAGGCATCCAAAGACCCATAAAATAAGACTTATGTAGTTTCAAGACTTTATCTGCAGATTCACTTGCTTCTTTAGAAATGTTGGACTCAAAAGCAGCAACTTCTACTTTTTTACCTTCTTTTTTAACGGTTTCTATTGCGGGGAAAAAATCTCCATCACCACTGACAATTATTGCACTATCAAAATTATTCTTTACTGCATGTAAAACAAGATCAGTAGCTAGCATAACATCAACACCTTTTTCTACAATTGAACCATTTTGCTCTTTCCAGATACCTAGTTTGACTTCAAATCTAGGAATTTTACGAAGACTGTTTAGAAATTTTTTTTGTTCCTCAGGTATCTTAATTTTTCCTTCTAATTCTTGTCTGACGTTGTAGTAAAATATTTTTTCTAATTTTCTTTTTGAACCTGTAAGTTTTTTTGCAAAATCATAAAATTTCAAATCACTTCTTCCACAATTCTTCAAGAGTACGTGGTAAAGATTTGATCCATCAATGAAGATCATTACTTTTTTATTTTTTTTAAAAAAAGAAAACATTTTTAAATACTTTATAAAAATTAATTATTGTTTGTATAATTATTGCATTATTTTTATATAATCACATGAATAAAGTAAAGCGAGGTTATGAGTATGTTGAGCACTGAAGTATTTAAATCCCCTTGTAAACATCCTAATGGACTTCAATGGACTAAGGATGGATTGTATGTCATAGATCAAGAATTAGATGATATTTATTTACTAGAAGAATCAGGGAAAATATTAAATAGATTATCCACAATTACTGAAAATGGGTCAGGGATAACTGTTGGAGGAGGATATATTTGGACAGCTTCAAATGGAGAGACTCAAGCTAGACCATTCAAGAAAACTGATACACATAAAGGTTTGATTTATAAACTTAATATTAATACAGGGGAATATATTGATAAATTTGAAACTCCTGATGGAGGAGGCGTACATGGACTAGAGTGGGATGATGGAATAATTTGGATTACTGCTTTCAATCCTAAAGCTATATACAAGGTAGACGCAGAAACATACAAGATTCTTGGTAGATTTCTTGTTAGAGAAGAAAGATTACATGGACTTGCTAGACAAGATCAAGGAATATGGTGTGCTCATACATCAACAAAAAAAATTATTAAGTATGACATTACCAATGGATCAGTAATTAATGAAATCCAACTAGAAGAAGATGATCCTTTCCCTCATGGAATGTCTATCAAGGGTAATAAAATGTGGATTTCAGACGCAAATTTTGGGGGTAAAATGCATAATAATACTCTTATGGGAAAACCAAGTTTTAATACTATAGAACTTTAATTAGCTAACTATATGCTTTTCTAAAACTTTAGGATCAAATTCAACACCTAGTCCTGGTCCTTTAGGAATTTCTATAAAACCATTTTCAAATATAACTGGTTCCTTAAATATTTTTTTATGAAGAGGACCTTGATTTGCTTCTGCAATCATAAAATTAGGGGCACAAGTTGCTACTTGTAATGCTGCTGCAGCTGCAACAGGACCACAGTACATATGGGGAGCAATAACAGCATAGTTTGCTTCAGCCATAGCTGCCACTTTTTTACCAACTAAAATTCCTCCTGCCTGTCCAATATCAATTTGAATTATTTGGGCGGCTTGTTTTTTTAATAATTCAGAAAATTGAAAAATGGTTGCAAGCCTTTCTCCAGTTGCTATAGGTATGCTTGTATGAGCAGCTACTCTAGCCATTTCGTCTATATTTTCTGGTGAAACTGGTTCTTCAAACCAAAAAGGTTGATAAGGCTCAATAGCTTTAGCAACTCTTATCGCACTATATGTAGTTAGCTGTCCATGAGTGCCTAATCCTACTTCTAATTCATTACCTACTGCAGACCTTATACTCTTAAAAATATTTTCTGTATATGTTATTTCTTTCAGGCTAATATCTCTTGGTACACCCGTAATTGGGTGGAAAGGATCAAATTTACAAGCTGTATTCCCATCATTCAATAATTGTTCAGCTACTATCCCTGCATTATCTGGATCTCCTTCAGGTATTGGTGGCATATATGCATAAGCTCTTAATTTATCCCAACATTTACCACCAAGTAAATTATAAATGGGTTGATTTGTTGCTTTACCAACTATATCCCACAATGCCATCTCTATTCCTGATAAAACCATTCCAAAGTGTAAACTAGGCAGCCTATAATCATGCCTACCAGCGTACATATCATAATAAATTTTTTCTATATCAAAAGGATTTTTACCTATTACAAATGCTTCTACTGTTTCGTGTACCAATTGTATTTGAGATCTAAAATCTTTCCAACTCATATCGCCAGTGAATGAACTTCCAGTTAGCTTTTCACCTAAACCAATAATTCCTTCATCTGTAAAAAGTTCAAGAATAAGAAAATACTTTCCACCTACATACCAATTACCAGTTTCTTCACCCCCACCTGATCTTGGCGCAGACTCATTTTCAATAACATATGTCTTTACTCCTGTTACTTTCATATTTCACTCCTTATTATTTTCGTTGGCCAGAATTCCATTCCCAATTATCAGGAGGCCATATGTTTTTTCCTCTTATTCCATTTTGACCTTTTCTAGATTCGTCATACATATCCTTAACTGTTTCCTGCCATTTTTTTATATGTGGTGTTCCCCTATGATACTCAAATGCATCATCATTAGAATAAACTTCATAAAGATATATTTCACTAGGATCATTTATATTTTGATATACATCAAATCTCAAGCAACCAGGTTCCTCATTTGTAGATCCAATACTATCAAGAGTTATTGAGTCAATAAATTGATTAATATTTTCTTCTTTAACATATTGTGGTGCAGCAATAACCATAAGAGATGAATTTGAAAAATATTCATGGTCTGAATAATTTTCTCTGAGAGAATCCCAAATAACATCCTTATTGGGGTATAAAGGTTTACAAAAAGAGACTTCAGTTTCAGAAGAATATACATCTTCAGTTTTTTTAGCCCAAACCTTAAAATGTTCATAAGTTGTATGTGCTTTGAAAGCTTCTTCATCATCATAAACTTCACAAAAAGCAAATTTAGTTGCATCAGACGCATCTTGAATAATATCAAATCTTCTACATCCAGGCTCATTTATAACTGAACCTTTAGCATCTCCAATAGATTCATTAATGAATTCCTCTATTTTATCTTCCTTTACCGAAAGCCTTACAATCAAAATGTACATATAGATCCCTCTCATTTTTTTTATTATTATACGTAATTATTTGCTAACCTCTACCAATAAATTCTTGTTTTACAGGTAAAACTGTCGCATCAAGCATATTTGTGCCTTCAGGAAGAGTCGCCATCAGTAGTGCAGTTCTTGCTATATCATTTGCATCAATCAATATTTCGGGGCCTTCATCCCTACCAGTCCCTGATCTACCGTCTGATCTTCTTTCTACCATTGTATTTCCAGGATTTAAGCAACTGACCGAAATTCCATATTCCCTTCCATCAAGTGCCGCAGATTTTGTTAATCCTCTTATCGCATGTTTACTTGTTGTGTAAGGAGATGAAAACATTCTAGGAGAATCCCCCGCAATTGATCCAATATTTATAATCTTACCTCCTCTAGATTTCATATACTTAAATCCTTCCCTAGTACACTTGAACGTTCCTGTTACGTTAACTGATATAACATTTTCCCATTGCTCATCTGAAACTTGATCAATAGGATTACCATCCATGACTCCACTATTGTTAACTAAAACATCAATAGCTCCATATTTATTAAACGTAAATGAAAAAAGATCGGCTACATCTTCAGTATTTGTTACATCAGTCTTATAGTAATCAATTATTTCGTTCCCTGTTTGCCTAATATCATTTACAGCATTAATAAGATTTTCTTGATTTCTTGAAGCAATAATGACCTTAGCTTTTTCTAAAGAGAATAACTTTGCAATAGCTTTTCCTATTCCTGTACCGCCTCCAGTAATTATCGCTACTTTATTTTCTAAACTACTCATATTTAATCCTTTTCATTTTGTTTTATATGAAGCAAAAGCAGATATAAAAACTATGATACTAGAAATAATTAAAGTTGTTGTCCAACCATTTCTAAATAAACTTAATATTTCATCAGAAGATTCTGGATTTATATCACTAAGTTGGATTGATAATGAACTAGAAGCTAAAAAAATAATTATAATTGAAGCAGCTAAACTTTGACCAAATGTAGTTCCGATATTTCTAATAAGATTTAGGTAAGCGCTAACTGAGCCATATTGATCTTCTCTAACACAACTTAGCACAGCACTCATATTTGGAGCCATCCACATACCTATACCAATACCATTAATTACCATTAATATTGTAAATATAATTAAGCTAAAATCATTAACAATAAATGATAAGGATAAGTTTGCAAAAGCTGAAAAAATCATTCCTGATATTGTAAAAATTTTATGCCCAAATTTATCTGATAATCTTCCCGATATAGCTGATGCAATAACTGTTCCTGTTCCAGAATATAATAAAGTTGTACCAACAGAAGTTTCACTTAGGCCAATCACTTTTTGTAAAAAGATAGGATTTAGGAACATCAATATAGAAAATCCAATAAAACCAAACATTCTTGATATGGAACCCCAAAAATAAGCTGGTTTTTTATAATTACTAAAATCTAATATGGGGTTAGAATGACTATTTTCATATCTATAAAATAATAAAATCAAACTTGAAAAAGTAATTATTTCAATAATATGAAATAGTGAAAAAAAACCAAAAGATAAAGGATCATTTATTATAAAAACAAACAATGTCATTATCATCATAAAAAATATCATCCCTAACATGTCTAATGATTTGATATCTACTTTAGGATTTTTCATTTTTGGAACAAAAAGCAATGCCATGAATACAGTAAAAATACCTATAAATCCAATCAGTCTAAAAGCGAATCTCCAACCGTAATTATCTAACAGAATTCCTGCAATAAATGGAGTTATCATCATTCCTAAAGCAACTGAGGTAGTAATAAAACTCAATCCCAATCCTTGATATTTTTTTGGGAAATTTTCTGTCACAATCACAAACATCATAATAGATGTACCGGTAGTACCTATAGCTGAGATACTTTTACATAAAATCAGGATATAAATATCAGATGCAAAGCTAGCTGCAAATATACCAAATAGAGAAATAATCAAAGCAAATATATAAAATAATTTCCTACTAATGAAGTCAGCAAATCTTCCTATCGGCATCAATAAAGCAGTCGAGACTATTGAGGCAGAAAGTATTATCCAAGAAGCAACTTTGAGAGATAGATCAAATTCGTCTGTAATTGAAGGGATTGCTATTATTGTAGTATTAAAATCTAATAGAAAAATATTAGCTGTAAAAACTACAGGAAAAATAAGAAGAAATAATTTTTTATCCATTGAAATCTTTCTTTGAAAATAAAGAATATAATGTTATTCCAGTTGCTACAGAAACATTCAGGGAAGATATTTCTCCTTTCATTGGAATAGACAAGACTTTATCTGAAATACTTAGAATTTCTCTAGATACACCTTTATGCTCTGAACCTACTACAAGAGCAACTGGTAGTTTTCTATCAACATTTAATTCTGAAATATTTTCTCCTTTCATATCTAAAGAAAATATCTGAAAATTCATTTTTTTTAGATATTTTAGAGTATTCTGAATTGAATTAACTATTGTAAATTGAACGTGTTCTAAAGCTCCTGCTGATGCCCTTATTGCGCCAGGAGATATCTTTGCTGACTCTTTGGAAGGAACTACTAAACCATGAGCTCCAAAAACTTCCGCTGTCCTTGCAATTGCTCCGAGATTATGAGGATCTTGAATTCTGTCAAGAAAAATAATTAATGGTGCTTCATTTTTCTTGTCAGCAAAAAAAATCATATCTTCTATTGAGGATTGAAAGTTATCATCTAAATATAAAATAACTCCTTGAGATTTTTTAGTAGATGATTTTTTTTCAAGAGTTTTTTTTGATAAGAAATTTATCTTTATATTCTTTTCTTTTGCTAAATAAAGAATCTTTTCTATTTGTTTACCCTGGTCATTTGAGTCAGAAAGATCAATAAATGAAACTTTTTTATTAGATAATAAAGCTTCAATTACAGCATGCCTTCCTTCTATTTGTCTTAGACTGCTTTTGTTTCTTGAATATCGTGACAAATTAGCCTTTTCGAATGAATTATAAACTGAATTCTATTATAGAATGTTCTCAAAAATATACATTTATTTTTATAAATTCATAAGAAAAAGGAATCATTATGAAAACAATAAATATAACTGCATCTAGACATGCTGTTTTTTATACACCACTTTTAGCTGTTGTAGATGGAGGTTTTTTAGAAGATCAAGGACTAAAGGGAGTTTACCATATTCCTGAACCAAATATTAATGTATACGATAAAATCAAATCAAATGAAATAGATGTAGCTCAATCTGCAGTATCAGCGAGTTGGAATTATTTTGAAAATAAAACAGATATATCAATAAAACATTTCGCGTTAATAAACTCAAGGGATGGTTTTTTTATAATTTCTAAAAATCAAAATGTTTTTGATTGGAGCGATTTATACAGGAATAATTTTTATTATGTCAGAGGTGGGCAACCCCAAGCAATGCTATCATTTGCATTAGCTAAAAAAAATATTAACTTAGATAAAATAAAAATTCTTAGCAATACAGTTCTTTCAACCCCAGAAATGATAAGTGAATACATAAAAAGTGATAATAGTTTTTTTCATGAACAAGGAGCTTATCCCCATCAACTATCTATAGAAAATCAAGGTAAAATAGTAGCTTCGATTGGAGAGTTGATAGGTCCTGTTGCTTTTTCAAGTTTATGTGCAGAAAAGAAATGGATTAATAGTACTGACGGGAAAAAATTTTCTCAAGCATTTGAAAATTCAAAAAAATGGGTCAACTCAACTAATCCAAATGAGGTTGCAAAAACAGTCAAAAGATATTTTCCTGATTTTTCTATAGAAGCTATTTCAGGTGCAATAAATGATTATCAAAACTTAAGAACTTGGGAGTCAAGTATAGAAGTATCAAATAAAGAATACGAAAAAGCATTAGAAGTATTTCATTATTCAAACTTAATTACAGAAGATCATAATATTAATAATGTTGTTGAATACGCTTAGGATCATATTTTGCAAAATAAAAATATAGTCATTACAGGTGGTTTAGGATTTTTAGGTTTTTCGTTAGTTGAGAAATTTTATTCTGACAATAACATTATGATTATTGATAACCTTTCATCTAATGTACATAAAATTAATGAAATTAATGATTATAAATCAATAAATTTACTTGAGTTGGATATTATTGATAAAAAAATTCCACATATAATTGAAAATTTCAAACCTGATTTAGTAATTCATACAGCAGCTCAAACAAGCGTTTTAGATTCAATAAAGAATCCCAAAAATAATAACTTAATCAATATAGATGGAACTGAGAATATTATTAAATCAATCCAAAACTTAAGAGATTGTTTCTTTTTATTAATTTCATCAGGAGGTGCAGTCTATGGAACCCCAAATTATTTACCAGTAGACGAAAATCATTTGCTTAATCCAATTTCTCCCTATGGAATTTCAAAAATGGAAGCAGAAAAATTAACTATTAAGTATCTCAAAAATAAAGAAAATAAATTTTGTATAATTAGACCATCGAATATATATGGTCCAAATCAAAAAAACTTAAATGTTATACCTAAATATATAAACTTAATGAAAAGAAATGAAGATATCTCAATTTATGGGAATGGTTCATCAACTAGAGATTACATCTACATAAATGATATTATAAAAATAATCTACGAAATTTGCTCCAGAAAATATGAAGGAATATATAATATTTCTTCTAATCTAGAAACTAAAATAATTGATATATTTATGAAATTAAAAGAGATATTAGAATATAAAAAAAATCCAAAATATGTTTCAAATGTAAAAGGTGAAATAAACAATATTTATCTAGATAATTCTAAAATAAAAAATTTAATCCCAAATCTTAAGTTCACAAATATCGATGAAGGATTAAGAAAAACTATAAATTCTTAATTCTTTCTAAGAATTTCTTCTAATGCTACCCAGGAAAGCATAGCGCATTTTATTCTAACAGGAAACTTCTTTACTCCCGACAAAGCAGCTATATCTCCTAACCTATCTAACTCTTCTTCTGATAAGACTTCACTCTTGATAAGCTTTCTAAATAAATCAACATTTTCTTGAAGCTCAGAATATGGAATTGAATTAATTTGTTCAGCCAGTAATGAACCTGATGCTTGGGAAATTGCACATCCTCTTCCGCTGACACTAACAGATGTTTTATTATCTTTATCTATAGAAATTTGAATTTTAATTTCATCTCCACAAAATGGATTATTTTTTTCTACTTCAAAATCTGGTTCAGGTAATGCATCTGTGTTTCTAGGATTATGATAGTGATCCATAACTATTTCTTCATACATATCATTTAAATCATGATTGACCATTTTTACGTAATTCCTTGAATATCTAGAATATTAATTTTATTATCTAATATGCTTTCTAAGACATTAATAATATTTATATCATCAAATTCATCAATAATTTCTTGAGCAAACCCTTTAATTAGCATGGACATTGCTTCATCTTTATTGATACCCCTACTCTCTAGATAAAATAGCATACTTTTATCCATATTACCTGCCGTAGCTCCATGACTACATTCAACATCATCTGCGTAAATTTCTAAGCTTGGCTTAGTATCCACTTCTGCCTCCTCAGATAATAGAAAGTTTAAGTCTTTTTGAAAAGCTTTAGTTTTTTGGGCATCTTGCTTAACTAGAACCTTACCACTGAAAACTGCTCTTGATTTTCCTGCTAAGATACCTTTGAACATTTGATCACTTGAACATCTACCTACTGAATGAGTTGTTGATATTTCATTTTCTTGATGCTGATTTTTATCAGTTATATATAATCCATGGAATGAACACTCTGAATTTTCTCCAATTAAGTCAGTGTGAATATCAAATCTTGATAACTCACCTGAAGTTGAAAATGAAACCGAATTAAATTTTGAGTTTTCATTTTGCTGTACTCTATCGAAATTAAAAAAATATGAACTTTCAGAAGATAATTGAATTCTTTTGTGATTAATTTCAGAATTCTTTTGAAGCAAATACTCTAAAACTGGAATTTCTAAAGTTTGATTTTTTTCAGAGGATAGATTTATATGTATTTCATTTATTACATAATTTGAATTTTCTGATGCTTCAATAAAAAGTCTTGGAGTAGAAGAAAAGGTAATTTTATCATCAGTAGATATGATAAAAATATTTGTACTAATTTCAGTTGAATTATTTTTTAATGAAATAAATATAGGATCACTCATAAGAGAGGAATTTAAGGCAAGCATTTCGTTTTCTTCATTCTTTGCTATTGTACCCATGTGAGAAACTAAATAATCTAATTCATTAATATTTTTCTCATTCTCAATAATAATATTTTTTGAAAAATTAGATTTTTCTGAATCATAGAAACCATTAACAATATATATATTATTTGAAGATAAATTCATCAAATCGTGAAGATTATTTGATAAATCAAAAGTTGATTTAGATGGTTTAGAAAAGTTAAGATTTTGAAGTTTTGAAAAATTTGTATATTTCCACAATTCTTCAGTATGTTTGTTGGGAGGCATACCAAAATCACTAAAATTCTTCCAGCCATCTTTTTTGAGCTCATTTATTTGCATATTTGATATTTCATTTTGTTCAAATATATTATTTGCACTTCTGATAAAATCTTTTGTTGTCATTATTATTTTTCTATCCCTGATATAATTTTTTCATATCCATTATTTTCAATATCTAAAGCTAAATTCTTGTCTCCTGACTTGACTATAGAGCCATCAACTAAAATATGAACAAAATCAGGTTCTATATAATTTAATATTCTTTGATAGTGAGTTACTATTATGAAAGACCTGTTAGAAGACTTAAGAGCATTAACCCCCTCAGAAACTTCTCTCAAAGCATCAACATCTAATCCCGAGTCAGTTTCATCAAGTATAGCCAGACTAGGTTCTAAAACAGATAATTGGAGAATCTCATTTTTTTTCTTTTCTCCACCTGAGAAACCAAAGTTTAAGGATCTTTTGGTTAGATCAACATCAATACCCAAGTCTTTAACTTTTTGATCGTAGAGTTTAGAGAATTCCCTTACTGATAATTTTTTTTCATTATGATAATCTTTTTTTGCGTCTAGAGATGACTTCAGCATTTGGAAGGACCTCACTCCTGGAATTTCTGATGGATATTGGAACGCTAGAAACATTCCTAGGTGAGATCTCTCGTCAGGAGGTAAATCATTGATTAATTGTGTATTGAAATGTATATCTCCATTAGTTATTTCATAATCTGGTCTTCCTGCTAATACGTTAGCTAATGTACTTTTCCCAGAACCATTAGGCCCCATTATGGCATGAATCTCACCTTCGTTAACCTCAAGATTTATACCATTCAATATCATCTCATCATTATCGATGACTTTTGCTTTTAAGTTACTGATTTTTAACAAATTATTATCTCCAATTCAAAAGTATTTTTAGTTTTTGGCTCGCCAAATTTTTATCCCACTGCGCCTTCAAGACTAACTTTAAGCAATTGAGAAGCTTCAAGCGAAAATTCAAAAGGTAGTTCCTTAATAACATCTTTACTCCAACCTGTGATAATCATATGATTAGCCTCTTCTTCAGACAATCCTCTTGACATCAAATAAAACAATTGATCCTCTGATACTTTTGAGGTGGATGCTTCATGCTCTAATCTAGCAGAAGAATTCTTAACTTCAATATATGGAACAGTATGTGCTCCACATTTATCACCAATTAAGAGAGAATCACATTGAGTATGATTCATAGCTCCGTCTGCTGAGGGCATTATTTTTATTTGCCCTCTATAAGTATTTTGACCTTTTCCTGCAGATATACCTTTGGATACTACTGTAGATTTAGTATTTTTACCAATATGAATCATCTTTGTTCCTGTATCTGCTTGCTGGTGATTATTTGCTAAAGCAACTGAATAAAATTCTCCTGTTGAATTATCACCTTGTAATATTACAGACGGATATTTCCAGGTTATGGCAGATCCAGTCTCTACTTGAGTCCAAGATATTTTTGAATTTTTACTAGCTTTACCCCTTTTTGTTACAAAATTATATACTCCTCCTTCTCCTTCTTTAGTTCCGGGAAACCAATTTTGAACAGTAGAATATTTAATTTCTGAATTTTCTAGAGCCACTAATTCAACAACTGCAGCATGTAGTTGCGAAGTTTTTCTAAATGGAGCAGTACAACCTTCAAGATATGAGACATAAGCATTTTCATCAGCAATTATCAATGTTCTTTCAAACTGACCAGATCCCTCAGTATTAATTCTAAAGTAAGTCATTAATTCTACTGGACACCTTACTCCAGGGGGAATATATGCAAATGATCCATCTGAAAATACAGCTGAGTTTAGTGATGAAAAGAAATTATCAGAATATGGTACAACAGATCCTATATACTTTTTCACCAAATCAGGATGGTTCTTTACTGCATCATTGAAAGAACAAAAAATTATTCCCATATCTTTCAGTTGATCATCTAAAGTATTAGCAACTGAAACCGAATCAAAAACTGCGTCAACTGCTACACCGGCAAGTTTTTCTCTTTCATTAATAGGGATACCTAATTTATCAAAAGTTTCTAGCATTTCAGGATCTACATCGTCTAATGATTTGGGCGTTTCAGTCATAGATTTTGGAGCTGCATAATAGTATATATCTTGATAATCTATTGGAGGATAATTTACTTTAGCCCAAGTTGGCTCTTTTTGTTGTTTATATATTTTTTCCCAATGTTTGTATGCTCTCATTCTCCAATCAAGCATCCATTGTGGCTCTCCTTTTTTTGTTGATATAAGCTCAACTATGGATTCATTAATACCTTTGGGTGCGAGTTCTGTATCAACATCAGTTGTAAATCCCCATTTGTATTCCATTCCTGAGAGATCTGTTTCTCTTGATATACTGTCTGGTGTAGGCATAAATAGTTACTCCTGAAATATTTTTTTATCTACCTATTACTATTATAATCTTATAATAACTAATATAAAATGATTTCTTAGACTAAATATTATCTTTCAAAATTTATTATGGAATACGAAGCAGTTATTGGCTTAGAAACTCACGTTCAATTAAATACAAATTCTAAGATGTTTAGCATGTCAAGTGCTCAGTATCAAAATTCTGAACCGAATACTTTAGTAGACCCTACTTCTATGGGATTACCTGGTGCTTTGCCGGTTGTCAATAAAAAAGCAATTGAAAGTGCAGTAAAAATTGGACTAGCACTAGATTGCGATATCTCAAAATTTACCAAATTTGATAGAAAACAATATTTTTATCCAGATTTAATGAAAGGTTATCAAATTTCTCAGTTTGATCAACCAATATGTACAGAAGGTAGCCTATTACTTTCAAATCATAAGAAAATTAGAATTAATAGAGTTCACATGGAAGAAGATGTTGCAAAATTGACCCATATCAACACAAAAAATGAAAACTATAGTTTATTAGATATCAATAGATCTGGAACACCATTGATGGAGATTGTTACTGAACCTGATTTGAGTTCTTCCAAAGAAGTAATAGAATACATTGAGAAACTTCAGCAGATAATCAGATATATAGAGGTAGGTTCTGCAAATATGGAAGAAGGATCATTTAGGTGTGATGCAAATATAAGTATTAGAGAAAAAGGCTCTGAAATTCTCGGAACAAAAGTAGAAATCAAGAATATGAACAGAATTTCAGCAGTTGCCGAAGCAATTAATTATGAAATAAATAGGCAAATAGAATGTATAAAAAATAAAGAATCTATTATCCAAGAAACAAGAGGTTGGATTGAAGAAAAATCTATCACAATATCTCAAAGAACAAAAGAAGAATCTAATGATTATAGATATTTCCCAGAGCCGGATATCCCGCCGCTACGTTTATCGGATAACTGGATTAATCACATAAGAGAAAAATTACCTATTCTTCCTGAAAAAAGGAAAGAAAAGTATATTAAAGAATTTGAGTTAAGTGATTATGATGCAAAATTACTTAGCGATGAAATAAATTTTTCTAATTTTTTTGAAGAAACAATTAGTAACATTTCTAAGAAATTTTATAATAATGAAACAATAAAATATATTGCAAATATTATGAATGGAGAATTTAATAGGTTATTAAATCTAGATACAGATATAACATTTAATAATATAAAATTCCAACCCAAAGATTTATCAAAATTGATTGATATTTATAATAAAAATACTATAAATAATAAAATCCTTAAGTCAGTATTTGAAGAAATGTGGAATACTGGCAAAAAAGCTGAAGATATTATTTCTAGCCAAAATTTAGGAATAATATCTAACTCAAATGAGCTAGAAGATAAAATTAATAATATAATTGAAAATAATCCGAAAGCTGTAGAAGACTTTTTAGCAGGTAAAGAACAGTCTAAAAAGTTTATTCTAGGACAAGTAATGAAAGAAACAAAGGGACAAGCTGATCCTAAAATTTCAATGGAATTGATATCAAAAAATTTAGAACAAAAAAAATAATAAGGATGTAATTTGGACCTAATATTTTCAATACTAATGATGGTTTTTGCGGTTATTATTGTAATTGTGATTTTACTTCAAACGAGAGGGAGTTCAGCAGGTTTGTTCGGTCAATCTGACGGCTCATTCAGATCAAGGAGAGGAATTGAGCAAATATTATTTAGGCTTACAATCCTTCTTATAGTAGTATTTGTAGGAATTGCAGTTTTGAATGTTAGATTTTAGATTTTTCTGTAAGATGAGCCTTCCTTAGAATCTAAAATTTCAACTTCCATTTCTAATAGATAATCTCTTATTTTGTCTGCTTCTTGATAATTTTTTTCGTCTCTGTATTTGTTTCTTTTTTCTAATAATTTATTTATTTCTTCATCTTCAATATGATTTGTTTTGGTATCAAATCCTAAAATATCTAACATTTTTTTTAGTAAAATTACTCCCTCATAAATACCTTGTTTTTTTGAATTACAAACGTTAATTTCATGAACCAAATTAAAAATTGTTGCTATTGCAGAAGGTGTTCCCAAATCATCATCCATTGAGGATTCAAATTCATTCAAAAAATTTTTAGAATTAAAACCTTTTGATCCGTCTAATGATAATGCTCTTTCTATTCTTTGATATGATTTTTGGGCAATTGATAATGAATCATCATCTAGAGTACTGGGCTGCCTGTAATGACTTTGTAAAATCCAAAGTCTTATTGAATTACCGGAATATTGGCCTAGAGCATCCCTAACATCAAATGAGTTTCCAAGAGATTTACTCATTTTTTCATCACCTGATCTCTTTAGTAATCCATTATGAACCCATATTTTTGAAAAAGGTTTTAGCCCTGATGCAGACTCACTCTGGACAATTTCATTTTCATGATGAGGAAAAACTAAATCTAAACCTCCCCCATGAATATCTATAGTATCTCCTAAGTGTTTTTTTGCCATTGCTGAACATTCAATATGCCAACCTGGCCTACCTATACCCCAAGGACTTTTCCAATGAGGCTCACTAGCTGGAGCCTTTTTCCAGAGAGCAAAATCTTCTACATTTTTTTTATCAGGATCATTTTCAATTCTTGTTCCGTCAATCTCTTCTTCAATATTGCGTCCGGATAATTTGCCATAGTCAGATGCAAAAGAAACATCAAAATAAACACTACCATTAGAACTGTATGCTGCTTTATTATCTATTAAGGAAGATATAAGTTCAATTATTTCATTCATATCTTCTGTAGCTCGTGGATGAACATCAGCTCTTCTGACTCCTAATGCATCCATATCTTCAAAAAAAGTTTCAATGTATCTATCAGCTACTTCTTGGGCAGTTATACTTAATTCTTTAGATTTATTAATTATTTTGTCATCAACATCTGTAAAATTTTGAACCCTGGTTACCTTATATCCTTTATATTCTAGATATCTGTGTAGAACATCAAATGTAACAGTAGATAATGCATGGCCCAGATGAGGTCTGTCATATACAGTAACTCCACAAACATACATTTTTACATTTTTTTTTATTAGTTTTTCTTTTTTTCTAGTAAGTGAATTGTACAAAAACATAAATTATTTATAATTTTTCTTGATAGTTGCTATTGTTTGACTTGCAATTGCTTTTTCAGATCCAATTATACCCATATTATCTGTAGTAGTACTTTTAATATTTATATCATTTACACTAATATTAAGAATATTAGAAAGACTTATTTTCATTTTCTCTGTGTAATTTGATATTCTAGGCTTCTGAGCAATAACTGTTACATCCAGATATATAAGCTCAAAACCTTTCTTATAAACAAAATCTGAAATCTCAGCTAGCATTTGAGTAGAGTCTATGTTCTTTAGTTCTTTTTTAGTTGAAGGATAGAACTTTCCTATATCTCCTAGATTGCATGCGCCTAGTAAAGAATCAATTATGGAATGAATTAAGACATCTCCATCAGAATGACCTTCTAGCTTGAAAGGAAAATCTATGTCTATACCTCCAAGTCTCAATTTTTCAAAAGGGATAAGTTTATGCAAATCATATCCAATTCCATAAAAAGTAGAGTTCATTACGTCGTTTTGAGTTGTAATTTTTATATTATTTATATCCCCAGGTAATACTTTTACCTTGTATTTTGTATCATCTAAAAAAGAAGAATCATCTGTGACCAAATTCAAGTCTTGATTGAATTTAATGCTTTCTATAAGAACTTTATCCTTGAAGAATTGAGGAGTTTGAACATTTATTAATTTGTCTCTAATAAGAGTTTTTTCTACAAAATTATCATCAGTAATTTTTTTTATAGTATCTGTTGGTGTTAGTCCAAATATTACCGAATCATAATCATTTATATATCTCAGTCCTTCATTAAAAATTTCTTTTTTAGCAAAAGGCCTAGCTCCATCATGAATAACTAAAAAGTCAAATTTAAGTTTATTTTCATTAATAAAATTAATAGCACATACTAGAGAATCTGCTCTAGAATTTCCACCTGTAATAGAGTACACCTGCTTTTTTGATTTTATTTGATCTAATAAACTTTTTATATCAGATTTATTTTGTTTATTACCAACAATCAAAATTGACATAATTTCATCTACACCATTAATATTTTCAATAGTTCTTTGAAGTACAGGTTTACCATCTATTTCAAAAAAAAGTTTGTTACCCTTAAATCTCTTAGATTGACCAGCAGCAAGAATTATCGCTAATATTTTTTTTGAAGGTTTCATATATTTTTTATAATTTCTTAGATATTATTATCTGATCTTCCTTAAGTCTGAGAGAAATTGTGTCCCCATTCTTTACTTCTTTTGCTATTATCATTTTAGAAATTTTATTTTCTATTTGTTTTTGAAGTAGTCTTTTCAAAGGCCTGGCACCATAAAATTTATCAAATCCTTTTTCGGCGACCCACTCTTTAACTTTTCTACCAGATGTTATTCTAATTCCTAGATTTGATAATTTCATTGATAATTCAGAAAATACTTTATCAACGATCTTATATAAATCAGCTTTAGATAGGGAGTCAAAAATAATAATTTCATCAATTCTATTTAAGAATTCTGGTCTGAAATATGATTTAAGGGCTTCATTTACTGCATCGGATATTTCTTCTTCAGATTTTTCAGATTTTTTATTAAAGCCCAAAGCTTCTTTACCTACAACATTTGTACCTATATTTGATGTCATTATAATCACTGTATTTGTAAAATCTACTGTTCTTCCTTGACCATCTGTGAGCCTTCCATCATCAAGTACTTGAAGGAGCACATTAAATATATCTTGATGTGCTTTTTCTACCTCATCGAAAAGTATAACACTGTAAGGATTTCTTCTGACAGATTCAGTTAACTGTCCAGCATCATCATATCCTACATATCCTGGAGGAGCCCCTATCAATCTTGCCATTGAATAACTCTCTTTATATTCTGACATATCAACTCGAATCATACTATTTTCATCATCAAATAAAAACTCTGCTAGTGATTTGGCTAATTCTGTTTTTCCTACCCCTGTCGGTCCTAAAAAAATGAAAGAACCAATAGGTTTAGTGGGATCTTGTAAACCTGCCCTGCTCCTTCTTATTGCATTTGATATACTTTCAACTGCATTAGTTTGCCCTATTACTCTTTCATGAAGCCTTTCTTCAAGTTTTAATAATTTATTAGCCTCTTTTTCAACTAAGTTATCGACAGGAATACCAGTTTTATCAGCTACGATCTTTGCAACATGCTCGGCTTTGACAATTTCTATAAGACGATTATTAAATTTCCACTTTTCAAATTCTTTTTTCCTCTTTTCTAGTAGTAAAATTCGTTTCTTTCTTATCTCATCTGCTGACGAATCATCATTTTTTGAAAACAGGAAATCCTCTTCTTCTTGGAAAGATTCAATTTGTTTATCGTAGTCAATAATTTGTGATGGTATATCTGGATTATCAATATTTGCTCGAGATAATGCTTCATCCATAAGATCAATTGCCTTATCAGGCAAAAATCTATTCTTAACGTATCTGTCAGAAAGTATAACAGCTGATTTTATGGCTTCATCAGAAATTTTTAGTCCATGATGATTTTCATATTTAGATCTAAGACCTTCAAGCATACTAATTGAATCAGAAATATTAGGCTCATTTATAGAAACCGGAGAAAATCTTCTCTCAAGAGCCTGATCTGATTCAATATACTTTCTATACTCATCAGGTGTTGTTGCACCAATTGTTTGGAGTTTACCTCTTGCTAGTGCAGGTTTCATCATATTAGATGCATCAAGAGCACCACCACCAGAACCAGCTCCAACAACAGTATGAATCTCATCAATAAAGAGAATGATTTCACCTTTAGCCTCTTCCATCTCTTTTAAGATAGATTGAAGTCTTTCTTCAAACTCCCCTCTTACGCCAGTACCAGCTAATAATTGACCCAATTGTAATGAAAGTAGCCTTTTTCCTTTCATAGAATTTGGCACATTACCCCCTACAATATTTAGTGCTAAACCTTCTGCTATAGCTGTTTTACCTACACCTGCATCACCAATTACAACTGGATTATTTTTAGTTCTTCTTGAAAGAATCTGCTGCACTCTTTTTATTTCTTTTTCTCTCCCTATTATTGGATCTATAAGATTTTCACGTGCTAAAGCAGTAAGATCTATTGAATATTTATCTAGATTTTCATATTTAGGCTTATCTTCTTCTGAACTATTTTTTACATCGTCAAAATTAACAGATTCTTTTTGATTATTATAACGTGTACTATCAGGTTTTTGTGAATTTACAACATTAATTGCTGTAGCTAAATTACCAACAGTCAAGCGAGATCCTAGAATAAGATTTTGTGTTTCAAATGGAAGTTCATATGGATAATTCTTGACTACCTGAACTATACCCATTAGTACTAAATCTACGGATATTTCTTGCATGTGGTTAAACTCAGCTTGCTTAATTGAAAATTCATAAATAGGATTCATTATATTTGGAATAAAATCTAATTGATCATAGTTACCCATAGATTTTATTTTTTGACCAATTCTAGATTTATAAGAAACTAAAAACTTCTTTTTTCTATCCTCAGGTGCATTTATTGCAGTCATTAAGATCTCTACAGCTCTTTTATTATCAAGTAGAGCAAGCATTAGGTGATCTAATGTGTAGTAATGACTATTATAAACTTGATCCACATAATGCCTACCTATGTCGTAAACTTCTCTTAGATTTTCATCCATTGAATCTTTAGACCATATTTCTGAAGTTATCATAAAAATCTCCTATTTCTTTCGGGTAGTTCTTTCATTGACCCTCTACTCTTATATCGAATAAGCTCTGATTCTAAATAGCTAATTTTTTCTTCTAGATCACTTATTTCTTTCATCAAATCAGTAATTATTTCAATTCCAGCACGATTAATACCAAATTTTTCAATCCAATCCTTAACTTTCTCAATTTTTTCAATATCGATTATTGAGTAATATCTAGTTCCACCCGGAGATCTGTAAGGAATAACTAAATTCCAACGTTCATAATTTCTTAAGGTTTGCTGATGCAAACCTACAATTTTTGCAACTATTCCTATCCCATATACTGGATCTTCTCTTGAAAAACTAATTTTTTTAACCTTACTTATATAATTTTTATTATAACATAAAATTAATATAATATTATACCTTATGTATATATAATCTTATAACCTGTTTATAAGATATATTATTGTTTTATATTATTAGTCAATATTGTTATAAAGGCAATATGAAGGATATAATTTACTTATAATTAGAATTCATATGAATAAGTTGTCATTACCGAAAATTTTTGATCAATATCAAAATGAAATATTTACTTACACAAAGTCTTTCTATAAAGACCTGCAAGATGATTTGTACTTCAGTCATAAGTACTTTTTAGGTTGGATAGATGAGAATGGAAAAAAATCACAAAGCTTCGGAAAGGCATTTAGACCTTCATTAATGATGTTAGTAAACGAATCATTGGGTGGGGAAAAAAATAACGTTTTACCATTGGCTATGTCAATTGAATTATTCCATAATTTTTCTCTAATTCATGATGACATTGAAGATAGAGATGAAATTAGGAGAAATAGAAAAACAGTTTGGAAAATTTGGGGAGAATCTAAAGGTATTATTTCAGGAAATTCTATGCACGCACTAGCGAGTAAATCAATAAATTTATTACCTAATAAACTTGATCACAAAAAAATATTCCTCAGAAAGTTAATATCCAGAACTTGTCTATCAGTAATAGAAGGTCAATTTCTTGATATTTCATATGAAAATGAGTTTGAAATCAATGTAGAAAATTATCTTGATATGATACAAAAAAAAACTGGTGCACTTATAGAAACATCAGCTATTTTAGGATCTAGCTTAGAAAAAACTAGCAAAAAAAATATCTCAAATTTTTCTCTTCTAGGCAAACTATTTGGTCAAATTTTTCAAATTAAGGATGATTACCTAGGTATCTGGGGAGATAAAGAATTAGGTAAACCTGTTGGTAGTGATATTTTGAAGAAAAAAAAATCTTTACCAATATTGCATCTAATTCAATCCGCTGAAAAAGATGACAAGAGAATAATTGAAAATATATTCTTATCAGAAAATATTAACGAACATTCTAAAGATTTAATTCTAAAATTAATGGAAAAATATAAGGTTGAATTTTATTGTAAAGATATTCTAAAATCCAAGTTTAATGAATGCAATCGTACTATACGTAATCTAGAAATAGATCAAAATTATAAAAATATATTAGATCAAATAAATACTTTTCTTATGTATAGAAAGGCATAAATGAACCTAATAATTCTAAATAAAAACCTTAAATTTATAAATAATGATAAACAAAGTATAGTTTATAAAATTAAGAAAAATGACGATCTTTTTGAGCTAAAAAATATCATAGACAATAAAAAACCTAATAATATAATTTCAATAGATTTTGCCGTTCAAACAAATGAAGAAATAACTAATAATGAAATAATAGTTGCAAAAGAAACTTTAGTTATTAATTCTAAACCCGTAGACTGGTCGATTCCTCGTGTAGATAGATGGATAGAGACATCCCATGATCTAAATAAATCAATTTGTGATGTCTTGGAATTAGAAAATATCAAGCACAGAATAGGATCAGGATTGGAATTAGAATTCAATAAAGATATTTCAAAAAGAAGAAATGCCAAAAAATGGATAAATGAGAATATAAAAGCTAATTTTATAGATAATAATTCTAATAAAATATCAAAATTAGTTAATCCTGAAAATCACAATTTTTCTATCATAAGAATTATCAATAACGGATTCCCATTGGAAAATTCTCATAAAGTAGAAGGTTTTGAAAAAGTTAAGGAGTTTTTCAAGCTTTTTTTCTTCTATAGACTGTATGTAAGAAAATTTTTAGGAGAGCTTCAACAAAAAAAAATTTTATCTAAAATATCAAAATTATAGTCAAATGAATAATTTACTTTTCCCAATAAAAAAAGAAAGAGTTTCATATAGTGAGTCATTAAAGATTTGCCATAAAATTGCTAAAGATAACTATGAAAACTTTCCTGTTCTAATGTTTTTTATAGGTAAAGAAAAAATGAATGATTTCTTGAGTTTGTATGCATTTTCTAGAGGTGTTGATTTTATCGGTGATGATTCAAATGGAAACAAAGAACTAGAGCTAAACATTTGGGAAAAAGAATTAAAAAAAGCATTTGAAAATAAAGCAACTTTGCCAACTTTCATAGCCTTACAAAAAACAATTAAAAAACATAATTTAGAGATCAATCCTTTTCTGAGATTAATTAAGGCCAATAAAATTGATCAAGAAAAAAAAGAATATAAAAATATTAAGGAATTATTAGAGTATTGTGAATTTTCTGCAAATCCAGTAGGTGAAATTGTTTTAGCTATTTTAGGCTATAAAGATAAAAAACTAGTCAAACTTTCCAACAATATTTGTAGTGGACTACAAATAACAAATTTTTTACAAGATATTATTAAGGATAAAAAAATTGGAAGAGTATATATGCCAATTGAAATAATGACCAAAAATAATATTTCTAAGGATATATTTGAAAATAAATTTGAATTTGATGAAATCTCAAAAAGGAAGTTTAACAGATTTTTAGATGAGATGATAATTATAAATAAAAATCTTTATAATTCTGGAAAGTGTTTACCTAGATTATTAAGAAAAAAAGATGCAATATTAATACAAATTTTCCTAGATTCTGGTGAAAAAGTTCTCAAAAAAATAAAAACCTATTCATATAAATCTTTACATAATAAACCAAAAACAAATAGATTAGATAAAATTTATATAATTATAAATTCAATTATCAAGACATTTTTACTAAAATGAAAAACCAAAAAGAAAAGATTTCAATAATCGGTTGCGGAATTTCAACTATTTACTGTGCAATTAAGCTAATTGAAAAAGGCTACGAGGTGCAGATTTTTGAACAAAAAAAAAGTTTAGGTGGTAGAGCGGGCTATATATCAAACAAATATGGTGAAATTGATATTGGACAACATATTTTTTTAGAAACATACCAAAATTTCTATAAAATTATTAAAAAGTTTAAATTAGAAAATCATTTTGAAAATAAGAGAAATTTAGAAATTCCAGTCATTGATAATAATAAAAAATTTTATATTAAATCAAAAATTAGTTTTTATCCTCTATCTTTAATATCAAGTGTTTTAAGTTATAAAAGTTTAAGCTTCAAAAATAGACTTTCTGTCCTATATGGACTAATAAAACTGAAATCACTCAATACCAAAAATGAAAAAAAAATTCCATTTTCATTTTGGTTAAAACAAAATAAACAGAATGAAGAAACTGTAAAAAAATTTTGGGAAATAATTTGTAAACCAGCATTCAATATTAGTTTAGAAAAATTTGATAATCATGATGCTTATAACTTATTTAAGTATATGATTTTTGATCCAAAAAAAAATATTTCTATTAGATATTCAAAAAAACCAATTTTAAAAATTATTGAAAAGCCTTTCAAGGAATATATTTCAAAAAATAATTCGAAAATAATTTTTGAAAAAGTAGTAAAAATCAATAAAAAAAATGAAAACATAATAATTGAAACTAAAAAGAATAAATTTAAATCAAAGAAAGTAATAATAGGAACAAATCTTGAAAGCACAATTAATCTTATGGAGATTCGAAAAGAAAATATAAAAATTAGTAACTCTTCCATAATTAATATTGTTTTTTGGTTCAACAAAAAAGTTATGGATGAAGACTATGTTGCTTTTTCAAACTCTGATTTAGAGTGGGTATTTTCACAAGATAGTAATGAATTTAATACTTTTTCACAAAAAATAATCATATCTCTAAGTGATACAGATGATCTTTTGAAAGTTAAAAACTCTGATCTTACAAGAAATTTTGAAAAAAAAATAAGAGAAGAATTATGTATCAATAATGATGTTAAAACTATCTCAAGTTTAGTAATAAGATCTCCAAAAGCTACTCAAAGAACAAATGACGCTAAAAAACTATTAAGAATAAAGAACATTCATTTTGTTGGAGATTGGATCATTGATAAATTACCTAATACTATGGAATCAGCTTGCTTATCTTCAGATATATTAGTGCGGAATGAATTTTAGGTAACTATAGTTCCTAGTATCTTTTCATTAGAAATATTTCCATTTTTCAAAGAATCACAATTTAAACCCACATAATAAGAGTTATCAGATATACAAAAAAATGAGTTTTTTGATACTAAATTATTAAGACTAAAATTATATATCTCATCAGAAATTTTTTTATTATCAACATAAATATTTCTATTGATTATCTGAACTCTTTCACCAGGAAATGCCACTAGTCGCTTGAGGTGATATAAATTGTGTATATCACAAAAAAAAACAATAGGTTGATATCTATTTAATTTTGAAACACTAAAATTCTTATCAACAATATAGGTTTGATTTTCTACAAACTTAGGAGCCATACTAGACCCTTTAATTTTTATTTTTATGTATCTATTTCTAAAAATTATTTTATTTATAGATTTTTTAAGCATAGACAACATGAAATTAAAAAAAATTAGCATATTATATTTTATAAATATAGAAATAATAATAACAAGGAGAAAAAATGTTAGCTAATCTATTAGATAAAATTTTACCTATAACCGAAGTTACCTGTCATTGTGATATTCCATGTGGAATATATGATCCTAAGGATGCCATTCAAGCTGCACAGACAGTAGTAAGAATGACAGAATTACTTGAAGAATTAGATTTTTCAAGCGGACCTTCCGCTTCACTAGGCAACTCAATGGCCAGATATGTAGCTGCAAAAGAAGAACATGCAAAAAAAGCTAAAGATGATATTTTAGTTATATGGACAGACTATTTTAAACCTGAGCATTTAGAAAAATATCCTGATCTTCATGAAAAAGTTTGGAATGCATGTAAGCTAGGATCTTATGTAAAAGTCAATGTTGATCTTGATAAAGCAAAAGAGTTTAAGGCTGCTTTAGAAGAGATTGGTGATATTTTTTGGGAAACTAAAAAATAAATTATTCAGACTTCTATAGATGGATTTCTGTTACCATCTATAGAAGTCTTAAAGTCATAAATAAAGATAATAAAATTAATATTACTCCCAATAATATTCTAAGCTGTTCCTGGTTAGCAATTTGTACAAACTTAGATCCGAAATACATCCCTATAATAGTTGGAAAAACCACACAAAATACTAATATATAATCAAATTTCCCAGAAAAAGAATGTCCTAAATAGGCAGAAACTCCAACTAAAACTGATAAAAAAAGGTTTATTCCACCTGCCGTCTTAATATTCATTCTTAGGAAATATACTAATGCTGGAACTCTCAAGACCCCTAAAGCCAAACCCACAATACCTCCAAAATAAGATACTAATACTCCAACTAATAATTCCTTAAATCTACTCTTTTTATCGTTCGTGATTACCTTAGCTTCAGCTTTATAAAAAATCATTACTGTACCAGAAATTATCAGACAAATTATTATTATTAATAGTAGAAAAAACTCAGACATGTTTACAGCAAAGTATCCTCCAAAAAAAGCGGCTATCATAGAAGGGATAGCAATATTAATACTAGATTTTATTGGAACTCTTTTTTGCTTTATTGCAGGAAATAAACCTGCAGTTGAGCCAAAAATAACAGCCAAAAGATTAGTTGATGCGGCAATTATTGGTTCAACTCCAAGAAAAATAATAATAGGTAATCTTACAGCTCCTAAAGCAATTCCCAAAAGCCCACCGAAGAATCCAATTAAGGAACATAAAATAAAAAGTGTTATATAAATATAGATAGAAAGTTCCATTAAAGAATCAACTCACTAATTGTGGAACTACAGCTAACAATACACCTGCTACGGTGGCTGTACCAATTACTCCAGCTATATTTGGTCCCATTGCATGCATAAGTAAATAATTATCAGGGTCTTCTCTAGAAGCTTCATTTTGAACAACTCTAGCAGCCATAGGTACTGCAGACACACCTGCTGCTCCTATCATCGGATTGATAGGCTTATTGAGAAATAAATTCATTAATTTTGCTAATAAAATTCCTGAAATAGTAGCAATTATAAAAGATGCTAGTCCTAGAATAAAAATTGATATAGTTTCAACTCTTAAGAAAACTTTTGCAGGCATAGTTGCTCCAACAGAGAGACCTAATAATATAATTACAACATTCATCAATTCATTTTGAGCAGTTTTAGCTAGTCTATCTACAACTCCTGACTCTCTAAGTAAATTGCCAAACATCATTATAGAAATCAAAGGAGATGCATCAGGTACTAAAATACTTACAATAATAATTGTGGTAATTGGAAAAATTATCTTAGTTTTCTTAGTAATATTTTTAGAAGAATATTCCATACGAATTAGTCTTTCTTTTTTTGTAGTAAAAAGCCTAATTATTGGTGGTTGAATTATTGGAACTAAGGCCATATAGGAATAGGCTGCTACTGCAGTAGCTCCAACAATATCTTTAATATCATAATTTACAATACTTTCGCCTATTTCTCTCATTCTAGTTGATATAAATATGGTAGTAGGACCATCAGCTCCACCAATTATTCCGATTGATGCAGCTTCTAAAAGTCCAAAATCAAAAATGGGAGTCAAACTAATTAAGAGCGCCCCTACTAAGGCAATAAAAACTCCAAACTGTGCAGCTGCACCTAACAATAGAGTTTTGGGATTAGATAAAACTGGTTCAAAATCAGTCAAAGCACCCATACCAAGAAAAATAAGTAGAGGGAGTACATCTGTAGACATTCCTATATTTTGAAAAATCCTAATAAATCCTTCGGGCTCTCCATTTCCTCCTGTTCTCAAAAGTTCACCCATAGGTAAGTTTGCTAACAATATTCCAGTTGATATTGGAATTAGTAAAAGAGGTTCCTTCTTTTTATAAATTCCAAAATAATAAAGTAATCCAGAAATTAACCACATTATAACCATTCCAGGATTTGATATTAGATCTTCTATTCCTTCGAGTAATGGTTCAATATATTCAATCATAAAATTTCTTTCGTTAGATTATTATTCAATTTCAATCATGATTTGATCATATTGAACACTGTCATCAATTGATATAAATATATTGGTTACTTTACCTGACATGGTAGAGCTAATCGTATTCTCCATTTTCATTGATTCAACAATCATAAGTGGAGTACCTAATGATACTTCATCACCTATTTCAACTAAAATCTCTAATACTTTTCCTGGCATCATTGCCTTAATTTGACCAGAATTTTTTTTATCATTTGATTGATTGGGGGAAATATTTTCTTTTTCAGTAGCTAGTTGTATTTGAGAGTTATTTTCTTGATCTGAGTAATTATTTTTTATTGGTACTTCAGAAGATATTGAAGTATCCATTACCTCTACAATAGTACCATTTACATTGACTGTAAATTTTCCATCATATTCACTCAAAATTTCAACTAGAAAGTTCTGATTATTTATCTGTAGATTATATTTTCTCGACAAAATTTTAAATCCTTCTATTTTTTCTTGATAACATTCTAGATCTGTTAATTGTTAGCCATGAAGATTCCACCAAATGTGGTTCAACCAATTTAGATTCTGAAAGGTTATCTTTCTTGTATAAACTAACTGCTACCGCAGCCGCAACATCATTTAAGTTAGTTTTCTCTTTTTTATATAAACCTACAGCCATGGCCGCAGCAATATTTATCAATCCTTTTGTTTTATTTTGCTCCACAGAATTTTGAGAAATTTCTAATTCATCTACATTATTTTTATTTTCAAAGAATGTAATAATCTTAATTGAAATCAGTAACAAGATCAGAACTAAAAAAACAACTAAAGTACCTATACCCGACAAGTAAAAGCCATCTATCAAAACATTATCCACAAATCATTCCTTATTAATATTTATTAGTTGTTCACTGGATATGGCTATTATACTATCATTTTCAGAAATTTGAACTGAAATAAAAGAGTCTTTTATTTTGTGAATAAATAAAAAATAATCAGAAAATTTTATAGAATGAAATTCTGAATCCATAGTTTTCATAACTTCATTAGATTTATAAATATCAGTCTTTTTGAATTTTATTTTTCTAAGAGTTTTACTTTGTACAATTCTAGAAATTTCAAAATCAGGAATCTTTCCAAGCTTAGTATATCCACCAGTTGTTTGAGAATCGTTTAATAAAATAATAGGTTCCCCGTTTGGGGGTAATTGTACAGTTCCTAGGGACACACCTGAAGAGATCTCATTTCCAATGCTATGGACCAATTTTTCCTTACAATTGAGCTTGATTCCCTGTCTTGATAATTGATCAGAAATCGTAAATTCATTTGAAAGTAATTTATTAACTATTTTTTTATTTTTTTCTTCAATTTTTTGATCAAAAATTATACTTATATCATTTACTGGTTTAAGATATTTTTGATAAAAGGACGGACTTATCATTTTTTGGAATTCAGAATTTGGTTTTTTCATAAGGTAATTTTGACCTGAAGATATCTTGAGTTTGTCAGTGATATTAGAAGGTTGGTGATATGAATATGAACCTATAATTTCTTCAATATCAAAGCCTCCAGCAATAGAAAAATAAAAAACGTTACCATTTTCATTTGAAGGAATCGTTAATACATCATTTTTATTTACCTTAATTGAAGAATTAATAGGTACACATTTATTATTAATTAGATAATAACCAATTGGACCTGAAACTGAAATTGAAACAGAATTCAAAAATTCACATAAAAATCCACCACCAATAATCTCAATTGCTCCTTCATTAATCTTATTTCCACACAAAATATTAGATATCATGAAAGAATATTTATCTAAGCTACCTGATTGAGAAACCCCCAAAGACTTTTTACCAAATCTACCTAAATCTTGAAAACTTGAAAATAATCCAGAGCTAATAATATTAATCATTGTCTATTGTAAACTTGATATAGCTTCCTGTTGAAATTAAGTTTGGAGGATCATTAGATTTATCAAATAATTTCAATTTAGTTTTACCTATAATATTCCAACCTCCAGGTGATTTAAAAGGATAAACACCTGTTTGGTCACCTGCAATTCCAACTGAACCACTAGGAACAGATAATCTTGGTTTATTTAGCCTAGGGAATGATATTTTTTTATCTAATCCTCCCAAATATGGAAAACCAGGCATAAACCCTAACATGTAAACTCTATAATTTTTAGAACTATGAATTTTTATTATTTCATCCTGTGAAATATTAAGAGATTGGGACATTCTTTCAAGATCAGGTCCATGATCACCTCCATATTTTACTGGAATATTTATGATCTTTGGAGTAATAATTTCATCATTAGATATATCTATTTCTGATAATAATATTTCTATTTCTTTTTTTATATCTTCATAAAATATTTTCTGGGGGTCATAATCAATTACTATAGAATTATAAGTGGGATATATATCAATAATGTAAGAATAATTAAGTATTTTACTATTAAGAAAATCAGTACATCTATGTACTTCAATGTTCAATTTTTCATCAATAATTTCACCAAAACTAAGTATTAATGTAGAGTCCCCATGAAAATCAATGCTAATTTTTTTCATGCCAAAATGTTAGACATTGATTTGATGCCTATATTATTCTTTTTTAGAGATTCACTTATTTCTTTGGCAATTTGCACAGACCCTTTAGTGTCACCATGAAGGCATATTGAGTCAAATTTTATTGATATTTCATCACCATGAAATGAGTCAACATTACCTGTTTTGATAAGCTTCAAAGTTCTTTTAATAATTTTAGTAGTATTTTCAATAACGGAACCATCAATTGACCTTGGAGTCAATGATCCATCAGACATAAATTCTCTGTCGGCATAGGTTTCTCTAACATACTTAACATTAGCTTCATTTGCTAAATTTTCCCATAATGATCCTGCTAAAACAACATGTATTAATTCTGTACTTACTGATTTAATTGATTCAATTATTGCTTTAGCAATATCTTTATCTTTGACTGCTTTGTTGTATAACGCTCCATGAGGTTTAACATGCTGTAATTTTTCAATACCTACAAAACCCAACATTGCTCCAATCTGGTACTTAACAATATTCTTGATTTCGTCAGGATTAAGATTCATGTCTCTTCTACCAAATCCAGATAAATCTGGATAGGAAGGATGAGCCCCAATTGATACACCTTCTTTTAGAGACAAATTTATAGTATGATTCATCCAATTTGGATCACCTGCATGAAAGCCTGTAGCTATATTAGCAGAAGAAATATATTTAATTATTTCTTCATCAAAACCAAGTTTATAACTACCAAACGATTCTCCAATATCGGCATTTATGTCTATGAATTTTTTCATGTAATCATATAATTATTTTTTGACCTGTACTAAAGGAATCATAAATTGCATCTGTGAACTTCATATACTTAACTCCATCAGTAAAAGATGTGTGAGTAATAATTTCTTGACCTCTTATCGCATTTATGAATTCCTCTTCTACTCTCCATTCACCAATTTCATTTTTCGGGATAGAAATTACTTCTAATGATTTTTGACCTTTTTCTGCACCCATAAGTACTAATTTTGGAGCTCCAGCATCTGCTGTAGTTTCTGTTTTCAAAACCAAAGTACCTTTTGTTCCATGAATCCACATTTCAGATTCGGGAGCCATTCCTGAAACCATAGTAAATTGTAGATTAGCTGTTCCACCTGCAATCATTTCACAAATAACATCCAAGTGATCTGGAATATCAGTAAACACATAATTTCCTGATTCGTCTAATCTTGGATTATTAATAGTTTGAGCATTAGCTGAAACAGATTTTGCTGGTCCAAGCCATCTCATAATTGCTTCGTACCAAATTCCCATTTGCATAATATTATTACCAGATAAATCTCTATTATTTCTCCAATGATAATCTTCATTATTTTTGGGAAAATCATTTCCTGCAGTTACCATACCTCTTAAGTTAACTAGATCTCCAATATAACCAGAGGAAATTAATCTCTTTATTGTCTTATCTACAGGCAATGTATGAGGAGCTGGTACAATCTGAGAGACAAGATTAGGATACATTTGAGATACATCTAACATTTCTTGAGCTTCTTGTGCATTCATACACATTCTAGCTTCACATAGAACATGTTTACCCGATTCAAGGGCTTCTATTGAAAGTCTTTTATGGAGGTATGGCCAAGTACCAATAACTACAGCATCTAAAGAATTATCATCAACAACATTTATCCAATTGTCATAATAATTCTTTATTTCAAACTGAGAGGCTACTTCACTTGAAGACTTAATGGATCTATTTGCTACAGAAACAATCTCTACACCTGGAATTTTTTGTAAAAGAGGTATGTGTTTTAATGTTGTATTACCACCTGCTCCAATAACTCCAACTCTAATATTTTCACTCATTTTATCCCCTTTAATTTTTTCAAGATTTTTCTAAAGTTTTTAATTACTTACTGATAATATAATATTTATATAGTGAATAAGATATCATTAGGAATATATTATTTATGGAACCAAAAAGTGTAAATAGATTAAGTGATGGGTTAGAAATAATTTGGGAAAATGAAGTCTCATGTGTTTACCCATATAAATATCTAAGACTTCAATGCGCATGTGCAAATTGTGTTGAAGAGTTAACTGGAAGAAAGCTCATAAACGTATCTGAAATTCCTGATGACATCATTATTGTTGAATATCTTATAGTTGGTAAATATGCTCTACAATTTTTATGGTCGGACGGACACGAAACAGGAATTTATCCTTATAATAGCCTGCTCAGTTACGCACTTAATGATGAAGTCGTTTTATGTACAGATAAAAATAAACTGCTAACTGACCTAAAGATTTAGAATATTCTGAACAGTCTTAACAACATCATTACTGTCTGGCATAAACTCATCCTCCAAACCCTTGCTGTAAGGAACTGGAGTATGAGGAGCTGTAACTCTCTTTATTGGTGCATCTAAGTAATCAAAAGCTTTATCTGAAACAATAGCAGCTATTTCACTTGCCATACTTGCCCTTGGATTATCTTCATCTACAATCACAATCCTATTAGTTTTTTTGACTGAATCGATTATTATATCCTCATCTAATGGAGATAAAGACATTAAATCTATAACTTCAGCATCAATTCCTATTTTTTCTAGTTTTTCTGATGCTTCTTTACAAACTACTGATGTATAACTCATACCAACTAGTGTAATATCATCTCCGGATCTAAGATATCGACCATTTCCTAGCTCAATCTGATAATCTTGATCTGGAACAAATCCGGTCATATTAATTAGCTTTTTATCATTCACAACAAAAACAGGATCATCATCTCTAATAGCAGCTGAAAGTAATCCTTTTACAGAATAAGGGTCTGAAGGAGTTACAACCTTCAAACCAGGTATATGAGCTAAAATAGAGTAAAATGCACTTGAATGTTGAGCAGCGTGACCAGTTCCACTTCCGGATCTTGCAAATAGAGTTAGAGGCACTTTTGTTTGACCTCCAAACATATATCTACTTTTTGCTGCATTAGATAATAGTTGATCGAATGCAACAGTTGTAAAATCAAAATACATTAGATCAACAACAGGCCTCAATCCAGTTAGAGCTGCACCTATTGCTGCACCAACAAATCCAGCTTCTGAAATAGGTGCATCCATAATTCTTTCGACACCAAAATCTTGAACAAGACCTTTAGTAGCTGCAAATGGCCCCCCCCATGCATCAAGTGGTTTCTTAGTATCTTTATCAAATCCACCAGATATATCTTCACCTATGATAAAAACATTCTCATCGAATTCTAGCTCTTTTCTTAATGTTTCATTAAAAGCATCTCTATATCTTAATTCTTTTCCTGCAACTTGGAATCCTGGCCCTATATTATTAGCGTTCACTTGCATTTCTTAATCTCCTAAAATTATCTTAGACCCCTGAGATCATTTGAATAGTTTACATATACATCTTCATACAATACTTCTTTGGGTGGAAGTGGGCTTGAAAGCGCAAATTCAACTGCATTATCTATTTCTTGTTGAATTTGTTTTTTTATCTTATCGAGTTTTGCTTTTGTAAATATTTTTTGTGTAATAACTCTTTTCTCAAAATTCTTAATACAATCTTTCTTATGCCACTCTTTTTCTTCCATAGAAGTTCTATATTTTTCCGGTTGATCAGCATGAAAATGTCCATGGTATCGGTATGTTTTTAGTTCAAGTAAAGTTGGACCATTACCTGACCTAGCCCTGATTACAGCTTCCTCCGCAGCTTCATAAACTTGAAATACATCCATTCCATCAACTACAACACCTGGAATATTATAGGAACTAGCTCTATCGGCAATATCTTCAACTGAGACTGCATACCAAGAAGGAGTAGCTTCAGCATATTGATTATTTTCACAAGCAAAAATTACTGGCAGTTTCCAAATTGAAGCAAGGTTCATTGATTCATGTAGCACACCTTGAGAAGATGCACCGTCTCCAAAGAAAGCCACACCAATAGAATCTTTTTCTTTTCCCTGATATTTTGCTGTAAGAGCTGCCCCAACAGCTAAAGGTATTGAAGCACCTACAATAGCATTTGCTCCTAGCATCCCTTTAGAAAAGTCCGCTATATGCATTGAGCCACCTTTACCTTTACAATTTCCCGTATGTTTCCCCATTATTTCTGCCATCATTTTATCTGTTTCTAAGCCTTTTGCTATGCAATGTCCATGCCCTCTGTGGGTAGAACCAATCCAATCTCTATTTGATAAATGAGCACATATTCCTGTAGGAACAGCTTCTTGTCCATCTGATGGATGAGTTACCCCCATTGAGTTACCTTTATAAGTTTGTTCAAGCATAGATTCTTCAAAAAATCTTATACGACACATTGTTTCATATATCCAAATCAATTTATCTTCTTTAATCAAAATTTACTCCAAGATATTTTTATATAGAATATTCTAATTTTTTATAGTTTAGTCTAATTAACCATTTTTTGCTAAATTTTCTAAAAAAGAATCGTTCTTTTAAAGAAAAATTTTATACAATGATTTAAGATTATATGTACATTAATAAATTTTCTTAAAAATCAGGAGGAACTTAGAGATGGATCCGTATGCACCAACAGCAGCTGAGTGGAATCTAATTGGTAACAATATTACATTCTTAACTTTAGCTCTTTTGTCTGCTTTTATTACAGGGCCTAGTTTCTTAATTGCTCATGCTATTATTCCATCAGCAGTAGCAACTAAAACGATTCCAGAAAAATTTAATAAGTTGAGACCTATTTTTTATATAGTAGGTTTCTTGGGACTTGCTTCAATAATTACTTTTTTTACTTTAGCTTATTTCAATTTTTATGAAGTATTACAAAGGATTTATCCCAGTTTTTGGCAATAGAAATATAATTAAAATCAGGAGATAAAAATCTTAAAGAAGATTATAGAAAGAATTAGGGAACTTGATAGGACTACTCCTATTTGGGTTAAGGTTCTAGTTCCTCTTGTAGGAATAGGAGGTCTTACAACCTTAGCAATTGTTTCGATTCTTCTGGCTGGACTATTCAATGCTTGGCTTGGTCAGCCGTTACCAGTACTAGGATTTGAACAAACATTCGATCAACCTATAAATTTTCCTCATACTAAGCATGCAGCTCCAATAGAAGACGGTGGGTTAGGAATGGATTGTACTTACTGTCACAGAACTGTTGCAAAGGCTGCTTCTGCGCATATACCAGCTGTAGAGCTTTGTGCGAGTTGTCATAGAGCTGTAGGTAGTCCTGATAGTGAAGACTTACAAAAATTAAGAATGTATTCAGGTATTTATGAAGATGAACAAACCAGTCAGGTTGTGGTAGATCCAGAAATGGCCTCTCCAATAAATTGGAGAAGAGTTCATAGAATGCCTGATCATGTTAGGTTTGTTCATTCAGCTCATATCAACTACTTAACTAATAATCCGTCTGCAATAGGTAATGTTCCAGATTATTTAGACATTTCAGGAGAAGAAAAAGTTCCAGCTTCTCAAGTATGTTCTACATGTCATGGAGATGTTGCAAATATGGAAAAAGTTTATCAGGTCGAACCCTTAAAAATGGGACAGTGTGTTAATTGTCATAGAAAAAATGGTGGTCCAACTGATTGTGCAGCATGCCATCATTGATATTAGAGGTATTTTATGAAACTAAATAGAAGAGAATTTCTATCCTTGAGTGGAAAATCAGCTGCTGGAGCAGTTATTTTTGCTGCGTGCTCAATTCCTGAACAAGAATTACTTGTTCAAAGTCCAGTTGATATGCCTGAGGATTTAGTTAGAGGAATAGATACATGGTATGCAACATCTTGGAACGATGGAGCTTCTGGGGATGGTATTTTAGTAAGAGTATTAGAAGGAAGAATAAAGAAAATTAAAGGGAACCCTGATCATCCGGTAAATAGAGGTGGAGCTAGGTCAAATCTTGATGCCGCAATTCAGGTTCATTATAATCCAGACAGATTGCATGATCATCAAGTAAGAAGATCAAAACAAGGTATACTTTCAAATGTTACAAAATCTCAAGCAGATAAGCTGATTAAAGATGCAACTTCAAAAGACAAAAAGATTGTAGTTGTAACGAATCCTACTAGAAGTACGCAAGGCTGGGTGTCTCAAAAATTTGCAGAGTCTAGAGGTGGTAGATATCTCACATTTGAACCACTTGAAGAATCTAATTTTCATGAAGTTATTTCAGAACTTTTTGAATCAGAAGAAATACCTCATTTTGACATCTCAAATGCTGATAATATACTTTCATTTGGTGCAGATTGGATTGAAAATTGGATATCACCTGCAGGATATGGAAAGGCTTTTGGAAAACTTAGATCAGGAAATAGAGGATTTATAGCTCATGTTGAACCAAGGTTCTCATTAACTTCAGCTAACTCTGATTTGTGGATTTCTCCTAAGCCAGGAACTGAGGCTGATATCGCACTTTCTATTGCAAATGTAATAATTCAGAATAACTTGGTTCCAGAGTCACAAATAAATGATTACTTAAATAAATTTCCTGAGGGAAAAGTAGAATTTGGATTTACTCCAGCAGATGTCCAAAGTAGAACTGGTGTTTCTGCAAAGAAAATAATAGAAACAGCTGAAAGAATTTCTGAAGGTAATTCTATAGTTTTAGCAGGAGGATCAACATCAGCATATACTAACGGTAAATTTAATACTTATAACGCTCTTGCGCTTAACATTCTTTTAGGTTCGGTTGGAAAACAAGGCGGAGTTATCCTAAATCCTGAAGTTAAGTCTGATTTCATAGGAGGCTCAAATAAACCAAATTCAATAGAAAATTGGGAGGAAGAATTAGCACAGTGGCGAGCAGGATATGTTGATACAGTGATCATTAAAGGGGTAGATTTGGCTTATCTAATGCCTAACTCACTTGATGTAAAGGGAGCACTTTCTAATGTCGAAAATGTAATTTCTTTTGGAAACATAATGAATGAAACTCTTGATTTATCAGACATAATCATACCAGAAACATCATTTTTTGAAGAATGGGGATCTGAAATACCCAATCCATTACCTGGCTTTAAGGCTATTTCATTACAACAGCCCGTAGTTGTCAAGGAAGGTCCAGGAGCTAGTGGCTCTGTTAGTTATGTTGATAAGCTTATAGAACTTGAACCCTCAATAGGAAGTAGTAATAAATCAATTGTAAAAAAAGTTTTTGATAATGAATATGATAATTCAAATGGGGCTGGATCTGTTCAAGCTGAAAATAAATCTTCTTTTATGAATGGAATTCAGCAGCGAGGTGGATTCTGGAACACTAAAGAAGTTGCTGAGCAGAAAAAAATTAGACTAAAAAATCCATTTGAATTAAAAAATAATAGTAACTTTTCTGAGATCGACAATACTTATGGAGATGAATTTCACTTAATACCTTTCACAAATGTTCTATCAGATGGAAGATTATCAAATTCTCCATGGGCACAACAGTCTGCTGATGGTATAACCTCGGCTGCTTGGCAAACTTGGGTTGAAATCAATTCAAAACAAGCAATTGAACTCAATATTAAAGAAGGAGATATTATTTACTTGAAGTCTGACTCTGGTGAAATCAAATGTTTAGCATATCCTCATCCAGCAGTGCAACCAGGTACATTATGTGTTCCAACAGGACAAGGAACTCTCAAAGGTGGCAGATACGCTTCTGATAGAGGTTCCAACGTTCTCAAAATATTATCAGGATTAAAAGATGAGGATTCTGGTGCACATGCTTGGGCTTCAACAAAAGTTTCAATGAAAAGAGCTGGTGGAAACGAAAAATTACCAAAATTTGAAGGAACTGTTGAAGCTTTCCCTGCTGAGCCAGGTGTTCCTGTATTGGTTGTTGCTCCTGGGCAAACTGCTCATGAAGCTGAAGAAGAAAACCATCATAAGTATCAAGAAATGCTTAATTTCAGAGAGCATCACGATGAAGGGCATGATGATGAAAGTCATTGAAAATGAAAATTTATATTTGATTTAGACAATAAGGAAAAAATTTATGGTAACTGAAGAAAAAAGAAGTTGGGGAATGGTAATCGATACAGACAAATGTAATGGATGTAGTGGTTGTGTCACTGCTTGTCAAGTAGAAAATAATATCCCCTTAAATGATCAAAATAAATTTGAAAGAGCTAGAGTAATGTCTTGGTTAAGAATTGAAAGGTATTGGGAAGGAGAATTCCCTGATGTCAAAGCTCGATTTATACCCGTTTTATGTCAACATTGTGCTAATGCCCCTTGTGAACCTGTATGTCCTGTCTATGCGACTTACCATAACAATGAGGGAATGAATATACAAGTATATAACAGATGTGTTGGAACAAGATACTGTGCAAACGGTTGTCCTTATACTGTAAGGTTTTTTAACTATTGGGAACCAGCTTGGCCTGAAGATCTAAGAAATCACTTAAACCCTGATGTAACTATTCGAAGTAGAGGAATTATGGAGAAATGTAGTTTCTGCGTCCAAAGAATCAGAAGAGGGACAAGAAAGGCTAAGGAAGAAAATAGAGATTTACAAGATGGTGAAATACAGACAGCCTGCCAAGAAGCTTGTTCAACAAACGCAATAGTATTTGGAGATCTCAATGATCCTAACAGTGAAGTGTCAAAGCTAGCAAAGACCGAAAGTGACAGAAAATATACACTTATGCCTCAATTGAATACTGATCCAAACGTAATATATTTGGCTACTGTAGATCCACTTAAGTATAAAGATTTAGGAGCAAAGGCTACAAAAGATGAGCACTAATCAACATCATATGGATTGGCCTCCTAGCGAACCTAAAATTGTTAAGGATGAGCTAATTCAGACAACTGTAAAAGGAAGTTCTTTTTTCAAGAAATTGGCTTCTATTACAGCTATACTTGGTATTCTTGGTTTGATTGGCCTGCTAGGTAAATTCTTCTTAGATGGTAACGACCAAACTCAATGGGGATACATAGCAGCAAGTTTAGCTTTTATTTTTAGTGTTACTGGCGGAGCTCCAATGGTCGCTATTGCTCCTTTTATAGCCAAGGCTAATTGGGCAAGACCTGTATCAAGAATTGCTCATGTAATTGGTGCATCAGGAGTTCTAATTAATATCATAATCATGATCCCTTTATTATGGATGCTCCCACCATTAGTTGTTGAGGGAGCAAGAAGAAGATCTATTTGGTTCGAAGCGCCGGTTTATAGCCCACATTTTTGGGATTTCTTGAGCCTGATAATGCTCGCAATTGCAGGTATTGGATTATTATACGTTTCAGCTCTACCCGACTTTGCTCTAATGAGAGATAATTCATCTGGATTTAGAAAAAAGTTAGGAAATTTCTTAGCAGGAGGATTTATAGGTACAACTGTGCAATGGAGTACACTCCGTATGAGAGTTGGGATAATGAGTACTCTTTACTTTTTTATATATATATTTGTTCATGTAGTGATTTCAATAGACTTTAGCTTGAGTATGGTCCCTGGTTGGAGAGATGCTATATATCCTATGTCACATGCAATGGGTGGTATTCAAGGTGGTGTTGCATTAGTAATAATCTTAGCTTGGATAGTTAGAAAATATGGAAATTATGATAACTACTTAAATATAAATGTATTTTGGGCATTAGGAAGACTTATGTTTGCTACTAGCCTTATGTGGATTTATTTTTTCTATTCAGCATTTATTGTTTTTTGGTACGGTAAATCTATGTCTGATATTGCATGGTTAGACCTACTAATTAGAGGTCCAATGATGTATGTATTCTTTCTTGGGATGCTTTTTAGTTTTATACTTCCTTGGTGGTGGTTGATATGGAATAAAGTGAGAAATTCAATAAATGGTCCTTTCATAGGAGCTTGTATAGCTTTATTAGGAGTATTTTTTGAAAGAATAAGGTTATATGTGCCAGCTTGGTCAGTAGATCCAAAATTGATTCATGATAAATGGCTTTCAGTGATACCAGAAACTCTTTATCCAGACATATGGGATATTCTGACCATATTGGGTTCTGCAGGTGCTGTTGTTTTGGTTCTTATAGCTATTACAAGAATTATGCCTATTATTGGTGTTTGGGAGGTACAACAGTTTAATTTGTTAGCTACTCCTGTGAAGTATATAAAAGCAAATGGAATTAGAGTAGCTAAACCAGATTAATTAGAGGAAAAAATGCAACAAAGAGATAATGAAAATAGATTAAGTCAGGAATATACTAACAGAGTCCTTTTAAATGGTACCCTTCAAACTCCTAGATGGTGGTATCCAGTATTTTCTGTTTTGCTTTTCTTTGTAGTAATTGGATTTATACTTTTTGGAATTCAGATAAAATATGGCCTTGGAGTCACTGGACTTAATCGACCTATTTACTGGGGGTTATATATTACAACTTTTGTTTTTTGGGTGGGTATATCTCACGCAGGAATTATGATTTCAGCAATTCTAAGAATAACTCAAGCTGAATGGAGAAGGCCTGTAACAAGAGCAGCCGAGATACTAACAATTTTTTCTCTTGCAACTGCTTTAGTTTTCCCACTAATTCACGCTGGAAGAACTTGGAGAATAGTATATTGGTTAATACCTTATGATGCAGCAAGAGGAATTTGGCCAAATATTCGTTCACCTTTGTTTATGGATCCTATTGCTATTTCTACATACTTAACTGGATCAACATTATTTTTATTTGTTGCTTTACTTCCGGATTTGGCTGTACTTAGAGATAAAACTACTGGTTTTAGAAAGGGATTTTACACAATCTTAGCCTTAGGATGGAGAGGTAATCCTAGACAATGGAAAATGCAAGTTGTAGGAGGAATATTATTATCTGCGCTGATGCTACCCATATTTGTTTCTGTTCATTCTATAGTTTCATGGGATTTTGCAGTTACAACAGCCGTTGAAGGTTGGCATTCAACTATTTTTGCTCCATATTTTGTTATTGGAGCAGTACATTCAGGTGTTTCTGCAGTGGTCACTATGATGGCATTAATGAGATGGGGCTGGGGATGGAATGATTTTATAAGGCCAGAACATTTTGATGCTCTTGCCAGATTGTTAACAGTAGTTGCAACAGCTTGGCTGGGGTTTACTTTCCTTGAATTATTATTTGCTTTATATGGTTTAGATGCTCCAGAAATAGCTTTGAGAGAAATGCAGATATTTCAATATCCTTGGAATATATTATTCCTTACATTTTTACTAACGGGTTATATATTGCCTGTACCTATGTGGTTATTTAAAAGAGTAAGAACTAATATTGCTCTTATGTTTTGGAGTTCTATTTTAGTAAATATTGGTATGTGGTTAGAACGATTTCTAATAATAGTACCTGGGCTTGCAAGAAAAAGTCCTTTTGTATTTACTTGGGAAGCCTATAGTCCTAGTTGGTTTGAATGGTATGTTTTATTTTGGTCATTTTGCTGGGTTACTATGTTAATGTTATTATTTTCAAGAGTTTTTCCATTAGTTCCTTTGTTTGAACAAAAAGAAAGTGAAGTATTTAGCGATTCAATAAAAATTGGTCGTGCAACTGTTCCTACTATTTTTAGAGAGGAAGAGGAAGAAGAAGAGGATTAGTTATGAGTAAGAGTATTCTAGGTTTATATGTAGATCCAAATAATGCAGCTGATGCGATGGATGGACTTAAGGATTCTGGATTTGAGAGAGGCACATTTGATGTTCTTACAGGAACACCATATCCTGAAGGTGCATTTGGTGAGTATGTCCCTCAGCATAGATTATTTAGATTCCCAGCTTTCGGTGCAATCATAGGATTTACATTGTCATTATTTCTTACAACAGCAACCCAATTGGCATACCCTCTGATTACAGGTGGAAAGCCAATATTATCCATTTTCGCAATGTTGATTATTATGTATGAAATGACTATGCTTGCAGCAGTAATATTTAGTGTAATTGGAATTATTTTTGAGTCAAGATTACCTAATATCAATCCTGGAGTTTATGATGCAAGAATAACTGAAGGTTATATAGGTGTCGTAATAACAGTAGAAGATAAAGATTTAGACAAAGCTAGAAAAGTTCTAGAAAAAACAGGTTCAGAAGATATAAAAGTGGCATAAGAGGAAAAAATATTGATCCTAATAAATAAAAAGTTAATAGCAATTTACATTTTATCTTTTTTTATATTTACTGGATGTATACAGCAATCTAATACTTATCCAGTAGAAATATTTAGTGAAATGCATTACAACCAAGCATACAGAGATCAAGAGCCTCCAAGAGTCCCTGCACATCCAGATAGTGTACCTTTCAAAAATATTGGAGAAAATTCAGAACTAAATATGAGTAAAAAAGTTCAATCTAATTATGATGGTTATGAACTGTATTCTGTAAACTGTGCATTCTGTCACGGAGACAATGGTGGAGGATATGGACCTGCTGCAGATCAGATAACTTCAAAAGATAACTATTGGTATAGTGTCACAGGTGAATCTCATAAAAATCCAGCAAACTTGATTTCATCAGAACTGAGTAAAGAAAATGCTGTTGTTTTCATAAAAGGTGGAGCAGGTTTAATGCCAGCTTACAAAAATATGTTAACTGAAGAAGAGATAAAATCTATTGTTGATTATGTTTGGGATGACTTACGTTAGTTATTTTATATTAATCAAAAAGATCTTATTCCTTTATACTCTTGTTTTCATTTCATGTATGGTCTCAGTAAATCAATCTGACGAAGACTTATATATAAAGCTAGAAAAAGAAATAATGTGTCCTGTATGCGATGGTCAAACTTTAGACCAATCTCAATCATTAATTGCAGAAGATATGAAAAATTCTATCAAAGAAAAGATAGGTGAAGGATATAATGAAAGTGAGATAAAAAATTATTTTGTAGAAAGATATGGAGAAAATGTGCTTGCCTATCCTTCTGTTTCGGGATTCAATTTATTGGCATATATTGTTCCAATAATAGGATTGGTTTTTAGTATTCTAATTTTTTCATTCTATATCCGAAAACAAAAAGCGAGATAATCTTAATGAATAATTTCGGTTTCTATATTATGCTACTCGGCTTGGTACTTTCAATCCATGCAACATTATTTTTTTTTATAGGCGAAAAATTAAATAATCAAAATATTATAAAGAGTGCCAAGAGAAGTTTCTATTTAATAATATTGATGGTTTCATTGAGTGCATTTGCATTAATTTACTCTTTCTTGAGTAATGATTTTTCTAATATATATGTTGCTAATCATTCAAGTCTAGATATGAATAGAGCTCTCACTTTGGTAGCCTTTTATTCTGGAAATGAAGGGTCACTATTATATATTCTTTTAGTTCATGTTTTACTTAGCGGAATTATGTATAAGTTCGCAAAAAATGTTATAAAAGAAAAATTAAATTACCCTTGCTCAATTCTTTCCTTCATTTCCTTATTTTATCTAATGGTTTTAATATTTTTTGCGAATCCTTTTGAGGTTTCAGAATTTATTCCTGAAAATGGTAAAGGTATTAACCCTTTGCTACGGCATCCAGGCATGTACATTCATCCTCCTCTTTTAATGTCAGGGCTTGCCTCAATTTCTATACCTTTTGTATTATGTCAAGGATCTTTATTCGATAAATCTGGAAAAGCTCCATGGTATTCTATACTAAGAATATGGTGCTTAATTTCTTGGGCAGTTTTAGGTGCAGGATTGTTGATTGGTGCCTGGTGGGCATACACAATTTTAGGATGGGGAGGATATTGGGCATGGGATCCAATAGAAAATGTTGGCTTGATGCCTTGGTTAGTTCTTACTGCCTTAATTCACTCACTCATGGTAGAAGAAAGAAGAGGTATGTTCAGACTTTGGAATATAATTTTAGTTTCGCTTACTTTCATATTAGCCTTGCTCGGAACATTCATTAATAGAGGTGGCCCCGTAGTATCAGTTCATTCTTTTGCAGCATCAACTTTAGGCTTTTTATTCCTATCTTTTATGATAGTTTTGACTTTTTATAGTGTTATTTCAATTATTTATAATTATCAAAACTTGATCAAAAATGATAATAATATTGAATCCTATTTATCTAGAGAGGCTTCATTTTTATTAAATAATATTTTATTAGTCTTAACTTCATTAATAATTTTGTGGGGAGTAATTTTTCCAGTAGTTTCTATATTACTAAATGGAACAGAAATAAGTGTTTCTTCACCTTACTTTGATAAAACAGCTGGACCAATATTACTTCTAATAATTATTCTTATGGGTATTGGTCCGATTTTATCATGGAGAAAAACTACAAAAAAAGCAGTTTTTTTAAGACTTCTACCGTCTTTTGTAATAACTATTGCATCTAGTGTTTATCTAGTTGCATCAGGTATAAAAGATTTTTTCCCTTTAATTTCATTTTTATCTATAATCTTTGTACTAACAATTATTATGCGAGAGTGGATTGGAGGTACAAAATCAAGAATGGGCAATTCATATAATCCACTACCATCTTTTCTTAGGATGATTATTTCAAATAGAGGAAGAAATGGTGGATATGTTGTTCATATAGCTATATTAGCTTTGGCTTTTGGAGTTGTAGGTACAAAGTTTTATGATGAGAGATTAGACCTAAATCTGTCTATAAATGATGAAATAAAATTTGATAAATACTTAATTTCATTTAATCAAATAGAACAGGAATTTATAGCTGAGAACTCTATTACTAAAGCAAAATTTACCATTTCTAATAATCAAACACAAGAAAAAATAGGTAATATTACAGCAATGCACTCTTATTATCCAAATTATAATCAAATAAGTGTCAGATCAGGAATACTAAGTAGTCCTATCGAGGATTTATATATTATTCCAAAGGATTTCATTGATGATAATAATATGACAATAAGAATTGCAATTAATCCATTAGCATGGTGGATTTGGTTATCAGGACCTATACTGATTTTAGGTACATTAATAACTCTTTGGCCAACCAAAATTAAAAAGGATTAGAATGGAATTATTATTGTCAGTAATATTTCTTTTATTAGTTTTATTTTCAACATATCTAATTGTTGGACCTTTTTATAAAAAGAAAGATAAAGATGAAAATGATGAATAGAATCAGGATCTCTAACTTTGTATTTTTATGGATTATATTAGCATTTAATTTTATTAATTATTCAGATTATATTTATGCAAATGAATCATTGGACATTAATGAAATAAATATAAAAGAATACAATATGTCAATTTTATCTGTTAATCAAAATGATCAAGTATTATCAGTAATCACGGCAGTTAAGATTGAAAATCCTACAGATATGATATTTTCTCCTAATTTTACAGACGTTGCATCTACAGGTATGAATTTTCTAAGGTTTAGTTTACCTGAAGGTTTTTCTGATTTATACGTAGAAACAGACCTTCCGGACGGTAACTTGATAGAGCTATCAAAAGGCTTTGCTATAACTTCTGATATTCCTCCTGGAGAGTATAATCTTATATTTAATTTTAATATCAAATATAAATCATCGGAATTATTATTTCCTTTACATTTACCCCATGGAGCAAATAACTTTAAGATAATTATTCCTGAAGGAGCTGGAGTAATTTTGGGCAATAATGTCGATTTCTCAAAACAAATAAATATTTCATCAAATATTTTTGATGAATATATAGGAGAAAATTATTCAAAGGGTGATTACTTGAATATTGAAATGAAAGATATTCCAAGCTCATTCATAAATAAAATAACAGGTAGTCTAAATTACGAAATATTAAATTTGGTAATAATCTTAATTATGATTAATTTCATAATATTATTTTTTATTATTAGATTTTTTATAAATAGAAGAAAAAAAATATTATGAAACTAATTAATTCTAAAAATCTAATAATAATAATTTCTTTTCTCTTTCTAGTTTTATTTTTTTCATTAATGATTGCTGGAAGTATTAGTGAAAAAACTCCAAAAATAAATTTGGGAGTAAATAGTATACTGGGAGAAGTTTCTATTTCTGCTCCAGAAGGTACTAACTTTAGTTTAGAAACTATTGATGGTAAAAGGATAAATTTATCTGATTATGAAGGTAAACCATTAGTGATTGATTTTTGGTCTTCTTGGTGCGGTCCATGCATCAAAGAGGCATCTATTTTATCTGATGCTCAAAAAGAATGGAGTTTTAGGGGAATAAATTTCGTTGGAATTGCGGTCTGGGATCAACCTAATGATATCCAAGAATTTATAAATAAATACGATATTCAGTACGATATAATAATTGATAATAATGGTAGTACTGCAGTAGACTTTGGAGTAATAGCTGTACCTGAAAAATTTTTTGTTAATAGCGATGGTTCATTTGCATTTAAAATAAATGGTCCTAATAATAAAAAATCATTAGACGGTTACCTAGAGAGACTTTTGCAAGAGGATAAAGATAATGACAATTAAGGAATTTGAAATTGGTCATAAATTTGGACCATATGAAATCACTTATAATGAAAAATCCTCAGATGCATATTCTAAAGCTATAAAAAATAGAGATATTAGAAATCATTCCCCTTTCTACTTAATTTCAACCAGTTTTGGAATTCTATTAGAAGATATAAATTTAGAAGAAGGTGCAGTTCATTTGAATCAAACAGTAAAATGGATTAAAAAGATCAAGGAAAAAGAAACTGTTTTTGCCTATCCAGAAATAGTTTCAAAAACAGAAAGAAGAGGAAATTTCTTTATAAAAATTAAGATTCAATACAGAGATGGTTCTAAAATTAATTTAGGAGAATCAATTAGTACAATCTTAATAAGTGATTTAGGAGAAAAAAATTAAAGATTTTTTTGAAATAGTAATTACTCAACAAATGATCAATGACTATGCCTCTGCATCAAAGGATTTTAACCCAATTCATTTGGACGAAGAATTTGCTGAAAAAAGTCAATTTAAGAAAAGAATAGCTCATGGAATGCTAACTCTTTCTATTATTATGGAGTATCTATATAAATACTATTCTGAAGATTGGTTCAAGAATTCAAATTTTGAAGGAAGATTTAAGAATCCTGTATATTCAGAAGAAAAAATAAGAATATTCCATGAAGAAAATAGTATTGAAGGAATTGGGAAAAATATTAAAATTCTATGTATGAACGAAAGTGGTGAGGAAGTTGTTTCGGCTTCATTCACAACAGAATAAAAGAGGAAAAAATGGAAAAATTTAATGGAGTTATAGCTTTAGATGCCATGGGTGGAGATATAGGTCCCAGTGTTACGGTTCCAGCTGCGATTAGAGCAATTACAGAATTAGGAATTAATGTAGCTCTAGTGGGAGATCTAAAAAAAATTCAAAAAGAGCTTGAAAAATATCCTCAAGAAATATCTGAAAAAATGAAAATCATACCTTCTGAAGGAATTGTTATGGAAGGAGAAAGTCCTGTTCATGCTTTTCGGTCTAAGCCGAAAGCATCAGTTTTTGTATCTGCTGGATTAGTCAAGAAAGGGCATGCTGACGGATTTGTTAGTATGGGTTCTTCAGGAGCTAGCTTAGCTGCTGCAACAATTTTATTTGGGACAATTGATGGAATTGAAAGGGGTTCAATTGGTGGGCCAGTCATAGGGTATTCTCCTGAAATGATAATTTTAGATTTGGGATCAAATGTTGATACTAAACCTACCCAACTAGTCGACTTTGCGGCAATTGGTAATCAAGTTTCTAAATTGATGTTTGATAAAGATAATCCTATAGTAGCTTTATTATCTGTTGGCTCTGAAGAAGGTAAAGGAAATATGCTTATAAAAGATTCATTTGAATTACTATCTAAAAGCTCTCTAAATTTTGTAGGAAATATAGAGCCAGAAGACTTATTTGAAAGTAAAGTCGATGTGGTTATTTGTGATGGATTTGTAGGGAATATATTACTGAAAATAACTGAAGGATTAGGGAAAAAAATATCAAATGAAATTTTATATAAAAATGGTGATAAAGATTTAGCTAAAGAAATTTTTAATAAAACTAATATAGTCTCTGAGTCATATGGAGGAGGACCTATATTTGGTATCAAAGGGATAGGTATAATAGGTCATGGAGCATCAAAAATAGATACTATCGTAAGTGCTATTAATACAGCTAAAATTACAATTGAAAATGATTGGGTCAGTAAGCAAATAGAAGCTATTAATAAAATAAGATCTGAAACTAAGGGAAAATAATGGAAGAATTATCAAGAATAGTATTAATTACTGGAGCTTCAAGAGGAATAGGGAGAGCTATAGCACTACGACTTGCAGATCAAGGACATACAATAGCTATAAATTATAATTCTCATAAAGAAGATGCTGAAGAAGTTTTAAGAGAAATAAATAAAAGAGGCTCTTCGGGGATGATAGTAAAAGCTAATGTTTCAAAACTTGAAGAGGTACAAGAAATGGTTAAGCAAGTTGAAAATTCTTTAGGACCAGTAGAAATACTATATAATAACGCTGGTATTATTTCAGATTCATTACTAATGAGAATGAAGCCAGAAGATTTTGATAAAGTCATAGATACAAACCTTAAAGGGACTTTTTATTGTACCAAGCTTTGTATAAATAATATGATAAAAAATAGATGGGGAAGAGTCATAAATATTTCTTCAGTTGTGGGTATAAGAGGTAATATTGGACAGTCAAATTATTCTGCTTCAAAAGCAGGAATTCATTCTTTTACAAAATCAGTTGCAAAAGAAGTAGCAACTAGAAATATAACTGTAAACGTTATAGCACCTGGATATATTTCAACTGCCACTACTGATGTACTTTCAGATAAAGTAAAGAAAGAAGTAATGTCATGGATTCCCATGCAAAGATTCGGGGAACCTGATGAAATTGCACCAATAGCAGCTTTTTTGTCCAGAGAAGAAGCTAGATATATAACAGGAGAAATAATTAGAGTCGATGGTGGTATGGCTATATGATATTAAAAAATAAAACTGTATTAATTACAGGCGGAACTAGAGGTTTGGGTAAAGAGCTATGCTTAGAATTTGCAAAAAATGGTTGTAATGTAATTTTTACTTATTCTAGAAGTATTAGTGAATCAAAAAAACTTAAGATAGAAATTGAAAAATTTGGAGTAACTGTAAAATATTTCAAACTAAATTTGTTGAGTTCTAAAAATATTGAAGATTTTTCTGAAATTATAATTAAGGAGAATATAAAGTTTGATTATTTAATTAATAATGCAGCTTCAGGAGTTATGAAGAACTCCATTGATACTACAGAAAAACACTGGGATTGGACTATGCAAGTCAATGTAAAAGGTCCTTGGATATTATCAAGAAATCTTTATTCTAATATTAATAAAAAAGGTAAAATTATAAATATTAGCTCTCCTGGTTCAACTAAAGTATTAAATAATTATTTTTCTATTGGTGTCTCAAAAGCAGCTCTAGAATCAGTTACAAGATATCTGGCATATGATTTAGCCTCTAAAGATATTAGTGTAAATTCTATTTCTGCCTCTCTTTTAGATACTGATGCAATAAAATATTTCCCTAATCAAGAGGAAATTAATAAAATTTTAAACAGGAAAAATCCTAAACAGAGAAAACTTCTAACAAATGATGTAGCAAAAGTTGTTATATCTCTATGCTCTGAAGCAGGTGATATGATTGTAGGACAAAATATCCTTGTTGATGGAGGAGACACGCTTCTTCTTCGTTAAATCAAAATATAGTCTTCTGACACACTATCTATATCTTTTTTTTTCACTAAACAAAGTCCAATATAGCTTTTATCTTCTTTAACTATACTTATAATTTTGGCAGAAATATTATTTTTAGTTTTAAGAATAGTATTAATAGATAATTTATGATTTGAGTAGAATTTAGTTATACTTCTTGATACTTTTTGGTAGTTATGAAGACGTGCTATAACTTCTTGACCAACATAACAACCTTTGTTGAAAGAAACATAATCATCAAGTCCTGTTTCTAAAGGGTTAATTTTTTCTAATTTAGGATCAAATTCAAATTTATTATTATGTATGTCTATTAATTGTTTCTTATTTATATCTATAATTTGAAATTTAGATAACATTGATTCATGCAATTTTTTTTCTACATATATTTCATACATGTATAAGGATTCTAAAACTTCTTGATAAAAAAAATCATATGAAGAAAAATTTAAATCATCAGATAATTTATCTTTAGAATAAATAGAAACCTTTGAAAGAATTCTATTCTTAATAATTTCTACATCTTCTAATATTATTAAGCTTTTTAAGTATTCAATAGTTTTTGAATTATTAGACTCGAGGGTAAATAAAATATTTTTCTCATCTAAGACTTTATAATTTAGTATGTCAATTATTGAACCTTTATTATTGGTTAGTATTGTTTTAGAAGACTTATTCTTTAAGTTATTTTCAATTTTATTTGTTGATATTCTATCCAAAAAAGAAATTGCATCTATTCCACTTAATTTATACGAATCAACTCCTGATAAAATATTACAAAGTGGGTAATTAAGCCGAGAAATTAGGTTCTTAAGACTTTTCATTTTAGACAGAAAAAGAGTCTCCACAACCACACGATGATTTTGCATTGGGATTTACAAACTCAAATCCTTTTCCATTAAGCCCATCTGTATAGTCAAGGAATGTTCCAGCTAAAAAAACATATGCTTTCTTAGGAATATAGACTTCTAGTCCATTTTGATTTATTACTTTATCATTTTCATCTGGACCATCAACTATATCAAGTACATACTCAAGCCCTGAGCACCCACCTGCTCTGACTGCTACTTTCAAACCAAATTTTTTCAATGAATCTCTAGCAGCAAACTCTTTGACCTTCTGAGAAGCCTTTTCAGAAATCTTTATTGTATTTAGTGGAATTTTACTAGTCATATTTATAGAGCTTTTTTAATAATTACTATGTAGGAATAATGTCATGATTATAAAATCAATGTAATATTTATTATATAAAAAAAAACATAAAAAAAAAGATTTGGCTAGACTATATACAAAAAACGGAGATAACGGAGAAACTTTTTTATTATTCGGTAAAAAAGTTTCGAAACTTGATGCAAGAGTTGAATGCTATGGAGCAATTGATGAATGTATTTCTAACTTAGGTGCAGCTTACTCATTATCATCAGAAAATAAAGATAAAGAAATTTCAGAAATAATAATTAAGTTACAAAGAAAACTTTTTATAATATCTTCTGAAATTGCCTGCCCAACTGAAAAGTATGATGAATTAAAGAAAAAATATAATTATCTAACGGAAGAAATGATATTAGAAATTGAACAAATTATTGATAAATATCAATCGATAACTCCTAAAATAAATTATTTTGTACTTCCTGGAGGCAGCTTATTATCATCCTTTATAGATATAGCTAGAACTTCTTGTAGAAAATCTGAAAGACTTTGTGTCAAAGTTAAGGACTTAAAATTATTAAATAATAAAAATATACTTATTTACCTAAATAGATTAAGTGATTTGCTATTTATCATAGCTAGATATATTGATAGAGATAGCGAATATCTAAGAGCAACGGAATAAATAATGTCAGACATATCAATATTAGATACAAAATCTGCAAACTTTCATAGCGTTAAGAAAGCTGTTGATAAATTTAACCCTAATAATGTAATTACTTCTAATGAAAAAATAATCTCAAAAAGTAAAGGATTAATTATTCCAGGAGTTAGTACAACTGATACTGTTCTAAATAATATAAAAGAGCTTAATTTAGAAAGGACTATTCTAGATTTTTATACATCAGGAAAACCCATATTATGTATATGTGTAGGAATGCAAATTTTGTTTGAACGTTCCGCTGAAGGTATTATGCCAGGACTTGGAATATTAAAAGGTTCAGTAAAAAATATTCCTCAAAAAAAAGAACAGCAAAACTTTAAGGTTCCTCATATGGGTTGGAATCAATTAGAAATAATCGAAAAAACGGATATTTTTGACGGAATAGCAAATAATTCTAATTTTTATTTCGTTCACTCATATTACTGTGATCCAAAGGAATCTAAAATAGTAACAGGTAATACTACTTACTCAATAGAAATGTGTGTGTCTTTGAAAAAAAATAACCTCTATGCAGTACAATTTCATCCTGAAAAAAGTTCACAAGATGGTCTAAAAATCTATGAAAATTTTATAAATATTGTAGATCGGAATTAATATGAAAATACTTCCAGCGTTAGATATTAAAGATGGGAAATGCGTAAGATTAATAAAAGGAAATTATGATAATGAAATAATATTTGATGAGGATCCTTTTAATGTAGCAAGAAAATTTGAAGAATTAGGTAGTAAATATATTCATATTATTGATCTAGATGGCGCTAAAAATGGTGAAACAAAAATTATGGATATAATTGCAAAAATATTAAGTAAGACTAATCTCATAATCCAAGTTGGTGGAGGAATAAGAACTTATGAAAAAGCATTTTCATACTTAAATTTAGGTGTTTCAAAAATAATTTTTGGAACAGCTGCATTTGAAAATAAAAAAGAAGTTATAAAATCCATTAATAGCTTTGGGAAATCTATTACTATAAGCATAGATGCTTTGAAAGGAAAAGTTAAAACAAAAGGATGGATGGGTAATTCAAACTTAAGTATAAAAAATATAGTGGAAGATTTTCAAAAAGAAGGATGTGAATCTTTTATTTATACGGATATTGAAAAAGACGGAACTCTTTCTCATCCAAATTTTGATTATATATCTAAATTTAGAAATTTTTGTAATACAGAGTTGACTATAGCTGGAGGTATTTCATCATTGGAAGATTTAATTCAACTTAAGAATCTTAATATTGATGGAGCTATTTTAGGGATGTCTATTTATAAAAAAAATATAAATTTAAAAGAAGCATTAGAAAAACTATAATATATGTTAACTAAAAGAATAATTCCATGCCTTGATATTGATCAGGGTAGAGTCGTAAAAGGTATTAACTTTATAAATATAAGAGATGCTGGTGACCCTTCAGAGTTAGCAAAGTTTTATGACTCAGAAGGTGCTGATGAACTTATATTTTTAGATATTACTGCTACTTACGAAGGAAGAAAAACTATGATTGATGTAGTTAAGAAAGTTTCATCATTGGTATTTATACCGTTAACAGTAGGTGGTGGCATCCAAGGGGCTGATGATATGAAACAAATGCTTGAAGCTGGCGCAGATAAAGTTTCTATTAACACAACTGCTATAAATAATCCTTCAGTAATCAACAGGTGCTCAGATGAGTTCGGATCTCAGTGTGTTGTTAGTGCTATTGATGTAAAGAAAATTGATGATAATTGGATTGTACATACTCACGGTGGACGAAATATAACAGAATTAGATGCTCTTGATTGGGTTAGAGAAGTAGAAGATAGAGGAGCTGGAGAAATTCTTCTTACAAGTATGGATAAAGATGGTTCAAACACTGGCTATGATAATCAATTACTACAACAGGTTAATGAATTGGTAAGTATACCAGTAATTGCTTCAGGAGGTGCTGGCAATTTAGATCATTTGTTAGATGCGCTTATTCTAGGAAAATCAGATGCTGTTTTAGCTGCCAGCATCTTTCATTTTGGGAAATATTCAATTAAGGAAGCTAAAAGTTTTCTTCAAGAAAATGGGATATCTATAAGACTATGAGAAAAAACCTTTCTTATCCAAAAGTATTATTATTTGATTGCTTTGAGACTATTATTGAAAATGACATATTAAGGTGGAAACAATTATTCAAGAAAATTATAGCTAAAAATAATTGGGATCTTGATGCAAACGATTTCTGGAATTTATGGAAAAAATATGAGATAACTTTTAGAAAAGTTAGAACTAATATGAAAAAAATTGAAGATAGTCCTGCTTTCAAGACTTATGAAAAAGCATGGAGTGACTGCTTTAATATTGTTTTTAGTGAATTGAAAATAAATGGTAATTCAGAAGAATGTGCCAAACTTTGTATACAAAGTATGGCTCAGAATGAACCTTATGAGGATTCTATAGAAATTCTTAATAAATTAAAAAGTAATCACAAAATTGGTGTTATTTCTAATGCTGATAATGACTTTTTATTACCTGTTTTAGACAAACTATGTGTATCTTTTGACTATATTCTATCTTCAGAAAATGCTAATTGTTACAAACCGAATCCTAATATTTTCAAAAAATTTATTCGTCAAAACAAGCTAGACCCTAAAGAATGTTGGTACATTGGAGATAAAGAATTTGATGATATTCAAGGATCAAGTTCTGTAGGGATGCAACCTTTTTTGATAAATAGAAGGGTATATAATGAGATTAAAGAATTTGATAACTACATTCAAATTTCTAATCTCAAACAACTATACTTAAAAATAAAGACTATATGAAACCGAATTTTGAAAAATCAGAATTATTACCCGTTATAGTACAAAATTTTAAGAATAAAAAAATTTTGATGCTTGGATATATGAATAACGAAGCATATGAAAAAACAACACAGACTAATAATGTTTGGTTTTTTTCAAGGTCAAGAAATAGACTTTGGGAAAAAGGGGAGTCATCAAAAAACTACCTTAGAGTAAAAAAAATTCTAATAGATTGTGATGGTGATTCTATATTAATTCTAGCTAATCCTGAGGGTCCAACTTGCCATACTCTTGCTAATTCCTGTTTTGAAACTGAAAGTAATATTGATGAAAATTATGATTTTACCCTAGAACAATTAGAAAGCCTTATAATGCAAAGAAAAGAAGAAATGCCTGAAAATTCTTACACGACTAAACTTTTTGATCAAGGACTAAATCGAATTACTAAAAAAATAGGAGAAGAAGCTTCTGAAGTAATAATTGCTTCATTAGCTGAAAAAAAAGAAGATATAATTTATGAATCAGCTGATCTCTTGTATCACTTACTTGTACTATTAGCCAACGAAAATATAAAGTTAGAAGAAGTAATCAAAGAGCTTAGTAACAGACATAATAAACCATAATAATTTATTTAGCATCTAATCTAATAGATTCATTTATTGCAGCTAATGCAACTTCAACCATTTCATCTTCTGGTTCAGCAGTAGTTAACTTTTGCATCCAAATATTTGGTAAAGATAAAAGTTTAGACATAATATTATCTGAAGTTACACTTGACAGCCTTATCAATTCATATGAAAGACCTGCAATTATAGGAAATAAAAAAATTCTTGAGAGGTATAACAATAAAAGAGGTTCTCTTGGAATAAAAACATGAAGTATTATAGAAACAAGAATAACAGTCATAATAAAGCTGGTTCCACATCTTGGATGCTCTTTAGCATAAAGTTGAATCTTTTCTATATTATCTAAATTAGTGTCAATATTATCCTCATAAGCAGCAATTGTTTTATGTTCAGCTCCATGATAAGCAAAGACCCTTTTGATATCCTTATTTAGACTTATAAGATAAATATAAAGTATAAAGAATATAAGTCTAATTATTCCTTCTAAAATATTATTTAAGACAAAGTTATCTTCTATAAAAACAAATCTATCAGATAAGAAAAGGGGTACTAAAAAGAAAAAAGATAATACGATTATCAAGAAAGCAGAACTGAATAGATAAGAAAATAATTTCTCAATAGTTGAAATATTTAGATTTTGGTTTTCTTCAACAATCTCAGAAGACTTTGTTAGTGATCTATATCCTATAACCATCATTTCTAGAAGTATTATTACCCCTCTTATGAATGGGATCTTTTTATATATTGCTTTAGAAAATGAAGGAATTTTTATTTGCTTTATAACTATATTTTTTTCAGGATTTCTGACAGCTACTACACAATTTTTTTGACCACGAATCATAACTCCTTCAATAACAGCTTGACCACCATAGAAATGCTTTTTCATCCGATGGAGTTATTTTAAGTTATATCTTCTATTCATTCTTTCTACTCGACCCTCTGTGTCAACAATTCGTTGTTCTCCAGTCCAAGCAGGATGACATTGACTACAAATTTCAACTGAAATTCTTTCCTTAGTTGATATTGTTTTCCATACATTACTCGTTCCACACATACAATGAACTTCAGCTTCAAATAATTTAGGATGTATTTCTTTTTTCATTATTTTTTTACACTTTCGATCAATACATTTACTCTTCTTTTAACTTTGGAAGCCCAATCAAAAGAAACGACTCCATCAACTTTAGAAAAAAGAGTATGATCCCTACCTATTCCTACATTTTCTCCTGGAACAAATCTGGTTCCTCTTTGCCTAACAATTATAGATCCAGCAGTGACAAACTTTCCTCCGAAAGTTTTTACTCCAAGTCTTTTACCTGCGCTATCTCTACCATTTCTACTTGTTCCACCACCTTTTTTATGAGCCATTAGATTTACTCCTTGGTTTCTTTACAGAAATACTCTGAATGATCACATTAGTTAATTTTTGCCTATGACCAGTCTTTACTCTATGCCTTGTCTTATTTTTATATCGTAATGATATAACTTTTTGGCCCTTAATTTGATCCTCAATTTTAGCTTTTACTACTGCTCCTGAAACAATAGGTTCACCTACACTAAGTTCACCTTTAAGAGATGTTAGAAGTACTTCATTGAATGAGACTTCATCACCAGAATTACCTTCAAGCTTTTCAACTGTTAGAAAATCTCCTTTTCTAACTCGATACTGCTTACCACCTGTTTTTATAATTGCGTAATCCATGTAATAATCTAAATTTGTTTATACAAAATTTAATTGTACACAATAAAGGAAAATTTTGCCTATAAATTAATAAGAAATTAATATTTTTTCTGAGATGGCTTTTTCAATATACTTATGATCTAAAATAATTTTTTTATTTTGCAATTTAAATTTATTTTCAAAATCATTCATCCAACCTTTATAATCATGATATATTTTATTATTTGAAATAAAGCACCAAGGAGACATAAAATATTTACCATCAACGGTTTCAACTTTCATAGGAGAATCATTTATTTCTTCTTTTAATTTTGAATTAGGATTAGTAAAAGTTTCTATATATTCACTAATCATATTATCTAAATTATAGCTATTTATAACTCTTTCAGAACCATATTTTATTTCATTTATTTCTTCTAATAATTCTATGCCTTTATTTACAAATCCCTCAATATCTCCGTAAGGAATAATTCTGATTCCTTCAAAGTTAGAAAATTCTCTAAAAGCACCAACAGCACTACATATTACTGGTGTTCCGTTAGCTAATGATTCAAGAGGAACTAAACCAAATGATTCAATAAAATTTCCAGGGCATAGAGTTAAATCCCCAGATTTGTAATATTGACTCATTTCATTAATTGGAATCCAATCATGAAAGTTGATTTCTCCTCCATTTTGATTGAATTTTTCAAGAGTATCTAAATGAAGATTAGAAGAGTTTTTTTCATCTTTATTCAATAATTTATTAAATTTCGGAACATTTAATATAACTTTTTTCCATCTTTTTGTCTGAGCAAATCCTAATGAAATTTTTAGTGCATTATTTATACCTTTTCTTAAATCAGGTCTATGAGGAAATAACAAAACCAAATTATCTTTATCTAAGTGCTTTTCAGTATGCTTTTCCTTAGAAAAATTATCTATTGAATTCTTTATTACTGATATATTTTTTGATCTGAATCTTTCTTTACTTAATGATGCTTTGATAGTTTGTTTTAGATAATTTGAAGGAACTATTATTTTATTTGATTTTGAAAAGATTACTGAAGTTAATGATTCTTGATAAACAAGATCATGAATTCCACTGATTATATTTGAACCAAAAAATTCTTCTCTCATAAACCAACCATCTCCATGTAAATAGATCCTATCTGCCCAAGTTTTTATTTCATCTATTGTATTAGATAGATTTTGTAATTCGTATAAAGGGATTTCAAAGGGACTAGGAAATGATCCTCTTAGATTTAATATATTCTCTATTTCTACATCATTAATAAATGACTTTGGTTGATCATTTATTGGTGAGAATAATCTAACTCTAATACCACTATTTCTTAAACCTATTATTATTTTTCTTAGTATATTTTGAGAGCCACCCAAAACGTAATCTGGAAAAATTTCAACTAAAGACAAACATGCAATTCTCATAAAATTTTTTTACTAAAGTTGCCTTGATACCAAATAAGAGGAGATCTATTTTCACCTATGTTCATTTTTTCCACAAGTAATGAAAAAACAGTATGATCACCAACTACATAAAAATTTATAATTTTACAAAAAAAATAACAGAGGCATTCTTCAATGTAATAAATTTCATTTTTTTCTAAAAAATAATTTTCTTTTAAGCTTTGATTTGAGTTTGAAAAATAATCAGCAATATTAGATTGTCCTTTAGTTAAAATTGAAATGCTAACATTATCTTTTACGCTTAAATACTCTAATATAGATCGATTATTACCAACAGAAATCATTATAATCTTTGGTTCTAGAGAAATACTCATAAGAGAATTAGCTGTCATTCCAACTAAATTCTTGTTATTGTCCCTAGTTGCTAATACAGAAACCCCTGTAGGAAAATTACTCCAGGATTTTCTATATTCAGAATCATTAATCATCTAACTTTCAGTATTTGATTCCTCAATTTTATCCTCTGAATTTGACTCCTGCAAATCTGAATTCTCAAATTCTTCATTTTTTTCTATTTCTTTGATATCGACAATCTTTCTAGCTTTTCTTTTGTCTTGAACGAAGTTTATAAATACACCACTGATAGCATCTCCTGCATTTGGTTTAACTATAGTAACCCCTTGAGTAACTCTTCCAGCTCTTCTGATTTGATTTATATGCGTTCTAATAATTTGTGCATTATCTGTAAGTATGAATAGGAAACCATCTCCTTGATGCTTTTTATCCTTAGATTTATTTTCTTCTTTTATATCCTTAGCTGCATTAAATACTTCATCAGTTACCACTGCACCACCGGCTATTTTACCAGTTTTATCAGTAACCTTGAGAGTTAATACACCAGATCCTCCTCTATTTTGAACTCTATAGTTCCTAAATTCACTCAATTTACCAATTCCTCTACGTCCAATTATCAATAGTGAGCCTTCATCATTTACAACACCACTATAAACTACAACATCCTGAGATGTTTTCATCTTAATACCTCTTATTCCTCCAGCACCTCTTTGAGTAGGTCTAACTTGAGATGAAGGGAACCTAATAGACATACCTTCACGAGTGATTATTGTTAGGTCTTCATCAGCATCAGCTAATGAAACAGAAATCAATTCATCATCTTTTGATAGTTTGAAGGTATTTAATCCTCCTCTATTTATATTTCTTAATAACGGCAAATGCATTCTCTTAACTTTACCTGCTTTTGTAACCATTAATAGATAGGTATCTTCCAGTAAACTAGTAACCGATAGCATAGCTGTAACTTTTTCATTTGGTGCTAGATTAATTATGTTAGAAACTGGGGTACCTCTAGAAGTTCTAGATTGATCTGCTGAAAGCTCAAAAACTCTTAATGAAAAAACCCTTCCTTTATCAGTAAAAAAAAGCAAAGTATCATGAGTATTTGCTACTTGAATATAAGGCACAACATCACCATCTTTAGTCATTTTTTGACCAACTTTACCTTTTCCACCTCTATGTTGAGCTCGATATGTAGTTTCTAATATTCTCTTAACATAACCACCTTTGGATAAAGTAATAACAACATCAAGACTAGGCTCCATGTCTTCTCTTTTCCATTCCTTAAGATCCATTTCATTAACTTTAGTTCGCCTATCTTCACCATACTTTCTTTTTAATTGCAATGTTTCGGTCTTGATAACACTGAAAATTCTTTTTTGATTAGACAGCAAATCTTCTAAATCTTCTACCAATTCAGATAATTCTTTAAACTCATTTTCAATTTTTTCTATTTCAAGAGCTGCCAATCTTCTTAATTGCATATCTAATATAGCTTGAGACTGAATCTCACTTAGATCAAACTCTGTCATCAATGCATTCCTTGCAGTTTCAACATCTTCAGAAGCTCTAATCAATTCAATAACTTTATCTAAATTCTTTATAGCAATTCTTAGACCTTCTAAAACATGAAGCCGAGCTTTAGCTCTTTTGAGATCATATTCAGCCCTTCTTCTAATAACTTCTTCTCTAAAGGAAATATAGTGATTAATGCTTTGTTTTAGATTTAATATTTGAGGTGTACCGTCTACTAAAGCAATCATATTTACAGAAAACGAGGATCTTAATTGCGTTTGTTTATATAAGTTGTTAAGAATCAAACTAGATGAGGCTCCTTTTCTCAATTCCAAGACAACTCTCATACCTTTTCTATCAGACTCATCTCTTACCTCTGAAACTCCTTCAAGTTTTTTAGCTTTAATCAACTCAGCAATTTTCATTACTAAGGAGGCTTTATTTACTTGGTAAGGAATTTCTGTAAATACCAATCTTTGCCTATCTAGTTTTTTCACATCTTCGATAATATGCTTAGCCTGAACCATTACCCTGCCTCTACCATTAGCAAATGCATCTCTGATTCCATTAAGCCCCCATATTTCAGCACCAGTAGGAAAATCAGGGCCTTTCACAACTTTCATCAAATCATCTACGTTTGCTTCTGGATTTTCAATAACCATTGTTACACCATCACAAATTTCACTTAAGTTATGTGGAGGTATATTAGTAGCCATTCCTACAGCAATTCCTGAAGCACCATTAACTAATAGGTTCGGTAAAATAGCAGGCAACACAGAGGGTTCTTTAAGTGATTGATCAAAATTATCTACCCAATCAATAGTTTCCTTTTCAATATCTCCCAAAAGACTTTCAGTTATTGGAGAGAGCTTACATTCTGTATATCTCATAGCAGCAGCAGGATCACCATCAACACTACCATAGTTTCCTTGCCCATCTACTAATGTATATCTCATAGAAAATGGTTGGGCCATTCTAACTTGAGCAGCATAAACAGAGGAATCACCATGAGGGTGATATTTACCTAATACTTCACCAACAAGTCTAGCACTTTTTTTGTATGATGAATTAGGTCTCATCCCTTGATCATGCATGGCGTACAAAACTCTTCTTTGAACAGGCTTTAAGCCGTCTCGAACATCAGGAAGAGCTCTTGAAACAATTACACTCATTGCATAATCAAGATAAGAGCTTTTCATTTCATCTTGAATATCTACTTTTTTAATTTCACCTAGATTATCTGTTACCATCACGACCTCTGAATATTATATTTATATCTAACTTATATATTTTCCCACGCGCGCGCGCAAGCGCGCGCGAGCCATATTAACCTTTTTATATATGAGTATGATATTAATAATTAACTTACTTTATGCATTTATGTAAAAAAACTTCCAAAATGTTATCAAAACCTTTTGGTAATTCAGAATTTATCAGATCAAAATTTAATCCAAAAACCCAATGATCACCCGGTTTTTCGAATGCTAAAATTTGTCCATTTTCAGAGATTATAGAGGCGAAAAAAAAATCTGACAGTTGACTTTGAATTATGTTTATTGACTGTAAAAAATTTGACTTTACCCAACCTGAACCTCCAATGATATGAGAAAGTTTAGAACCTGGACTCAAAAATAATTGACTTAATGGTATGACTTCCTTTTTTGAAAATAATTTTTTACCTCCAAAAAGATCATTTAGGCCTTCAAAACCTTTATCAATTCCAATTATAGGAATTTGATCTTTTAATAATTCATCAATAATTTTTTTTTGTTCTTTATTTATTTTGTTTGATAGTAAAATTAATCCAGATATTTCTTTATTTGAATGATAATCTAGAGAATAATCAATATTATTAGTCACTAGCAAACTTTTTAATTCGCGTCCTAAATCATCATTTTCTAAGATAACCAATATAGTCAAACCGGAATACCCCACAATCCTAACCAGTTTCTTTTATTATTTTCTAGTTTGATTCTATTAGATCTAAGAAAATCAAAAAATAATTTTTCAATTTCATCATTTCTATCGCCTAATTTATTTGATGTAGGAGCAAATGGATAAAAAGATCTTAAGTCCATTCTATAAATCAAAAAAATAATTTTTTCTTTTTTATCAATATTTAGTGAAAATTTTAATGATATAGCAATAAGATTATTTATATTTGAATTAATATTGATTGCATTCACCGCTGTATAGACTGAAGAAAGTAAATCAAATAAATTTTTATCAGATAGTAATACCCACTCCATATCATCACTATCTTCAACAATTTTAATTTTTGTTTTTGTAGCTCCTTCACCTTGATTTAAAATAATTTTCAAATTTGATTTTATATCAACTAAAAAATCGTTATCATAAACTTTTGATAATAATAATCCCGAGGAAGGTAAGAGCTTAAATTCATTATTCTGATTTTTAATTTCTAATAATTTTTCAAAATTTAACCAGAGTTGATTCAAAAAATCTTTCTTAAAAAAACTTAGCAAAACTGATTCCTATCTTTTTTAATTTTTAAATCCATTATCATTATAGACTCATAATAAAAATTAAATGGATAACTTAAATAATAAAAAAATAAATAAAATTCTTCACGAATCCTTAGAAGAAGCACTTGATTTAATTAGAAATTCTATAAATAAGAATTATGACATTTCAGATAAAAATAATATCCAAGGAGATAATCCTGTTACAGATATTGATTTGGCTACTCAAAATCTAATTTTAAACAAAATAAAAAAAAATTTCCCTAATCATGGAATATTAGGTGAAGAAGGTGACACAAAACAAAATGTTGAATCAGATTATCTTTGGATAATTGACCCTATAGATGGAACGAAAAACTTTATAAATCAAATACCTTTATATTGTGTTTCAATAGCTATATTTTATAAAGGAGATCCAATTATAAGCGGAGTTGGTATCCCTTGGAATGAAAATTGCATCATAACAGCACATAAAGATAAAGGCATAAAATCAAATTTCTATAGAGAAAGATCAGACTCAAAAAAATCAAAGCCAGCTGCAGGGCTATTATCTTTTGCACCATCGCATTTTACAATTGGAAATATTGTAAAAAAGAATTTCTTTTCAAACTCTGGAGAATTAAGAAATCTTGGATCAACTGCTGCAGAATTAGCTTTAGTAGCAAATGGCAACGCTCAATTTGCTATTTCAGGATATGCTTTTACGTGGGATTTTGCTGCATCATGGTTATTAATCAATGAATCTAGGAAAAAGATCTATTTTGGAGATATGAATGAAAATAAATGGGTAGAAATTAATCCTTGGAAATCTTATTATAAAAATGGTATTTATGATCTAAAAGGACTGAAAGACTGGAGAGGTAAATTCTTGGGTTGTGATAAAAATATTTCAGAATTTTTAATTTCGAATTTATCACCTCACGGAAGAAAAAATAAAAATATTCTTAGAAAAATTAGAAGATTTTTTTATATTAACGGATAAGGAACATTGTAATTAGGATCTAGAATAGGTAATTTCTTATTTTTTATCAATTCTTCACATCTAGTAATAAGATAATCCATTTCTTCGTATGAAATCAACTTCTCAAGATCTTTAAATATCTTTGCTTTATTATTTAGTTCATTGGATAATTTTTTTACTTTTTGAATAATTTTTTCCTCAATTAGTTGATTACTAAATTCAAACATTACTGTTCTAAATCTAGTGTATGGATTAAATGTTAATGCCTGATCTATTGACCAAATGTTTTCATTTTCATCTAAAATTATAGACCCAGCTTTTCTATCAGTATTTAAAATAATAAAATCAAAAACTATTACCTTTAATAAATTTTCCTTATGAGATTCAAATAATGTAAAATAATTTTCTTTTGGATCATGAATAATATATTTTTGAAAACTACCAATACCATATGGGCCCTCTCTGATAACAAGAGGGGGAAGATTTGGCCAATCTAAAAATTTTGAGATTTCATAAGCAGCTTTTTCTCTTGAGTAGAGATTACCAGAAAAAAAATCAACTAATGGTTTTTCTCCTTTAAAAGGTTTATAGACTGATAAAATTTTTTCTTCGTCGTTAACTAATTCACAAAGAAAGACTCTATTGGATCCTTGATAAATTTCACCTATACCTTTTACTTCAAATTTTTGTAACTTATTTTCTAAAGATTTTTGACTAGACAATTTTTACATTCTCAATGTGGCCATTCAACTTTATACAAAAATGACCTTCTAGGTTTATTGGATTAAAACATAATCCACAAGTTGGTCTACCCTTAGAAACTATTGACAAAGCTTCTTGAGAAGTTTTTTGAGCCTGAATATTTTTATACATAAAAGTAGCAGCTAGTGTTTTATCATCATTATCAACTGCAACAAAATAAAAATCTATATAATCTTCATCAGATTGGTATTCTATGGCAAAATCAATTAATTTATACTCAAGTTGAGTTTTAGATTTTGATAAATTTATATTTTCTATAAATTTATTTTTATTAAATTCTTCAAATTTCTTAACGTCTTGAAACATTAATGCTAGTTGTTGTTTTTCAAGCCATAACTTGATGTAATGATTATTACAAAAAATCTCAATAATAAAAGTTCTATTCCCTGGTTTACCATATGAGTTAGGAATAATCTTAAAGCATTCTCCTAGGTTGAGATATTTTTCTCTATCTTTCAAATTTACAATCCATAAAAATTAAAAATATACTTTAATGAGATTATATTAGATTATTGTTATAAAATAGATATTGTTACATTGCACCTTAACTTTTTCTAATCAACTTTTATATGGAAACTAAAAATAAAATAGAAATTTATGACACAACACTAAGAGACGGAACTCAACAAAGTGGTATAAATCTTTCTTTGGAAGAAAAGATCCTAATTACTAAAAAATTAGATGAATTAGGTGTAGATTTCATAGAAGGTGGCTTCGCTGGTTCTAATCCAAAAGATGAAGAATATTTTAAAAGAATAAAAAAACTAAACCTAAAAAACTCCAAAATAGTATCTTTTGGGCAAACAAGAAAAGCAAATAATGATGTCAATAATGATATCTTTATCAATGCCTTAATTTCTTCTGAGACTAAATATGTAAATATAGTGGGTAAAGCGAGTGCTTATCAAACAGAAAAAATTCTTAAGACGACTTTGGAAGAAAATATCAATATGATTTCAGATTCTATAAATTATTTAAGATCTAAGGATAGAGAAGTTTTCTTCGATGCAGAACATTTTTTTGATGGATACAAGGATAATCCAGAATATTCTCTACAATGCTTAAAAGCTGCATATCAAGCAGGGGCAACTAGAATAATATTATGTGACACAAATGGGGGAACTCTACCAAGTGAAATCTATGAAATAACCAAAAAAATAGTCAGTGAATTTAATGAAGATAAAATAATAGGTATCCATACACATAATGATACTGATACTGCGGTAGCGTCTTCTATAAGTGCTGTGGAAGCAGGGGCATATCAAGTTCAAGGATGTATCAATGGATATGGTGAAAGAACAGGTAATGCCAACCTTGTAAGTGTAATTGCTAACTTAAGTATAAAGATGGGAAAAGAAACTTTAAGTAACCCCAAAAACTTAAAACAGCTTACTTCTATTTCTCATTACGTATCTGAAGTAGCAAACAAAAGACCTTTTCCCTTCCAACCATTTGTTGGTAAAAATGCTTTTACTCATAAAGGAGGAATGCATGCAGCAGCATACTTAATTGACCCAAATTCATTTCAACATATAGAACCTAATTCAGTAGGTAACGATTCTTCAATAAGTATTTCAGAATTGTCTGGCAAAAAAAGCATACTTACAAGAATAAATAACCTGGGTCTTGATCATATATTGGATAGTAATGATGCTGGAAAAATTACGCAGCTAATAAAAGAAAAAGAGGCTAAGGGATATGCTTATGAATTGGCAGACTCTTCTCTAGATTTATTGATATTTAGGTCTCTACCTAACTATGAGCAAAAATTTGAATTGATAGATTTCATGGTAATAGTAGAAAACAAAAGAAGATCATCATTGGGGGCAGGTTGGAGAAGTGATGGATCTGAGCATCCTATTTTATCGGAGGCGACAATAAAAATTAAGACTAATGATGAAATTTTTCATACTGCAGCTGAAGGTAATGGGCCAGTTGGTGCACTGGATAATGCAATAAGAAAAGCTCTTATTGGAACTTTCCCTGAAATAAATAAAATAAGACTAACTGACTATGCTGTTAGAGTTGTTGAAGAAGGTACAGGAACTGGAGCAGTTGTCAGGGTAATCATAGAATCTTCAGACGAAAAAGAAGTTTGGACAACAGTTGGAGCTTCTTCTAATATTATTGAAGCTACATGGATTGCACTTTCAGATTCTATTGAATGGTTTCTAATAAATAATTCTAGCTAGGACTTATATAAGACTGTCCATCATGATCTATTATTACTTCTTCTACTTCATCAGAACCTATTTTGTAGGCTCTAATTATTGGTCTAGTTTTTTCAGTCAAAGAAATCAAAATATAATATGGATCAGTCCACATTGACTGAACAGCATTATTAATATCAGTTATGGATGGATAAGCTTGAGAGTGAGTATGAGAATGATATATTGCTACGATTCCTAATTTTCTTTCATCACAATAATTTTCTGCTTTTAAAATTTCCAAAGGATTGATTGTATACCTAGTTAAGGGTGTATCGTGAATATTTTTGCACTTAAAAATTTCTGTAACTTTATTTTCATTTCCTAAAAGCATCCCACAACATTCGTTAGGATCTTCTGATAAGGAATGCTCAAATAACTTTGAAATAATTGATCTAGGTATTATTATTTTCATAATTACAGTATAACTTATATTTTTTTATGAATGCTATTTCAAAAATTATCATTAATTCTATAGAAAATAATAGAAAAATTATTATTCCAGAATATTTAAAAAATAATTTATCAATATCAGATGGATATTTTTTACAGAAAGAAATCAATGATTTCTTTTCTAAAAAAAATGAATTTAAAGCTTGGAAAATTGGATGCACAACCCCTGTAATGCAAAAATACTTAGGAATATCTAATCCATGCTTAGGAAAAGTTATGAGTAAAAATTTACATAAAGGAAATACAAATATAAATTTTGAATCTTTTTCTAGACCAGGAGTAGAATGCGAAATAGCGGTAATTTTGAGTGAAGATTATTTACATGATAAAACGTTTATGAATTTAGAGGATGTTATTTCAAAAGTAGTACCAGCAATTGAAATAGTTGATGACAGATGGGAAAACTATAAAGAAGAAAATACCCCTCTACTAATTTCTGATAATTTTTTTTCTTCTTCTATAGTTTTTGGTAGAGGGACTGACAAAATTGACATTAAGAACTTAAAAAATTTAAAAGGTTTTATGGAAGTTAATAATCAACTAATTGGTAAAGGAATTGGAAAAGACATATTAGAAGATCCCTTAAATGCTCTGAAGTGGTTTCTAGATTTTAAATTTGATAAAAATAATCTCCCAAAAGCTGGAGATATTATTTCTTTAGGATCAATAGTTGAAACATATTGGGTATCAAAAAATGATAAAGTTTCAATGAATATAGATGAATTGGGGAGTGTAGAAGTAAGTTTTATCTGAAAAAGAAGGAAATTATGAAAATAATAAACATCAAGACATATATAACAAATCCAGGAAAGAATGAAATTAAGAATAGTGCCTTTGGTAAAAATCTTATTTTTATAAAATTAGAGACTGATAATGGAATTATAGGCTGGGGAGAATGTTATTCACAAACTGATAGAGATATACAGATAACCTCTCATGTTCAAAAATTAGAACCATATATTATAGGATATGATCCAATAAATATAAGAAATTTTATCTTAGGAACGTATAGGGATTTTTCTAACAAGAGACCATCTATGGACTTATGGTGTGCTATAAGTGGTATAGAAATTGCAATGTGGGACATACTAGGGAAGTATTATGACCAACCAGTTTATAATTTATTAGGAGGAAAATTAAGGGATAGAATAAAGGTTTATGCAAATGGTTGGGCAAAAAAACTAGATCATGAATCTTTATCTAAAAACTCAATTGAAATGGTAAAAGATAGAGGATTTAAGGCATTAAAATTTGATCCTTTTTCAGGTCCTTGGGAAGAATGGCCGGAAGATGAAATTATTGAAGAAGCTGTAGAAAGAATTAAAGTAGTAAGAGAATCAGTAGGAATAAAAGTTGATCTTTTGATTGAAATTCATAGAAGGTTATCAATATCAAAGGCTCAAATATTTGCAAAAAAAATTGAGAAATTTGATCCATTTTGGATAGAAGAACCATGTATTTCAGAGAATCTAGATGCTATAAAAGAAGTAAAAAACTCGACTTCTATACCCGTTGTAACAGGTGAAGCATTATATTCAAGAAATATGTTCAGAGAAGTAATGACATCGGGATGTGCTGATATTATAAATCCTGATATTTGTAATACAGGTGGAATCTTAGAACTAAGTATGATAGCCTCTATGGCTGAAACTTTTTCTATAGGTGTCTCACCTCATGGTTGGAATTCTACAGGAGTGGGTGCTGCAGCTGCATTATCAGTCTGTTCAACTATTCCAAATTTTATTATTTATGAATATATGGTTCATGTTGAGGAATACTCTAAAAAAATCACTAAAAATCATCCTATTGTTGAAGATAGCTTTATTAAATTATCAAATAAACCAGGTTTATCTACTGAAATAATTGAACAAAATCTAACATATATTGAAAATGACAAAATAAATAAAAGGAACTTTGGGAACCTAAGCTAATTTCTTAATAATTTTTGAGAAATTGATTCTTTTTCTATATCGCTCCAATTCCACATCTGTGGAATAGTTTCCCCGTTTGACCATAAATCTAATTGATCGTAATAGTGTTTAGACCCAGGGTTGCCTGATGATCCTAATGGTACTATCCATCTACTATTTTCCCAATTATTTGGGTCGTGAGCGTATCTGTTAACTGAAGCTGCTGTAACATTAAAATTTTTATCGTAACTTCCTGCTAATGGAGTATCTCCATCTCCACTTGCTTGAACTTTCTTTGGGTTTAGTATTTCAGCATATTCGGCAAATTCAGAACTTAGTGGATGTTCATGATTTGTAGTATGTAATTTTCCCCATTTCCAATCAGATAATGTTGAACCAAATTTTTTCTCCAAAAAAGAAACTGCTTCTCTAAAAGAATTAATAAATAGATCTTCCCATGATGAATCATTTATAAGAAAACTCTTGGGGTCACCTATATTTTCATTTAACAGAGGAACTAAAAACCTTCTCACATGAGATACACCGCCAATATTTTTCCAACTAATAATTTCATCTGCTAAAGAACCATAATTTATAGATATTATTTTTTCTAATAATTTCTCTCTAGTTACTGAATAAATACTTGCTTCAAAACTTTCTTTATCCATTTTTTGGTCCCAATTGTTTAGATAATGAAAGGATGAATTTTCAATTTCTGAAAATTTTATATCTTTTATATTAATATTTTTTGAAAAAGAAATAATTTTTTTTGCAGGAATAGAAAGAGTTTGGTTATGCATTTGAAGCATATTATTTATTCTCATTTTTTCTTTATACTTCTCTATATATTCAACTAGTACCTTAGCTCGATATTCCGGAGCAAAAGCAATTGATAAAAAATGAGGATAATCTGAATCAACAACTTTTTGATTACAGGTTACAACCCATCCTTTTTCAGGATTTCTTAGTTTTGGTAAAGATTCTCTAGGAACCTCTTGATTCACTATATTGTTAGAATCCCAACCTTTAGCAATACCCCAATGATGTTGAGGGTTTCTTATTGGAACTGCTCCAGCAAACTTATAGCCAAAGTTTTTATTAGTATCAGCGTAAGGATAATTATTAGTTCTATCTGTCCATTTATCAAATGCTTTTTCAAGATCATCAGCAGATTCAGCTATCATAGCTTCATAAGCTGAGTCTATCCAAAAAGTTCCTTCAGATTTTCCTCCAGGATCAGATAAAGAGATTCCCATACCTTTATCTGGATCTCCATAAATCAAATTACCATTAACTGTTTCTATAATTTCTAAAGATATTTCTTCTGAATTTCTTGGCTTTATTTTCTTAATTGATGTCTTTGTATCAAGCCATATACCATCATATAAAGACTGAATCTTATTTTCTGAAATTCTTAATTTTTCTAAAAAAAGATCTTGAGTATCTGCTCCACCATGAGTCATACCCCAAGCAACATATTTATTATGTGCAAAATGCATAAAACCTGGGTAACCTGGTATAGTATGCCCCATTCCTTCAAATTCATCACATTTTAAATGAATCTGATAATAAACATTTGGAGTATCAAGGGTTCTATGAGAATCACCAGCTATTAGAGGCATTTTAGAGTATGTTTTATCTCCTGAAATAGCCCAGCCATTAGATTCTCCATCAATAGCTCCTATAGATTGAAAGTTTTCAGCAGCTTCTGATAATTCTTTTATTGCATTTTCAATTTCTCCACTATATATTTCTCCAGGCGGCAATGTTAATAGTGCTCCAGGTAAATATCCAGGAATAAGTTTAGCTGCTCTTTCGGGACCAATTGCACTAGCTAATTGAGAATAAAAAAGTTTGCCATTAAATGAACCTTCTGCAGCATTTCTTATTTTATAAACCAATATAGAATGCCAATCCTCCCAAGGTTCTGGTTCTTTATTTAATAGTTGATATTCTAAAGGCAATTTACTTAGGGAGTTCATATAAAAATTAACTCCTTTAGTAAAACACTGAATCATTTCTCTAGCTTTACTAGAGGCTTTTTCTAAATCAGACTTAGCAACTAATTCAAAGTTCCTTTTGATATTTAACTTATCGTTTGAAATAGCCTTGCTACCTAAGTATTCTGAAGATCTACCAAGACATCTTAATCTATCGAGATCCATCTGAAAGAGTCTATCTTGAGAAACAGTTAACCCTTGGGCAAAAAAAAGATCTTTTGAATTTTTTGCATTTATATGTGGTATACCCCATTTATCCCTAAAGATCTCAATTTCATTTTCAATTAAATCAGATGAAATTTGTAGCTCAGTTTCATAATTAGGTAAAAAATCTTTAGGGTCTAGCATTTTTACTTTGGGCCACTAGAAATTATTCCTGCTACCAAGTCTCCCATTTGGCTTGTTGATAACTTATGATCCTGTTCGCCTGCAATATCTATTGTTCGATAACCTTCAGTAATAATTTTGTTTATTGCATTCTCTATTTCATCTGCTTCTTCATGTAAACCAAATGACCATCTTAGCATTAATGAAGCTGACAAAAAAGAAGCCACAGGATTTGCTATATTATGACCCGCAATATCTGGAGCAGAACCATGTATTGGTTCATATAATGCAGGCCTACCTCTTCTTCCCCTTCTTTTACCTGGCGGTGGAGGGGAGGATGCTAAACTTGCAGAGGGAAGCATACCCATAGATCCAGTGATAACCGATGCTTCATCGGATAGAATATCACCTAGACTATTTTCTGTGACAATTACATCGAATTCAGAAGGATTTGTTATTATTTTCATCGCAGCATTATCAGCTAGCATATGTATCAGTTCAACCTCAGGATAATCTCTAGAAACTTCATTTGCGATTTCTCTCCATAATCTTCCAGTTTCTAAAACATTCATCTTATCTAAAGAATGTAATCTGTTTCTTCGAGATTTAGCTAATTCAAAAGCAACTCTTACAACTCTAGCAATTTCTTTCTCAGAATATGCTAATGTATCAACAGCTCTTCTACCTCTAGTGCTTGCACTTCGTCTTTTTGGCCTACCAAAATAAAGTCCTCCTGTAAGTTCTCTAACAATTACAAAATCTACTCCATCTAAATATTCTGGTCTTAAAGGACTTGAGTGAATTAATTCAGGATAAACTTTCACTGGTCTCATATTTGCGTATAAACCTAATCTTTTCCTCAAAGCTAAAATTGCATCTTCAGGCCTCACATCAGCACTCGGGTTATCCCACTTTGGACCACCTACTGCACCAAATAAAATTGCATCTGAACCTAAAGCTAAATTCATAGATTCAGAAGGTATTGGATTATTGTACTTATCGATGGCTGCACCACCAACCAAAGCATGTATAAACTCAAAATTATGATCAAATTTTCTACAAATAGCTTCAAGAACCTTCATAGACTCTGTAGTCACTTCTTTTCCAACTCCATCACCAGCCAAAACGCATACTCGTGCTTCCATGTTTCCTCCAAAAATTATCCTAACCTCTATTCTATCAATAAATAATAGAATTTTGAATTAATTGATTAATTTTGTAAATTTGTCTCAAACTTTTCTATATCATCTTCGAATTGAAGAGTAATTCCAATATCATCTAAACCTTCTAATATAGAGTCTTTTCTAAACTGATCAAAATCAAAAGTTTCTTCAAATCCATATTTATCTGAAACTTTTTGATTTTCTAAATCAACAGTTAATTTATATTTTTCAAGCTTTATAGAATTGGTCATAATTGTATCTATTTTATTACTTGATAATTGAACTGTAATAAGACCATTTTGCATACAATTATTCCTAAAGATATCTGCAAAACTAGTTGAAATAATTACCTTAAATCCATACTCAGATAATGCCCAGGGAGCATGTTCTCTACTTGATCCTGAACCAAAATTTGGTCCAGCAACAAGAATTGATGCCCCACTATATTTTGGATGATTTAATATAAAATCAGGATTTGGTACACCATCTTCAAGATATCTCCAATCGTAGAATGCAAACTTTCCAAATCCTGTTCGTTCAATTCTTTTTAAGAATTGCTTTGGTATTATTTGATCCGTATCTACATTAACTCGATCTAAAGGAGCAACAATTCCTTCGTGCTTGATAAATTTTTCCATATTATATGGCCTTTCTAATCATCATTAAGTGGGTCGATTTCGATTGAGCCCTTCTTAATTTTTTTTATTTCTTGCATTTTATAAATTTCTACTACTAACAATAATGTAACTACACACAAAATTCCTAACAATAATGAAGATACATACATGAATCTTGTAACATCTATAAATTCACTTAAATTTTGAGCATTATAACCCCAAAGTCTTGTAATTGTAGAGGGGTTAAACATGCAACAGCTAAAAAATACTAAAAACCAAATTTTAAGTTTATTTGAAAATATGCTTATTAAAGATTTATTACTAATTTCTAAAATAGAGCTACCTAAATAAATTTCTTTTAGTACTTTATAAATTCTAAAGCTTAAAAATGAACTTGGCAAAAAAATTATTATAAAAATAATCGTATCATTACTAGTTAACCATCTAGAAATAAAAGTAAATAAAAAGTACAAAAAGATACCAAAATAAATCCAAATAATTGATTTTTCTGCGGAAATATTAGTTTGATATTTAAGAGTCTTAATATTTCTGATTGCTCTGTGGAAAAAAGTTCCTAAGGGGAAAAATAATAAAAAAAGTATTAAGAATTGAATTATAAATATTATCTGAGAGTTCGATTGTGTTGAGTTCATTTCATTTATATAAATTAAACTTTGATCACAGATACCTTCAAGTAATTTTTCAGGATCTTTAGAGTTACATGTCAGAAAATTTTCATTTTTAGAAAATTCAATTACAGATTCAAAATTTAAGGTATCTAATGGAGGTATACTTTCAATACCATCATAAACCCATTCTCTATATTTATTTTCATTATTCCTTTCAACTAAAAAAATAAAAATACATAAAATAACAGATAAAAAGAGTAAAAAAGTAATGATTCTCAGAGGATTAATATTAGTTTCAAAAGAATACTTCCTAAAGAAATTTTCTCTTGCATTTTCAAGTTCTTTTTTTGAACCAAAAATCCTTGTAATCAAGCTAACTTGATTATTTTCATTTTTTACAGATAGCTTTTTTAAGCTAGATGGTTTTTGAAACTTTTTATTATTTTTCAAATTAAAAAAATTCCTACCAATCTCTTACATCAACAAAATGTCCTTCTATCGCAGCTGCTGCTGCCATTTCAGGACTAACAAGATGAGTTCTTCCTCCTTTACCTTGTCTTCCTTCAAAATTTCTATTTGAAGTTGATGCACATCTTTCTCCTGGAGCAATAATATCAGGATTCATGCCTAAGCACATAGAACAACCAGATTCTCTCCATTCAAAACCTGAGTCTTTAAAAATTTTATCTAGTCCTTCTTTTTCAGCTTGTAATTTAGTTATTGTTGAACCAGGCATTATTTGTGCTCTTATTTTAGGATGAACTTTTTTACCTTCTACAATTTTTGCAGCATTTCTTAGATCAGTTATTCTGGCATTAGTACATGATCCTATAAAAACTCTATCTAAACTTATATCTTCAATTTTAGTTCCAGGCTTTAGTCCCATATACTCTAATGCGTTATTACAGGATTGCGATTCTAGAACTTCATCATATTGATCAGGAGATGGAATCGAAGATGATATTGGTAACACTTGAGAAGGATTAGTCCCCCATGAAACATGAGGTTCAAGATTATCACAATCTACCTCAATGTAGGAATCAAATATTGCTCCCTCATCGGTACGCAACTGCTCCCATTCCTTTATAGCATTTTCCCATTCTTGACCTTTAGGGACTTGATTTCTTCCTTTCATCCAATCATATGTTATTTGATCAGGAGCTATCATTCCTGCTCTTGCTCCTGCTTCAATTGACATATTACAGATAGTCATTCTTCCTTCCATTGAAAGATTTTTTATTGCATCGCCAGTGTATTCCATTACATATCCAGTTCCACCAGCTGTACCTATTTGTCCAATAAGCTTAAGAATCATATCCTTAGCAGTGACACCTTGATTTAAGGATCCCTTAAATTCAACTTTCATAGTTTTTGGTTTTCTTTGTCTTAGGGTTTGAGTTGCTAGTACATGTTCTACCTCTGAAGTTCCTATTCCAAAAGCTAGTGAACCAAAAGCTCCGTGAGTTGAAGTATGGGAATCACCACAAACTATTGTCATCCCAGGCTGAGTATATCCTTGCTCAGGTCCGATTACATGAACAATCCCTTGTTCCTTATCCCAAACATCAAATAATGCTATTTCATTTGTTTTACAATTTTGTCTGATTGTTTCAACTTGTTTTCTTGCAACTTCATCTTTTATTTCTAGAGTTCTTGTATCATCAGTAGTTATATTATGATCAACAGTAGCAATAGTAAGCTCAGGTCTTCTTACTTTTCTATTACTTATTTTCAAGCCTTCAAAAGCTTGAGGCGATGTTACTTCATGTACTAGATGAAGATCTATATACAAAATTACTGGCTGATCTTTGGGTTCTGCAACCAAATGTTTTTGCCATATTTTTTCAAACATAGTAATTTTTGCCATATTTATAATCTCCTTTAATTTAAAGAATTAATGATTAGATATCTATTTATTGCATTTACATAGGCCTTAGCACTAGCAAAAATAATATCTGTATCAGAACCTTGCCCAGAATAAATAGTTCCATCTTTTTCAATCCGGATTGTCACCTCTCCGAGTGCATCAATACCTTCAGTGACTGACGAAACAGAAAATTCTGTAAGATTTACGTTTTGTTTAGTAATAGAATCTATAGAGTTACAAACTGCATCAACTGGACCTGTACCTGATTTTGAAACACTTTCCAATTTCCCATTTGGTAATTCGAGAGTAATTGAAGCAACAGGATCTCTCTTGTTTCCACAAACAACATCAAGATCTAAAACCTTAAATTTTTCTGTTGTATCTAATTCCCTGTGAAATTCACTCATTAGAGACTCTAAGTCTTTATCAGTAATTTCTTTTTTCTGATCAGCTAGATTCTTGAAGCTATTAAAGATTTCTAAAAGCTCATTATCATCGACTTTATATCCTAAATGTTCAAGCCTAGATTTTAATCCAGCTCTACCAGAAACTTTAGTCAAAACAATAGCATCACCTTTCCATCCTACTTCTTCGGGAAGCATTATTTCAAACGTTGTTCTTTCCTTGAGAAATGCATCTTGATGAATTCCAGATGAATGTCTAAAAGCATTTTGACCTGTGATGGCTTTATTAAATTGAATAGGAAAACCAAATATGTTAGAAATTAATCTGCTCGAAGGTCCTATTTCTTTGGTATTAATTTCTGTTTGAACTCCATAATGATCTGGCCGTGTTTTAACTGCCATGATTACTTCTTCCAGGGCAGCATTTCCTGCTCTTTCACCCAAACCATTAATGCAACCTTCTATTTGCCTTGCACCATTTTCTAATGCAGACAGGCTATTCGCTACAGCCATACCTAAGTCATTATGACAGTGTACGCTAACAACAGCCTTATTTATATTTGAAACATTATTAAATACACCTGCTATCAACTCTCCAAATTCTTGAGGATTAGTATAGCCTACAGTATCTGGAATATTAACAGTTGTAGCTCCTGCAGAAATAGCATTTTCTAACATCATATATAAATAATCTGGATCTGATCTAGAAGCATCCATCGGAGAGAATTCTACATCTGCAACAGAGTCTCTAGCTCTCTTGACAGCATCTATCGCCATAGACATTATAGATTCTCTGTCTTTCTTCATTTGATGAAGCATATGAATATCAGAAACAGACAAAAATGTATGAATCCTAGGCTTCATAGCACCTTTAAGACAATTGATTGCTGAATCTATATCAGAAGGTACAGCTCTAGCAAGAGTAGCAATAGTTGGACCCTCAATTTCTAGAGCAATTTTTCGTACAGCTGCAAAGTCACCTGGTGAACTGGCAGCAAATCCAGCTTCTATAATATCAACATTTAATTTTTTCAGTTGAGAAGCTATTCTAAATTTATCTTGAGAGGTTAAAGATGCTCCTGCAGACTGTTCCCCATCTCGAAGAGTCGTATCAAAAACTAAAAGCTTATCATTCGTATTATTTTCAACCATTTATATACTTTCATTAATTATGTTGTTGATTCTAACCAAGGCATCATAGCTCTGAGGTCCTTACCTATTTTTTCTACAGGGTGGCTTAAATCAGCTTCTCTTAACTCATTATATTTATGTAATCCTTCATCATTTTCAGCAATCCATTCCTTTGCAAATCTTCCACTTTGAATATCATCTAATACATTTTTCATTGATTGCTTAACTGAATCATCAATTATTTTTGGACCCACTGTGTAATCTCCATATTCTGCAGTTGTTGAAACGGAATATCTCATACCTTCCAATCCTCCTTGATAGATAAGATCAACGATTAATTTTAATTCATGTAAAACTTCAAAGTATGCTGATTCAGGCTGGTACCCAGCTTCTGTAAGTACTTCAAAACCTGCTTTAATCAATGCGGTTATTCCTCCACAAAGAACAGCTTGTTCACCGAAAAGATCTGTCTCAGTTTCTTCCTTAAATGTAGTTTCTAAAATTCCAGCTCTACCTCCACCTATACCTTTTCCATATGCTAATGCTATTTCGTAAGCATTGCCTGAATGATCTTTATCAACGGCAATTAGACAAGGTACACCTAAATCTCTTTCAAAAACTGCTCGTACTCTATGACCAGGAGCCTTTGGTGCGATCATTACAACATCTACATCTTCAGGAGGTTTTATTTCTTCGTAAAGAATTGCAAAACCATGTGCAAAAAGTAATATATCACGCTCAGATAAATTATCTTTTATATCTTCATTAAAAACCTTTTTCATAGAAGGATCAGGAATACACAAACTTATTAATTGAGAATTTTTTACAGCTTCTGAAATGCTGAAAACTTTAAAACCGTCATTTTCAGCTTTTTCTTTAGACTTAGATCCTTCATATAGACCTATAATTACATCAAAACCAGAGTCTTTAAGATTTTGCGCATGAGCATGACCTTGCGAGCCATAGCCTATAACAGAAATCTTCTTATCTCTTAAAATTTGATCGTTTATATCATTGTCATAAAATAATTTTGCCATTTTTTTCTCCTTTAGTTATACTGATCCTGATTCATTATCATCAGAAATATATACATCTGATTCGTCCTGATTACTAAATTCTCCATCTTCAATGCCTACTTTTGTAGTTCCTCTAAGTGTAGCAATTCTGCCTGTTCTCATGATTTCCATTATTCCAAATTGATCCAACAGTTCTACAAAAGAATCAATTTTTGATTTACCTCCTGCTATCTCAAAGGTCATGTTATTTATTCCTACATCAACTACATTGACTCGAAATATTTTTGATAATTCTAAAATTTCAACTCTTTGAGAGGGTTTGCAAGATACTTTTATTAGCGCAAGTTCTCTCCAAACAGTATTTTTTTCACTTATATCTGAAGCATCAACAATATCAATTAACTTATTTAGCTGAGACGAAATTTTCATAACTGAATTTTCCGAACCAGCAACTACAAAGGTCATTCTAGAAAAACCATTTTTTTCTGAATGACCCACAGCTAAGCTTTCAATATTAACCCCTCTTCTTCTAAACAAACCTGATATTCTGGCTAGTACACCTGGCTTATCATGAACTAGAGCAATAATTGTTCTTCTATGAAGTCCATCATTTTTCATTTATCTTGCTCCTCTTCAATTAGCTGATCAACACTACCTCCTGCAGGTATCATTGGATATACATAATCTACTTTTTCTATTACAAAATCTAGAATTACGGGACCTTGATGATTATTTGCTTCATTTATTGCAGCTTGAACATCATCTTGATTTTCAACTCTTATAGCTTTAATACCATAAGCCTCTGCTAGTTTTACAAAATCAGGATTACCAGTATATGTTTCTGCATTTCTTTGGCCTTGATAAAACATATCTTGCCATTGAGTAATCATACCTAAATGATTATTATTTAGAATTGCATACTTTATGGGAAGTTTATTTTCAGCTACTGTTGCTAATTCACCTATAGTCATTTGAAAACCTCCATCTCCACATATAGACCAAACTGTCTGCTGAGGAGATCCAACCTGAGCACCAATTGCACTTGGTATTTCATATCCCATAGTTCCTAAGCCACCGGAAGACAACCAAGTATTGGGTTTTGTAAACTGATAATGTTGAGCAGCCCACATTTGGTGCTGACCAACACCAGTACAAATAATTGCATTTCCTTTGGTTATATCTGATAGAGTCTTAATTACTTGTTGTCCTAGTAAACTCTTTGATTCTGGAATCATAAGGGAGGGATGCTCAGCTTTAATGTGTTCAACTTCTTTTAGCCATTTAGTATGATTTTGAGTATTAAGTTTGGGATTCAATATTTCTAATACCTGATTAATATCTCCAACTATAGGAGCATCTATCTTCACAGTTTTATTTATTTCTGCTGGATCTATATCTATATGAATTTTTTTTGAATTTTTACCAAACCTTTTAGCATTACCTACAATACGATCATCAAATCTTGATCCAATACCAATTATTAAGTCTGCTTCATCTAGGGCAATTGATGCATAAGCCATACCATGCATACCAGGAAACCCCGCAGATAAAATATGATTTTCCGGAAATGAGGATATACCCAACAAAGTTGTTACGACAGGAATTTGACATTTTTCTGCAAATTCTAAAAGTTTTTCTTCTGCTCTCGAAATTATAACTCCATGACCTGCCAATATGACTGGCTTTTTTGATTCAGTTATAAGATCAATTGCTTTTTCAACTTGAGATTCATCAATTTTAGGATAAGGTTTATATCCAGGCAGATCAATTTTTGAATCTTTTTTGTAGTCATAATTGGCTAATTCATCGTATACATCTTTGGGTATATCAATTAGCACAGGACCTGGTCTGCCAGTCTTAGCAATATAAAAAGCTTCATGTATTATGGGGCCAATATCTGACGCTTTCATCACTAAATAGTTATGTTTTGTAACAGGTAATGTAGCTCCAGTAATATCTGTTTCTTGAAAAGCATCTGTCCCTATTGCTGGCCTGCCAACTTGACCTGTTATAGCTACAACTGGTACTGAATCCATCATCGCTGTAGCTAGACCAGTAATAAGATTTGTAGCGCCTGGCCCTGAGGTAGCAAATGCTACTCCTACTTTTCCAGTTGTTCTTGCATACCCATCAGCTGCATGGCAAGCACCTTGCTCATGTCTAGTAAGTATATGTTTTATCTCTGGAAAGTTGTTTAGTGTTCCATACAAGGGTAAAATTGCTCCACCAGGAATACCAAATACGACATTGACTCCCTCTTTAATAAGAGCCTTACAAACTATTTCGCTTCCTTTGAATAAATCTTTTGGCATTATATTCTCCATTACTTAACAAAAAAAAACTCGTCCTAAAAAGGACGAGATTACCCGCGTTACCACCTTAATTGCACGAAATTCGTGCCGCTTAATTTAAACTTTATCGCAGTTTATTTCGTTTCTTCTTACTCTATTCAGAAGAACCACTCCTAGGCGAGTTCATTAACCTTTAATATTGATTTGCAGAAACCATCAACTCTCTTATTAGAAAAGTATTAACTACTACTCCTATTCTTAGTGTTGATTCTATTATATAACTATATAGATCAAATTGCTATTAATCTGATAAATTACCCAAATGAAAATAAATAAATTAGACATTAATAATGCAAAGGAAATAAAATATTTTTATAACTTTGTGTGTAAAATTCATGATCATGGGCATTCTGATTTCACAAAAGATTTTTTTTTATTTAAAGAATCAATGATAAATAAAAATCTTATAATTTTCTTATCCCATTCTAAAAATTTAATCGATAATTATTTCATGATAGAACAGGAAAAAAAAATAAATAGAACAATAATTAAATCTCTCGATATAAGTAAAATTTTCCAATATCATGAAATTATTAATACTATTGATTTTTCAACTTCTGTAGAAACTGGAATAAGGGATAGTGAAACCTCAAAAATCCTTTCAAATAAAAAATTTAGGCCTACTGAAACATATAATTTTATGGAATTAGAAAAAACTAATTATAAGGGTAGTAAAGTTAATATTGATGAAAAATTATTTCAAAGAAAAAGTTTTGATATCAAAACCGACTTAGAAAAATTAACTAATTTACAAAATATATGCTTTAGGAATCATCATGGGTACCAAGAGAATAGACCTCAAGATATTCTTAGAGAAATAAATTATATTAAAAAAGATAATAAAAATAACTATATTCTTGGATTAATAAATCCAAAAAACGAATGGGTTGGATATGCATGGTCATACTATAACTTAGAAGATAAAATTGGAAAATTATTAATGTGTGGTTCTCTAAAAAATTATAGAAATCATGGTTTAGCTTCAAGTATTGTTAATTTTTCAATAAATCATTTGTTTGAATTAGGTTGTAAAAAAATTAGACTTGAGGTTGATAATAATAATTCTTTTGCAAAAAAAATATACTCTAAGATGGGTTTTAATGAATATGATAATCTAAAGTGGTACGAGCTAACTAAATAAAAATATCAAAGGTTTTGCTTAGTACTCTATTCCATTGAAAAGTTCCTACTTTTTCTAGATTAGGTTTGTAAAAATCTTTATTCTCAAAAAACATTTCTAAATTACTAAAATATTCTTGGGATGTATTTTTTTCTACTAAAATACCTGAGTTTCCATTATCTATGAAATCTTTCATCCTGCCTACCGGAGAAGCTAATACTGGAGTTTTTGTAGCTATGGCTTCAAGACACACCATACCAAATGTTTCTGATCTTGATGGTATTAGTACAATATCAACAGCATTGTAGTAATAATTTAAGTCTTTTTGAGATAATGATCCTAACCAAAATATTGAGTCATTGATTTTATTCATTTTTAATTCTTCAATAATTTTTTTTTGTTCTAAAGAGCCTCTATCTCCACCCGCAATCAAAAGTTTATAATTTTTACTTTTTATTTTTGATAGTCTCATTACATCTAAAGCTATATCTAATCCTTTTAGATAATCTAACCTTCCTACAAAAAGTATTAATTCATCTTTTTGATGAAAATTAATATATTCTCTTGAATATTGTTTAGACATATTATAAAAAAAATTTTGATTATAGCCAGGAGTTGAATCTAAAATCTGAGATTCTAAGTAGCCATAATCTTTTTTCAATAATTCTTTTTCTTGTTTCGAAAAACAAATAACATAATCAAAAAAATCAGAAAACATTTTTTCTTCTTCGTATCTGAATTTATCTATTTGATATGTAGGACTATTAACTTTCTTTAGACCTTCAATTGTATGTGATATGTTTATTTTCTTTATTTTGGAAGAATTAAAAAACTTTTTTGCGAACATTCCAGATGTCCAATAATTTGAAATGAGCAAATCAGTTTTATTACTTACTGAAAAAATCTGAGAATCAGATAACTTAGAATTCTTGGAGTGAATAATATTAAGATTTACATTTTTTTCTAGTAAACAATTTTCATGATAGGAGGTAATAAAATTTACCTTAACTTTTTTTGAGAGTAAGAAATCTACAAGATTATAAAGATAGATACTTAAACCTCCAGATTTTCCAATTCCAATTTTTTGACAATAACAAGAATGTATTGAAAGAACAGTAATATTCATATTTATCATTTTCTTTCAAGATTTATTGAATAAAGATTTTTATCTACTCCTCCAAGGTCATATTTATATCTCTCATTTCCTCTCATAAAATCAAAAATTTGAAATTTATTTTCAATAGACCTCTTAATTGCAAATATATGATTTAATAACCCTGAGGAATGCTTTATGTATTCTGGATCAAATCCAGAGTTGTATAAATATCTAGTGCCGTTGAGTACGAAAGAAATAGAACATGCAATAGTTTTATTATTAACTTTTATGTATGAATATAATAATTTTTTATCTAACAAAAATTTATATATTAGATTTCTAAAAAAATTTTCTCTATTTTCATTCATAAAAATTTCTTTTTCATGGGAGCTTAACTTATGTAATCTAATAAATTCATCAGTAATCTCTTTGGTATTTTCTAATGAATCATAATCACCAGAAATATAACTAAAGTTTTCTTCAAATCTTCTGATTTTTCTCTTAATTTCATGTCTTCGTTTTTTACTGAGTCTAATAAGATATTCGTCCCAAGATTGTGGAAGTGATAAGTAAGGTGCAACGTCTTCTTTAGAAATATTGATATTATAATCTTTCAGCATTTTAAGATTTTTTAGTATCTCTGAATTCTCTCTAATAGAGTAGATCCTAAAATTAGAAATTTTTTCTTCAAAGATCTGATCTATTAATTCTTTAAAATCTTCAAATTTATTATTTTTATAAAGTATCGCATTATAATCAACTACATCTTTATCACCAATTAATGAGGCCTCTAAATTACAAAACTTAACAGGAATAAAAAAATTAGAATTGAAAAAAATTTTATAATCAAAGTTATCGCCCAAATTTTGAGACCATATTTTTTTCCAAGCTAATAAATCAAATGGCGAAACTTCAGAAGAATTTTCCTCAAAATCCTTCCATACACTACTGTCTAATTTATCAAATTTCAATTGGATAAAATCCTGCTGATAATATTAGTTGATGAACCAGTAATAATTGCTTTCTTTATTGACTCTGGGCTGGAGCCTGTTTTGATTATTTTTGAACTTAAATACTTTTCAGCATTTTGAGGGTCTTTCAATCCATTACCCGTTAATATACATACTATTATTTTATTTTTTACATCTAAACCATTTTCAATTTTTTTCAATAATCCTGCAAAAGATGCAGCAGACGCAGGTTCACAAAATATTCCTTCATTACTTGCCAAGAGAGATTGAGCAGAAATAATTTCTTCGTCAGAAACTTTTAAAAACTCACCATTAGTTTCTTTGATAGATAGTTTTGCCAATTCTGAACTTGCAGGATTACCTATTCTAATAGCACTTGCTAATGTTTTGGGATTTTTAATTATTCTGTCGTCTACTAGTGGTGCAGAATTCTTAGCTTGAACACCATAAAGAACTGGTATGTTATCAATTTTATTTCTTTCCAAATACTCTTTATAACCCTTGAAATATGAACTTATATTTCCTGCATTTCCAACAGGCATAAATTGATAGTCAGGAGAAACTTTTAGCGTATCAATAATTTCAAAAGAAGCAGTTTTTTGGCCCTCTAATCTAAAGGGATTAATAGAGTTAACAATCTCAAAATCCATACTTTCGGATATTTGTTTGACTGCCTCAAGAGCTTGATCAAAATTCCCTTTAATAGAAACTATTTTTGCTCCATAGGCCATTGCCTGCAAGAGCTTACCTACTGCAATTTTTCCACTAGGTATAATGACAATAGTTTCTAGGTTATATCTTGCTCCAAAAGCTGCAGCTGAAGCAGATGTATTACCAGTTGAAGCACAAATTATTTTAGACTTATTATTTTCTATTGCTTTAGCAACAGCTAAAAACATTCCCCTATCTTTAAACGAGCCACTAGGATTACACCCTTCTAACTTAAAATAAATCTCAGATTCAAATTTTTTACTAAAATTTACAGACTTTACCAGAGGTGTAAATCCTTCTCCTAAAGAAATACTAGGTGTTGATTTATTAATAGGAAGAAAATCTTTGTAGTGTTCAATTAGAGTTTTTTTCATTTAAAAAAAGTATATATCATTTATTGTTGTGAAGTTTGAATATTATTTTGAAGATTGTCATCACTTTGAATATCTAGAAATTCTGAATTTGAAGCAATAAGAACTTTATTATTTATCCAATTATAGATATCACTATCAATATCCATCCAAAGATTATATTCTTCAGTAAAAGAATTAATAAATTTTTCAAACTCAAAATCCGCTAAAATCTCAAAATTTTTATCATCTATTTCTCTTGCTTCAGAATAATCAGCTATATAGTAAAATGAATATGTTTTTTCAGTTGTATTTCTATAAGGAGTGTCAATTAATTTATTATATTCAATAATATTGATCTCATCTAATGAATCAAAAATAATTTTATCCATTTCCTTATCTATACCTCTAGGCATCCAACCTAAATTTCCTTTGGTTCTCAAAACTTCTTTATCTTCTGAATATTCTAATGCTATTTGCTCTATATCCGCACCCATTGTTAGTTTTCTATCTATAGAATTTATTACTGATAGATCAGGTGTTTCAAAAACTAATTCATAAATATTAGCTTGAGGTTGAATTCTTGATAAATCTCTAGAAACAACTTCTTTCAACTCTTCTCTGAACATTGTTCTTTTGACATAATCTTTATATTCTCGATCATTTAATCCAGTTTTATTAAGAAATTGACGGTAGGATTCTTCAACATTTTTTTTATATTCTTCTGAATTCCCACTATTACTATCTGATATGAATCCCATTAAGAATTCTATTCTTTGGTCAACTTGATCGTTTGTAACGGTAATCCCATATTTTGGTGCAACTTGATATGCTAATTCTGCCTCAAGAATTACTCTGAGAGCTTCAAATAATGAGTTGCCTATCTCAAATTCAATTCCTAAATCTTCACTAATTCTTTGATTAAATCTAATAAATTTTACTACATCACCTCTTGTATACTTAACATCCGCAACTCTAACTGCATCCTGCATTGGAGGTAAAACATAACTATTTACATAGAAGAAAACTAGTATAAAAAATATAATAATGAAAAATGAAAATCCTATATAAAAGAATGGCTTTAAAAAAATCGACTTACTTTTGTTTTTTTCTAAAATTTCAAATCTGCTTTGACCCTTAGTTCCTGTAATGCTTCTCTTTCCAATTTCAAAAGAAGTACTACCTTGATCAGGATCAGAGATTTTTTTATCGTTGACCATAATAAATAATTTGAAATCCTAAATTTTAAGAGACCTACTAATTTTTTGATGAAGAATCATCATCTGAATTTTCTGGCTTTACTTCCTCAGAATCCTCTGACTTTACTTCATCAGAATCCTCTGACTTTACTTCATCAGAATCCTCTGACTTTACTTCCTCAG
>PBLU01000025.1 GCA_002721875.1 Chloroflexota bacterium | reverse complement strand
TTGGGCTTTGGAGTCTGCCTTTGGTAGTGCTCCCCTTATAGTGAGCAGCGTCTTTCCCATCACCATTTCCGTAAGTACCAAGTTTTCTATTAAGTGCATTAGCTCTAGTTCGTAGTTTTAATCCCTTTCTTGTTTTGTTGTACGCTTTTTGTTGAGCTTTATAATTACCGTTTGCGTACTTAGCTCCTTTGTTTGGCATAAAGTCTTCTCTTTACTAACTCTGGATCTATTTCTGGTAATACATTTGCCAGCTTGTGTAATGGGTTGCCATCATATGCAACACCACTTATATCGTTTGTCTTCAGCCAATCACAGGCTGCTTTTAAGTCTTGAGTAGTGGCTTCACCACTCTTTACTCTTTTTAGAAATTCTTCTGTGACTAACTGGTGGAGTTCGTTAAATTGCTCTTCAGTTGCTTTCTTCATGCTCTTTTAATTCTTAGTTTCTTTTTCTTATCGTCTTCGTCTTCTTTCTTTTTAGCTTTCCTAATTTTTAAGATTTTATTCTTTTTGTCTTTATATCTCTCAGGGTCGAGATTATAAATATAATCGGGAAATCTAGTGGTTTTTATCTTTAAAATGTTGTTTGCTGCCATTTTAGTCCTCTCAGAATCGCCTGTAAGGGGCTTGTAATTTTGTCTGGGTATGTTTGTACCTTAGAATTTAGCCCCACCTTCGGGTAAATTCTTTTTAAAAAAATTTAGGGTGATATACTGGTTTCTTGCTAAATTAGTTGATGGTATAAATCTATGCCAAAGATTTGACTTAAATACTACAAATCTGTTTTCTTTAGATTTAACTGGAGCTCTATTATCTAAGAACTCAACATAACCATTACATTCGTTTAACCATAAAACCGCAGTCCAGCAATCTGCGCCAATATCGTGATTGATATGCCATTGAGATAATGGCTTATCTTTAACCGCAGCATCACAATTAGCTTGGAGATGAATTAGACAATCTGGTTGGACTTTTCCTAACAGAGTGTCGTACATCATATCCCAATAACCATCTACAGGAGTAACTATGCCTTCGTTGAAGTGGAAGAAGGTATGTACCATCATCCACTCAAACGGGTCATGTCCAAAGTTTTCATCCTTATAGACTCTCCAATCTTCAAGGTTATTTTTATCGTGGGTATATCTGCGTTTTGTATCTGATTTTCTAGCTTCCACAATACGCCAATACATATTCGGACCCTGAAAATGCGTTCTTAGAATATTGAAATCATGGCTGGGTAAAAAGTCTTCATATATCAACCTTTCGGCTGTATCAGTCAAGTCCTAACCCCTTCTTTACTATTGCTAGTGCTTTGTCATCTAGTTCGTTATCTGACTGTTCAACTAGCTTTTGTAGTAGGTCTATAACGAATATCTTAAATTTTGGACTTCTTAATGCAGAAAGTACGAATGGTTTTGCTATTGCTAACATTATTTTTTCTTGGGTAATAGTGATTGAATAGGTACTACGTCAGAACACAAGTGATATACTCGTGACCCGGGTAGCAGGGTAAAGCCCTTCTGTTGAAGCTCGGCACATTTAAGTGCACGAACCAGCTCGAAGTCGAGCTTATTTTTTTGTATCTGACTTTCTGCCATACGTTCGCATTGCTTAGTCAGATCTCTATTTAAAGGAATTGAGAAGTTTATTTGAAACCCCCAATTCTCTGATATGACGTATCCGTCTTCTGTCTGTGGTGTAGTATCATTGCCCATATAAAAAGGAGAAAAAGTCATCGTGCTTCCATTACACGAAATGTTATTACCGAAAGATTGACGACTTGGTGCTCCGTTATTTTGAAATTGGACAGCTTGATTTGTAACATTTCCAGTAGCTGCTGCTACAGGATTACTAACGTTATCATTCTCAGCTAGTACTGGACTTACTGAGAGAATACAGACAGCGAAGTAGTAGTAGAGTTTATGTTGTATGTTCTTGTAAAGTCGATCTGTTCTACTATTCCAGCCGATCTTGTTGTTGTTTCTAAGCTCCATGGGTTTGCTGCATTAGTCACAGAAAATGTTGTACCAGTTCCTGAGATATCTGCTGAAGGAGTAATATTTGTACCAGACCAAGTGTTTACGGCAGCTCCGAACACCTGACGTTGCTCCGTTTCTGTTATGGTCTGAGTTGTAGTAGTTGTACTGTTCATCGACCCTGTTGTGAACTGGGGAGTGACGGTATTGGCTCTAGCTATGCTGGGTGATAACAGAGCTAAAAGCAAGATTAATTTTTTCATGCTTTTGTTGTTGGTTTTTTAGTTTCTCCGTTTCCGTTTTTCTTACCATTACCTGTAGATAAACCGAAAGTTGCTAAGGCTCCCGTAAAAATCGAAGCCACAAACGTAATATCGCCTGCTGTAGCTGACTTCTTAACCATAGGCAGCTCAACATAACTTAGTGTAATAATAAACCCTGACCAGATTACAACACCTAGACGCACTGCTGCACCTAATACTGCCATCTGTTCTTCGTGGTCATCTACATTTTCTTTGAGCTTTGTAAGGAGTCCTTTCTTTTCTGGCGGTTTTGTTTCCATTTGTTTATCTTACCTTGTAAGAACTTTTGTAGTTTCTTTTTAATTTGTTCTATAACAGGCTGTGCAACAGTTGTAGCCGCTACTGCTGTAACAGCTGCCACAGTTGTAGTAACTAATACTTCAGCCGGTGGTATAGGTATAGGTGGTAAGGGTGGTAAAGTTAGCGTAGGTGCAGGCGGTGTCTCTGTTTCTACAGGTTGTGTACCCTCCGGTTCTTTAAGATCACTCGGAGGTACAACCATAGGTTTATAAAAAGGCACGTCTGCACTTGGCAAAGGTATCTCTATCGTTTTTATCGGTTCGTGGTCTGGTATCTCTACAAACGGTATTACGATATGTTGCATTTTGTTTTAACAGCAGCTAATTCAGTTGCATCTGTTATTTCAGTTAGCGTGCATGTACTATTGACTATTTTAGTTGGGTCAAAATCTTTCTCTGCAATAACAACGTCAGGTGCAATTCTTTCCCACTTCTTGCCGCCGTTGATGTCGGTCAATCCGACACCCCAAGCTTCGGTTTTGCCTGTTTCGGCATACTTATATATTTTATCTATTGTAAACATTAAGCCTGTCCTCCTAGTATCCATTGATATCTCCAGAAGCCATGCTGACTTCCTTGAGCAAATCCAGTTTGCTCCCAACCATCATAACCACCAACATATATAGTACCACTATCAGTTACTACGTTCCAACCGTTTTCACTGTATGTACCACCAGTATGGCTAAAGTCAATACACTTACCGGGTAAGTTGTTAACTTGCATAAAGTAAGCGTTACGACCTGTGTCGTTTTCTGGGTTTGAACCTGATGTACCACCAGATGAATAACCTTTAGCAGCTGTAATAAGTCCGTAGTTAAAGTCGTTACTATTATTTCTTTCTAAGTTTCCTTCCATATCATAGTCCCATTGACCTGTCCAGTATAATTTACCAAACTCGTCAAGTAAAACACATCTGTTATAGTTCTCGCTACTATGAGCAGCAGGGAAAATCTTAACAATCTTACCTATCTTTAACTTACCGGCGTTAGTTCCGCCTGTCTGGAATGATTCCCAGTTACCATAAACTTCATTAATCATGTTGTTATTAGTCTGGTTGTTCCAATCCTGACCTCTGTCACGGAACATAATCTCAGCTCCAAACCAGTTACCTGTACCCATGCTAGAAGACCCTGTTGGGTTATTATAGTGTGTACCTGTACCTTGCTGACCTCTTGAATTACCACCAGTAGCATATACTTTCTGTGGTAAACCTGTTGTACCACCGTCAGTAATTATATAGATAGTACTATAACGAGTATTGTTTGTAACAAAGTAAACTACTTTCTGATTATCACTATTCCATAAAGTACTACTATTAGTTAATAGTTTAGGTAGTGTTTGGTTAGTAGTGTTTGTTGAATCATAGTAACCTGTGTAGATACCATAATCTTGCATATAACCACCATAGTATAACTTACCTTCATCAGTTAATACAAATACTTTACCAATATCGTTACCATCATTCATAGCTTCGATGTGAATAACTTTCTTATTAAGTAAGTCAGAACCGGCTACACCTGTAACTTCTTGTGGTGTATTAAACTGTGTAGTGTTACCAAGTAGACACTGACCTCTGTTATTTCTACCCCAAGCAAACATCTTACCTGTTTCAGTAATACAATAAGTTGTAGTGTAGTAATAACCACTTGTACAAATATAGATTACCTTTTCGTTATTAAAGTTAGAACTAGGTATCTTTCTAAAGTAATAGTTACTAGATGTACTGTTAATACCTAACTGACCATAACCATTATATCCCATAGAATACATGTTACCATCAGTGTCGAGTGCATACATAGAGAAGTATGATTCGTGACCATTGTCTCCTAAATGAGCATTACTAAAGTCAAACTGTTTAATCTTAGGATAGCTTGTACCTGATAGAAGTGTAGTGTTTTCGTCGTGGAAAGTTACTGCTACTTCATAATACTGAGTATTAGTTTTACCAAATCCTTCTCCACCATAGCCACCGTAGCCTGCAAAGGTTACAATACCATTTTCATATAAGTAATAAGCTGTTTTATTACCTCTATGTACTTGCTTAAGTCTTGGCTTGTCAACTACGACATCACCATTAACATCAAGATAACCAAGATCATTTCCCTCTGTATCAGTTAAGAAATGTGCATAATCACTATTGCCTGCTAAAGCTTCTGTCCAAAACTTAGGACATCTCCAAGTAGAGTTCCAAGGGCGATCATTTGTTCCATTATAAGAGTTACCTCCTGTACCAATCGCACCTCCATAGTAATAACCTTGTGAGCTATTATGATACATATTACCCCAGAAAGTATAATGTCTATCTGAGATTACACCATTCTGTCTATAACCAAGTTTACAAGTTCCATATCTAAATCCTCTACCAGACTTCTTAAGGTAATCAAGCTGAGGTAATAGACTTTCTGTATAGTTATTGATGTCGTGGTTAGCGTATGTATTATATGTTATATTATTATAATGTGTATCAGAAGGTTGCCTATGTTCGTGATTCAGCGACTTATTACCACCAGACCATACTGGCTTGAAGAACATGTTATTTAAGGTAACATTGATCTCGTCAGCTGACATACCTTCGTCACGTATTCTTAATGCTGCCGGTGTGTTACTATCTGCTACAATAGCAATAGTTCCACCACCAGATACTGAGTCAGGTGTTACACCCGCAGTTACACGTCCATTAGTACCGGCTGTACTATAGTTACTAGCATTAGGGTCTTTGACAGAATATGTCATACCTGTAGCTGATGGGAATGTAAATGTATACTGTGAACCTCTAGTTATGTCAATAGTAGGATGTGCGTCGTTGTGTAATAATCTTCCGGCAATCTTTGTAGATGATGTCCATGTTATAGCTGCACCCATACCACTGTGCTGTGTACAATAGTATTCGTATACTAAGAAACCTAAGTGTGGTACTGTCCAAGTAACAGTTGCTCCGGCTTGACCCGGTGTACCTGATCTTACAACTCCATCTGCAACAGCACCTGTCTCGAAGTCAAATGTAGTATTACTTGCACCTGTTCTGGCATTAAATGCTAAAACATGTGATGCGTTAGTAGCGTCACTAACGTCAAATGTATATGTACTTCCAGTCTTTAATGCAAGTGCTTGCTGACTTACACCACCTATTACAAACTTACTTGCTGCTACAGTAACTGTATATGAAGCATTTGCAGCTGTAGGATGATCGTCTTTAAATAAGTAAGCACTCTTACCATTTGTAGCCGGTGTAGCTCCCGGTAGTTGTACCTGTTCGTATATAACTGTTGTACCGGCAGGGAAAGTTTCTTTAGGATTATTCTCTACTACTAAGTTAGATTGTAAAGGACCTATTGCTAATCTTGAGTTTGTACCATCATTATCTCTGTACTCGATATCGCCTGCTGTAGTATAAGTACCGGCTGTACCTGTTGAAATAACTTTCCAATGGTTTGCGGAAGCTGTTGTTCCGGGTGTGTAGTTTGTACCTGATAATGGGCTAACACTGTCAGAATCCATTATGTACGCATTACTATTATAAAGAACTATATCTCCTCTATAATACATTGTTGAACTAGACCATGTACCTACGTAGTTTACACCACGCATCATGACTGTCCAGTTTGTTGAGTTTTGTTCTGGTGAGTCTGTTGTGTTTGCTGCGTCTGCTATACAAATATAACTAGAACCGCTATGATACACAACATCATCAACCTCGTAGGCTGAAGCTGTACTCCATGTACCTTTCCAAGTAAACTTCAGTTTGCCTAAATCTATTTGTGCCATTTTTTAAGCTGTAGTTGTCAATATTAAATGTCCAGATGAATTTAGGGAATATCTGGGAGTTCCTTGAGTTCCACCTGATGTTGCTGAATGCAAGGCTGCGGAGTCGCCTATGTGCCACTGTGCTTCGCCTTTGTACTGATAATCTTCTACTTTATATGTAGCAGTATCAGAAGCTGTAGCATAGTCTAACTTAAATGCACCGGCTGTAGTTCTATGAAAACCATAGAATACTGTAAAGCCTGCATAAGTGTTAGCTAGTGTTGCATAGTGAAGGGCAGATAACTGTCCGGTAACACCGGCAGTTGTAGTAAACGTAGTATTGGCGGGATTAGCTGCATATTTTTGTGCATCACCAATTTGAGCTGTCATGTTCGTGCCTGCGCTCTGTGCAGACGTTGCAGCAGCTTGTGCTACTTGTGAATACGTAACAGCATTGGTTGATGAAATAGCCGCAGCACTTGCCGACTGGTTTGCCGCAAGAGCACTATTTTGTGCCGCTGTTTGTGCCGCCGCTATTGCTGTATTATTATTTGTTGTGATGTCTTCAACTTGTTGTTTATTGACACCATCTGTTGCAGATATACCGGCGGCAACATTTGTTATCCGGTTACTACCTACATTTAAGTTACCACTAATGGTTACGTTTGTAAGCGTACCACCAAGGTTTTGCACTGCATCTTTCTCTTCTTGTAAAGAGTATATCGTTTGCAGTGAGTTGTCGTTTAAGTCAGCTGCTTTTACAGAGGAGCCGGGAGTATAAGTAACTCGAGGCGTGCTAACATCCGTGCTCCTAGCAATACGAATAATTACTGGGCTTGCGGGTATATTGCCTGATGTAAAGACAACTGTACCACCACCGCTAGGTGTATAGTTAGTTATGTTATAATGAGTGCCTGCTGTCTTAAGTGCACCATCTAGCTTAACATCTATGTCAGTGGTTTTAAGTGACTGGAAGGTAAAATTTTTATTATTATTACCATCCGCTGTATATTCAATGAATGTTAGTGCCATTATTTAGGAATGTTTAATAACTTTGCTGTTTGATTTTTTTTCATCTTCCGCTCGAGTTTTGACTTCTCTCTATCTCTCTTTATTGTAGCGGCTTCTTGATCTTTCATAACTTTCAACCAAGCCTTCTTACGTGCTTTAGTAAACAATCTATCTATTATAATATTATGATAGTAGTCTCTAGGTTGAAAATCAGCTCGTCTACCAGAATTTATATCAGTATACATCTGCTCCATAGACGCTATAATTTTAGGGTCGTTAGCAAGTCTACTTAATTTTACTTCTAGTCTTTCTTCACCTATCGCTTTTTGGAATAGAGATCGTAGTCTAGGACTATCAGTTAAGTCATCTCCATTAGGAGAATATAAAACTGACATTCTAATATCATAACCACTATTAAATAGCAAGGTTCTACCGGGACTAGGAGTTAAGTTAAATGCTACAGGTATGAAAGCATTGTAAGCTCTAGTCATAAAGTCGTGATTCTTAATAGGTCTACCATTTAATAAGTCATACTTAATAGGTAATTGTTGACCAGTTAATTTTTCGCTCATTAAGTTACGGTTACGTATAGAGTCGAAAATACCAGAGCTTAGTTCACGTGTATGTGGTGTAAATATTCTACCTAAATCATTACGTAAACCGGCTAAAGGTATCTGGTTATTTGCAAAACCTGATATGATTCTAGCAGGCTGACCCGGCTTACCACCAAATAAATCTGCAAACGATTGTAGTCCGGCTAAATAAGATTTACTTGTTACACCTTGAGATAAGAGTAAAGCAACTTTTAGTAAGTTATCTTCTGTCCACTCTTCACCCATAAGTAAACTAGCATCACCTATATCAGCTATCATAGACATAATCTGGTTGAATGGTTCAAACGAATCATACTCTACTCCAACATCGCCGAAGAAAATAGTACGTGGTTTGTATCCCGCATCCATCCATACTTGTCGTTTCTGTCTGTCTACAGGTCCGTTACCTGTCATTCTACCTGTCATCCATGCCCATGCAGCCATACTAACTAGAGCAGAACCCATAGCTAATCTACCTGTTTGTAGTGCCTTAGCGTTTATTAAGTCTTGATCTGAGTATATACCATACTTAGATAATTCATCTAAATTTTGCCCGGGTCTAGCATAAGCTATATCGTTAAACTCTCTAACTAGAAAGTTAAAACCGGGTGTATGTTTAGCTGTAAGTTTTAATCCGTTTACACCAGTTCTAGCAAACAAGAAGAAAGGTTTAGCCCAAGGGTTTTGCTGAAACACTGAGTTTAGGTTAGCAGCAAATCCTTTTAAATCTTGTGTTAGTGTAACTTCTTTACGTGCAAATTCTGTAGCTGCATCAGATATATTACCATCAGCATCAAAAATATCCTGATAGAAATAATCTTCGTAGTTCTTAATAAGGTCTGGAGTTATATCTATATGACCACTTATCTTACCGGCTTGCTTTTGGTCCATAGCAGAGATAAGAGCTTTTTCTCGCATCTTAACTCTACCTAGAATGTATGCAAAAGCATCGTCAGTTGCAGCCATAACTTTAGTAGAGTAAGTCAACATACTAGCATTATTCATTTGTCTAGCCATATTAGCCATTCTAAATGCGGCTTTGTCGCCTGCACTAGCTCTGTCGCTTTCTGCCCATCTACGTATAATCTCCCAGTTATCGTCTCCTTTTGTATACTCAGAGAATCTAGTCTTTACAGTTGCTATATCTCCTGACCAGTATGAGTTAAGTCTAGTTTTAAATAACTCAAATGACTCAGGTATAGCTTCCATCATAGCGTTCATAGATGCAAGACCTACACGTACACTTCTAGTATCTCCAGTAAATGGAAGTCTAATTAATGCACCTATTGTTTGATTCATAGGACGCAAGAATGTATGAGTAGATGTACCAATAATAGCTCGTAAAGGTGTCTTAGGTGAACTAAGTACACTGTGAGTAAATACACCTTGTAGTTCTCTTATTAATGCACCTGACTGTGCTTTACCTTCGATCTCACCACCTTTTATCATCTTTCTAGCCCATGCGTCAAAGTCATCAAGACTGTTAACTGTCTGCATAGAGGAGAAAGCTTCAAATAATGCCATTAATAAATTACTATCTTCTGACTTATCTGCAATATTTAATATACTTTGTATGGATTCACGAGTGTCAACCATTTCTTGTGACAGTGTTTTCTTTAAATACTGTACCTTAGAACCGGCTCCAAGCTCTCTAAAGTTCTGTGATTTTATAATTCTAGCTTTTTTTACTTCAGTAAGTAAAGTAAACATAGTATCTCTAATAGATTCTAGAGTACTATCTGTATCTGCTAGGTCAACAAAGTTGCCTAACTCTCTACCGGCTATACCTAAATCACGTACTTGTTGTAATAATGTACCCATAACCATGTCAGCAACAACTACATACTTACTTGTAATAGTTTCTATGCTGTCTACAAGGTTGCCATCTATATCTGTTATAGAATATGCGTCAGTATTTCTTAGTATTTCTTCTAAGTATTCCTCTGGTGACATATTTGCTGCGTTTCTACCAAGTGTAATACGTTGATGTGCGGCTATAGAATCACCAAAGACCTCTGTTAATGTAAGTCTGTTCTTTTTAATTTCTTCAATAATCTGACGATACTTGTTATTACTATATAGTTTACGTAAAACATCATCAGCTATTTCTTCTGTAATACCGGCTTCTTTTGCTGCCCTTGCTCGTTGTACGGCAGGGATAACATTACCGGCAGAACCATCTTCTGCACCCCAGTCTTCACGAATTTTTTTCTGTGTTTCCCATACAGTATATGGGTCATCTTCTGACAGGTGTGCTCCTTGGTGTTGTTCAGCTATTGCTTTATTTTTACTAGCTCTAAATCTTGTTTCGTTTTCTCTAAGTTCTTCGAGCCCTTTAGCTAAAGTCTGATCTTGTACACTTTTTTGACGTTTACCTATTCTATCAACTACTGATTTTTTACCTTTACCAAGTAGCATAGCAGCACCATCAAATACTAGACCTATACCCATGCCTTCTACAATGTTTTTTAGTTTCATCATAGTAGGATGGTCTGTATCCTTTGTACTTAATGGTGTATCAATCCAACCATAATGGTCACGTAGGCTACCTAGAGCATTATGACCATCAGATTCTTTAGATACTAAATCAGATATAGCACCAATACCGGCTGCACGTACTAAACTCGGAGCACCTAATAGTGCTTTTGCAGTTGCACCTACACCCAATCCTATACCGGCAGCGGCTGCACCTTTAGCAGCTAGGATAGTAGCACCCGCCATAGTACCAAAATGTACTACACCTCTGGCTAACTTACCCCACCATGTTTTTGTTATTATTTCACTCTGCCCATTGTTTGTAAACGGGTCAAAGTCAGGTTGATAATAACCCTGTTCTTTAATTTCTTTTTCCCGTTGACCGGAAACAGCGTCTATAGTACGTTCTACAAAAGTTGTACCAGATGATAATGTATCTTGTATACCACCAGAAGGTATAGAAGCTAGTTCTTTTAGCACTCCTTTAACACCACCAATACCTTCATCAGTACGTGGGTCTTCGAGTGCAGCAGATTCTTCTTCTAGTGTCTGTTCGGCAGCTACCTGATCTTCTTGATATTGAGCTTCGGAAACTTGAAATTCCTCTGCTGTAAGAGCCGGGGGATTATCGTCTGGTTTGTCGTAACTAGCACCGATCGGGTCTTGGATTAGTTCTTCTTCATTCATTCGTTATCCTCCCCGTAATAGAATATCTCACCTTTTTCATTAATATTACCGTAGTACATAAAGTGTTCAGTAAGTTCAGATGAAGTATATAATCCGGGTATGTTAAATTTATCCATGTCAGTATAAAGACCTTCCACGTCATCAAAGTTTAAACCACTAGGAGAATAGCTTTCTAGACCTAAGCCATTAAACATTTTCTTCATCTGACCTGTTTCCATTAAAATAGCAAAGTATAATTTATTCTGATTTTCTTTTGTAAAAGTATCAGTTTTAAAATCTAAGCCAGATGTGTTTCTAACTCGTTCTATTTGAGCTGCATTTAATTTAAACGAACCAAAGCCAGTAGTTCCATAACCTTTTTCAGCAAAGCCGCCTTCTTTAACAATATCATCTATTGTAGTAGTATCATAGTCAATTCTTTCTCTATAAAAGCCTGACACGTTACCATGATCTGGATTTTTCGTTTTTTCAGCAAATTCTGGAAAGAAAGAAGCTGTGCCTTCTGGGTCATAATCAAAAATTTGAATATACTTTTCTGAACTTGGATGATAAAATAGCTTCTTAGCAACAGCATTATCAAAATTATTTAATACGCTAGGTGCTAAGTTTTGTAATTCTTCATCATAACCTAAAGCCTTTAGTCTCATTCTAGCTATCATATGACTATTTAAAAATTTCATATTACGACTAGCTTCGACATAAAACTCAGGTATATTACCACCTCGAGCATATTGAATTAATGCTTCAATATCTTCGCCGTCATGTGGCTGATCGTGATTAAACCAAGCTTCCCTAGTTTTTTCATCTTCTATTTTATTACGAGCTATACGACCGGCATTAGCAACATAAAGATTACGTTTACCTTTACCTGATCTATAGTATTCTCCGTATGGTGTAACTTTTTTACTCTTACCAGTACCTACTACAGTACCATCTTCTGGACCAAGGTTTTTAAGAATCTCACCTTCTGCCTGTGTTAGTGCCTGCTCCGGAGATAGTCCACCACCTTCTTTAGATGTAAGATATAAAAACTTTTTCTTAAGGTCTGCTTTGACATTATCTATAACAACACTTTGCTCTAATTCTTTATTAGAAGTTGTAAGTGTATTACCTAATGTAGTTGATACGTCTTGTTCTAGTCTTTTCTCGTATTGGTCATACAAGTCTTTGTTTTGTGCAATCTTGTCGTAACCTTTTATCTTCTTTGCATAATCTTCCCTAAGTTTAGGGTCGTTAATTTCATCAAGTCTTGCTTCAGCATGCTCAAAATCATTTTGTAGTAAATCATTATCTATATGCTTTACAGTATCAATATCAACTTTATCTTCGTTTGTTACAAATCCGGTAAGTGGTTGAAAGTAACGCCAAAATTGATTACTTTGGTCTTCAGCCACAACTATACCATGTTGATCGTTTAGTATCTTTTTAACATTGTTAACTTCATCTAGTAAGTGTTCTTCTGTAGCACCACCTTCTATCTTTTTAAGTCTTTCTTGAGCTTTCTCAACTTCAGTAGTAACTGTATTTTGTTGAGTTTTCAGTTTTCTATCAAACTCTCTAGTGCCTGCTTTTTCATGTAGCACTTTTACAGCTTGATAAAACTGTGGTCTAAAGTCACCTAGACTTTTAGTAACCCCGTCATGCCTATCTTTTATGCCTTCTATAGCCATAATCTTGTTTAGATCAGCAGCTAGTAAATAACCATTATCGACAGCCCATGTCATATCATCTAACATAGTTTGAAAATGTAAATCGGTATCTTTCTTACCGCTCACTTTTTGTAACTGGTTTAGACGTCCAGAATTAGGGTCTCCTTTAGTACCAAAGATAGCTGCATAAGGATTAGATTTTATAGCATTAGCAAAGTCTATTCTAGATTTAGTTTTGTATTGCTCTTTAGATTTTTGATAAGATTGTTGTAAGAATTGAGCTCTAGCAGCTTGATCTGTTCCTTCTGTACTTTTAATTAATTGAAGTATGTGACGATTGCTCATTTTGTTTTTACCACTAAAAACTTCAGCAGTAAAATAAAATGATTCGTTTAAAAACTTTGATATAGCATCATACATTAGTGGATTACCCGCACCATCATTGGCAGCCATAGCATCTTGTAGACTTACCATACCATAACCCTCTACAGGGACTTTAGTATCCTGATTAGCTAGCATAAATCCTTGATAACTTTTACCAACTTCTGTAACTAAGGCTTTACCTTTTGTATCAAAGTCAGCAACTGTAAGACTCTGGTTAGCATATATACCTTCTTCAAGTATATCTAGATTACCAGTTTTTGCAAAATCTATGTCAGCATCAAAAGCAATTTGCATACCTTCTACAGTAGCAGCATTACTTTCTTTAAAAATGTTTTTAAACTTTTCGTCTTCTTCTTCTCTGTATAAAAAGTCTTTAAACTTGTCATCAACTTTTTTATCTAGAGACATATTAAAGTCAATGTCTGAGTCGCCAGTAAATAGATCAGCCATCTTAGGCATATCGCTGCCACCAAGCTTTTTACTATTTGCTTCTCCGGCTTTGACTTTATCTTTATATGCTTTTAGTTGACTTCTGTTATCATTCCACTCTTGAAGCTTAGGCACAAACTTACCAGTATCTGCAATAAGCTGTCCTAGTTTCTGAAAGTTTCTTGATTTAGTTTCCGCAGCAGCAATAGCATCTTGTGCTCTCTGTTTGTATTGAGCATTGTTGTTAGCTATAAGCTCGTTGATGCCTGCGTTAATACTTTCACCACGTTTATTACTAACGTCTGAAAAGTTGGTATCGGCGGTGTTAAACATATTGGAATCCATTATGCCACCTCCTTAAAATCAACGTCTATCATATCATAGTATACAGCATAGAAACCGTTGCTAAGTTTATCTACAGCTTCTGGTTTTTTCTTTAATACTTCTTGAGCTGTAACTCCGATAAATTCTCTGTCAGAACTTACATACTTAAATCTGTATATATTATATCCGTCAATAGATTGACCTATTTTTGTCACATCTCTTTTTAATCTTTCATCACTAGGAAATAATCCCATAACTCCAGTAGCGACGTTTAGTCCAAAACTTAAACTGTTCATGAACTGACCCGCTCTGTCTTTTGGAGGCATCATAGTAGGCATACCAAACTGTGGTCCCATACCAAGAGCATTATACTCTTTCTGAATCATAGCTTGTTCTCTTCTTTGTATACCTTCTCTTGCTTTAGACTCTCCTACAGTAGCCAGTTTAAACATTTGTTTATCTAGTTTGGCAACTTTAGCATGATAGTTAGCTTGCTTCATACCGCCGTAACGATTACTACGTCCGCCACTGTTGACCGATTTACTTTGAAAGTACTGTCTGGCTAAGTCTTCTTTTTCTGATAAAGCTTTACCTCGAGCTTGTACAGCTACTTCTTCAAAGTCTGCTTCGGCACGTGACCGTCCTAAACCTCGAATAGTTTTTAGGTTCTGCTTAAAATCAGCTTCTTTATTCCATTGTTTTATCGAGTTAGCTTTGTATTCGGCATGTCGCCTATTATTCTCGACTCGGGCGGCTTCTCGCCTTCCCGCATTAGGGTCTGGTGCACACACGGCAAAATTCTATAAATGGTAAATTGTTAGGTCCATGATTAAACTTGCGTAAAAACTTGAAACCTATAAATTTGAGTAGTTTTAAATGTGCTGTATTTCTACAGTCTACGATGTTCCACAACAGAGGCTCAGTGCGGCTATCGACCCACCGCTTGGCTTCTCTTGCAAATGTAATTGGATAACGATGGATTGCCGGAGTGCATAGCATCCAGATTTCTCCACCGTCCCCGACTCCTGCTAGTCCGGCAGTCTTGCCGTCTGGTACTGTGAAATACACAGCAGAGCCTTCCTGAGCCACTCTAGGGAGGATTAGGAATGGGTCTAACCCATGACCCTCGACGACCTCTCTGAGGTCATCTGGGCGTAGGTTATAGGCCACCTCTAAGGCAGCCTCTTTTGTAATTGGTTTTACGTATTGATCTAATTTAGACACGTTTATAATATTTAGGTGAAAAGTCTCCTTCCCAACTCACAGCTCTAAGTGTGGATGGTGCGGGGTGTTGAGATTTAAGTGTAATATCTACGTTAGTATTACGTTCATATACTGGTATAGTTTTTATGAACTCTTCTATGTATGGTGCATCAGATACATCGTACTCGTCTAACTCTGTAGATTCGTATACTTCTGTATAATCATTTTTACCAACACGTGATAGAG
>PBLU01000024.1 GCA_002721875.1 Chloroflexota bacterium | reverse complement strand
AATGTTTGATCTACTTACAAGGAAGAAATCACCTGTTCCTATACCAGTCTCAGTGAATCCACCAAAAGCATTATCTCTCAACACAGAGTTAGAAGGTATAGTAAATTCAAATTGAAGACCAGTGGCAGTAGATCCGACACCAACAATAACACCCTGATCACCTTCCATAGTCACACCCTCAATTGACTTATAAGGGTAATCAAATCCAGTAGCACCAAATCCAGTATTATCTTTATCAGTGTCTAAAACTTTGATAGCAAATTCTGATACATTTGGATCTTCTGTTTTTGTAAATCCAATGATACCTGATTGTCCATACATCACAGTGGATGTAGTGCCTACTCCAGATATGATTCTGGTCGCAGGTTGCACTCTACCTACGTATAATCCTCTTGCCTTACTTACCTTCACACCATCAACAAATTTATCATCCTCTTGTTTTCTCCACGTCACAGGTCTAAGGGGTGTTTTAGCGTTTGTGATGCCTTGTCCTTTGTAGATTGTAGTTTGAAGTGTATCTCTTGATACAACCTCTCTGATAGTCCTAGGATCTTGTTTGAGTATAGATCTATCTTTTGAAGGACTACCTATAGTTACAATATCACCCTTCAGTATAGTTTCTACTGCCTCTGTAGTAATAACGTCAGCATCAGTTCCTCTATAGAATAAAACTTGTAGTGATGAACCTGTGGGAGGTGCCTCTGTAAACTTGATTTGTGAACCACCATCAAATTGATATGCCTTACCTGGTTTTTGTAGAACATCATTGATGAAAATCAATAATACATCATCAAGACTAATAGGACTACCTGCTGTTTTTTCAATACTTATGGGTTCTCCATTCTCTTTCAATGTAAATTGAGTTTTACTACTGTTAAATTCACTAGAGAAATTATCTAATACTTGGAATTTACCAAGACTCCATCCTGAGAATTTATCGTCACTTGTTGATGTTACAGTAAATGTAGCAGGTTGGAAATTAGTTCCAGCACTGAAGTTTGTAGGTATCCCTGCGATTGTAAGAACCTCACCCACTGTAAATCCATATCCTGTATTTGTTATGACAGGTTCTGATATACTATCAGCAATACTTACTTTTATTGACACAGAAGCACCAATACCTGTGCTACCACTTATAAGTTTGATATCATCATAAGCGTATGGTGAATCAAATTCAAGTAACGGGACACTTGTATGAGTGTAACCCACACCTGGCGTTCCATCCATAAAGACTTTTTTTATTCTTCCGTCTTGTACAGAGAATGTACCTGCAGCAGCAGTCGTAGGATTACCACCTATCACCCTCACCTTGAATTGTGTTCCGTCAGATCTATATCCACCACCAGTAAATCCCATAGCAACAGTTATAGTACCAAACCCTGATACTACTGCAGTTCCAAAACCAGTTTGTAATTGCTGGTATCCAAACCCTTGAGTATTACCAAGTCCAGATATAATNCCCTTTCTNGGTAATCTATTTGCGGTAACATCTGATGTGCTGTAGGTCTCTGTCTGCCCTGCTATATCATTACCAGTAAATGTAATGGAGGTGGCACCACCAACCTCAACAAAATTGTAATCAATGTCTGGTTTTTGGAATACATTGTTGATAAGTATGACACCAAAATCAGTGTTGATGCCAGTGATATTTGATCCATTGCTGGTCAAAGTAAATGTCTTACCTACACCAGTAAAACCACCAGAAATATCATCAAGTATGGCATTACCTGAATAATCAGATCTTACAAATGCTCTACCTTGAAACTCACTACCATCCACAACATCAGCGACAAGAAGATTATGTGTACCAATACCAGCAGATGTGAGTGTTATTCCAACACCTGTCAATGCACTAGGTTTGTCTTTCGCAAATGAGAAATCATTATTACCGTTTTTGATTATGAAGTAATCATTATTACCTACAAGCGGTGATGGTGGTGTTCTTGATCTAAGTTTTACTTGTGTACCAGTNCTGAATACCTCAGTCAGTGCTGTAAATCTACTTGCAGATACATTGACTGCAGTAGATTGAATCCCTATCGTTTGTCTTGTACCACCAAACGGTGTATCGGCAAAGTGTATTTTATTTCTTCTTATATTATAATCTCCTCTAACCAAATTCACTGGGTCATTTACCAGATGTGGTTCCTCCTGTGTACCCATCCATGCACGATCCACAAGCACGTTGTCGGGCATGGTGCCAAACCCTATGACTTGTATTCGCATGATCTCATTCCCCATTTTGATGAGATCATAGTTCTTAAATTTATTCACATCTAGGAATCTTGCCTCACGATTAAACATCGTGCTCACTAATGGTGTCGATACATTAGTATTCTCTAGAAGAGGTGATTGTATTACGTTGTCAATAGTAACAATACACTTTGTATCTACTTTTTGTGATGTAAAACTCTGTGTTGTACCGACACCAACAGTTGTCAATCCTATTGGGTCATTAGAGTGGGCTAATGACTTGCTTGCAGCAAGTTTAAAAGTATTCTCACTTGTTTTTATAACAAATACTGACAATGGAAGTGTGGTAGCAGCACCTACACCAGTGCTGTTATGATCTATTCCTATTGGTGTACCGTCAAATGCTTCGTATGATAATTCTTCCCCAGTAACATAGAAATGATTTTTTATATTGATAGTATTTCTTGGTGCCAATTGAACGACTGCAGCATCACCAGAATCTATCTCATGCGAAAACAATGGATCTTGTTTATGCGTGAGTCTGAAAGATGTTTGAAAACTTTCACTCGCAGTATTGAATTGTTTATTAACTGACGCTAATTGAAATGCCATTAGTACGTTACTGTCGTATTGTTAGCGGAGGAATCTGGTTTATCAATCTTTATCTCATGAGTTCTTATCGTATATGCTTTATTTGCAACAGGTAAGAATTTTAATTGAGTCATAGTGCTAGTAATATGTATGCTAGTATTTGACATATTACGTTTCATGGTGTCATCTGTGTATAGATGGTTGTATGTGTTATACGTTGCATTTCCCCCAAATGCATTTGAACCAACTATGAATACAGAGTATTCATCATCAGTTGTGTTGTGTATCTCAACATGGAATCTGCATGTGGTATAGTTTGCATATGCTTTTTGAGAAATTATTTGCTCACTAGGAGATCCATTAGCAGGTAGTTGTANAAAGGAACTGTCTAGCATNGTATCACCAATATGATACTCNTCAACAATACCTGAATTACCATGTGTCTGTGCTACACCNACTGCCCTTGTAAGAGATGACACTGTTACTGCCATACCTACAGGAGGTGTGTGCTGTAACTTCAANACATCANTNACATTNTNNATNGAGAATNNACCTATATCTGTNTCAGCATCCATNTTACCNGTNTTGGTGAATAATACNTTNTTAGATCCATCNATCAACCANANGAATTCATCAATCTCTTTCTCACCATTAGGTCCTCTTGCTGATACAAGAATACTTCCAGACTTGTACATGGTGGCATCCACCTCGTCAACGTCCTGTAGTGTATTACTTACTGCAAGNGATTTAGTAATACCTTTATACTCAATCAAACCAAAGGCAGTAGATGCCACCCCTACAGCATTTGTAATAATCTCTTTATGGAATGTGATGTCATACTCCAACGCTGAGTTAGTAGGGACATACAAGACACTAGCAAGAGGTCCACTTGTTTCAGTTGTGAACTCACCCAAATCATCATCATCTGCTAATTCTGAATATGTGTTGAGATATGCTATTGATCCATCATGGAAAACAACAAACTCAGAATATTGAGTAGCGTTGAATGATATACCTGATGATACATCAAGAACAACTTGAGCATAGTATTTTACAGCATTAATTCCATCACCACCAGGTCCTCCAGTCAACATGTCAAATGTATCAAGTTCAACTGACCTTATGAGGTTGGGGTCTGAGTAGAATTGAGGACTTATATCATCTAANTCAAGAACTCTATTTGACTTACAAATAAGACCATCAGCAAATTGTCCAGTGAGGAAAGATACCTCATCGCTTATGTTTTGATCTAGGTTTGTATTCTCAGTTACTAAGTCAAAATTATGTCTGTCTAGTAGTGATGCTTGAGCATCAATAACAACTACATTACCTGCCCCTGAGGATATACCTGCAGGTTGTGGTGCTGTTGTTGGAACAGAATTTATAAGAAGATCTGAGTGTTTTTTGAAACCTGCTATGTGAGCAAGAGAGTCAACTGGTTCACTCCAACTATTAATACCAACAAAACTCTTGAGTGAATATGCAAAGTTTTGATAATAATCATTATCCTGTACTCTTTGATAGAAATCATTGAGTTTACCTGTGTCTCTTTCCCATCCAAATGCTTTTTCAGATGAGGTATCAAGGGTAAAGTAACCTTCATATGCCTGTGATGAATCTATTGTACCACCTGCTTTAGAAAACTTACCAGTAACAGTATCACCTGTGCTNAATCCTACAAGNGAATCAANNCTTANTACATTTCTAGTCTTACCTTTTCCTATAATAACTNTTGATTCTTTACCTGATGACGATACAACTGGTTCTCCATTTAGGAATGTGCTTTCAATTAGATTTACTTTGAATTTAGCAAGGTCTTTGTCTTTTACTACNACACCATATTTGCCAAGATCGTGNACACCAGGATTTTTGTCAACAGCATAGGTAACAGTTGCCTCATTAATATTACCAAACGCTGTATTGATACCTGTAAGTGTGAATGATTGATATCCGTAGTCAGCAGAATTATATCCATTACCTGTTGATACACCTGTGTTTTCTACAAATACCTTATCACCAACTTCAAATGGTAGTGGCACTGCAGTGGTGAATCCTGTGGATGGTGTTTGTAATCTAAGAGTTACATTAGGTTCTGCATAAGTACAACTTATAATACCAACACCATTACTATTATTGACAGCAAATAATTCAACGTCACCTGAACTCAGATTACCACCTGCAAAAATAACTTTGACATTTGATACAGATCCACCTGTCAATTCTGCTTCAAATTCTGCGTTTTCATTTACAGTATCTGTTTTACTATTGTATACAACAAAATCAGGTGGTGTAAGATAGTTTCTACCTGTCGATGTAATAGCTACACTATCTACAGCAAANTTATCCTTCAAGAATAATACCTGTGGCATTGCTGCCTGTGGCTGTAGTGTCAAATCTGATGGATAATCATATCCAGTATCAACTAATTGAACCTTATCTAATTTACCAATGTTATTACCAAATGCTTTAAGATTAGCAGAAGATCCTGTAGTAGATGCCACTGACACTTGAGGGACATCCTTGTAACTTGTGCCACCACCTGTNAGTAAAACTTTTGCAACACCACCNNTTACATTTAATGAATTTGTTATGTAAGAGATTTGTGATTCACTTGAATATCCGACCTTTTCAGGTATAGTGAATAAATTCCAACTAAACGTGTCATTGGTTTTTGATAATATAGTGTGAGTTCCTGTAAATTTACTTGGATTTACAAATATCTTGGAGTAATCCTTGATTTCTTTATTGACCTCAATAACCTTCGTATTCTGTAATGGTAAGAACTTATAATACAATATGTCTGGAACACGATTAGTAAAATGTATTGATGTCTTAGAATCTGCATTNCCAGGTATACCTGTGTTGACCACTTCTATAGCAGATTTGCCAGTGCCTACAAATGGTTTGTTGTAATCTTGATCAAGGAAGAATTGAAGTTTAGTATTTTCAAGTGATGAGTCTGATGTATCAATCTCAAGTGTATCACCTGTCATAAGTGATATTGGTGGATTGATTGAAGATCCAATACTTACATATCTTGAGCCAGGATCATACGCTGCTGTTACAGAACTGGTAGCAGATGATACAATNGTCAACTCTAAAGTATCTTCTACCTTAAATGTATGATTTGGTGATGTTGCTGTAGTGTTGATAATTCTAAGTGTGCCTGTTACAACATCATCTCTTTTGGTTTTGAAGAAGTGTGTGTTTCCTATCGCTACATTACCACTAAACATCACTCTCTCAAGTGAAGAACTGATACCTGTCTGTGTTGTCACTATNCCAACTAGGTTGTTATCTATCGCTTGTATGAATACTTCAGGTGGTAGTGGTCTTTTGAATGCACCTGCCACTCTTTTCATCGCATCTGTTTGATACGTGAGTGATGTACCTGCACCAGGACTATACTCTACTTTATCACCTGTCCTGAAGGGGTGATTTGGCATATAGATTGTTCTTGTTGGTATGAATACATCCTTAGTTTCATTATTGAAGAATGANACAATTTGATGACCACCTCTACCTGATACTGTAACTGTGGTACCAATTCCTACACCAAATGTACTACCTGTTCCAACCACCGACTCAGCGTTGAAATAATATGCAGTATTTTGTTTAGTAGTAAGATTGACTGGATTGTCTAACTCATATGTAAATTCACTTTCTACCCTTGTAATAGTTGATCCNAATGTNTGTGCAGCACCTGCTGTTCCAAACTGAGCACGTATCATCTCAACCCTATTNTTTTTAACATCAAAGTTGATTATCTTGAGTTGTTCGCTATCAATCTGGACTATATCATTGATTTGGAATTTGTAATCTTTTATAACATCTGGTATCCAGTCAGTAATCAGAACACTTGTAGTGAGTCCTGTAATATTGACACTTGCCATAGAGACACCAAGTCCTGTGCTTCTTTCTTTTAGTTTTATCTTTGTATTACGTGCAGCAAGGTTAGAGTGAGTGGTTGTAGANATNCCTAAGATTTCTACAAATGANTTGTCTGCAACACCATGAGGACCTGTGTGAATACCTGTGACTTGNTGACCATTAGCAACTAAAACAATNTCTTCTANTTCTGTGATAGTAGATGTGATNGTAGTNATGCCAGGTCCTTCTACATAACTTACTTTACCTGTAGCACCAAATCCACCAGTAAGATTATTGTCAAATGATAGTTTGTCATTTACATTATAACCTTTACCAGCAGTGACAATATCTATTCTTTCTATATCTCCGCTACTTGTTTTTTCTATCTTTGAGTTTATGAGTGTATTTCTATTTGCCTGTGCTACGTACTCGTACTCATTGATATTGTAAGGTTCAGTGTTTCTCACAAGATCAAGTGAGGGAAGATCTAAATTTTGATTGGATTCATATGCAGTATTGAATGTTTGCAACTTAGAATGATATGTGTCACCAATAACGTATGGGAATAGTGGTGTTCTAGAGTTGTTGAATGGACTGTTAGGGTTGTTTACCTCTATCTCTTCTACAGTTGTATAATAAGCGTACACACCATTTGGAAATTCAGGTGTTGCTGCGAATCTACCATTATGTTCATCAAGATCACCTGTACCCTCAACGTATGTAAAGTCTTCAATAAAGAATCCAGCAGGGTAGATGTTGATATTAGGTCCGTCAACTCTTTGACTTGCTAACTTACGATAACTTGATTCAATATACTTCTTCTTACCATCAACAACAGCAAAAGGTCCGTATATTGGGTGNCCATCATATGCATATCCAAGAATAGGTGAGTGATCCTGTCCTAAATCACCTAAGAAATTTCTAAGATTACGTGGTACATAATAATTTACATAAGGATTACCTAAATCACTGTCTCTAGGTGTTTCTAAGAAACCATCGTCCTCTTTTACATCACCAAACTTGGCATATCTCTCTACTTGGTTGATAGTCCACTTTTTGACATCACTTGAGAATATAGCACCTTGACCTGGTGTTTTTGCTTTGGCAGTTGTTTGTGACTGAGTGTATCCAGCACCCTTGTCTATGATATCAATGCTTGTTATGACACCATTAGATACATTTGCTTTTGCTTTTGCACCTATACCGTCACCTTCAATTACAATATCTACACTGAAGAAGTTTTCACCTCCATTTTTGATAATGATTTGATCCACTTGTCCATTTACAATGAATGGTTGTAGGAAAGCTTTCTCACCAACAGTTGGTTCAATAACTGGTTTGAAGTTGTCATTTATAACAGTAGATCCAAAATCACTGCCCTTGTTACTTACATGAACTGCAGATATCTTTCCTCTTATAATAGGTGTAGCAGTTGCGTTGATTGTTGAGATACCTTGTCTACCACTTATGTCTATGGATATGGAGGGATCTTGAAATATGTGCTCACCCAAACCACTGTCATTCAAACTNANGTATGATGATAATTCTTTATTATCAGATAANCTAAAACTATCNTTATCAATCTTATCAATAAAATATTNATTGTTTATTGTAAGACCGCCTATAGCAGATTCAGTTGATGAATACTTGACTATCTCTGAATTATCNAATCCATGAGAAGGAATTACAATAGTATCAGTAAATGTATTGATACCTGTGCTGGTGTGTATTTCTCTATTCTTGAATAGACCTGCATCCTCAATCAAGATCTTATCTACTTTTTGTCTTCTTGCTATAGTTTTGAAACTCTGTTGACCTCCACCATTAGTGGTAAGATTTATTGTTCCAATACCTGCTAACGCTTTAGTTCTTGATTCTGATATGTGAATTTGGAAGTCATCTAATTTCACAACAAAATAAGGTGCTGTATCAACAAGAACACCAGGTGTGATTCCAATACCAATGCCTGTGCTACCATTTGTTTGATATATAATCTCTTCACCATGCTCAAATCCATGCACTTGTGGGAATACAAATCTGTCAGTGTCAGTATTGACCACACCACCAGTTGATGTTGAATCGAATTCAACAATTTGATGAACTAACTTCATCTTTGCTTTTGCTATGGCTGTTGTATTATTACCACCAATAACTTTTACTGTGGGTGTTTCTTCGTAATCAGAACCTTCAGTCTCAACAAGTATTTCCTCTAGTGTACCTTCTACTTGTGCAATCACTGATGCTGCAGCACCTGTATGTCCATCCTGTGAGACTGTCAACTTAGGTGGNTTGACAATATCAAAATTAGAACCAGTATTTAATACCTCTACACTCTGCAANGGTCCNAAATANACTATGTCNGATGACTTGTAAGAATATGCTTCAACACCATTTGCAAATAGTCCGACACCACCCTGTACTGTCTTATCCTTTATTACACCAAATTCAGGCTCTCCAAATTTTCTTAGGATTTTTTGTGCACCTAAGTCAGTGCCATATAAGTTAGATGGTGTAAGTGTATGTGATGTTTGTGAACCAATATCATTACCTATAAACGCAGTGAGGAACTGACCTCTTCTTACGTTCTCTCCAGTATATGCTAATTTGACTGTATTACTATCAACTCTCTTTACGTANTATGATTCACCATCATTCANGTTAGTCAATGTGCCTATACCAGATGAAGAATATGTTACTAAGTCACCATCATATAGGTCATGATCTGATACAGTAATCTCTACTTGTGTTGTATTGACACCAACATTAGTAAAAGATCTGACTCTCTTTTGTGGATCGATAGGCCAGTGTGGCAAACTATTAGAAGCAACATGCACAGCACTTCCATCATTATATGTGTTCTGCACGTCAGCTGTGCTATTTGCTTGTATTTTTAATTTTCTTCTTATCTTATATTTCTTTGTTGTATCAAGTGTAGGTACACTTACAGATATAGAATCGTCTTGATCTTCGTCAAAAACAAATGTTATNGTACCATTCAACTTGTTATCAGGATCTGTTTGATCAATAACCTCTATCTCATCACCCACATAGAGAGAGAAGTTTGCTGCTGCAAGTTTGAAGTTGTAACTATTAGTGCTCTTGAGTGTATACCTCTCAATAGCATATGTCGATGCTGTATTGTATATCCATGTACTAAATCTTAGGTCATTTTCAATTCTACCAAGTTGTTTGATATTAATTTCAGCATCTTCCTGTTGATTGATTGCAGATCCTTCAAATTTGTTGAGAACACCTAGTACATTGAATTTCACTGGTTTAGATAGATTACCATCCTCATATGAAGTTGCCACAATACCAGATCTTACTGTTGATCCAATACCACAAGGTGATGTTAGTGTTGATATACCTGTAAATTGTGTAAGTGATTTTCCTAAGTATGATATCTTTCTATTTTCAAAATCAATACTACCTGTGATACCAAACCCTACAGTAGAATCTACATCTATCACTGTAGATCCAACAGGTGCTGATCTNGTAATAAATGTTTTACCAATCTGCTTAAACTTACCTATTACAGTGCCCTTTGATAAAGCAATTTTGTAATATGTCTTATTACCAAAGACTGCCCTCTCTACTCCTGTGATTGAACCACTTGTTTGTAGTGGTGTTGTTTCTTGAATTATACTCTCACCAGATATCTTCAAAGGATCACCAGATATCAACTCACATATAAGAACTTCATTGACTCTATACTCAGCGTCCGATGGACTTATCATATATTTTGATGGTTGAATCATATCAACCTTTTCACCATATAAAGCACCAAATAATATCTTGAANGCTTCTTCTGTTCCCTTNGATTTGTAAAAATCTTTTGATTGTCTAAGGAAATTACTTTGATCTAATTTATTNAATAAATTTCTNTCTGAAAAACCAGGTAAAATTTGTTTCTTNAGTTTTTTTANAAACTCATTTAGNAATACATTACTAAGNTTGATTACTTTAGAATCTACAGCATGTGTNCCTATACCTGTNTGNGAAAAAGTAAGATACTCAGGACTATTTGTTTTTCTATTATTNTCTANACCACTGAATCCTCTNACACACCCAGTAAANGNAGTNCTACCTATTCCTGTATATGTGATGATCTCATNATCTATTTTNAGNAGNCCCCATTGANTCGGCCACCCTTTTGTAGAGTCAACATATATNGTNGTATCTCTACCATTTGCATACTGTGANAATGAAGTAATCCCAGTNAGAGTCTCAGGGTTTAGAAAATTNAGACTCTTATANTCTACAAGATTATCAGCTATATCAATTGNTCCCCCTTGAAATTCTTGGGAGATATAATATTGTTTCATGAACTCGCCAAAGCGAGGATTNTCATTGTCAATTACCTCNGGTATTTGACTCTGAATTATTTCATGTACTTTTACTTTCGTAAGAGATGTTTGGATCATTAATATCCGTATCCGCTACTGGTTGAACTTGATGATGATGAAGTTGATGTCGAAGTTGTAGACATAGGTGTCGATGATGTATCTATCGCACTTGTTGGGGTGCTTGTTATTGCTAGACTATCAGGGGAATGAGATGCACCTGTCATTTTATTGCCATTTGGCATGGTGTGGAAAGCACCATAATAAGGTTGTCCGTTCACATATCCAACCAGTGTGCTGGCAGTGGATGTGCTAGTTATGATTGCTCCTCTTACTTTGGCACCATTAGTGTAACTAGATTGAGGATTATATCTTGTTCCAGAAGTATTTGCTCCTGTTGATATAGGATCTTCTCTCATCAAGAAATTACTATTAGCAACGTCAAACTGCAAATACAATTCNTTCCTTGCTAATACATCATTTGATTGAGGTATAGCTTGAATCTCAACAATATTATCAGACAACACAGTTGATGTTATGTTTACTGTGTCTAAAATTACTTCACCCTTCGCATAATCTACAGATCCAAATGATGATGATAATATTTTGACTGATGAGTCTGAATCAATTTGGAATAAGAACAATGATCCCTTATCACCTGAAATAAACTGATCAGAGAAGTATACAGTCCCCTGTACTCCAGATACACTGAATCCAGTAGACTTTATATTATAACTTGATTCATTTCTATGGAAAGTATTATCAAANCATATTTCATATTGTGCAAACTGATTGATTTGAGCAACTAAGTTTCTTCTAATTCTTATAGTAGTGATATTTGACGTGATAGAATCATCAACCCTATCAATAAGTGACAATACTTTACTATACTTGAATCTACCACCAAACTTGTTCAACTCAGGACCACTTGCAAAAGAGGTCAATGAAGAAATAACATCTGTTTTGAGATTATCTGGATCACCTATAAAGTTTGCATTGTAGTAGACGTAACTATCAATCTCAACATATAAAAACTTCAAATCAATCAACTCAGGCACAATACCTGCTACTGAATAACTTTTGAGAGATGATAATATTTGTTTTTTTGTAAATTCAGATAAGTAAGAACCATTCTTTGGTTTCGCTGCTATGTACACCCTACCATATTTGGGTGGTGTNAATTCTTCTCCACCAAAAGCACTGACAGACTCTATGTTTGCATACACTGAGGGGATTATTGCTTCATAATCACTTGCAGTCACTGCCCTATGTTGAGATGAGTAAAGTCTAGGAGCATAGTATCTAACACTGCGTAAATCCTCTATTTCATCACCATTTTCTGAAGGATACTGTGGTGATAGACTTGTTGAAAGGTTNGTTTCAGTGGCATCGTCTTCATCCTTTACAATACCTGCAAAAGACACTCTAGCAACACCGTTACCATTCTTACCCTCAGTCTTGATGTATGAGANATCAATAATATTACCATTATCTAATTTTGCACCGAAAATACCATCTCCAAATAACACCTCATACTTCTCATCCGTTGTCTCTTGTATGAGATATATGTTTGATGTAGAGGTGACACCTATAATATTATCTACAAGTTTATACTCAGTGGCAGTGGTGCTTGCATTATTTTCTTTTACATTTACTCTTATCGTAGATGTATCGACACCATTATTAGGTATTATGAATCTTTGATTAGGTTGNGAATCATTTATTACAAATGTTGATTTCAGATATTGACCTTGAAACATTTCAATAGATCCAACTGCTGTGCCATCTATAGCAGTGCCAGTCACTTTTTCTGGTATTGAGAATATGTAATTGACATTTGACACCGTTCCATTTGCAATTACACCAGGTTGAAATGTAATAGTTGTTGTTGACGTTGATATACCTATCATATTATAATCAACGAGCATTTTTGCTGCTCTCTTAGACCTAGGCACGTAACCTATATTTCTTGCAAGAGAAACAACATTTTCTCTTAGTGTTGCACTGTCAATGAATGTCTCATTGACTATCATATTACTATTATATGCTGTTGTATATGAATTATATGCTAATAAGTTTACTATAACNGATAGATTAGATCCCTCGAAATCCATATCCGAGAAATTAGAGTTTTCTCTCAGATAATTCTTAATAGAAGATTTTATATCTTCAAAATTCAGGTTTGTAAATTGTTGCAGTGCCATTATAACCTACTTGGTTCGAGAATGAAATTAACTGATTGAGTTGGTGAATTGAGTCCAACAATATCATAAAATATAGTTACATCAATTGAGTTTTCATCAGGTGTAGAAATAAATTTTACATCTGTTAGGATAACTCTGGGTTCAAAATTCTTTATACTTGTCTCAATCTCCTTTTGAATCGGATCAACATAATCATNACTAGCAAGTTCAAACAATGAACCACTTATACGTGATCCTAATANGTTATTGAAAAATACTTCTCCTGTTTGTATGCGAACTAGATTCTGCACAGAACGTTTTATNGCATCTTCATTATTGAGCACAAGAATATCATCCGTTACGGGATGTTTTTTGAAAGATAAAGAAATATCTTTGAATCCTTGTGAAAAAGTCTGTGCTGGCACTAGATCTTTATAATCTGGGTATATTTATCATTATTTAGAGCAAAAAAAAGACCCTCTACTGAGGGTCGTCTTCATGTCCAAGGTATCTTACCTCTATTTCATCGGGATGAGGGAACCCTTCCCTGTAATAATCTTCTGCCAATTCTTGGACTTTATCCTCCATTTCTTCCTCTGTAATTGATTTGAACTCTAGTGACCCTTTGATGTATATGTCATATAATTCCATATTAGCAATGTTTATCATCATCGCTATCTATATGATTCTAGTTTTCTCNTGNCCNACTCTACACTGTGGATCTANCCATATTTCANANCCTGCTTTGATNGCATCAAGACAGAATGANACGTCTTCACCACACATATCTTGNACCTCACCNGANTCAAANACTTGCATCTGNGGTGCAAACCAAGGATACTTNATCTCTTNATNTTCAAATACACCTTTCTTGATTAGCAACCAACCAAAACCAGAATAATCAACAGTAAATGGTTTACGTCTCTTGACAATACCATC
>PBLU01000023.1 GCA_002721875.1 Chloroflexota bacterium | reverse complement strand
ACTGAAGATTTTTCAGATGATAATTTTCAATATTATTTTATTGGATTTGAATCTATTCAATATTCATTTGCACATATAGCAGAAAAAGACTTAATAACAGGTGAAACTATAGGAATCTCTGTAGCGTTAATAATATTAGCTCTTGTATTTGGTTCAGTAACTTCAGCAATAATACCGGTTATTTTAGCAGTAGTGGCAATTTTTGTTTCTATTGGTGCAGTTTCTGTAATAGGTCAGATAGTTGATTTAAATGATTTTGTGCCCAATATTATGACTATGATGGGTCTAGCTGTTGGGATTGATTATTGTTTGTTCATATTATCAAGATATAGAGAAGAAAGATCAAATGGATTCGAAAAATATGATGCAATTATAAACTCAGGTAGCACTGCAGGAAGAGCTGTTTTGTTTAGTGGATTAACTGTAGTACTTGCATTAGTTGGAATGTTTGTAATACCTGAAAAAACTTTTCAGGCATTTGGTGTTGGAGCTATCGTAGTAGTTTTTGTTGCAGTAATGGCAGGAGTTACTATACTTCCTGCAATAATTGGTATTTTAGGAGATAGAGTCAACAGTTTTGGCGTACCCAAAGGATTAACTATAATTCTCTACATCATTGGTTTTTTGATTGTGGCTTTTACTCAAGACTTAGGCCCCATTTTATTATTAGTTTCTGGTGGTGTAATGTCATTGCTAATTTTATTATCAATATTAAGAAAAAGAGGTTTAAATATTAGTTTCTTCAATCCTGATAAAAGTAGTGATACTGAAGGAGGGTTTTGGAACTTAATTACTCTTCAAGTAATGAAAAGACCATATATCAGTATGTCTATTGCAGCAGGCTTTCTAATAATACTTTCTTATTTTTATTTCGATTTAGAAAAGGGCACTAGTGGTATTTCAGTTTTGCCTGATGATGAACCTGTCAAGGTTGGATTTAATCTTTTGGATGATAAATTTGGATTTGGTTCAAATGCTCCCGCCACAATAATGATTGATGCAGATATGAATTCTGAAAAAATTACATCATCAATAAATAAAATCGAACAAAGCTTAATTGACGATGCAGGTTTTTTACCTCCTGAAGTATTGATTGAACCATCAGTTAATTTTGCCGAACTGACNTCAATGATACCTGGTGANCCTCAAAATCAAATTTCATTAAATTCAATAAAGCGTCTTAGAAATGAAATAATCCCATCTGCTTTTGATGGAATACCTTCATCAGAGTATACAATTTACGTCGGTGGTCAGTCAGCTGAAGTAGTAGATTCTGTTGAAATGACAGATGAATATTTCCCTATCGTNCTGGGANTAGTTCTTTCATTGAGTTTAGTNCTATTATTGTTTGCATTTAGGTCAATAACAATTTCAATAGCTTCAATAATAATGAACTTACTTTCTGTAGGAGCTTCCTATGGTTTGTTAGTCTTAGTTTTTCAGAAAGGATTTATGATAGATATATTTGGATTTGAGCAGGTGGATCAGCTTGAATTTTGGCTACCATTATTTATGTTCAGTATACTTTTTGGATTATCCATGGATTATCATGTTTTTATGCTAAGTCGTATAAAAGAACATTTTGATGAAACAGGCTCATCAGATGAATCTGTAGCTTTTGGTCTGAGAAAAACTGCAAGTATCATTACAGGTGCAGCTTTGATAATGGTTGCTGTTTTTGGAGGTTTTGCATTAGGTGAGCTTGCATTTTTTCAGTCAATGGGATTTGGACTAGGAGCAGCAGTTCTAATTGATGCAACAGTTGTCAGATCAATTCTAGTTCCAAGTGTAATGAAGTTACTGGGAACAAATGCTTGGTATTTGCCAAAGTTCTTAAATTGGTTACCTAATATATCTATTGAAGGTAATATAAATAAAAATTAAAAAAGACATTTTTTACAGTTTTTTTTTTTTCAAATCCTTAATAGAATTAAAAAGTAAGACGAATTTAGTATTCAGGAGATAAATTGGTTGCTATAAAGAAAAATGGATATCTAATATTAAATACAGGCACACCTGATGAACCGAGTATTCCAGCTCTCAGAAGATATTTGAAAGAGTTCTTATCAGACCCAGATATGCTTGATTATCCTTCTACAAGGCCTGAAGAGATTTCAAAAGGATTTGATAAAGTCAAAAATAGAATTGCATCTGTTCTCAGATGGATAATAGTTAATCTTATTGTAGTGCCTTTTAGACCTGCTAAAATTCAACATAAATACCAAGGTATATGGACAGATAAAGGATCTCCTTTATTGGTAAATACTGTTAAATTTACAGAAAAATTAAAAAAGTATGTTGATGGAAATATTGAGATAGGAATGAGATATGGTAACCCTTCAATTGAAAGTGCCATAAAAAAATTAAAGGCAAATGGAACTGAAAAACTTTTTTTAGTTTCTATGTTNCCACANTATGCCGAAGCTACTTCCGGTTCAACATTTACTGAAATATATAGAGTATTAGAAGCAGAAAACTTTGATCCTGAAATCATCAAAATTGAACATTATTATAATGAAGATTTTTACCTAAAATCATTAGCAAAAAGTATAATTGAATCTGAAGAATATAAAAATAGTGAATATTTACTATTTAGCTTTCATGGTCTACCAGTGAGACATCTAAAAAAAGCAGATCTTTCTCAATCTCATTGCCAAAAAATAGATAATTGTTGCGAAAAGGTTAGTAAAAATAATGAATTTTGTTACAAATCTCATTGTGTAAAAACAATTATGAAACTTGCAGATATAATTGATCCGGATAAACCATTTAAGGTATGTTACCAAAGTACATTTGGACCAGAGCAATGGATTCAGCCGAATATTGTTGACGTACTTGAAGATTTAGCTGATAAAGGTATAAAGAAAGTTTCTGTAGCTTGCCCATCTTTCACAGCAGATTGTTTAGAAACTTTAGAAGAAATTGCAGTCGAAAATCATGAAGATTTTGAAAAAAATGGTGGTGACTCGGTTAAACTAATACCAAGTTTAAATGATAACGATGATTGGGTTAAAGGTTTTGCTGGTTATCTTCAAGATAAAGAGTTTGAATTTTCTAGAAAATAATTCCTTTGTCATAAAAATTAATCTAAAATAAATACCAATTGAAATAATAATTCTTTTAATTTAGTAAGTTGAGGTAATTAATGGAAGTTGGTGTAGTCGGTTTAGGAAAAATGGGTAACCAAATAGCTCAGAAGTTAAGTGATTCAAATTTTACTGTTTTTGGTTATGATCAAGACCAAGAAATAATAAATACTATTGACCATTCATATCATNTAGATAATGACTTAATAACTCTAATGGATCGATTTACCTCAAAAAAAATTATTTGGTTGATGGTACCAAGTGGAGAACCAACAAATAATCTAGTTATCAAATTGTCAGAGATTATGAGCCAAGGTGACGTAATTATAGATGGTGGGAACAGTTATTACAAAGACTCTGTAAAGAATAATGATATTTGCTCCAAAAAAGGTATAAGTTTCCTTGATTGTGGTACAAGTGGAGGAGTTTGGGGATTAAGAAATGGATTTTGTTTGACTATAGGAGGCTCTGAAGAAGTNTATAAAGAAATTATAGGTATATTTGAAACATTATCTACCAAAGAAGCTCAAGGTGGTCTATTTGTGGGACCTTCTGGATCAGGTCACTATGTAAAGATGATTCATAATGGTATTGAGTACGGGATGATGCAATCTATTGCTGAAGGTTTGGAGATATTAAAACATAAGTCAGAATATAAATTAAGTCTTGATCAGATAGTAAACAATTGGAGAAGAGGCTCAGTAGTTCAGTCATGGCTTATAGATTTAATTGCAGTTGAATTAAGTAAAGATTCAGATCTGGAAAAATTTAGTTCAGAAGTTAGTGATTCAGGAGAAGGAAGGTGGACTATAAAAGAGTCCATAGATCTTTCAGTTCCTATTCCGAGTATATATGCTTCTATTTCTCAAAGATTTAATTCTAAAAATACAAATTCTTACGCTGGTAAAATACTTTCAGCTATGAGGAATGCTTTTGGTGGTCATACGAACTAGATAAAATATAAATAATAACTTAATCTCTTAATTCGACTAAATCCACTATATTAAGATATGCTTTATATACCTTGAACTACAAAAGATTCGCTNTCAGAAGCTTTGATTCTTATAGCAGCNACNGGCTTGTAGTCTTCAGAATTTCTGAAATTATTCATATCTTCAATTGTAGGAAATTCTAAAATAACTATTCTTTGTGGATTCCACGTTGTATTGTCCGATATGATTTCACCACCTCTAACAAGATATTTACCACCATATTTTTTTATAACAGCAGGTACCAATTTCATATACTCTGCATAAGCATCCCAATCTTTAACATTGATGCTACTAATTGAATAAACTGACATTTTTTTCCCTTTCTATTTTTTCAAGTATCCAGAAATTTCTTCAAAGCTTTCTACAACTAAATCAAATCTAGATAAATCTCCATAATTTTCACTTATGCCTGTACCAAATTCATTTGGTCTATGAACATAGCAAGTTTTCATCCCTGCATTAATTGCACCNTCTAAATCATAAGCATGTGATGCTACCATCATAGATTCTTCTGANTTAGATTCAAGTAATTTCATAGCACCTAAATAGACTTTTGGGTCAGGTTTATAAGTNCCAAAAAATTCTGTAGANAAAATTGAGTCCCANTGAATATTAGAATTTTTTGACAACTTAACTAACATTGATAAATTCCCATTTGACAATGTTGAAATTAAGTAATGATTTTTTAGATCTGATAAACCTGCTATTGAATCACCCCAAGGTTTCAATCTATGCCATGATTCGTTGAAATTAACCAGNTTTTCTTTACTAATATCATTTATATTTAGTTCATCTAGTAATTGATTTAGTACTTCCATATGAATCTCATCCATCGATAAATAATCTCTTTGACCATTTGCTACCTTTGACTGCAGTAATCTAAAGCCTGCTCGCCATTTATCGGTAAAAACAAACTCATCAAAAGAAAGTTTGTATTTTGATGAAAAGTTCTTACTTTCTTCTCTAATTGATTTATGCCAATCAAAAACAGTACCAAAAACATCAAAAAATATTGTATTTATTCTTAATTTCTTCATAAGAGTTAAGGCTTATATTTTAGCCGCAACTCCTCCATCAATATTTATNATTTCAGAAGTTATAAACCTTGAATTTTCACTTACTAGGAAAAGAACTAAGTTTGCNACATCNTTNGGATAACCAGGNCCAGGAATTATTTGAGCTAAATCAAACATTGATTCAAAAACATGATGACCTCCGTCTGGATCGCTTAGAGTTCCTCTAGTCGCTCCTGGAGTCATTATCTGTCCAGGTCTTATACAATTCACTCTTATATTTTTATCTCCTCCAACTCCGGCCATGTATCTAGTGAGGGCATCAATTCCTGCTTTTGCGACATAATATGATGGAGCAGTAGTACCAAACTCCTCCTTCATTTTAGGGGAAAATCCTCGTTGAGCTGCTAAAGAAGACATATTTACTATAGCTCCTCCTCCAGAATTAACCATATAAGGCCANACTGCTCTTGATACAAAAAANGTTCCATTTAANTTATCATTTATTACANTATTCCAATCTTCAGTTGTTGACTCTGGAAAATCTCCAGCTGCTCCATGTCCAGCATTATTAAATAAAATATGAATTTCACCATAAACTTCAGCTGCTTTTGAAATTGCTGAATTTACAATATTTTCATCTCCCACATCACATTTTATAAATGTAGCTTCTCCACCATTCTTAATAATTTCAGACTCTACTCTTTTTCCTTCTTCATCTCTACGTGCCATAATTATAACTTTGGCGCCTTGTTCAGAAAATAAATGTGCTGTAGCTTCTCCAATCCCACTATTTCCACCAGTTACTATTGCAACTTTATTTTCTAGTATTTTATTCATAAAATCTCCTTAATTATTGTGGTATTCCTATTGGTCTTTTTTCAGGATCAGTTTCAAAAGATTCTTCACTCCATAAGATAATTAATATTATCCATCCGATAATTGGTGNTATTAATAAAAGTTGCCACCAACCACTTCTATTTGTGTCGTGTAATCTTCTTGATCCCACTGCTAAGACAGGTGTTATTGTGAACAAGATCCACAATAACAGTATAAATCTATAGGGAGTTCCAAATACTAAATAATCAATTATTGTTGCAATTATTACTCCTAGAAAGAAGAAAAGTTGAAACCACCAAAATTTAGATCTATCAGCATTTCCAGTAAACATGCCATAATTATTTATTCCATCCTTAACTGATGGTATAAATTCCATATTTAACTCCTAAGATTTTATATTGATAATATAGCAAAAATTAGTGTCTTTTTACTTCTAAATCTTCTAATTTATGTGTTTTGGATAGGTATTCTTTAGTATTAAATTCCTCAAACCTTCTTGGTAAATAAGATTCTGAATCAATACTTGTTTCTCCATTTATTACGTGTTCAGATATTAGCATTCCAGCCACTGGATTATAAGCAAATCCACCTGAATGAAAATTGGAGCATAAATATAATCCTTCGATATTTGGTACTGGTCCAATAACAGGCGTTGCATCAGCGGTTACGCTAATTAATCCAACAGTATGGTAGTCCCATTCTTTATTCTCAATAATTGGAACTCTATTTTTGAAAGAGTCTTTGAGAAAATCTAAAGCATTTGGATAAGGGTGTAATTCATTTATATTAAAATCTTTATCTTCTATAACGAAGTTTTCTGGATTATGCTGGGAAGTTCCTACTAAAATTCTATTATCTTCTGTACCTCTAATGTAGCTTTGGTAAACTCTATCATTTATTGCAGGTAAANATAGTTCTCTATCAAATGGTTTAGTTACAAATCTTTCATGTACAAAATTTTTCATAGGTATTTTAAAATCAATAGGGGATAGTATTAAATTTGTCCAAGCATTGACGGCACATATAATAGCATCAGAATCGTATGATTTTTCTTTATTTTCAGTTTTTGAAAAAGTAATTAATCCATTTGTTTTATTACCTGAAAATGTAAAATTTCTTACTTCTTCATTTTCAAATATTTTTACACCCATATTTTCAATTTTTTTTCTTAAGGCAGGTATATATGTATGAGCTTCACTGTATCCGCCTCTTGGATCTAGTATTCCGTATTCATCATCTTCTGCCTTAAGATCACTAAATTTTTTAGTAAGTTCATCTCCTATATATATTTCATATTTTGCGCCTAGTTCGTCATGCAAATCTCTTAAGTCAGATCCTAAATCATAATCTTTTTTATCNGATAAATTTAAACATCCTACTTGTTGAAAAGTATAGCCATCTAGAATTTGACTAAATTTCTCGAATAAATCTAATGATTTCATTCTTGCTTTTACAGATGTTTCATTCCACTGCAAGCATGTAACTATACCAGCAGCTTGTGAACTAGAACCGCTTCCAATATTATCTTTTTCAATTATAGTAATATCTTTTACACCTTTTTCAGCAAGTTGAAAAGCTGTACTCATACCTATAACTCCGCCACCAATAATTATTACTTTTTTTGTCATTATTACTATCTAAGTCCCATTTGAGTATTAAGTCTTTGAGCTTCACTTGGAGCTCCATAATCTTTTATCCATTTATCCTCTATTTTACTTCTCCAATTTTCTGCTAATTTAGTTAATTCAGCGGTAATTTCAGGCTCTTTATCAGCAAGATTATTTGACTCACTAATATCCTCTTCTAAATTAGCTAGATGAATATCTGGAACTGGTCCATAAGCATCAATCAATTTTCCTTTTAAGACTAATTTCCATTTTCCTTTTCTTACTGCTGTTTGATCAAGATANTCCCAAAAAATAACTCTATCATCNTGATTATCATTTCCTTTAGCAAGTTCAACAAGGCTTTTACCATCTAAATAATGATCATCTAAATTTANACCTGCAGCTTCNAGAATAGTTGGGGCAATGTCCATAGAAGCGCATGGTTCACTAGAAACAACTCCCGTTTGAATATTTCCAGGCCAATGCATTATTCCAGGTTCCCTAATTCCACCTTCAAACAAACTACCTTTGTGACCTTTAAATTTGCCTGCAGTACCTCCATAATAAGGATCTAGAGTACTGTCTAGCCAATTTCTTGTTTCTCTAGATGGCCCATTATCTGATGTAAAGAATGTAAGAGTATTATCATCTACTCCTAATCTTTTTAATTCATCCATAATATTACCTACTGAATCATCCATTGCACTAAGCATGGCTGCCATTACTTGCCTATCCCAAGGTAGATTAGAAAATCTATCCATATACTTCTTTGGAGCATGCATAGGATAGTGAGGTGCATTGTAAGGAACATATAAAAAGAAAGGCTTACCCTCAGAATTCATTTTTCTTAGATATTCAATACATTTTTCTGTAATAATTTCAGTAAAATACTCCCCATCCATCCAAACTTCTTTTTCGTTTTCCCAAAGATCATGAGTTGGATTTACCTGAGGTAATATTGAATCTTTTGTATTTGCACCGTAATAGTATATATGTGAGTAATAATCTACATTTCCAGCTAAAAATCCAAACCAATTATCAAAACCATGATTATTAGGTCTAGATTTTTTTTCTAAACCTAAGTGCCATTTTCCCACCATAGAAGTTGAGTATCCTTCAGATTGTAATATTTTTGCCAATGTTGGAGTAGATTCTGGTAACCCAGCAGCTTTCCTATGGCCAGGTAGGATTCCTCTTATACCTGTATTACCTGGGTATCTACCAGTTAATAATGCTGCTCTAGCGGGGCTACATACTGGACAATTAGTGTACCAATCTGTAAACCTAATTCCTTCGCTTGCTAATTTATCTAGAGACGGAGTCTTAAAGTCTGTAGCTCCCATGCAGGATAAATCTCCATATCCTTGATCATCTGTCATAAATACAATAAAGTTTGGTTTATCATTAGCCATAGTTTTCTCCATAATATTTAGTTTTTTTAAGAATATTATTTAAGATAGAAAAATTATTCCACTAACATATGATAATTTATCANTATAATTATTAGATATATGAATATTAGTAACTACATNAGATCTATAGANAATTTTCCTTCAAAAGGAATNANNTTNAGAGATATNNCTCCAATATTTCAANATCCTAATATTNTNAATTNTGTNNTAGAGGAAATGAGAAAATATATAGATAAAGTTAAACCTGATTATCTTGCAGCTATTGATTCAAGAGGATTTCTTTTAGGATCTGCTCTTGCATTATCATCTAAAATTCCACTTATACTAATCAGAAAGAAAGGAAAGTTGCCTCCACCTGTTATATCTCAAAAATATTCTTTGGAATATGGAGATGATTATTTAGAATTATCTTCTCAAATAAATTTATCTGGTAAAAATGTAATAATAATTGATGATGTTCTTGCTACAGGAGGAACTGTTTTGGCTGCAATTAAGCTACTTACAAGACTTGATGCTAGTNTATGTGGATTAAGTTTTTTAATTAATTTAGAGGATATTGTTAGGCCACAAGAATTAAAAGATTATTCAATAAATTATCTAATTTCTTATTAGTAAAAAATTAACTTTTTGTTACATTTTCTAAAAATTGACTTAATTGATTATTTAATTCTTATATTTTAATTCTTCAGATGTTATTGTTTCTTTATCAAAAAAAAAAAAACTTTTTACAAGGAAGTAGTTATGAAAATTTTTCTTAAATTATTTTTGGTTTCGGTTCTAATGTTTTCAGTTTTTGCCTGTTCCGATGAGGCAGAAGAAATTGTTGAGTCAATCACTGAAAGTACTTCTTCAGAATCTGAGGAAAAAGAAGCTCATTCTGATGAGGATGAAGATCATGAACATGATGAGGATGAAGAACATGATCATGATGAGGAAAAAGAAGCTCATTCTGATGAGGAAGATCACGGTGAATTTAAATTTGGATTAATACTTGTTGGTCCTAGAGATGATAAAGGGTGGTCACAAGCTCATTTTGAAGGTGGAGAATACGTAGAAGAAATAACTGGTGGAGAGATGATAGTAGCTGATTTTATTAATCCAGCTGATAGTCCTAATCTAACTGTTGATCAAGTAGCTTCAGACATGATCGATGAAGGAGCACAACTTATAATTGCAACTTCAGATGATATGAAAGATGGTATTCTTGCTGCTGCGGAAATGTATCCAGATATACCTATGATTTGGGCATCAGGGGATAGTGCCAAAGCTGATGGTAAGGGATATAGAGAGGATCTTGAAAATTTGGGAAATATTATGGGAAGAATGGAATATGGAAAAATGATAGCTGGTTGTGCAGCTGCCCTTAAAACTAAGACAGGTCATATAGGATTCCTTGGCCCATTAATAAATGATGAGACTAGAAGATTAACAAATGCTGCTTACCTTGGAGCTAAACATTGTTACAAAGGAGAGAATGAACTTAAGTTTGATGTAATATGGATTGGATTTTGGTTCCATATTCCTGGAGTGACTTCTGATCCAACTCAAGTAACAAATGAGTTCTTTGATGCAGGAGCAGATGTTGTTATTTCTCATATTGATACTCCTGAAGCATTAGTTGTAACTGGACAAAGAGCAGCTGAAGGTGAAGATGTTTATGTTGTTGGATACGATTATGAGTTCACTTGTGAAACAGCTCCTGATGTTTGTTTAGGTGTTCCTTACTACAATTGGGGTCCAGATTATCTAAACGCTGCAATGAATGCTGCACATGGAGAATTTGAAGCAGAATGGATATGGTCAGGACCAAATTGGGAAGACATGAATGATAAAGACAGCTCAGCAATTGGATGGCAAATGGGTGATGGTTTATCTGATACTGAAGCAGGTGAATTGGGAAGTTTTATGAGCCTATTAGCTTCTGAACAGCTAAACCTTTTTACTGGACCAATTAATTTTCAAGATGGATCTGTTTATCTAGAAGATGGAGTTGAAGCAACAGATAATGAAATATGGTGCACACCACAGTTATTAGAAGGAATGTTAGGGGATAGCGAATAGTAAATTTTTTCGGGCTTCTTATAATAAAACATTAAGAAGCCCGAATTACTTTATGAAAATTGAAATAAATAACATTTCTAAATCCTTTGGTAATGTTGATGCAAATAAAAATATATCTCTCAAATTATCTTCTGGTATACATGCTCTCCTAGGGGAAAATGGTGCTGGAAAATCTACTTTGGTTAGGATTATTTCAGGTCAAATTTTGCCCGATAAAGGTATTATCTTGATCAACGACAAAGAAGTTATTCTTGGTTCGCCTAGAAGTTCTATAAATGTTGGAATTGGTTTATTAAATCAAGATCCCCTAGATTTTTCTAATCTTTCTATCTTTGAAAGCTTCTTGATTGGAATTAGCGAAAGTAATCCTTATAGAAAGATTGTTCAAATAAAATCAAAAATTGAAAAATTATTTGATAATTATAATGTCAAAATAAATCTAAATAGAAAGACTAGCTCATTATCTATTGGAGAAAGACAACAAGTTGAACTACTGAGACTTCTATATAATGGGGCAAAGTTAATTATTCTGGACGAACCTACTAGTGCATTTTCTCTTGAACAAAAAAAAATAATGTTTGATACATTAAGGAAATTATCAAAAGAGGGAATAATAATAATTTTTGTTTCTCACAAATTAGATGAAGTTTTTGAGATTTGTGATTCAGCTAGTATTCTCAGGTCTGGTAAATTGATAGAAAATATTAAACAGCCATTTGATTCTAAAAAAATCCTGTCGATAATGTTTGAAAAAAGTGAAATTAATTCTCTTGCAATAAAAGATTTTGATAGAGAAGAAAACTTTATTATAAATTTTTCAAAAAAAGATCTAAATTTAAAATCTGAAATCTCCAGTTCACACAAAATAAAACAAGGAAGTATTATTGGCATTGCTGGTCTTCAAGGTTCTTCTAATGATGACTATGTAAAAAATTTTTTTACTGGTGAATTTTCATCAACAGGAATTGAGTTAGAAAATAATTTAAAGTTGAGTAAAAATGAAATCTATTACATGCCTGCTGATAGGTTAGAAAAAGGGCTATTTAGTGATATGACTCTAATTGAACACTTTGGATTATCAGAAACTGTAAAAAAAAGAATAATTAATTGGAATTTTGTTAAGGAAAAAGCAACTAATAAAATTCAAGAGTTTGATATAAGAGCTAATTTAGATAGCCAAATAAATGAATTATCTGGTGGTAATCAGCAAAGAGTAATGCTCTCTCTAATGCCTTCAGAAAAATCCTTTCTTTTGTTAGAGCAACCAACAAGAGGATTAGATATAAATTCAGCTAATAAGATTTGGGAAATGATACTGGAAAGAAAGGAAAAAGATTACGGAGTATTTTTTTCCTCTACAGATATTGACGAGATATGGGATTATTCTGACATAATTATATCGGTTTCGGGTGATCAGATAATGAATATTGATACAAAGAATAATTTACAAAAAGATAGAATTGCAAAATATATATCAGGAATAATATAAGATGTTTGATTTATATAACTTAAGAATAAATTTATTGAGACTTTTTCTTACATTAATTATTATTTTTTTTACCCTAATTTTATTTGGAATTTCACCATTTCAAGTATTTGAATCTATTATATATGGATCTCTAGGTAGCTTACCTAAATTAATTAGAACACTTATAGTTTGGACTCCAATTTCTTTAGCATCTTTGGCTCTTATTTATACATTTTCAGCTGGTATGTGGAATATTGGAATTGAAGGACAGATAATTATGGGTGCTGTAGGGTCCACGCTCGTAGCAAGATCATTTTTAGGTGATGATTTTATTTCTCCTTATTTACAAATAATCCTAGCAATTATTTTTGGTGGACTTTGGGGTTTGATTTCTGCAATTTTGAAAGTCAAAGGAAATGTACATGAAATCTTTAGTGGATTAGGATTAGACTTTGTAGCTTCGGGAATAGTAATTTATTTGATTATTGGACCTTGGAAAAGAGCAGGGATTGCTTCAACTGGAGGAACAGATATTTTTGACAAATCATCTTGGGTTCCTACAATAGGTAGCTCTAACTTCCCATTATTTTTACTAGTAATTATATTATTTCTTTACATATCAAGTGCCCTATTGATCAAGTATAGTTCTATCGGAATAAGACTGAAGGCAACAGGTATTAATATTTTTGCAACTGAAAGATTTTATTTCACATCGGATAAATATATTATTCTTTCCTACTTATTAGCAGGTGGAATTGCAGGTATAGCTGGATTTTCTCAATCATCAGCTGCCTATCATAAATTAGTACCATCCATATCAGGAGGATTTGGCTTTTTATCTATTTTGATTGTCTTAATTTGTTCCAGAAATATTTATTTCTCTTTTATAGTTAGTTTTCTTTTTTCAGCTCTAATTGTTGGAGGTAGTCAATTACAAATAAGGATGGGACTAGACCATAGTATTATAGGAATAATTCAAGCTACATTCGTTCTTAGCTGGCTTGTTTTGCAAAAACTAGAATTAGAAAAGATTATAACTAAACAAATAACTAAGGTATTTACGAGATGATTTTTTTTGAAAATACTTTAGTAACTGTAATATCACTGAGTACCCCGCTTATTATTGCAGTAATCGGAGAGACTATTTCAGAGAAAGGAGGAGTAATTAATTTATCTGCTGAGGGTACTATAATGATCTGTGCTTTATTTGGATTTATGATGGGGTTTATTACTAATATTGCAATCTTAGGATTTATATTTGCTATATTTTTGGGTGCATTTATTTCATTTTTTATTTCATACTGCGACATCAGACTAAGAATGGATCAAATAGCTGTTGGATTTGTTCTCACCATACTATTAGCACGTTTGAGTAGTTATTTAGGCCAAGACTATGTCAGAATAAATGGTCCTATGATTACTAAAATTGAAATACCCCTGTTATCAAAAATTCCTTTTTTGGGAGAAGTTTTATTTAATCATTCCATAATTACATACTTTTCAATTATTTTAATTCCGCTTTCTTGGTTTTTCTTAAATAAAACAACTTTTGGTTTATCTATAAGAGCATCAGGGGAAAATCCTACAGCAGCTAGTTCAAGAGGTATAAATGTAAAAAGAATGAGATTATATGGAACTCTAATAGGCGGAGCTTTATTAGGTTTAGCTGGTGCATCTTTTTCTTTATACACTAAATATGGGTGGTCAGAAGGACATACTACTAACTATGGTTGGATCGTATTAGCAATAGTTATATTTGGTGGATGGAATCCTTACAGGGCAGCTGTAGGCGCATATTCATTTGGACTTTTACAAGTACTTGCTATCAAGGCCCAATCTGTAACTTTAGCTTTATCTCAAATTCTCCCATTATTACCATTTCCATTAATGATTTTTATTTTAATTTTCATACAATATATTAACAGAAAAGAAAGAAGCTCAATACCTAAATTTTTAGTTTCTTTAATAGGTGGTAATCAACCAGAAGCATTAGGTAAGAAATTGCCTGAGGACATAAATTAAATGAGAGATATCACAACAAAAGATATAGAAGTTTTATGGGATAAAAATTCTATAGATAGAGAAGTCAAAAGAATTGCGAAAGATATAAATTCGAAATTTAAGTCCGATAAAGCAGTTAATCTTATCCCAATTATGACAGGTGGTCTTATGTTCGTTTCTAATCTAATAGCAGAATTAGAGATACTCAGATCTGGTTGTTATCATATGTTCCCATTGATAGCTAAAACTTATGGTAATTCTACTGAATCTCAAGGTACAACAATTTATGGATATGACTTTCTTGCTGAAAATATTGATATAGATTCTCCAAGCGTTATTGTTGATGATTTAATGGATTCTGGAGAGACTTTATATAATCTTTCAGAAAAATTAGAAAAAACCTCAAATAAAAAAGTATATTCTGCTGTTCTATTGGATAAATTAGGTAAAAGGCATATGGAAATTGAACCTGATTTTAATTGTTTTATACTTGATGATAAAAGATGGGTAGTTGGGTATGGAATGGATTATAAGGGGTTATTCAGAGGTCTAGATTATGTAGGAACTATAAATATAGATTGATTTTAGATGAAAATTTCCAAAGTTATAATAGACATTATTGAAAGAGATACTGGACCACTAAAAGTAATAGACGAAAGATCTGATATTGGAGGTAAGACTACTCAAGGAATCCTAAGAATAATTACAGACGAAGGATTTGAAGGTAATTCTTTAATTGGAGATCAGGCATCAGATTCTATAGATAGAATCAAGATTATCAAGGATAAAATTGCTCCTCAAATAATAGGAATGCCATTTGAAAATAGAGAGTGGTTATGGTCGAAAGTTGATGATATAAGTGGACATGGACTTCCAATATTTTCCTCTTGGGCACCAGTAGATGTTGCATTATGGGATCTGGCTGGCAAATTTTTTAATAAACCAATATATAAACTATTGGGTGGTGAAGATAAAGAAATACCTTTATATGCAACTTTCCCACCTAGACACATATCTCCAGATGGATTTATCAATGAAGCAGCACAACTCCTGAGTGAAGGATACTTAGCCTATAAAATTCATCCTGGAGAATTAAGTGTTAATGAAACAATAATTTCAATAGAAAAAATAAGAGAATTAGTTGATGATAAGATGACTCTAATGCTTGATAGAAATCATGGATATTCACTTCAAGAAGCTATTTTAGTTGGGCAAGCATTAGATGCAAATAATTTTTATTGGTATGAAGATCCAATCGAAACCTCAAATATTAGAGCTATAAAAAAATTGAAAGAAACTCTTATAACTCCCATAAATATGAGTGACTCAGCAGAATTTCTAATAAAACAAGCAGCTAATTATATGAGTCAGGACTTAATTGGTATGGTAAGAGGAACCACAAGAAAACTTGGAATAACTGGACTCATTAAGCAATCCGCTATGGCAGATGCTTTTGGGATAAATTGTGAAATTGGTTTAGCAGGTAATTCTATGATGAATGCAGCTAACTTGCATGTAATTGCTTCAGTTAATAATAATTCTTATTATGAATACTGGAGACCAGAGCATATACATCAATGGGGTGTTACGAACGAAATTTCTATAAACAAAAATGGAAAACTAGATATACCAAATCAGTCTGGACTAGGTATGCAATTAGATGAAAATTGGATTGATTTTCACAAAGTAGAATCTGTGGAAATATAACTTTGAAAAATAATATATATGATGTTATTATAATCGGACTTGGTGCTATGGGAAGTTCTTCCTCATATTATCTGTCTAAAAAAGGTGCAAAAGTATTAGGTTTAGATATATATAGACCACCTCATGAATTGGGATCATCTCATGGTCATACAAGAGTAATTAGAGAAGCATATCATGAAGGAACTTCATATGTACCAATAGTGCAAAGGGCTTATGAACTTTGGAATGAACTAGATAATGAATCTGATGAAAAATTAATATTAGAATATGGTGGATTATATTTTGGAAATAATACAAATTATATTAATAATACAAAAAAATCAGCAAAAAAATATAATATACCCCTGATAGAATATTCCCCTACCGCAATAAAAGAAAAATTTAAGGTATTTAATCCATCTGAAAAATTTAATATATTATTTGAAAAAAGAAGTGGAGCAGTTTTCCCTGAGAAAGCTATATCAACTTTTTTATCTAAAGCCCAATTATTAGGTTCTACACATAATTATAATGAAAAAGTAATTGCTTGGGAGAAAGTGTCTGACTTATATAAAATTTCAACTGATAAAGAAATTTATTACTCAAAAAAATTGATTTTTACTTCTGGAGCATGGTTAAAAAATTTAGTACCTAAACTAAATCTTCCACTGAAAATAGAAAGACAAGTTCTTTTTTGGTTTTCTCCTAAAAACTCTCAAGAACTATTTAATTATTCGACTCTTCCCAATACTGGGTGGGATTTAGATAACGGTATAGAGTTTTATACTCAACCAAATATTGAGGATAAAGGATTTAAGGTTGCAAAGCATCATGATGGTGAATTTATTGAAGAAAATGATTTGAAAAGGGATTCAAATGAAAAAGATTTATTGGAAGTAAGGGAATTTCTGGAAGAATATATTCCTTCTGCAAATGGTAAACTTCTAGATTCAAGAGTATGTGTTTATACAGATACACCTGATTTTGATTTTTTAATTGACTTTTACAATGATGATGAAAATATAATTATATGCTCACCTTGTTCTGGACACGGATTTAAGTTTGCTCCTGCAATAGGAGAAATTTGTTCTGAATTAATTACAAAAAAACAAACAAACTATGACATCAATATTTTTTCAACTAAAAGATTTATGTAATACATAATAAACTTTTCGATACATTGAATAAAATTTACATTTCTGTAATAAAAAAGGTGTATATTATCACTTAGAAACATAGTGTTTAATTCAGTGAATCCCGGACATGTGTCGCTGGTGTCAATCTCTGAAAATTTAAAAAATTGAAAGGAGATATTATGTTTTATTTGCGGAATAAATTAGTAGTCATAAGTATGCTACTAATGTCAGTCTTAATCTTTGCTGCTTGTAGTGAAGAGACTGTTGTAGAAACTGTAGTTGAAGTACCAGTTGAAAAAGAAAGTACTTTGACAACAATTCTTGATAGAGGTGAATTAGTTTGTGGTGTTAACGATAACCTGACAGGTTTTGGAGTAGTTAATTCTGCAGGAGAATTTGAAGGCTTTGATATAGACTTCTGTAAAGCTGTAGCTGCAGCAATTCTAGGAGATTCTAGTAAAGTTGAATATGTTCCTTTGACTGCATCAGCTCGATTCGAAGCTTTAGCAGCAGAAGAAATTGATTTGCTAATTCGAAATACAACATGGACTGCAAGTAGAGATAGAGATTTGGGTAATGACTTCACTGCTGCAACTTTTTATGACGGACAAGGAATGATGGTTAAAGCAAGTAGCGGTTATGACTCTATAGAATCTATGACTGGTTCAACTGTTTGTGTGTTACAAGGTACTACTACAGAGCTAAATCTAGATGATAGATTTACATCTGCAGGAATTCCTTATACTCCACTAACTTTTGAAACTAATGATCCCTTACAAGCTGCCTATGAAGAAGGTAGATGTGATGGATGGACTACTGATAAATCTGGTTTAGCATCCAAGCGTGCTGGATTTGATAATCCTGATGATCATGTTGTTTTGGCTGAAACTTTATCTAAAGAACCACTAGGTCCTCTTACAAGAGATAATGATAGTGAATTTTATGATGTAGTACAGTGGGTGGTCTTCGGAATGATGCAAGCAGAGGAAAGTGGCATAACTAGTGCAAATGTTGCAGCTATGGCAGCAGATCCAGCAGATCCTGGTATGGCAAGATTACTTGGTGTTGGTTTTGATGGTGGTGAAGCTACGGATTTCTCATTCGGTATTCCATTAGACTTCATGCAAAATGTGATTTCTCAAGTTGGAAATTACGGAGAAGTTTATGATGAACATTTAGTACCTCTAGGTTTGACTAGAGAAGGTAGCTTAAATGCTCAATGGACAGAGGGTGGATTAATATACGCTCCTCCATTTAGATAGAAAAATCTAAATACACAATAGTTTATAATCTACAGGGTATTTCACCCTGTAGATTATACTAATATTAATGTTTACCTCAATATTTGAACAATTAAGATCCAAAGAATCATTTGGAAAAAAGATTCGAGTTCTTTTTTATGATCGAACTTTTAGAAATCTTTTAGTACAAATGATATTTTCAATCTTAATGATAATGTTTCTCTGGTATCTAGTTTCAAGAGCTTTAGAATTAGATCTTGGCTTTTCACACCTGAGAAGTAGGGCAGGATTTGGATTGAGTCATACTTTTCTTATTGACTACACAAGTAATGATTCTAGGTGGCAAGCTTATTTTGCTGGAATTATAAATACTATAAGAGTAAGCATTGTAGGAATTTTACTTGCAACCTTATTAGGTGTAATTATGGGCTTGGCTCGACTATCTAAAAACTTCCTAATAAGTAAAATTGCAGCAGGTTATGTTGAATTTATAAGGAATACACCTCTGCTTGTTCAAATCATATTTTGGCAGCTAGTTTTACTACAATTACCTCAAATTTCAAACGCTATTACTTTTGGTGGACTTTCAGTTTGGTCAAACAGGGGAATACTATTGCCATTCATTAATTCTGTAGAGAATGGCTCTTTGTGGTTTCTTGTTTTGTTGATTAGCTTAATATTTTGTTTGTTTATAAGGTCTTATCTAAATAAAATTAGGGAAGAAAATACCAATTTTTTTTCCCCTAATTTAATTTCATTATTTATTTTTTTTGGAATAGGGATAATTTTCTACTTTATATTAGGAATTGACCTGTATTCCGATATTCCAACCTTAGAAGTAAATCAATATGGAACATATATTCAATCGGGAGGATTTTTACTTTCACCTGAATTTGCTGCTATATTATTTGCTTTAGTAATTTATACAGGTACATTTATCACAGAAATAGTTAGAGGAAGTATTCAAAGTCTTCCTAAAGGTCAAACAGAAGCTGCTCTGGCTCTAGGATTAAGTTCTTATCAAAGAATCACTCTTATAATTTTGCCTCAAGCTCTAAGATCTATAATTCCCCCCTTGACTAATCAGTATCTAAATTTGACTAAAAATTCTAGTTTGTCAGTTGCTATTGCTTATCCGGATGTTTTTATGGTTTCAAGAACTATTATGAATAATGCTGGTCATGCTTTACCTATGTTATTTTTGATACTAATTACATTTCTAGGTTTGAGTCTATTTATTTCCTTATTTATGAATTTTCTAAATAGAAGAGTTACTAGGATAGGAGCATGAAGAAATGATAACTTGGATAAAAGAAAATCTTTTGGCAACAAAAATTGATATTGTTCTGACAATTTCTGGTGCTTTTGTAATATATTTTATTGGATCATTATTTTTTACTTTTGTTTTTACTTCAGATTGGACTTTGATTGAAGTGAATAGAAAAATACTGTTGGTGGGACTATTTCCAGAAGAGGATTTATGGAGAATTTGGACAATTTTTTACGTATCATCTTTTCTAATATCTTCAACTATAAGTTTTATTTATGGTTTTCAAATCAAAACTTCAATTCTTTATATTGGAATGCTTATAATCCCATTTCTAATATTCACTACATCTCCCATGCTAATAAATGTGGTATTACTTTTATTTTTTTCACTTATGTTTTATATTTCCATATATTTCATAAGGACAAACTATAAAAAAATAATTTCAAGAGGCCTAATTATTTCATGGATAATATTTATTCCTTTTATGTTTTTCCTACTAGCTATTGCTGGTGGTCCAAAGGTTACTCTTTGGGGAGGTTTTTTTGTTAATATTATTCTTGCAATAATAGCTATATTAGCAGGGTTTCCTCTTGGGGTAATATTTGCTTTGGGTAGAGCTAGTTCCTATAGAACAATAAAGCTTGTTTCAATTGCTTTCATTGAAACGTTTAGGGGCGCTCCATTGATTGCATGGCTTTTCTTTGCATGGTTTGTTCTTCCAAATTTTCTTCCAGATTTATTCTCATTAAGTGATATAAATTTAGTTATCAGAGCAATGATTGTTCTTTCATTATTTTCCAGTGCATATATAGCAGAAGTAGTTAGGGGAGGGTTGCAATCTATTCCTAAAGGACAAAAAGAAGCTGCTACAGCTCTTGGCTTAAGTACGTATTTAGAATTACTTTTTATTACCTTACCGCAGGCAATTAGAATTGTTATTCCGGCAATTGTCAGCACATTTATAGCTATTTTTAAGGATACATCCTTAGTGTTTATTTTAGGTATAACCGATCTACTAAGAATTGGTAGATTGATTCCTGAGCAACAGCAAGAATTTTATGGTAAATCTATAGAGGTTTTACTTATAGTAGCACTACTTTTCTGGTTTATTTCCATAATTCTTTCACAAATAAGTAGATCTATAGAAAGGAAGCTTAATGTTAGTCAATAGGGAGGGAAATTATGAATAAAAAAATATCTGTAGAAACTAAAGAAGTCACTAAATTTTTTGGCTCCTTTCAGGCTCTAAAAGGAATAACTGCTGATATATATGAAGGTGAAGTAGTGGTTGTTCTTGGTCCGTCTGGGTCAGGAAAATCAACATATATAAGAACTATTAATGGTTTGGAAGAGCATGATTCTGGTTTGATTAAAGTAAATGGAACAGAATTAAATAATAACTTGAAAAATATTGAAAAAATCAGGTCAGAAGTGGGTATGGTTTTTCAACAATTTAATCTTTTTCCTCATTTATCAGTACTCAGAAACATAACATTAGCACCACAAAAAGTAAAAAAACTTCCCAAGTCAGAGGCTGAAGATTTAGCAATGAGTTTATTGGAAAGAGTAGGTATTCCTGAGCAAGCTATGAAATTTCCCTCACAGCTTTCTGGGGGACAACAACAAAGAGTAGCAATTGCTAGAGCTTTGGCAATGCAGCCTAAAATAATGTTATTTGATGAACCTACTTCTGCTTTGGATCCTGAAATGATAAAGGAAGTTTTGGATGTTATGACTGAGTTAGCGCAATCAGGTATGACTATGATTTGTGTAACTCACGAAATGGGATTTGCTAAAGAGGTAGCTGATAGATTTCTTTTTTTTGATGAAGGTCTTATAGTAGAATCAGGAACCCCAGAACATTTTTTTGAAAATCCTCAAGAAGATCGTACTAAATTATTCTTAAGCCAAATATTATAAATTTTTCTATTGTCATTTATTTTAGAGTTATATTATTATCAAATAAAATTTTAATAATTTAACTAAGGAAATAAATATGCATGAAAAGAAAAGAATAGCAGTATTTGGAGCAGGTGGTATTGGTGGAGTTGTTGGGGGAATGCTGTCTAAAGATGGTCACGATGTAACCTTAATAGATACTTGGCATGAACACATAACTGAGATTCAAAAAAATGGTTTAGAAGTAACAAATCAAGATGAAGTTCACATCTGTAAGCCCAATGCTATTCATCTTAACATGCTCCAAGAAACTAAAGAAAAATTTGATATTGGAATAATATCAGTAAAATCATATGACACTGAATGGGTAACTCATGCTTTAAAAAATTACGTAAAGAATGAAGGCTACTTTGTTGATTTTCAGAATGGAATAAATGACTTAAAAGTAGCAGAAATTGTTGGAAAAGAAAAAACTCTAGGATGCGTTATTTTGATTAGTGCAATGGCAACAGAACCTGGAAAAGCTTGGAGAACAGATAGTAGATCAGATGTTGCGTATAAAATAGGTGAATTAAGCGGTGGGTTATCCAATAGACTGAAGGAATTTGTAGATATGATGCAAGCAGTTGGTATTTCTGAATATACTGAAGAATTGATTTCTGAGAGATGGTCAAAATTAATGATAAATTGTATGGTTAATCCCTTGGCTGGATTAACCGGTTGGGGTACTGCTGATGTTAGGTCAAAGACTATTACTCAAGATATTGCCATAAAAGTCGCAGCTGAGGTAGTAGTGGTTGCTAAATCTGAAGGATATAAATTGGGTAAGATTGTAGGATTAGATCCAGATGATTTTGTAGAAGCTGCTAAAGGTGGTAAAAAAATTGAAGAAATAAAAAGTCAAATGTTAGAACAGGCAAGGCAAGCAGGTTCATCTAGTAGACCTTCTTTTGGTCAAGATGTACTAAAAAAGAGAAGAACAGAGATTGATTATCTTACAGGTTTTGTCAGTCAAGTTGGTAAAAAAAATAATGTTTCTACACCTTTTTGCGACAAAGTTACGCAGGTTGTAAACTCACTCGGAGTTGGTTTTGAACCTTCTGAAGAAAACCTTTTAGAAATAGAAAAATTACTATAAATCAAATGCAAATTTATCCCGATAGAGAATCTAAGGTTCCTAAATATAGCTACCCAAGTATATTGTCTGATCAAATTAAAGCTTTAGAAAAAGATGAAATAATAAAAAGGCTCAATGCTAGTAGAAATATCTACAAGGACGATCCTTTTAGGCCTAATTTTCATTATGTTAATCCAGAAAACACACTTAATGATCCTAATGGTTTGTGTTTTTGGAAAGGATATTGGCACCTTTTCTATCAGGCTTATCCTCCTGAAGACACTAGACAACATTGGGGTCATGCTTATAGTAAAGATTTAGTTCATTGGGAAGATTTGCCATATGCGATTTATCCTAATCCAGAAGAGGCATGTTTCTCAGGAGCAACATATGTGGAAGACAAAAAAGTTATAGCAATTTATCACGGTACTAAAGTTGGAAATATGATAGCTATTTCTAATGATGATTTACTGCTAAATTGGGAAAAAATAAATGATAATAGGCCAGTTATAGATATTCAAAGTGAAGATGGTTCTAACCTTCCTTATAGAGTATTTGATCCATGTATTTGGAAAAAGGATAATTATTATTATTCTCTGTCTGGTGGAACATTACCACATTTGTCATCAGGCAGAAGAAGGATGGCTAATTTTTTATTTAAGTCTGAAGATCTTATAAATTGGGAATATCTACATCCATTTATTGAAGGAGATAATTTTACTAAAATTGGAGATGATGGGGCCTGTCCATATTTTTGGCCTCTAGAAGACAGATATATTCTTTATTTCTTCAGTCATATGAGTGGAGGGCAAGCATTACTCGGTGATTATGATAAAGATAGAGATAAATTTATAGTAACCTCTCACCATGAATTTAATTTTGGTGCAGCCCATCCGGGAGGTGTTCATGCACCCTCAGCTACTCCGTGTAAAAATGGTAAAAATATAGTTATTTTTAATATGAATCATTCAAAAAATACTTATGGATGGGATCAACTTATGACACTTCCTAGAGAAATAGGTATAGCTGGTAAAGATGCTATCAATAGAGATGTCTTGACTATAAAACCAGCTGGAGATATTGAATCTTTGAGAAAAAATCATATTTCTCTCAAGAATATAGAAATTTTACCAAATCAGGAAAAAGTTTTCGAAAAGATTAGGGGGAACTCAATTGAAATTAAACTAGATGTACTAGTTAGTGATGCATCGATGTTTGAAATACGAGTATTAAGATCTGAAAATAGTGAGGAATTCACTAGAATATCATTTTATAAAAATAGAGGTTTTAGAGATTGGGATAAGTATGATGGATGGGATCTCAAAAAAAGACTAGAAGCTTCCTACAGTATAATTTCTCTAGATACCTCATATTCAAGTCAAGATAAAGAAGTTATATCTCGACCTCCTGAGGTTGCTCCATTTTATTTATCTGAAAAAGAGAATCTAAAACTAACAATTTTTGTTGATAAAAGTGTAGTGGAAGTTTTTATAAATGAAAGACAATGTATAGCCTCAAGATTATATCCTACAAGAAAAGATAGTGTTGGTGTGTCAGTAATATCTCAAGGATCTAGCTCAAAAATCTTATCTTTGGATGCTTATGAAATGGAAAATATTTATAAAAAATAGTTTATTTATTTAGATTATTTTATTTCTATTTTTTCTTCTTTTTCTATTTTGTTGATATCCAATTCCATCCCTAATCCAACTATATCAGTTTCATAAAATTTTCCTTTATCAGGAGTTTCAGGGGTTTTCAAAAAATGCTGATGTATTTTATTCCATTTTATTAAGAACTCTTGGTAGGGAGTATGTATTGGAACTTGAGACAAGGAAAAATGTAAAGAAGCATTTGATGAATGACCATGTGGAATTGTTATTAGATCATAAGTAGTTGCTAAGCTGGATATTTTTATAACTTCAGATAAACCACCTGCCCAGTAAATATCTGGTTGAAGAAAATCTAGAGCGTTTTTCTCTATAAATCTAAGCATTCCCCATCTTGTATAATCATGTTCTGCTCCTGAAAGAGGAATAGAAATTTTGTCTTTAATTTTTTTATAAATTTCAACTCTGTCATTCATAACTGTTTCTTCTAGCCAATATGGTCTGAATTCTTCTATATTTTTTGCAAGTTGTACAACATACTTATAATCCATAGACTGCCAACAATCTAACATTATTTCATAACTGTCACCAAGTGTTTCTCTTAGAGTTTTTACCATCTCAATATTTTTTTTCAATCCCTCATTTCCTGACATTGGTCCATATCTAAAAAACCATTTTTGTGCAGTATATCCTTGATCTTTAAAATACTTTGAACGTTCTTTTACTAAACCCATATCAGTAACATTAAAACCGAGCATAGATGCGTATGCAGGAACTTCTTTTCTAGTTGGACCACCTAAAATCTTAAAAACTGGAGTTTCATAAAATTTTCCTTTCAAGTCCCATAAAGCACAATCTATAGCACTAATTGCCATCATTGTTATTCCTTGTCGACCATGAACATTAATCCTATGCATTTGATCCCACAATAACTCTATTGCTAAAGGATCCTTACCTAAGATAATTTTGGACAGAGATTTTTCTATAACGTCAGCCTGTAAAGAATCTATAGGACCAGCTGTACCATAAATATCTTTGTCAGTATGAATCTCCACAAATATGGAGTTTGTAGAAACATTTTTATTTTTTTGAAGAGACCAATTTTCGTGTTTTTCAATTTCATATTCAGGATATATATCGATGGGCCTAACTAGTCTTTCTTCCCAGAATTCTCCATCAGATTCAAAATGACCAGATAAGTTTCTAATTACTAATTTTGTTATTTTCATATTTTAAAATTACTTCCTTTCCTCTAGTGGGCCAATCTATAGTAGTTCCTTTACTTCCTGAATTATAAGCATTTATTAAATCTTTTTCATCTTTTATACCCCAGTTCCTTACAGAAATATTTTTTTCATAAGCTTCTGAAACCATATTATATTCACTATTTGAAGCTTTTGGACAAATCATATCAATTTTATTTTTACTACATATAATCAAATCATTTGGTGTAATTCGATCGATTAGCCAAGAAGTATTTTCATTTATACAAAAAAAATTAAATCGTATGATTTGCTCGATATAAAAACTACTAATTGTTATGCCTCCAATTTCAAATATTTTTTTTTCAGAATGCAGCCAATTATATTTTTCCAAGTAATTATAGACAATTTGTGATAAGTCCTGATCTCTTGATTTTAATTCAAGATGTAAATGAGCTTTATTTTTATATCTTATTAATACTTCATCAAGTTTGGGTATATAGAAACTTCCATGGGTATTAAATTTATTTTTTACTTCTATGTGTCTTAATTCAGAATAATTCATATTAGAAATCACACCCTTTCTACCTGATGTTCTTACTAAATTATCATCATGAATAACTATAGGTATTTTATCTTTAGTAAGTTGAACATCAAATTCAAAATTATAAAACCCTTTTTCTAAAGCTAGATCAAAAGAATTTATAGTATTTTCCGGAGATTTCTCTGAATACCCTCGATGAGCTATTAAGTTGAATTCATTATTAAACACTTATTAGATAACCTTATGAAAATTTATGAAAAAATAAACTTCAATTTTGATATGTTTTTTATGTAAACTAAATACCTTGATAGTATACTGTTTATATACACTTTATAATAATTATGTTCAATGACTATAAATTAAGTGATATTTCTGAAATCGAAACTCCCGAATTTCTAATATTTGAGTCTAAAGTAGAATCAAATATAGATACAATAATTTCAATGATTGGAGATAAAAAAAGACTTGTCCCTCATGCAAAGACTCATAAGTCAAAATATATCTTGGATAAGTTAATTAAGAATGGAATTACTAGGCATAAAACCTCTACGCTTAATGAGCTGGAGGTTTTAGCTGATTGTGAACCAGAAGAATTGATATTAGCATATCCAATTTCATCCTTAAAGAAAATTGAAAGATTTCAAAAAATCATCAATAAATTTCCTAAAACAAAATTCTCAACAATTGCTTCTAATATTTATCATATTAATTTACTGAAAAATATCAAAGGTTTGTATGGAGTTTATATTGATTTAGATACTGGAATGAATCGAACAGGTGTATTAATTGACAATATTGATGAATTCTTACTTCAAATCTTTGGTACCGAAAATATTAATATTCTAGGTATTCATGCTTATGATGGTCATATGCATGGAAAAACCGATATCGAAGAAAGAAAAATTGAATCTAAAAAAACTTTGGATGAAATTAGAATTTTGGAAAAAAAGTTGAAAGAAACTTATTATCTTAATAATCTTGAAATTATAGTTGGAGGTTCTTGGTCATTTCATTTTTATATAGAAGAAAAAGATATTAAGTTATCTCCTGGTACATGGATATATTGGGATGCATCAAATATCAAGCAAAAAGAATTAGATTTTATAATAGCTGGAGTTGTAATAGGTCAAGTAATTGATGAAAATAAAGATAATGACACAGTAACTGTGGATATAGGTGCAAAAGCTATTTCATCTGATCCTATTACTGAAAATAGATTTAATCTTGTTGATAAACCCAATTGTAAGTTAATTTTTCAAAACGAAGAGCATGGAATTATAAAGTTAAATGGAGAATCTTTATCATTTGGAGATTATGTTTTGGCTCAACCTGGTCATGCTTGCACAGTATCACCTAAGTATTCAAGAGCTTTGAAAGTTAATGAAGAAGGGTTTGTGTCAGGAGAAATAAAGATTGATGCTAGAGATAGAGTCTAGTATTTGATGAGTTATTTTTTGGATAATAATAAAATAAACTTTATAGAAAAATGAAAAAAATAGAAAATAAGAAATTAGATGTAGTTATTGTTGGTGCAGGTTTTGCAGGTATGTATATGCTTTATAAATTACGTCGACTGAATTTGAAAGTTGAAATCATTGAAAGAGCGTCAGATGTTGGAGGAACATGGTATTGGAATAGATATCCAGGAGCAAGATGTGATATTGAAAGTATAGAATATAGCTATTCATTTTCTGAAGAACTCCAACAAGATTGGGTATGGTCAAATAGATACTCTGATCAAACAGAAATTTTAAGTTATGCTGGACATGTGGCTGATAGATTTAATTTGCGTAAAGATATCAATTTTGACCTTAGTGTTGATTCAGCAAGATATGATGAAAATTCAAAGAAATGGGAAATAATTACTGACTCAAACCAAAAATTTACTGCAAGCTTTTGTGTAATGGCTACTGGAACACTTTCTTCCATCAAGGATCCAGACTTTGATGGATTAGATTCTTTTGAAGGTGATTGGTACTTAACTGGAAAATGGCCACATAATGGAGTTGATTTTACCAATAAAAAAGTTGCGATAATAGGAACAGGCTCTTCAGCAGTACAATCAATTCCTGTTATTGCTAAACAGGCAAAAGAATTAAAAGTTTTTCAAAGAACTCCGAATTATTCTATTCCAGCAAAAAATAGGGCACTAACAGAGAAGGAAATTATTAGAGCCAAATCTAGTTATTCAGATATAAGGAATAAAGCTAGATATACGAGGGCTGGAATCAGCTATAATCAATACGATGAAAAGAAACTACTAGATCTTTCAGAAGAAGAAAGAATAAATGAATTAAATAAAAGATGGCAAATTGGAGGGCAAGAAGTTTTTCTTTCTGGATTTACTGATGTTGCAGTTGAACAAGAAGCTAATGACCTTGCAGCTGAATTCGTAAGGCTGAAGATTCATGAAATTGTAAAAGATCCCAAAACTGCGAATCTTTTATCACCAAAAAATACTATTGGTTGCAAAAGATTATGTGCAGATACAAATTATTTTGAAACATATAACCGAAAGAATGTTGAACTATTAGATATAAACGTTGATCCTATTACTTCAATAACTAAAACTGGTATTTCAACCAAAGAAAAAGAATTTAAGTTTGATGTGATAATTTTTGCTACTGGATTTGACGCAATGACTGGAGCATTATTATCCATTGATATTACTGGAAAAGATAATATTAAATTGTCTGAAAAATGGATTGATGGTCCTAGATCCTATTTAGGATTGTCAATTAATGGGTTTCCTAACCTTTTTACAATTACAGGACCAGGAAGTCCATCAGTTCTTACTAATATGATGGTTGCAATTGAACAACATGTTGAATGGATATATGATTGTATTGATAAATTAACTACTTCCAAAAATAATCAAATAGAAGCTACTATATCAGCTGAAAATGATTGGATGAATCATGTTGAGGATGTGGCGAGTAATACTCTAAGGTATTCTTGCAATTCTTGGTATGTAGGTGCAAATGTTCCGGGTAAAAAAAGAGTTTTCATGCCATATATAGGTGGCCAAGATATATACAGAAATAAATGTAAAGAGATTTCTAATAATAACTATCAAGGTTTTGCAATTAGTTAGTTAAGAACTTCTGGATATCTTTCATGCATAATTCTGCATTTGTGATATTTCCAATTTCTGTGTTGAAGCCGTGTAAAGCACCATCATAAATTTTCATTTCTGTATGAACTTTTTCTTTAATTTGATCGTAATACTCTAATGCTTCTGATTTCAATACATCACATTCAGCTATAGCTATAAAAGTTTTTGGTAGATCTGTATTTTCAGTATCTTTGTTTAAGGCTGAAAATCTATTTATTTCATCATCAATATAGTGATCCCAAAACCATTTCATAGTTTTTTTATCTAAACCATAGCCTTCCTCAAACTCTTTATATGATTCAGACTCAAAGTTATTATTAGTCACAGGGCAAAACAAAACTTGAGACTTAATTATTTCCTTTTTCGTTTCTCTACATAATAATGAGACAGCTCCAGCAAGATTTCCACCAGCTGATGTACCACAAATAGAGATATTATTCTTATCAATGTTAAATTCATTACTATTTTCATAAAAATAAATTAATGATTTGTAGCAATCTTGTAAGGGGATAGGAAATTTATTCTCAGGTGCTAATCGATAATCAACAGAAATAATTTTGTATCCAGTTAATTTTGCTAATTTTCTACACATTGAATCGTCTGCCTCTAAATCACCTAACACCCATCCACCACCATGAAAGTTTACCAGAAGAGGTTGTAATGAATTCTCTATATCAGAAAAAATTCTGATATTTATTTTAGTACCATTCACATTGATATTTTTATTTTCAATACTCTTAATACTAATATTTTCAGTGGGGAAAAATAATTTTGATTTGTTAAATTGATTCCTAGCATCGATTGGTTCAAGCTCATAAGTAAGAGCTGATTTAATTTTTTTTCTTTCTTTTAGTTGTTGTAAAGATTCTTGGTTTAGCATTTTTTTGTTTTGGTTTATTATATAAGTATGATATATCAAGACAGGAGTTTTGACTGAATATTTGGGAAATAATAATATGTAATTAATCCTCAAGATTTTACCCCTCAGTATCATACTTGAGGATTTCTGTTTTATGTTAGGAAAATTTCTTTGATTAGTTATCTTAAAAATAATTCTTTTTTTTTATCAAAAAGTTTTCAATCATTAATATTTTCGCGATCATTTGCACAATATTCTGTGCATATTAGGGCTTTAATATTTAGTTGGTTAGCATTTGAAATCACTCAAAAAGATATATGGGTAGGTATAGTCCTTGGAGCTGGCTCTAGTCCAATTTTTATTACAAGTTTCTTGGGTTCATTTTTATCAGAAAAATATAATATAAATAAAATATTATTTATTTCCTATTTATTATTTTTCTTAGCATTAATTTTTATGATATTTATTGACTATGATAATATTTATATTCTCTTGATATTAAGTGTAACTTTTGGAGCTATACCTGGAATATGGCAAACAGTTTTTCAGACGATTTTAGTTAACACCAATACTAAAAAAAATCTTTCAAAAATAAATTCTTATTATTACTTAATTATTTTTTTTGGAGAAATGATGAATCCTATAATTTTTGCATATCTTATTACATCATTTTCAATAAATTATGTTATAGTTTTTGCTTCAATCTACTTAGTTTTTAGTATAATTTTAGTAAATTTTCATCCTAAAGATCTTCAGGAAAAAAGAAAGAATAATTATATTAATTATGATTCTTACCAAGATATTCTTAAGAATAAACCAGTAATATTTTGGGCAGTTATAATTGCAGCATTTCAATCAATTTTTGGAGTTACTTTATTTGTAGTTTTACCTAAATATGCCAATATCCTTGATGTTGGAGCAACTGGTTTTGGAATTATGAATGCCTCTGTAGGAGCGGGAATGTTTTTTGGTTCGATGTTATCGATTTTTACAGGAGTATTTAGAAGTAGAATTACAATTTGGATTATATCTAGCTTAGGGTGGGATATAGGTCAATTACTATTTGCTTTTTCTGAAAATTATATTTTTTCACTTTTATGTCTATTTTTAATGGGTATTAGTGGAGCATATTGGATGGTTGCTGCTACTCTAATTTTTCAAGATCAGACTGAAAAATTTGATAGGAATAAAATTATGGGTCTTTTCTCTCTCGTGTTATCAATATTTTTTATAGGTTGGTTTGTAGGAGGAGTTATATCTGATATTACTAATGCTAAGATAGCTATAATTATAAGTGCAGTGTCAGTTTATCCTGTGATTATTATTGGGCTTTCACTTTCCAAAAAATTAAGGAGAGTCTAATCTTAAATATAATGGAAAAATTATTCACTCTTATAAAGAAGAAAAAGTGAGGTATGGATGCTATCTAGAGAAGACTTAAAATTATTTGTTACAAATTTTATTGATTCAAATAAAGATTTGCCTATTAAATTATCCAAAGAAGTTCTTTCTAATCCAGAAACAGGTTACAAAGAATTCAAGACCAGCAAAAGCGTAAAGCAAGCATTCCAAACTATGAATTTATCAATTAAAGATAAAATTGCTGTAACTGGGTTATCTACAAGAATTGACGGAGCAAACCCTGGTCCTAATGTGGCTGTTATAGGGGAATTAGATGGATTACCTGTACCCGGACATCCTTATGAAGATAAAAAAACTAGTGCTGCCCATGCCTGTGGTCATCATATTCAGTTAGGAAATATGCTAGCAAGCTTAATTGGTCTAAATAACAAAGAAGTTCTTGATAATTTATCAGGATCAATAACTTTTATAGCTGTACCTGCTGAGGAATATGTTGAAATTGAGTGGAGGAGTAGTGAAAGAGATAAAGGTAAATTTGAATTTTTAGGTGGCAAGCAAGAATTTGTAAAATTGGGACAATTTGATGATATCGATATATCTATGATGACTCATGCAAAAGGAAATTTTTCAGGCTTTGGATACGGAGGTACAGGTAATGGTCTAATAGCAAAATTTATTGAATTTCATGGAAAATCATCACATGCTGGAGGCGATCCTCATTTAGGAATAAATGCTTTAAATGCTGCTAATTTAGCTTTGATGGGTATCCATGCAAATAGAGAAACCTTTGTTGATGATGACCACGTTAGAGTTCATCCTATAATTACTAAAGGGGGCTTTGTTGTTAACCAAGTACCAGAGATAGTTACAATGGAAACATTTGTTAGAGGAGCTTCAATCGATTCAATTATAAATGCCAACTTGAAAGTAGATAATGCACTAAGAGCAGGTGCTATGGCTGTTGGAGCTGAGGTTAAGATTACTACTTTACCAGGTTATTTTCCACTATCTCATGATAAAAACTTAACAAACATTTATAAAAAAAATCTAGAAGCATCTAAAAACCAAAGTATTGAATTAGGTCATAGCGGTGGTTCGACGGATATGGGAGACCTCGCACATTTGATGCCTGTTATTCATCCCTATGTTGGAGGAGCTACAGAGGCTTCAGCTCATACCTCTGGTTTTATCATAAAGGACTATAATTTGAGTGTAATAGAAGCTGGTAAAATGATGGCTCATACTGTGATTGATTTACTTTCAGACGGAGCAAATTTAGCAAAAAAAATTATTTCTAGTCATCATCCAAAGTATTCTAAGAGTGAATATATAAAAGTTATGAGAGATCTAAGCAATATAGAAATTAAGAACTATAATTTATAGGAATAGATATGAATTTATTTAAACTTAATTTATTCATAAGCTTATTTTCTTCTTTTTTAATTACTATTTACTTAGTTATTTTCACTGATATTGGTTGGGAGATCGTTATCTTACCAATATCTATAATTATAATCTCATTAATGGTAATTTATTTGAAAGTAAGATCAAAATAATCTAGTCCGTTCTAGATTCAATTCTGTTTCTTAAGATTTCTAGGTCTATTCTCTTAAGATCAAGATTTAAGTTTGACTCAAGTTGAGTTTTTTGTATTTTTAGTTCCTCAAGAACCGAATCATAATTTTTAGATTCTAAATTTTCAATCATTGAATCTATTTTAGATATTTCCTTAGTTATTTCATCACTAATAAATTCTTTCTCTAATTCTAATTCTCCCTGTCTTATTTCAGATGAAGGCTCATGAAATCTTCTCATTTGAGAATTAGATTCTTGGGGTTTGGTTTTATCCGTATCAAAATAATCTATACTAAGTATAGTCGAAGAATAAATACTTATTATTACAATAAGTATTGAAATTATAATTATATAAATCTTAAATATATTATTAAACATTAAGAAATAATATACCACGTATACCAAAACTTTTATCTAGGGAAAAAAATGAAATATATTGTTGCTCACAGAGGATTATCAAGTAAAGCTCCGGAAAATACTTTAGAGTCATTTGATTTAGCAATTTTATCTGGAGTAACTCATATAGAATTTGATGTTCATTTATCAAAAGATAATGAAGTCGTAGTAGTTCATGACGATTCTGTTGATAGAACTAGTAATGGAGCAGGAAAAGTTAATTCTATGACTTTGGAAGAATTACAACAATTAGATTTTGGATCTTGGTTTTCAAAAGAATTTTCTCATTCAAAAATTCCATCTCTTAGAAATATTCTTATGAGGTATAAATCTGTTAATTTAGTAATTGAAATTAAGGGTAAAGATAAATTTTTAGTTGAAAAAGTTTTCAAAATTATTCACTCTAATCAATATTGGAAAGAAAAGATATATAAGTCAAAAAAAGATGAGCCTGGAATAATTTTTTGCTCATTTCATGCTGATCAGTTAATGAGATTGAGAGAGATTTCTAATGATATATTCATAGGGTATTTGGTAAAGGAAATTAATCAAGATATTCTCAACTTTGCTTCTAGTTTGAGTCTTGATGGAATTTTTCCATACTATAAATCCTTAAATAAGGAAAATATGACTTTATTAGATAATTATTTTGTTAGTAGTTATGGATTCAAGAAACCAGATGAAGTTTGGGAATTATTAAGTATGGGAGTAGATGCAGTTACTGTTGATTGGCCAGATAAGTTGTAATTTTCAAATCTTATTGAAAATTTTTTTTCAATGAAATATAATTTCACATTAATGAAACACTTAAGCTTTCAAGAAATAAGAAAGGAACTATTATGTCTTCTACTAAGTTTGGTGGATTAGCACTTTTTTCAGCTGGAGTTATTAGTACAATCTTCTTTGTTATTCAATTTTTAGCCCAAGCTCCTGATACTTCTTCGGCCTCAAATGTTTGGGAAGTATTTGTATCTGATAACAATTCATTAGATGACTGGTGGTATGGCCTAACAACCTATATTCAAGTTTTTACTAATGCAATAATTGCTTATGTATTTGTAATAATAGTTAATGAATTTGTAAGAAGTAAGATTGAATCAAACTCTATTAGAATGGGTAGTATTTTATTTCTAATAGGTACTTTAGGTTTTATAACTGCAGGATCAGTCGATGTAGCTCTAAACTACACAGGTGAAACACCTAATGCGAATCAGTTCAGTTTATCATCTTTGCAATTTGGTATGTGGATGATTTTTACACCTATTGCATTTGCAGGTGGGGGACTAATAGCTCATGCGCTATCTAAAGTCCCAGGATACAACAACCTGATATGTTTAGGAACTGCAATCATAAATGCAATTGCAGCTATTGTAATAGTAGTTCAAGTTATTTTTATTTCTGATGCAAATGATCCCAGTACCATTTGGGGAATATTCATTCCTGTTGTATTGGCATTTCTTGTGTCAAATTTATTCAATTTATATATTGGATATAAGTTAACTAAAGAATAAGGAGTATATTATGGGAAAAATTTCTGCGGCTAAGTCTGCTGGTTACTGTTTAATTTTTGGGCCAATAATTGCATTAATTTGCTTTTTCCTTCAACCGGGTGGTGTTCTTGGTATCGGAGGTTCGCCTGAAGCACTTGATTTTGCTCAAGGAATGAATATACTTGTCGAAAATTCAGAATTAGGAATTATTACTGCATTTCTAATTACAATTGGATTAATAAGTTTATTATCTGGACAAATGTATTATATTCAAAGTATGCAAGATGGTAATGGTTTTGGAATTGGAAGAGTTGCTATTCCATTTTTCTTCGTGGCAGTTTTTGGTTGGGTAATAGCTAATGCTATTGCTATTTCAACAGCATCTGAAGTGTTAAATTCAACTGATATGCTTGCTTTATCATCTGCAATTAACACTACTTCACTCTTTAGTTTTGGAGTAGGAGGATTATTTTTGGCATTAGCTGCATCAACAAGAGATGAAATAAATAAAAATATAACTTATTTTGCAGGAATAGCAGCTATTGTAGTTTTTGTTTTAGCATTTATTGGAGCCTTTGCTCCTGACCAATCTAACACTTTGCAAGCAATAGCGGGTTTATGCTTCATAATATACTCTATTTGGAGCATCCTAATTGGTAGAGTAATGCTTTCTAAATAGTTATTTTTTATAAGTTTATTATTCTTATGATATAAGTAATACTTAAGTGATTATAGTGTTATATATTTTCAATAATTATTTAAACAAATAATTAATTACTTAGATTCAATTCCATAAATGGTGTAATATTTTAAAAGATATATTTAAAAGAGGGGAAAATCTTTGAAAAATAAATCATTTTTTTATTTGATGCTTGCAGCAGCAATAGTTCCATTTTTAGTCTCAGTTTATTTTTGGTTTTTTACTGACGGTAATGAAATGGAAGCTATTTTTGTAGGAATATGGGTACCATCCATATTAGCATTTGCAACACTTTTGCAGGTTACAAAGAGCTAATGTCTTCAGAATTAATAGTCATACTAGCTTTTATTGTTGTATTAATATTTTTTGTTGGCGGTATATTTACAGTTCTAGAGCTAGGTAAAACAGAAGAAAAAGCTAAAAAATAAAATGGACCATAGCCATTATTATCGTTCCAGAGAGAACAAGAATGCCTATCAATATTAGTGGGTTTTTTTGTTCCATAACTTAATTTTACAATTAATATTTTTTGTTAACTAACCATTAAGAATCATTATCTGTAGAAAACTAAGTTAAAAAAAAATCGAAATTAATGTTTTAATATAATAAGTAAACAAAAAAATTCAAAGGATTTTTAATGGATATATATGTTGGTAATTTACCTTGGAGTATAGATGACGATGGATTAAAAAATCTATTCTCTGAACATGGTGACGTAATAAGTGCAAAAGTTATTACAGACAGAGATACAAACCGATCTAAGGGTTTTGGTTTTGTTGAAATGGATGATGACTCAGCTGAAAGTGCTATAAGTTCTCTAGACGGATCAGAAGTAGAGGGAAGAGCTATAAAGGTAAATAAATCTAAGGGTAAGAAATAAAAATCCACTTTTAATCTAGTTTATAATCTTGATCATTAGAAAATAATTTCAAAGTTTCACTATTATAATCAATCTCCCAAGATAACTATTTTTATTTATTCTTAGTTAAGTGTTTTCATAATCATTTCTTAGTTTCTAAATATCTAATATAATCATTATCTATATGGATCATGACTTAGTTAAATTTACAGGAAT
>PBLU01000022.1:10167-27613 GCA_002721875.1 Chloroflexota bacterium | reverse complement strand
TCGTAGCAGCACCACCTGTGTCTCATCACCTTAACCAGCAGTTGCCAGTAAGTTTATTCAGTCACTCCCATGTTGCGTCCAACAAATATAGTATAACACCTCTTCATATACTTGTCAACTATATTCAATTGGTTCTCCCCAATGTAAAGGAAGTGATCCAAATTCCTGTTTCCATGCTTGATATATGTGATCATTCTCCTTACGATACTGATAATACATCTCAGGTGTAAGTTCTGCTAAGTTCTGTCCATATGCCTGACAGGGTACATCCTTATCATACTCTACAAGGTGACCTCTGTCTGGAGCATAAAGGTTTTTCCACAGATTTGTAATCGGGTGGTCTAGGAACTGTGAGAGTTCTTTCTTGGCAGTACCATCTCCTTCCCATAGTTCTTCCATGACAGTAACATGAGTTCTATCTCTACCAAATGTTTCATAGAGTGCATTTATCTTCTTCGTATAATCAGTAATCTTCATCGTAGTTCCCTTCCAATTAAGATTACTGAGAAGCAGATTTTCAGTTTCTGCCATACGCTTTTTATTAAGATAGCGTGAAAAAGTACGACGAATAGGATCTCTTACAATTGCAAGAACCTTAATATCAAACTCAGACATGAGTAATTCGTTATATTTTTTTTCATCACCTTTGACACAATTACTACGGTAGTTATAATCACCTACAGACTTATAACCTTTAGTAATAACATGATCATAAAGTGCGTGATAAAAATCTATCAAGTTTTTTTCTGTCCTTTCACTCTCCATAAGTTTTTTAAGGTGTGAAAGAGAGAAATCACGAAGAGGTTCAAGATCAACTGTAAGATTCAATCGATGAGATGGTTCTTCATGACTCTTATAGTTTTCCCAAGTTCCATCAAAAACTTGGTAAAAATCCAACATACCTTTATTTTCTTCTTTAAAATAGTTCCATACTTTTGTATAACCAAAATGAGCATACTTCGCATTTCTTTGAAGTGTGTATACGAGAGGAGAACTTGCACACCAACCAAACCCACCCCATATCAGCATTTTTGGTTTCATGAATACGCTACTGGTTGTCCCCAATGTAGAGGAAGAGAACCAAAATGATTCTCCCAATCATCGTAGATATGTTGATATTGTTTTTTTATATTATTGTATAAATCAGGTGTAAGTTCAAATAAGTCTTGTCCATATGCTTGACAAGGGACATCTTTGTCGTATTTTACATGGTGTCCTCTATCAGGACAGTAAAGGTTTTTCCAAAGGTCTGTAATAGGGTGGTCTAAGAACTCTGAAAGTTCTTTTTTAGCAGTGCCATCTCCTTCCCATAGTTCTTCCATAACAACTATATGAGTTTTATCCTCACCAAATTTTTTATTTAATTTATTGATCTTTTTTATATAATCAATAACATGAAAACGAAAGAATAAGCACATTTTTTCGTTTAAACGATAGAAATCGCAATTTATTTTAGAGTGGTGAAGAAATTCTGAAAAGGCACGACGAACAGGATCTCTTGCAATCCAAAGAACCTTGATATCAAACTCAGACATGAGTAATTCACTATATTTTTGTTCATCTGTCAACATGATACCCACAGACTTATAACCTTTAGTAAGGACATGATCATGAAGTGCATGAAAAAAATCAATTTGCTTTGATATAGTATGGTCACCTGCCATGAGTCGAGTAAAATGTGTGGTAGAAAAATCATGAAGAGGCTCAAGATCAACAGTGAGATTCATTCGATGACTGGATGGTTCATAACTTTTATAGTTTTCCCATGTATTATTGCATACACGTTCGTAGATATCGGTATTTAAACTAGATGTGAACCGCTTTGTATAACCAAAATGTGCATATTTTGAGTATCTTTGTAGAGTATAGATCAATGGCGAGGTCGCTGCCCAACGCCATCCAGCTATTAGTAGCATTTTTGGGTGTCTAGGAGTGATATTTTGCTCAATCATCACCCCCAAGGAGTTGTTCCAAACTCATTATACCACTCATCATAGTATTTTTCAAGGTATTTTCGACCAAAACTCAAGTCTTCATCAGTTAAATCCTCTAAATCAGATCCCCACTGGTCACTAAGATTCCATTTTCTTTCAAGAACAGGTGTTTTTGTTCCCATTTCAGGATAATAGCAATTTGGCCATAGTTTTTTGATGTCATATTGTAAAAAATTACTAAGTTTTGCTAAAGAATCGTTTTTTCCACCCCAAAGATCCTCAGAAACGATGGGTAACGTACTAAAAACCGACTTATAATACTTTATCCTCTTGACATACTCGAAATTCATGCTATAATATTTCATCTTAAGATAACTTCTCCAATAATCTTTAGATGTTGGGTATTTTTCACGAATATTTTTGAATTTTTGGTAGATTGCAGACATTTCGCTGTACGATCTGCGAACTGGATCTCTAAAAATTATTAAAACCTTGATATCAAAGTGTTTTTTGAGTTCTGGTGCGATTTCTTGTAAAAAACTAACTGGTAATTCAGAATTACTGTTAGAAAAATCAGCAACATACTGATATTCGTGTTTTACTCTCTGATAATGTCTTGTATAATACTTAATATAAGTTTCTAACGTCGGTTTTTGGAATAATTCATGAATTTCGTCAAGATTTTGATGAAAAGCATATTTACACTGTCTTCCCCACTCCTCTTTAGAAACTGGACTCATAGAAGATCTTATAACTTTCTCATAACTGGGTTTTCTCCACTTCCAAGCATCATCAGTGTATACATGGTATAAAAGATGATCCTCTTTTTGTAAACCAACATGAGCACACTTGTGGAAGCACTGCAAAGTCATAAAAAGCGGACTTGTAGCACACCAACCAGTCCCTGCACCAATTATAAGAGGAGTTCTTACCTTCATAAATTTATATATACCTGAAATTAAAAATATTATGACCAAACCGATTCTTCACATAAACGCAGGTGTTGGTTGGTCTGCCACAAAACCATTATGCTACACTTTTGATAAAGTGGGTTATGTTCATCATAATTTATCAGGTGATAAATCGATTACAGAACCTCATATGTTACACTACTTGTATGAGAGTAAATATAATCCAGTTTTAGCGAAAAGCATATGGCACAATAAACAAAAACATAGAAAGTTTGATTTTATAAGAAAAAATACCACATTGCTATGGTATATTCAGTATATGAAGAGTAAAGTAAAGGATAGTCATAGAGGTGTTTGTGATTTCTCAAATAGCAACGGTGATCTACCAGATTACTTCCTCAAAGAGATAGCACCTGCATTAGAAGAAGAATTTGATGTAAGAGTTACGATGATTTGGAGGGATCCTGTGCGTAGATCATATTCACATCTTTCAGCGAAGTATAAAAAGTATAAAATGAGTTCTGAAGATCATATTGAGTGGCAGATGATAAAAAAGCAGTATCCTGACAGTATTTCTTATTGGAAATCAAAATTAGATCGCCCTGAACCTTTTTTGGTGCCAGATTACATTAAAAACTTGAATAATTGGAAATCCGCTTTCAAAAAAGTGTATCCTGTTATTATGGAAGAAGTATGGGAAGATCCAAGTGGATTGTCTGACTTTATAGGCATGAAAATTGAAAAAATGCATGATAATGTATATTTTCCAGAGAGAGGAACAAAAAGACCAGAAATAAAAGGTCTCAGAGATCAGTGGAGTTCAGATATGCAAGATTTGTCAAATAATGATTTACAATACGGTAGAAATAAGTTAGAATGGGTTTATAACAACTTCCAAAAAGAATTTGGATATATACCTCAGTTATGGTTGAAAAAATGAAAAAACTTTGGAATTGGATCAAAGGTGAGTATAAATTATGGAAATTGCGTCGCCAAGATCCTTACATTTACGAGGATGATGATTAATTATTGGGCAATACCCAATATGGGTAAAATGCACTTGATGCAACTTATAGAAATCAATAAAAAGTCATATGTAAAAAATAAGTTCCCATATTTCTTTTATAAACAGACGCATGACCCAAATGACTACAGTGTAAGAATAGAGAAGTCTTATGTTGTAAGAAAAGGAAAAAATGAGGTAGAAACACCTGTAAAAACCAAAACAACGTTTGGTCAAGAATCAAAAGGTGTAATATGTCCAGAATTACATGAATACCTAGAGGTTGTAAATTCTTTATCGAATAATCCCGATGAAGACGAAATGCTAGGACTAAGAATCAAACTTACTTCTAATACTCTTGAAAAAGGGGGTGATTTGATGAAAAAGTACTTTGGAGGTGTTGAAGAAAGAAGACCTCCAGATACTTTGATGAAAGATAAAGATCCTGTTGAAGTATTCTTTACTGACAAATATTTTTGCGATTTGCTCAAGTATTTTCCAGTATCACCATGTAGAAACTATCTAAATTCATTTTTAGATCCATATATGGAGAATAATACAAAATATATTTTGCCTTGTTTGGATGAGTTGTTAGATGCTGATATAATCATTGAACCCTTTCATGTGATGGGTAGAAAAATGATAGGTAGTATGAATATGAATATGTCAGATATAAGTGATCTTGAAAAATATGTTCTAAAAATATTTAAGAAAAGAAAAAATATCATTCCATACAAAGAAGATATAATTGATTGTCTTGCCAGTAAATTAAAAAGATTTAGTAATAAACATGTATTAGAAAGAATGTCTACTGAGGATATTTCAGATATATCAAAAATCGACAAAAGCGTAGTATGGAATTACTTTGATAATATCGTAAAAAATCTAAGAAGAATTGAATGGTATTTTCAAGAAAGAGGTTTGGAACCAATTTATTTTAATATGGATCGAGACGATTACAAAGAATTCTTTGGTTTTGATAATAACAGTCTACCACGAACTGCTACACATCCTGGTAATTACCCCGAACGTAAATATTATGAGCGATTGGCGAAAGAGTATGTTACAATGAGAAAAATGAAAGATATGAGAAAAAGGGGAAGAATATATGATTGGATTCGCTGAAGGATTCCATGACGCAGCAGTCGCTGTAGTCAACAATGGTAAAATTTGTTATGCAGCACACTCAGAGAGATACTCAAAGATAAAGCATGACAAGCATCTTGATCTGACAGCAGCGTCTACAGCACTATTGATTTCTACTGATGGTAAGATAGCGTTCTATGAGAGACCTTGGTTGAAGAGGACTAGACAGTTCTTTGCAGGTCAGAAGGCATGGTATAGACCTAGGAATCTATCACTTCAACCCACTGAGTATCACAGTCATCATAAGTCTCATGCAGCAGCAGCGTTTCAAACCTCTCCGTTTGAACAAGCAGCATGTGTAGTGGTTGATAGTATAGGAGAATGGGATACTACATCAATATGGACTGCGGAATATAAAGACGGAAAAGCAGTATATAAAAAGAGATGGTCGCAGTGGTATCCGCAATCTATAGGTTTATGGTACTCAGCACTCACAAAGTGGGCGGGATTGCGTCCTTTAGATGAAGAGTATATCTTTATGGGTATGGCAGCGTTTGGTAATCCTGTGAATATGAACGTGGTAGAAAGGCAGTTACATAAGAATAATCACAAGGGAGCGAGATTGGGTGACTATGATAAGTGTGATATCGCAAAGAGTGCAGAGAGAATACTACAATTAGAACTCAACAATATATTTGCAAGAGCATCAACATACAGTAAGAATATCTGCTATGGGGGTGGTGTTGCTCTCAACTGTGTCGTAAACACTGGATTGAGGGAAATGTATAACATGTGGATTATGCCTTGTCCTGGTGACGCAGGGGGTGCTCTGGGGGCAGCATGTCTAGCATATGGTAAGAAGGTTGCCTTCAGTCCCTACCTAGGATATAATATACAAAAGTTCTGTGATCCAAGGAGAGTTGTTGATGCACTCCTCGAAAAAAGAGTCGTGGGGGTTGCGAATGGTCGTGCTGAGTTTGGTCCTCGTGCTCTCGGCAATAGAAGTCTTCTGGCGGATCCGAGACAAGCAGAAACAAAAGACTTAGTAAACAACATCAAGAAAAGAGATTTGTTCAGACCTTTCGCACCTGCTATACTTGAAGAGCACTGTCAAGATTACTTTGACATGCCTAAACAATCAAGGTATATGTCTTACGTTTATAAATGTAAGCAACCAAGGGCGATACCTGCCTGTATACACGTCGATGGGTCTGCTAGGGTACAAACAGTACCAAAAGACTCAGACAGTATTCTAAGACCCATACTGGAGTGCTGGTACGAACGTACTGGATGTCCTGTATTATTGAATACATCTCTGAATATAAAGGGAAAACCCATGGTAAATACAATTCAAGATGCAAAATTATTTGAGGAAAAGTATGATGTCACTGTTTTTTAGTGGGTGTAGCATAACATGGGGAGATGAATTAAAAGACAGACATAATGAAAGGTTCAGCACACTTGTCTCTAATCATTATAAATCTCAACACACTAACTTATCAGAATGTGGCATCAGTAATGATTGCATTGTAAGAAACTCAATTAATTACCTTCAGAATAATAAAGCAGACATAGCTGTCATACAATATACCGTGACTTCAAGAATAGAGTATTATGTTGAAAATGGAGATCCTCTATCGTGGACACCACAAAGGGTAAGTAGTATGAAACAGAGATATTACTATACAAGAGTATACAATGATGTATTAGGTAATGAGAATTTGTGGAAGAATATATTTTTATTTGATTCGTTTTGCAAGAGCATTGGTCAAAAATATGTGTCTATTATAGCAGATCACTATGAACCCACACTAAGAAGACCAGAAAAATTCTATCGTAACAAAATAGGATATTGGAGAAGTTTGTGTAAAGATTATAAACCAGTGTGGACGCATATGGATTTATTTAAACATACAAGAGATAATCCAAACTATTATGCAAATGGTCTAGATGGTGGGCATCCAAGTGCAGAAGGACATAAAGCAATAGCAAATAAAATCATTGAGTTGATAGACGCTATATAAAGTGTTATAATGATTATGACTGAACTGTAATTATGGCTAAAGGATTTAAGGTGGTATCTAAATCACCTACTGCGAAAGAAGGTGCTTTTGATATTGAAAAGACAAAGGAACTTCTCAAAGGTAAAAGTATTGTATTTTGTTTACCAGGCAGAGGTGTCTCATATATCTTTCTAAAGAATTTCGTATCACTCTGCTTTGAGTTGGTACAGAACGGAGCAAATATACAAATAGCACAAGACTATAGTTCTATGGTAAACTTTGCTAGATGTAAGGTTTTAGGTGCAAATGTATTACGAGGACCTGATCAATTACCTTGGGATGGCAAACTAAACTATGATTATCAATTGTGGATTGATAGTGATATAGTTTTTACTAATGAAAGTTTCTACCGTGTGCTTGCAATGGATAAAGATATTGCAGGTGGNTGGTATGCAACAGAGGATGGTAAGACTACATCATGTGCACACTGGTTAGAAGAGGATGATTTCAAAGAAAATGGTGGTGTGATGAATCATGAGATGGTTGATGGTATTGTCAAAAGACGTAAACCATTTACTGTTGATTATTCTGGATTTGGTTGGTTACTTATCAAGAAGGGTGTATTTGAACATCAAGAGATGAAGTATCCTTGGTTTGCACCCCAGATGCAAGTATTTGATTCTGGTGAGGTACAAGATATGTGTGGTGAAGACGTTTCATTCTGTCTTGATGCAATCAAAGCAGGTTATGAAATATGGATAGATCCGCAGTGTAGAGTTGGTCACGAGAAAACAAGAATCATATAGATACTTCCGATGATCAATATAACGAACATGGAATTATATGACATATACATCAAAGGGTCACTAGAGTTCAAGTCAATTACCGAAGAAGAAATGGAGGACAAAATACAGGAACTAGCAGAGGATTATTACAAAGAAGGATTCCCACATCCTGACGAAATAGAGGTTAGATACCTCGGTCATGAAGACGACCCTCAATAGAGGGTCTTTTTTTTGCTCTAAATAATGATAAATATACCCAGACTACAAATATCTAGTGCCAGCACAGACTTTTTCAAAAGGATTCAAAGATATTTCTTTATCTTTTAAAAAACATCCCGTGACGGATGATATTCTTGTGTTGAAAAACGAAGATGCAATAAAACGTTCTGTTCAAAATCTAGTTCGCATTAATCTGGGAGAAGTGTTTTTTAATGACTTACTAGGAACACGTATAAGTGGTTCTTTATTTGAACTTGCGAATGATGATTACACTGATCCAATTAAGTCAGAAATTGAGACCGTAATCGCAAACTTTGAACCAAGAGTCACCCTTACAGATGTGAAATTCAAATCCACACCTGATCAGAACTCAATTGATGCAACCATATTTTATGATATTGTTGGACTTAATGCACCCAACCAATCAGTCAATTTTATACTCGAACCAACTAGGTTATAATGGCACTGCAACAATTCACTAATCTTAATTTTGAGGATATAAAATCCTCCATAAAAGATTATTTAAGACAAAACTCAAATTTCAGTGATATGGATTTTGAGGGGTCTAACCTATCAGTAATAGTAAATTTATTAGCGTATAATTCATATACTACAGCGTATAATAGNAATATGTTAGTCAATGAGACATTCATTGACAGTGCNACACTTAGAGAAAATGTNGTNTCTCTTGCAAGAAATATAGGATATGTTCCAAGATCAAAAAGAGCAGCAAGAACCTTACTCGATTATTATGTCACTGGAATAACTACTACCGCATCTACAATAACATTTCAACCTGGTGTAATTGCAAACGGTACTGTATCAAATGTGAATTACATATTTTCTTTACCAGAAAAAGTTACAGGCACTGCAGAGGATGGTGAAGCACGAGGTACTTTTGAAATATACCAAGGTCAATACTTAGAAACAAAATTTGTTATCAACGATTCACAGCCGAATCAAAGGTTTATATTACCTAACAATGGAATTGATACATCAACAATAAGGGTTGGTGTAAAAGAGAACAATGCAAGCACCACATCTACTGATTATAAACTTGTAGATAACATAATAGGAATTACATCTACCTCAAACATATATCTTATACAAGAGACGACTGATGAGAAGTATGAGATATTATTTGGTGATGGTATATTTGGTTCTAAGTTAGATAATGGAAATGTTGTTGATATTTCATATATCAAGACAGAGGGTAAGAATGGAAACGGTGTAAGTAGAGTTCAATTCACTGGTATCATAACAAATGAAGATGGTGGAACAGAAACTAATACAACTTCTGTGGTTAGACCTCAGTACCCTACTGAAAATGGTGATGATATCGAGGATTTACGAAGTGTTAGGTACTATGCACCTAAATTATACTCATCACAACATAGAGCAGTAACCGCAAGTGATTACGAGGCAATAGTGCCATCTGTATATGCCAACATAGAATCAGTAAGTGCTTTTGGTGGCGAAGAATTGACACCTCCCAAGTATGGTAGGGTTTATATCGCTGCTAAACCTAAAAATGGTTCTTACTTATCAGAGTTTACTAAGAAACAAATATTATCATCATTGAAAAGTTATTCTGTAGCAGGTATTGTTCCAGAACTTATAGATTTAAAGTTTTTATATGTTGAAATTGATAGTTATGTGTATTATAACTCTAATTTTGTTGGTGATCCTGATAACTTGAAAACTGACGTTATCTCATCACTAAACACTTTCGCTAGTGGTACAGAGTTGAATAAATTTGGTGGTAGATTCAAATATAGTAAAGTTTTGTCTCTTATTGATCGTGTCAGCGACTCAATAACATCAAATATAACCACGATTAGAATAAGAAGGAATTTAGTTGCACAAATCAATGTATTCAGTCAATATGAGATATGTTTTGATAATACCTTCCATAGAAATGAAGCAAGTTATAACATAAAATCAACTGGATTCAATGTATCTGGAGTACAGGGAACTGTATACTTCTCTGACCAATATACTTCAGGTGATAANGGATCATTGTTCCTATTCCAAATAGATTCTGACTCATCAGTCAAGATATTGTCTTCATCATTTGGATCTGTAGATTATGCAAAGGGTGAAATTATTATTGATACTGTAAATATTACTTCTACAGTGCAATCTGATAATATCGTAGAGATACAAGCAGTGCCTCAGTCTAACGATGTATTAGCAAGAAAAGAGTTATACCTACAATTTGACGTATCGAATAGTAATTTCTATATGAGAGAAGATCCAATATCTTCTGGTGCAAATACATCAGGTACAAGATATGATCCTCAATCAAGTTACTCAAATGGTGCAAAAGTCAGAGGAGCGATGATCTTGAGTACTTCATCTGCTACCACTCTGGTTGGATATGTGAACGGTCAACCTTACTATGGTGCTTTCCATACTATGCCTAATGGAAATAAAATGACAGGAGCATCCCACTCACCTGATAGTCTACCTATAACTAGCACCCCGACAAGTGCGATAGATACTTCATCAACCCCAGTCTCATCGACATCGACAACATCATCATCCTCAAGTTCGACATCATCAAGTAGTGGATACGGATACTAATGATCCAGACATCAATTACAAAAGTAAAAGTAAATGAAATAATTCAGAGTCAAATACCAGAGGTAATTGATACTGATAATCCTCGCTTTGGCGAGTTTATGAAGCAATATTATCTTTCTCAAGAATTTCAAGGAGGAGCGATTGATATTGTTGACAATCTAGTAGAGTATAAAAGTCTTGATTATCTAAACAACGAGACTCTGACTGGGTTTACGACAGTAACACAGTATGCTAATGGTAGAGATACCACAATATTTGTTGACTCTACAAAAGGATGGCCGAATCAATGGGGTCTTCTAAAAATCAATAATGAGATAATAACCTACACAGGTATAGGTAGTACATCATTTACTGGATGTGTGAGAGGATTTAGTGGTATAGAAAATAATAGAAAAACAAATAATCCTGAGTATCTTACCTTTACTCAGACAGGTATTGGCACACATGGAGTAAATGATAAGGTAACAAATCTAAGTAATGTATTTTTGAATGAGTTTTCAGAAAAACTCAAGAAACAAATATTGCCTGGTTTTTCACAGAGAGGACTATCTGAAAAATTAGATCAAAGAAATTTTATAAGACAATCAAAAGATTTCTACAAATCTAAGGGAACTGAAGAAGCGTTCAAGTTATTATTTGGTGCATTGTATGGTGAAAAGGTTGATATGATTCAACCATCAAAATTTGTTATAAAACCATCTGATGCTGATTATGTTGTAAATGATGTACTACTATGTGAGTTAGTATCTGGTGATCCACTCAAAATATCTGGTCAAAGTTTGATACAAGAGACAACACCTCTTCAAACAAGTGGTTCAATCAATAGTGTTGAGAGGGCAGTTATAGGTGACAAATCATATTATAAAATTGCCATATCAAAAGGAACTACAATAGGTAAATTCAAACAGATTGGTAAGACATTTATTACAAACACTTCAGGTGTAGGTGCTACTATACTCAATGTGGATTCTACCATAGGNTTTGGAGCTACAGGCACAATATCATTTGAAAACAGAACTTTAGAATACACAGGTAAGAACTATACCCAATTTACAGGTATTGATGCCCTTACATCACCATGTGGTATAGGATCAACTGTTAGATCGGGTATACTTGCCACTTCTTATGAGAATGGTGATTTGAATGCTCCCGTAAGATTTAACGTGCTAGGAGTTCTTAATAAATTTGTAGGATCAGCAATAAATCAGCAAGAAGATGCTGAAATCAATATATCACAACTAGGAAAACTAAAATCAGATTTATTGTATACAACATGGATATACAATACCGCATCATGTTACACTNTTGAAACNTTCTTCTTACAAAGCACAAATAATTACGTCCTAAAACTTGCAGCCGAATGGACTTTGTATGTTGGTGATCAAATAGAAGTTATAGATCAAAATGATCCCACCAGCGTTTTGCTTGGTAGCATCACTTTTGTATTTGATATTGATAACCCATCTGGATCAGTTTCTGTAAACGTTCCAGCTTTAGATTTCGATAAAAAATATAAGATAAGAAGACAATTAAAACTACAAAAGAATTTTACAGCTGATGTACAGAACACATATACAGATGATACTTCTGCGTATGTTGCATCAAACAGTCTACCTCATTGGACTATCGATCCACAAAAAAGAATAAGATCATTCACTAATTCTGGCATATCCACAACAAAGGTAGAGATAAGTGTGCCAGATCATAATCTTCATGACGGAGATCTTGTGGTATATTCATCATCTGGTATAGGCACACTCACTAATTTAAATGAGGGTGAAGCATACTACATCAAAAAGGTAGATGATAACACTGTAAAACTCGCATATACTGGAGAAAACGTAAGAAGAGGACAGTTCCTTACAGCGTTCTACGGTGATGATATACAAGGAAGTACATCTCATTCACTTACTCCATTCTCTATATTTGGATATGAATTAGGTGCTCAAAAAATATTGAGAAAATTTGATGACCCTGAGTTTGGTGATACTAAAGACAAAACAGTGCAGGGTGGTATTGGTTTATTTGCGAATGGAGTAGAGGCATACTCTTACAAATCTTCTGACATAGTTTATTTCGGTCCTCTTCAAAATGTAGAGGTTCTCAATACTGGATCTGGATATGATATTATAAATCCACCAGTTTTATCAATCACACAAGACGGTCACACAGGTGCTGGTGCGTCTGTAATAGCACAAGTAGAGGGAATACTAGAAGAAATATTTGTTGATACTGAAGGATTTGACTATGAAGAAACACCCACAGTAAAAATTCTTGGTGGTAATAATACAACAGCCATAGCGAAAGCAAAGATGAAGTTTGTCCAACAGACTGTAGAGTTTGATGCCACTTCAACTGGTGGTGTAGTCAATACTGCAACTGATCGACTTGTATTTCCTACTCCACATGGATTCAAAGATGCAGAAGAGGTGATATACGATGCAAATGGAAGTAACACTATAGGTATAGGAGTGACACCTGGCACACTTGTAGATACTGCACCATATTTTATTGTAAAGTTAGATGATTTCCAAATTCACCTATCAGAATCAAGAACTAAGGCACTTGCTGGTATTGGCACACTACCACTTACATCAAATGGTGGTGGATTACAAAGACTTACAACAACAGCAAGAAGACAGAAGGTGGATAAGGTTCTCGTAGAGAATACTGGTTTATTCAAGAATAGAGATATACGAACTGTCACAGGTATCAATACATTCACAAACACTGTAAATATATCTGATCATGGTTTTGAAGATGCTGAGAAAATCAAATATTCGTCAAACCTTAGTCCTGTTGGCGGTCTTACAAACAATGCTGAATATTTTGTTGATAAGATCGATGATAANAACTTTAGGTTATGTGAGGTAGTCGGTCTTGCTACTCATGTAGAACTCAGGGACAATGGACTAGGAACACATGTATTTCAAGATCCTCCCATATCAGTAGACATTAGTGGTAGACAAGGTATTTCTACAACAAACGCTACTGCCACACCTATTATACGTGGTAATATCATCTCTGTTCATGTAAATGAGAAAGGAAGTGAATATGGATCTACAGTTATAAATGACAACTACAAACCCACTATAGAGACGACAGTTGGTAAGAATGCATTCTTACAACCATTTATTGTGAATGGTAGAGTTGATCAAATTATTATAAAACATGGTGGAGAAAATTTCTTTAGTACACCTGATATAATTATTTCTGGTGATGGTGTAGGGTGTAAAGCAAAAGCTAACGTTGCTAATGGTACGATAACCAGTATTGATATTATAGTAAAAGGTGCTGGATATTCTCAAGCGGCCACAACAGCGTCAGCTAAAACACCAGGAGAGGGTGCTATACTCTCTGGATCTGTAAAAGAGTGGAGAATCAATCAGGTAGAGAGATATGCTAAGTTTGGTGATGTNAANGATGATGATGGATTCTTAGAGACACCAAGAGTTNCAGAATTAGGTAANCCTTATGTAAATTACTATGTTCCTAGAAACCTCAGAAACTTCTTAGGTGATTTGGGACAGGATCATTCACCAATTATAGGTTGGGCTTACGATGGTAATCCAATCTACGGACCTTACGCTATAGTGGATGGTAGTAAGAAGTATATCGAATCCAGTTATCGTAAGTTAGCAAGTCAAAGGGTTGATGGACCTAACATCAGCATATATCCAGCTGGTTTCTTTGTAGAAGATTTTACATACGTTGAGGGCACTGGTGATCTTGATGAGCATAATGGTAGATTTGCTGCTACACCTGAATTCCCTAATGGAGTGTATGCATATTACACCACAGTCAATCCTATAGAAGTACAGAACGCTAACAGTCCTTTCAATGGTGTTAGAACTCCTACATTCCCATACATTATTGGTGATACGTATTACTCAAAATTACAAGAATTNAATATTGCATTTGAGTCTATACAAGATCTTGATCCAGTATCATTGAATCTTGTACGAAATACTAAACCATACAATATAGATGAGTATGAATTCGTACCTAATGCAAACAAGAATACTAATATAAATGCTCAAATATCAAACACTAAGAATGGTGGTATACAGAGAATTGATATAGTAACAGCAGGTAAAAATTATAATGTTGGAGATAGTCTTGTATTTGATAATGAATTTACACAGGGTAAAGGTGCAATAGGAAAAGTCAGTTATGTTGAAGGACCTGGCATAACCACAATTACGTCAACTATCACCACTAAAGAAAATGTGGTATTAGTATCTAATGGTAATGTGGTGACTGCTATAAATTCAGAACCTCATGGACTTACTAATAATATATCTGTAGAAATTATAGGTATATCGACTGATACACACTCTAATCTTACAGCAAATAAAACAATAAGTCTAAAAGATGTGAGCACTGGTCTGGGTGTGTCTATGGGCACATCTGCTGCTACAGGATTGACAACCAGTATAATTATAAATGAGTGGATGCCTGAAGTTACTGCAAATAATAAATTCAAGATCAATGATGTAGTTCAGATTGATAGCGAGCAACTCAAGATAGTCAACTTTGATGTCAAGAACAATAGACTAGAATTATTGAGAGCACAGAATGGGACAGCTGGTGCTGCCCATACATTTGGTAGTGTAATAACAAGACTTGAGAATGAGTTTACATACGAATTAGAGAAATCAGTAATATTAGATACACCAGAGGATGTAAGTTACTANTTNAATGCAGAGAGTTCTGTNGGNACAGGTAGTACATTTGGTGTAGGAATCGGCACNACAGTTACAGTAGCTGGAAGAGGTGGTAATCAAATTACNTCATTCCATAATAATGANACAAAAAATATATTCATACCAACAAGATCNTTNTACTTACCANATCACCCATTNAAAACAGGTGACAAAGTNGAGTACAATCCTGGTGCTGGNACATCAATCAAGTATCAGACCGATGCTATGAAACGTNCTAATNNNNCTTTNACAAGACCAATGCCACCAGAGGTATTTGTCCAAAAGATTGATAATAATCTTATAGGTATCGTTACTACAAGAACTGGTATAGGATCTGATTTAGAAAGAGTGATGTTGAGTGCTAATGTAGGTATTGGTAATACTCATTTCTTCAAAACAAAGAGAGATGTTGTAACAGGAACAGTAAGAATAATAGATGTAAGTGCCACATCTAATAATCACTCATTTAGACCTGATGATAAAATTGATCTTACAGTTGTATCATCTGCAACCAGTTCTGTCACAGCAGTATATGATCCTGGCACAAGATTTGTAAGTATTGGTAGTTCTGTGAACCCACCTATCTCTCTTACAATTGGAGATACTCTTGAAATCGATACATCTGATGGAACTCTTAACAATACAAAATTATCTTTCTTCTTAGATAAAAACTTCAATAAACCTTTTGTAGGCACAGGTAAATCTGCAATAGAAGTAGTCAATTCAGGTATACCTGGCAATGCTGGATCAAAGACATCCATACACTTTACCAATCGTGTGCCAAACGTATTATACTATAAGTTTTTACCACTACAAAATACAAAAATAATTGAGACTGACAAAGACATAAAAGACTTCTCTAAAATATTTGTGAACACAAGTGAGTTTACAGGTGGATATACAATCTCAACCACTACAACAAATACATTTGGATTCAACTTGACTAGAGTGCCTGAAAGAGTGGGATACTCAAGTGCATCTCAACTTTCATATATTACTAACTCTACTAATGTCACTGGTGGGGTGGCAAGAGTCTTATTACAAGGTGGTGGTGTATTCTACAAAGACTTACCACAAGTATCTGTAGCGTCAACAACAGGGTCATCAGCAAACCTAAAGGCATACAGTAATGTCATAGGTGCTATTGATAAGGTGCAAATGGTTGACACTGGTTATGATTATCCATCTGACTTGACACTTCAACCACAGGCAGCAGTGCCACAGGTCTTATTTTTGAAAGATAACTTTGCTGTTGATAGTGTTGCCATAACATCTACAGGAAAAAACTATCTTACACCTCCTGAGTTTGTTGTTTATAACAGTAAAACAAATACAGTAAATGAAAATGCTAAGTTTGAGGCNGANATAGAGGGTGGNGCNGTATCTCGTGTCAAGATNGTCACNGCTGGAGGAAATCTAAGCTCAGGTGATGTTGAATTACTTGCTGTAAACAATAGTAATGGTGTTGGTATTATAAGTGCCACATATAGTGATCCTAACGTAACACTTAGACTACAAACTCCTCTTACAGGATTTAATACAGCCGTGCCGATGCCATTCAGTGTTGGTGATAAAGTATTTGTCGAGAATGTTGGTGTGACAACAGGTAATGGTTATAATTCGTCTGATTTTGGATATCAAACATTTACACTTACTGGAATTGATACTGCTTTTGGAAATGTAAATGGAGCGACAATAACATACGTAGTTGATAAAGATCCTGGCACACATGACTTCGCTAAGTATGGTACAGTAACAAAAGATAAGGATCTCGCTAAATTCAAAGTAAATCTTATTGAATCAACCTTCTTGAATGGTGAACCAGTTGTGTCATCATCAGGTAAAGAGGCAAAAGTAATTATAGGTGAAGGTAAAACAAGAAATGTTTTACGTATTGACACCCTTGTTGGATTCAATACTGGTGACGTAGTGACAGGTAAGTTTTCTAAAGCAGGTGGTATAATAGATTCAAGTCAGGAGTATACTGGTCACTTTACTCTTGACACATCTACAGAAAAACCATTTGGATGGGAGAGAGATACAGGAAAAACAAGTGATTTCTATCAAAGAATACAAGACAATGATTACTATCAAAGTTTTGCATACTCTCTCAAGAGTTTTGTAGGAATCAACAGTTGGAGTGAACCAGTTGACTCACTTGCACATATAGCAGGTTTCAAAAAACACTCAGATCTTCTTATAAATTCTGTNCC
>PBLU01000022.1:0-10160 GCA_002721875.1 Chloroflexota bacterium | reverse complement strand
GCACCACAACCNGNAGGNATATCNTCAGGNGCAGGTAATGTNGTTGTTATNGATGCNCANGCNTCNTTGCTNGANAGANNTAATTTTGATCTTAGTAAGTGANAANACAAANNTNGATGANAATATAAGTGATGAAGTAACATTTACATCTGGAAGATTTGGTGATGCGATTATATGTAAATCAAACAGAGTATTAGATATTGATGATCTAAGTCCTCAGTTCTACTCTGATCCTAACCTTATTAGATCCGTAGAACTCGATACATTTGACATGTTGACAGGAGGACCTGGTGGTGATGGCATCAGTGCAATCAAATATTATGCACAAGTAGTGCTTGATACATCTCTTGGACTATCATTCAATGCAACTCAATATTCTGAATTTGTAGTCTTCCATGATGGCACAAATGCATACCTCAACACATACTCAGAACTAAGTGATGCTGAAGATCTTGGAGAGTTTACAACTGATGTAAGTGGACCTTTAGCAAGTGTATTGTTTGTTCCTAATAACTCATCATTCAGTTATGATATAACATTCCACAAAGAAGTTATCACTAATGGTGTGGGTGTTGCTTCAACTTCATTTGGATTCCAAGAGTACAAGGGTATGACAAAGCAACTCAATGTATTTGGTTCTGCTGTTGTACAAGAGGTAGATGCAATTGACGCTAATTTATACAAATCTGGAAGCATCTTAGTCTCAGCTAGAGGTCCTTTAGGTGAGAAAGAAGTTGATGAATACACATGGTTAGCAGATGGATCGAACAAAGTTTTATTCACAAATACTGGTGGTATGGATGCTGACACTGATATAGGAACATTCCAAGTCAATATGTTGAGTAATGTATTGAAACTAAGGCATACATCTCCTGTTGGTATGGCAGTCACAGTGTCAGCATTATCAAGATCAGTGGGTGTAGCACAAACTCATGGTAATACTGGTATCACTGGTTCTTATGTGGTAGGGGATACTGAACTTGACGGCACATTTACAACAATCGTTGCAAATGGATCACCATCACTACAAGTTATATCAGAAAAATCGTACAGTAACTACACAACTTGTAGATTCCATGTTGAAATCAAGAATACCACAGATGGCACATACTCTGTATTCATAGTCGGTGCTAATTCCTATGGTGGTAATGCATCATACAACAAATATAATAACCTGTACACAGCAGACGCTGAGAAACGTAACATTGATAATACTGACATACATATTACTGGTAGTAATACTCAGTTACGCTTCTTACCAGTTGCAAACAAGGCATATACAGTAAGAGTAGCTGAACTCAAGATTGATAAACCAGATTCAGTATCAAGTAATCAAACATATAACCTATAATGTCATTTCAATTAGGGTCACTCAATAAACAATTCAATACTGAAAGTGAGAGTTTTCAAAGGTCATTCAGCCTTACACACAAGGGTGATCCTATTTTCTCTCATGAGTTTGATGGTGCATCTAGTACAAATGTTTTACTTGGATTGAATACTTTTGTTATCAAGAATCATTTTTATGTTACTGGTGAGGAATTGACATATGATGCAACAGGAAACACTGCTATTGGTATAGATCACACCAGTAGTGGTATAGGTGCCGACACTTCTCTACCTTCTACAGTATTTGTAATCAAAGTAGATGAAGATAGATTCAAACTTGCTGCTTCTAAAGGATTAGCTTTAGCGAATGATCCTATAGGATTGACCACCGTGGGTGTGGGTTCTACACATAGATTTACTGCTAAGAAACTTGATACAAAGTGCATAATTTCAATAGACAACGTTATACAATCACCACTTCTAAGTAATACTGGCACAGCAACAACTACAGAGAACACGATGTTGAATCGTGAGGTAAGATTCGCTGACATAAGGGGTTTTAGTCAATATGACTTGGTGCAAATAGGTAATGAGATACTTAGAATTCAAGTTATAGGTTTTGGTACAATGTCTAATAATGTATTGTTAGATAGGGCATGGATGGGTACATTTGAAGAACCACATTCAGGAAATGCAACAGTAACATTATTAGAAGGTGATTATAATATCAGACAAGATAAAATACATTTTGCTGATGTTCCATTTGGAGGAACTAGACAGAAGATAGGTGTATCATCAGCATCAATTGATGTAGGAGCAAGCGTATTTACTGCATTGACAGAAATATTTGACACTGGTACTAAAGTCAAACTAAGATCAATCACCCCACCTGCACCACTGACAGGAAATAGAGATTATTTTATTATCAAGAATGCTACTAATAATTTTTCATTTGCACAGACTCAAGGTGATGCACTCACAGGTGTTGGTATAACACTTACATCAGCAGGGATAGGTACTCATAATCTTCTTGTTGCTGATGTCGTGGAGGGATCTGAATTTCAGGGTAGATCATTCATAAGGTCAGATTATTCAGGTAATTTCCTCTTAGATGATATCTCATCTGGATTCACTGGTATCGCTAAAACATTTACCATGCAATCTGGTGGTAGTAATATAACAGGTATCAACACTGACTTTGGTGTGATTCTACTCAACAACACATTTCAAAAACCTGATACTGACTACAATTATAACGAGGTTGGTGGTGCCACTTCAATTACATTTACTGGGAATAACATATCAGGATTGACAGAGACTTATAGCACCTCTGATGTAAACGCAAATAGATTACCTAGAAAAGGTATCATATCTGGTCTTGGTAATACACAAGGATTCGGATATCAGCAAATAAAAGCAGGTTATGGAACTGCTGTGGTCTCTGGTTTTGGTACTATAACTGTGGCAATTGGATACACAGGTTCAGGTTATAGAAGTGACCAAACACAATTCAAAGTCAGGGTCATAGGTGGTAATCCAACAACTGCAGCAGCAGGTACATTCTCTGTGCAAGATGGTAGGATCAAGAAAGTATTCATGGATGGCACACCTGGTGTAGGTTACACTTACACTAGCGTACCATTATTAGAATTTGACTCTCCATATGGTTATGATGATATAAAACTTATCAGTGCTAATACTGGTATTGGTGCATCTGTATCAATCAAGATTGGTATAGGGGACAGTATATCCCAGACAGAGATTACAAATACAGGATATGGTTTTACTGTGGGTGAACAACTTACTGTAGCAGGTATACCTACAAACTTTAGTGCTGGCACTAATTTCCAACCTGCCACCTTTACTGTGACTGAGACCAGTGATGATAAATTCTCTGGTTGGGTGTTAGGTAAGTTCCAGATATTAGATGATTTCTCTGACGAGTTCAATGGCAGTAAAACTCAATTTACAATCACCGAAGACAATACACCAATCAGTATAGAAACACAAGCAGGTAGTCCGATAAGTCTTGATGATGTGCTACTCATATTCATAAATGATGTGTTGCAGAAACCAGGTGTAGCATATCGGTTTACTGGTGGCACACAAATCAAATTTACTGAAGCACCACCATTAGGTTCTTCATTACAAGTGTTATTCTATCGTGGAACTGATGCTGATATAGGAACTGCAGAAGCAGTAGAGACAATCACTAAGGGCGACATCATTACCGTCAATAGTCCACCATCAGACAGATCTGTTCTTACACAAGACCCAAGAACAATCAGAGAAACAGTCTCAAGAGATACATTACAGACTACGATATACAAAGGTCAAGGGATTACTGCTGCTAAAACACCTCTTAGACCTGTGACATGGAGAAAACAATCACATGATAAAATTGTAGATGGTTCTAAAGTAAGTAAGGCGAGAGGATTATATGCAGGTCAAATTTTCCCTGCAACTAGAATCATAGCTGATGTTGCTACCACAGACACAGTAGTGTATGGACAATCAGGTATTATTGGGTTTACAAAAACTGAAGACCCCAACACCTCTAGTTTTGGTGTAAAGATTGTCGATACTGATAAAGATAATAGTGGATTTGGAACGACCACCTTTACCAATCCATACAAATCGATTTCTGGTGTGTCGATGGAGGGTGATCAAGGAGTCATAGTTGGTATTGGATCTACCACAAAAGGTATACAATTTGAGTTTTCTATTCCATCTAACTCTGTGCTAAGAGATAATGATTTTGGTGGATTCACAGAAACTGGAATAGGAACTGGTGATTATTTTGTCATCAGTAGATCTAATATTGGAAATGGTGTCACAGCGAGGACATCAAATGGATCAGCAGTCGTCGGGATGAGCACGATTTGTCTTGATGGTGTATACCAAGTGAGTCATATCACAAGGGTTGGATCAGGACAAACTATGAGGGTGCACACAGAGATTTCAGCGAATCATGGGGTTAGTGTAACTGGACTTAGTTCAGGTGCAGGTAATTACTATGGTGCATATTCTTACGCCAAATTTACAACAGGAGCTGTGGGTTTAGCGTATACTGTGAACGCATTGAATGGACTTACAGGATTATCAACAGCTCCTCAAATTCAAAGGACAACGAAATTGTCACTAGATTACACATAAATAACAATTACGAACTAAAATAGTTTGCAAAAATAATGCCAGCAGTCATCACCGACCAGATAAGAGTTTTAAATGCGACGAATTTCGTTAGTGGAATTTCGACGACTGACAACAGTTATTATGTTTTCATAGGTCTACCAAATGCAACTTCAGTAGCGTCTGATTGGAATACAAATACTCCATCACCTATTGATAACTTTGATGAACATGATAACATTTACGACACTCTAATTTCTGCCAAGAAAATAACCTCAAGCGACGTATTGAGGGTAATAAAAAAAATCTCATGGACAAGTGGAACGATATATGAGATGTATCGTCCAGATTATAGTATTAATAAATTAAGTCCACAGACAAGTTCAACAAGTTTGTATAATACAAACTACTATGCGATGAACTCTGATTTCAGAGTATATGAGTGTATATACAATGGTGCTCTACCATCGAATAGTGGTGCAGGTGTTATATCACTAGAAGAACCAACTCACACTGACTTGCAACCAAGACTTGAGAGTGATGGATATATTTGGAAGTATCTTTATACTATAAAACCAAGTGATATTATAAAATTTGACAGTGCGGAGTACATACCTGTACCAGCAGATTGGGCAACCAATAGTGCTGTTGCAGATGTAAGGAATTCTGCAGTAGATGGTAAGATTGAGACTGTTGTAATTGAGGATGTCACTAACGCATCATATCAATTTAATGGCACTAAGAATGCAGTGCCGATAAGGGGTGATGGATCAGATGGGCTGGCATCTGTGACATTCATCAATGGTAAACCCTCTGCTGTGCAGGTGACTAATGGTGGTAGTGGATATTCATTTGCCACTTTAGATCTTGATGATGTTGTAACTGGTAGTGGTGCATCTTTCTCTGTCATCGTTCCTCCACCTGGCGGTCACGGTGCTGACATATACAGAGAACTTGGTGCAAATAAAGTTCTTGTATATTCTAGAATAGAAAATAGTGATGTTACTAACCCTGATTTTCCAACAGGTAACCAATTTGCTCGCATTGGTATCATAGAAAATCCACAACAATTTGGTAGCACTAATCTTCTTACTGCATCCTCTGCATCAGGAGTATATGGTTTGAGACTCGCTGGTGCTGCAACCACAAGTATGACGGTGCAGGTAGATGGTGATGTAACTCAAACTGTGGGCGTGGGATCTACTGCGATAGGTAAAATCATAGGATATGACCCTGTGACTAAATCCCTACAATATTGGCAAGACAGATCCGTTGCTATCAATGACTCCTCAGGCAATAAACCCACCTACGGATACAAACTAAATAGATTTACTGCAACACCTGCAACTGGTGGTACTACGAATTTAATCGTCAAAACCACAGGAGGTACAGAAACCTTATCAATAGATACAGGTTTTACAGGAGTCTCCACTACAGTGAACTCAAGAACATATTATTTTGGTCAGACATATAACAGTGGACTTGCAAATCCAGAGATCAAAAAATACTCTGGTAACATGATCTACATTGATCAAAGACCAGAAGTGACCAGAGCAACTAACCAACGTGAAGATATTAAAATTATCTTAGAATTCTGATAAGATGCCACAGAACACCAACCTAAACGTCAGTCCATATTTTGATGATTTCGACTCGTCGAAGAATTTCAATCGAGTCTTATTCAAACCTGGCAGTCCAATACAGGCAAGAGAACTAACTACCCTACAATCCATCCTACAAGGACAGGTTGAGAAGATGGGTAAACACTTCTTCAAAGAGGGATCAATGGTGATTCCTGGTGTGTTCAGATATGATAACCAGTATACATCTGTCAAAATAGAATCTACATTTTTTGGTGTTCCAGTAGAATTGTATTATGACAAATTAGTTGGTGTAACTATAAAAGGTAAAACATCTGGTATCACAGCAAAGGTTGTCAAAGTATTATCATCAACCAACTCTGTTACAAGTAATACAACATTATTTGTCAAGTACGAGAAGAGTTCTGATGATTATTTGTCTGAACAATTTACAGACGGTGAAACTCTAACAACACTTGCAGACATTACTTATGGTACAACAACTATATCGAATGGATCTGATTTTGCCACTGCTATAAATTCAGGTGCCACATCAATTGGATCTGCATTTTCGATTACAAGAGGTGTATTCTTTGCCAGAGGTGTTTTTATAGAGGTCAACCCTGAAACAATTATCCTTGATCAGTATTCAAACGTACCATCATACAGGGTAGGATTCGAGGTTAAAGAAGAGATTGTTACTGCTGTTGATGATAACAGTTTATTTGATAATGCTGCTGGATTCTCCAATTACACTGCTCCTGGTGCTGATAGACTCAAGATTAGTTTATCACTTACTAAGAAAGAACTAACTGACTTTCAAGATGAATCTTTCATCGAGTTACAACGTCTTAAAACAGGTGCAAGCAAAAAAATTATAGAAACAACGCTATACAATGAGATAGCGAAAGAATTTGCAAGAAGAACATATGATGAGAGTGGTGATTATTATGTTAGAAAGTTTGATTTAGAAGCAAAAGAATGTTTGAATGATAGACACTCAGTGTTTGGAACATTCTTCCCAGAAAATAAAACAGACGAAGGAAATACACCATCTAAAGATCTATTGAACATAAGAGTAGGTCCTGGTAAAGCGTACGTCAAGGGATATGAGACCAGTTCAGTTGGTTCCAATTATATTGACGTACAAAAACCAAGAACAACTAGACTGGTTGAATCCTCTGCTGTTCCTTTTGAAGCTGGAAACAAACTAAGATTGAACAATGTTTTGAACGCAGCACAGATCAAGTTATCTGCTGCTACATCTGATTATGTAGATTTGAGAAGTGCCAGATTAGGCTCCACAAAGTCTACAGCAGCTGGCGATAGTATTGGAAGGGCAAGAGTCTATGACTACAAACTCCAAAATGCAGGCTATGTTGACAATACCAGTGTATTTGAGATATTCTTATTTGATATACAAACAGATACATCTCTTACAGTCAACCAAGCACACACAATAGCATTACCTGCTGCAATAGAAGGTAAGAGAAGTGGTGCAAGAGGATTCCTGAAAACTGCAGTATCTAACTCTACAACAATAGTATTGAGTCAGGTGTCTGGTCAATTTGTGACAGGCGAACAGATAATAATAAATGGTGATTTAAATGGTAGAGTAATAAATGCAATTTCAGAGTTTGATCTAAGTGATGTCAAATCAATTAGGTCAACAGCAGCAAGTAGAACATTCTCTGCTGATGTTCTGCTTGAAACAAAAAAAGATTTTACAGGTAGATCATTTAGTATCACAAGTGGTGGTGTAATTACCAGTGGTACAACTGGATGGGTGAGGAACTTCAAGATCGGTGATGTTATTGCATATAAACGTGGTGGACAAACTGATGTAACATACAACGTTGTAACTGCAGTCAGTCCTCCTAACAATAATATAACTGTAGTAGCAGCACCAAATACAATTTCAGGTATATGTCATAAGTCACTACCTAGTTCTACTACAACTGTAAGTGACCTCAAAATTGTAGCAGGTAAACTACGAGGTTCTACAAGTGGATTCTTATATGCAGAATTACCAAACACTAATATAGAATCACTAGATCTCACTGACTCTCTTCTACAAGTAAGAGTTGAGAATACAGGTCAAAGTACAGATGGAAATGGTCAAATGGATTTACCATCTTTGACAGGCACAGATTTAGTATATGCACCTTTTGATGAAGAAAGATATACAATAATATACACTGATGGATCTATACAAGCACTGACATCTGATCAAGTTATATTGACAGGTGGTGGTAAAGGTGTCACAATATCAGGATTGACTGCATCTCAGTCAAGTAATGTTGTGGTGCATAGTACACAACAAAGATCTAAAGTTAAATCAAAACAAAAGACACTTACAAGAAATGCAACTCTTGTTGTCAACGGGTCAAGTAGATCAAACTCAGGTGTTACTACAGGTATAACTGATGGATTGACACCGAGCGAGGTATTTGGTAAGAGAGTACAGGATAGAGAAGTATCTTTAGACGTTCCTGATGTTGTATCAGTTGCTGCAGTGTTTGAATCATCAGGCACAGGAGCACCATCTATTCCTAATCTAACTTTAGGTTCTTACAACGGACCTAATGGAAACAATACTGACGTGATAGTCGGTGAGATTGGTGTTGGTAAGAGTTCTGGTGCTGCTGCTATGGTATTAGGAAGAAATAGCACAACCAAGGTAGATGTAATATTCAAAAATTCTAGTGCCTTCAAAGAAGGTGAAGAGGTGACATTCCAAGAAAGTGGTGTCAAAGCAATATTATCTGATGTCAATACAGGAGATCCTAATATCAGACGTAACTTCGTTCTTGACACAGGGCAAAGAGCAGAGTTCTATGATTATGGTAGAATTGTTCGTAAACAAGGATTCCCTGAACCACAAGGTCAGTTGAAAATTTACTTCGATCATTATGTTATAAACTCAGAAGATTCTGGTGACATAATTACAGCCAACAGTTATACAAATTTTGATAATGTACCTGCTTTTGATAATATAAGAAATACAGATGTAATTGATCTTAGACCAAGAGTAGCAGCATACTCTGGTACTAGATCACCATTTGAATTTGATTCAAGAGATTTCAGTGGTGGTGGACAATCACCTAGTGTTTTAGTTTCTAATGAAAATCTTACGTTTGATTACAAACATTACCTTGGTAGAATAGATAGATTGTTCATCAACAGAGACTCTACGTTTACTGTAAAGCAGGGAACCCCTGCTGTAAAACCAGTAGAACCAGAAGGTATATCTGAATCGTTTGAACTTGCCAAGATAGAATATAAACCGTATGTATATGATGCGAAGAGAGAGGTAACAATCACTTTCCGTGGTAACAAACGATTTACAATGAAGGACATTGGTGTCCTTGAAGATAGAATAGAAAGTTTAGAAGAGATAACATCTCTATCATTACTTGAATCTAAAACAGAGAGTCTTGTAATTACTGATCCTACCACTGGATTAGACAGATTCAAAAATGGATTTGTAGTTGATCCATTCAATAACTTTGATGTTGCTGACAAAACTGTACCATTTCTAAAGTACGATATCAATGAAGGAAAACTCGTTTCTAGAAAGCACACAGACAGTATTGATTTGCTTATCGGTTCTGCTAGTGTTGTGGGTACTAATGGCACTCCAGATCTATCAGTCGATCCCAGATATGCCACAGACCTAAATTCACCTAATATCAAAAAAACAGGTGATCTTGTCACTTTGAATTACACTGAGGTGTTGGATAGAGAGCAACCTTTTGCTACAAGAGTAGAAAATATCAACCCATATATGGAAAGAAATTGGGGTGGTAATTTGACTCTAAATCCCGAATCAGATATATTCACAGAAAGAGTATTTGAAGTACAGGACGATGGTGTTGGATTCTCAAATGATATTATAGTCAACGAAGAAGCTATTCCAAACATGAGAGAGCAGAACATTGCGTTCACAGGCTCTCGATTGAAACCAGGTACGCAACACTTCAACTCATTTGCTGGTGAGGATATGATAGAAAATAATATTCGCACAATACCAAAATTATTAGAGGTAACACCAATACAAGGTGCTTTCCAAATAGGTGAAACAGTTAGAGGATTAGCAGTATCAACACAAAATGCAAG
>PBLU01000021.1 GCA_002721875.1 Chloroflexota bacterium | reverse complement strand
ATGAAAGTTAAAAGTTTTAAAGAATTAAGGATTGATACAATCAATACTCACGGAACCGGATGCACTTTATCTGCAGCGATAGCAACATTTATAGCTAAGGGTGAATCAATTGAATTTGCTATAAGAAAGTCTAAAGATTTTTTAACAAAAGCTTTAAAAAATTCATATAGTGTTGGAAATGGGCCAGGTCCAGTAGACCATTTTTATCATTTTGGAGACTCAAATGAATTTTGAAGAAAAGTTAGGAAAAAAATTAAAATATTTAGTTTTTTATCCAAAAAATATTGATACTAATAAAAAATTTAATGTTGTCTTTTTTATGCATGGTTATGGAGATAGTATGAACGGTATATCTGGTGTAATTGAATATCTAAGTAAAGATAATGTTTATGTTTTTTTGAACGCCCCTTTTGAGCTGAATTTTGGTGGTATTCAAACTGGATATTATTGGTGTCAATTCCCATTAGAAAATTTTAATGAATTTGCTGTTTCCCAAAATTATATAAATGAATCAATTAAAGAATTCTTAGAAGATGCAAGTTTTAAAATTAAAAAAATATTTTTAGGAGGTTTTTCTCAAGGAGGGATTATGACATTGCATAATAATTACAGAGGAAAAATAAATGGGTTATTTATTTTTGGGTCAAGAATGTATCAAGAATTAGAAAATGAAATTGTCATTGATAAAAATACTAAGATATTTTTATCACATGGAACTAATGATGAAGTTTATAATATTGAAGAAGGTAGAAAAATAAAAAATTTCATAGAAACAAAGAATTTAATATTAGATTACCATGAATTTAATATTGGGCATCAGATAATTCCTGACCAAGTTTTTGAATTAAATAAATGGATAGAGCAAATTTAATTTATCCCATACCTGAAATATTTGATTTAATTAATTTTTTAATTTCTTCTTCAGAATAACCTAATTCTTTAAGTATTTTGATTGAATGCTCTCCGTATAGTGGCGCAGATGTTTTAATTTTTCCTGGAGTTTTGCTTAGTTTTACTGCTACTCCAATATTTCTGATATTCTTTTGTTTTGGGTGGTCTAATTCAACATCCATTTTTCTGTATTTTACTTGTTCGTCTTCCCATACTTCTTTCATATTATAAATAGGCCCACTTGGAATACTATTTTCGATTAAAATGTTTATCCATTCTTTACTTGATTTAGTTATAAAAATTTTTTCAAGAATTTTCTCAAGCTTTTTTCTATTCACTTGCCTACTTTTTGAATCTGAAAATTCAGGATCCTTATTTAAATTTTCTAGACCTAATACATTTAGTAGTCTTTCCCAATTAGACTGATTAGCTGCACCAATATTTATATAACCATCCTTAGTTTTAAATGCTTGGTAAGGAGCTGTAAGTCTGTGAGCAGAACCATCAGGCGTAGAGATTTTACCAGTTGTGAAATAGATACTGCTTTCATACATTGTGTAAGCGAGGGCTGATTCGAGCAATGAAACTTCCATATATTGACCTTCATTTTTTTTTAATCTATGTATGTATGCAGACAAGATTCCTTGCATAGCAAACATCCCAGTATTTAGATCAGCAATTGGAACACCAACTTTTGCTGGCGGTGAATCAGGATGACCAGTTATGCTCATTAAACCACTCATTCCTTGAGCAATTAAATCAAACCCTCCTCTTTTTGAATATGGCCCTTCTGAACCAAAACCAGTTATCGAGCAATAGATAATTTTCGAATTTATTTTTTTTACGTCATCATACCCAAATCCCAATTTATCCATTGTGCCCACTCTTGAATTTTCAATTAAAACATCAGCAGTTTTAATTAGCTTTTTTAAAATTTCTTTTCCCGACTTTTCTTTAATATCAAGAGATATACTTTCTTTATTCCTATTTAATTGAACAAAAGCTGATGAATCATTGCCTATAAAAGGTGGTCCCCAGCCTCTAACATCATCGCCTCCATTAGGTTTTTCAACTTTTATTACTCTTGCTCCGTGGTCTGCTAAAAGCATTGAGCAAAAAGGGCCGGCAAGTATTTGACTGCAATCAATTACTGTAATTCCTTCTAAAGATTGATTAGATGTCATTGTTTAAATATCCTTAACATATTATTTAGTTAGGAGAATAATTTGTTTAGCTTAAAAGATAAAGTATCAATTGTTACCGGTGGCAATGGAGGGATTGGCGAAGGTATTGCAAAGGGGTTTGCAAGTGCTGGCTCCAAAGTTGCAATAATTGGTAGAGATAAAAAAAAGTGCGAAAGCGTTAAAGAAAAAATAATTTCAAATGGTGGTATTGCTGATTATTTCATCTGTGATGTTATTAATTATGATTCAGTAAAAGAAACAATAGGTAGTGTTAACAGTAGATTTGGCGAAGTAGATATTTTAGTAAACAACGCGGGAACCAGTATTAGAAAACCTCCTGAAAAATTAACACCTGAAGACTGGAAATATGTTATGGATGTAAATTTGACAAGCATACATTATTTTTCGTCTTTAATTTTTGATCAAATGAAAAATAATAATGGTGGAAAAATAATTAATATTGGTTCAATGATGACTATTTTTGGGGCTGGGCATGCGTCAGTATATGCTGCAAGCAAAGGAGGAGTTGTGCAATATAGTAAAAGTTGTGCAATTGCTTGGGCAGAACATAATATTCAAGTAAATTCAATTTTGCCTGGATACATTACAACAAATATGACTGACGGATTTAAGAAAAATTTTCCAAAAGATGCTGACCTTGTAACTTCCAGGATTCCTGCAGGCAGGTGGGGAGTTCCTGATGATTTGGCAGGAACAGCAATTTTTTTAGCTTCGTCTGCGTCAGACTTTGTAACTGGCACCTTTATTCCGGTAGATGGAGGATATTCAATTAGGTAATTAGTCCCAAGGAATGTTTTCTTCAGGAATAACGTCATCTAACTGGTCAGGAACATTATCCCATGGAATTTGCTCCCATGGTTTCATTTTTCCAAGTTTTCCAGTTAATGAAGAAAGTCTGTCTTTTAAATCAAGCATCTTTGTTACAGGTATTTTATCTACAGGTAATTTATCAGCTGGAAAATTTACTTTATCCAAAGGAATTTTCTTCCAAAATTGTTCTTGAGATTCCCTTTCTGCTTCTGCAAGTGACTTAGTTATTTGATTGTTACATTTTAAATACTCTTCATTTTCACAAAGAGTGTAAAGGCCAACAATTCCAAAATAATATGATGATTTGTAATGGTTAGTGAAATCTCTTTGAGTGAATAAAATTGCGGTGTTAATTTCAGAAGGATCATACATATTTCCTGATTCATCAATCTGAATTAACTGACCTACGTGTTCATAAGGAATTAACATTCCAGGAATTCTTGCTATTGGGTCATTTGCAACGACTACCCTAAATAGATTAATTGGTAATTTTTCAAAGGCATTTCTAAACTCACCTGTCCCAACTCTTGGTGCCCCAAAAGTTATAGTATTTACTTCTCTATCTAACGTTGATGCAATATCGAAGCTAGCAAGAGTAGCAAGTGCACCTCCCAAGCTGTGCCCAACTACATGAATTTCTTTTTCAGGATGCATTCCAACGTATTCAATTACCTTTTCTCTAAAAAGCATGTATTCACTAACAAATCCTTCGTGAGCCTTAATTTCTGAAAATTCAGAATTATCTAAATAAGACATTTTTTTTAGTGTTGCTCTAGCATCTGTAAGCATATTTAAAATTCTCTCCCACCTTTTATCACTTCCAGTGTCCCTGAAGGCAACAATTACTTTATCCATTTCAGTAACTACATATGCTTGGCCACCGCTCATAACAATACCGTAATCCAAAAATTCTGCCTTTTTATCATTTCCAGGAACGATTGGCTCTCCAACTAATTTTATTCCAGCGGTATCTAAATAATCTTTCATTTCCTCTGCTTCTGCCATGACCCAATATGTATGCTGTAGAGATCTCATAGTTGTTTTTAAAGTATCAGTTGAAAAAGAACTAAGCGGATTTAAAATTGGATTTGACAATAATTTTTTTTCATTACTTTTTAATTGGTCTTTATCAATATTTAAGCTGAGTGTTTTCTGTTCTTTTGCTGATGAAGTAGCTTTTAAATCTTTTTCGCTAATTTGATTTCCCTCTTCATCAGTTTTTTCAACATTACATCCAATCAAAAGAAATATAATTAGAGTAAATTTAGTTAAAGTGAATATTTTTTTATTAAAGACCATTTTTTACCTCTCTAAAAATTTTATACAAACAGGGTACGGAATATTTATTTTTGAACCTGTAGGGTCAAGCTTTCCATTTCCCTTATTGATTTTAAACGTGAATATGTCGTTCGAATCTTGATTGGCAGCTAATAAAAAGTTACCATTTGGGTCAATAGCAAAATTTCTTGGTGTTTTGCCTAAAGTAGACTGATAATCAATATTTTCTAATTGTCTACCATCATCTGAAACTTTATAGATTGCCAAACTGTCATGCCCTCTGTTAGATCCGTATAAATATTTTCCATCAGGGCTAATATGTATGTCTGCACAACTTTTTTGATCATGCAAATAAGGAAGTGTTGATATTGATTGAATTTCAATTAATTTTCCATCCTGATCATCAAAATCAAATACTGATATATGTGCTCCTAATTCGTGAATTACATATACCACTTTTCCATTAGGGTGAAATTCTAAATGCCTTGGCCCCATACCAGGTGCTACTTTTACGAAAGCCGGATCATTTGGGATAAGTTTTTTTGATAACATATCTATCTTATAAATAATGACCTTATCTGTTCCTAGATCTGGTACAAGTGCATATTTCCCAGATGGCGAAATATTTATCGAATGAGCATGTGGCTCCATTTGTCTTTCTGGATTTATGCTAGATCCTTGATGTTTTATTACTTGAACTTCTTCTTCTAAACTACCATCATCATTTATTTTTGCTAACGTAGATGCTCCACCTGCATAATTTGCTACCAATAAAATAGATCCAGAAGAATCTGTCATTAAATGGCATGGCCCACTTGAACCAGTAGATATTGAATTAATTATTGATAAAGAAGCAGTCTCTTTTTCAATAAGATATGATGATAAAGCTCCGCCTCTTTCGTCATCTATTTCGCCAACAGAGTATAAATATTTTCCATCAGGAGATATTGATAAGAAAGAAGGATTATCTTTTTCAAAAGCTGTGTTTAGAAGACTTAATTCACCATTTTCTGAATCATAGCCAAGTACGTAAATTCCTTTACTTTCTACTCCTTCATTAACTACATTACCCTTTGTGTAAGTGCCGATAAATGCAAAATGATCAAAATTATTCAAAATATACTCCTTAAAATATTTAATGTTTAGGATACATTAAAATGAAAAAATAAAAAAAATGGCAAAAAAAAAGTCCGGTTTTTTACCGAACAATAAGAATATTATATCACAATTTTTCTTTCACTGTCAAGGGCTTAGGTTTAACAATTAAAAATTTATATATCTATACCTGTTAATTCCTTTGTTTTTCCCCATAATATTTTTCTTAAATTTTCATTATTACAAAGAGGATTGGGGCTAACAATTTTCGGATTTCCTTTCCATTGATTTTTTGAATCGAAGCCAATGAATTCTCCCCCTCTAAAATTTGTATTAGTTATTGATTCATATATTGGTTTAACACCAACTTTTGTTGGGGGTAAAATCGGTAGTGAATATATAATTTTAGATATCAAAACATATCTTCCAAGATTACTTTTTACTACCCCTGGATGGCATGCAATTGATTTGGTCTTAAAACCTCTTTGTTTGAGTTTATTTGAAAGTTCGATTGAAAACATTAACCTGAAAAGATTAGTGTATGAATACAATTCGCGTTTATATTTCAAATTATCAATAGTATTTTTAGGATTAAAAAAGCTCCAATCGATTTCCTTAACGCTGTAGCTAGAAATACTTGATATATTTATTATTTTAGAATCATAATTTTTTTCTAAAATATCAATTAATTTTAAGGATAAGTAATAATAGCCAATATAATTTACAAAGAAAGTTATATTTATTCCATTCTTAAGAAAATAGTTAGGGTGAAACATCACGCCAGCGTTATTAACTAAATAATTTATACTTAAATCTTGATTTCTTAGTCTATCTGAAAAAATATCAATACTTTTGTAACTTGATAAATCTATCTCCATAAACTTTGATTTTTTACCTAGTTTTTTTTCTGCATCCAACCCTTTCACCTTGTTTCTGCAGGCCAAAATAACAAAGTAATCTTCAGAAATTAATTTTCTAGCTAATTCAAATCCAATTCCGCTATTAGACCCTGTAATTATTATTGTTTTATTCATAATTGTATTAATACTATAAAAATTTTTCTTACTATATAATTTATTTAATAGTAATTTTTATTTTATTATTTAAGTCGTTATAATAATTCTTCTTATGTTTAATAATAAACTACCCTCTTATATATTTGTAATTGCAGCAATTATTGATGCAATTTTAATTTTATTAATATTTAATTATTGTCTTTAAATGAAAATCAAAATTAAAAAATTTCTTAATATTTATCAAGATCAAGTTGAGTCAATGGTCTTCGATGGGCTCATTGAAACTTCGAAAAATCACAATAATAACGTAAAATCTGCTATTCAAAACTATTTAAAAAGATCACTTAACGAAGATTTGGGTTCAATTTATTCGCATTACAGCAAAAAGGGTGTGTTTTTGGTAGCTGTAAATAATGATGATAAGGTTGTTGGCTCACTTGGTGCTGAGTATATAGATGGAGATAAATATCGATTAAAAAGACTCAGTGTAAAGAGAGGTTACAGGAATAATGGTATTGCAAAAAAATTGTTAAAAAATGTTGAAACTTGGGTTAAAAAAAATAATGGTAATGAATTAATTTTAGGTACATCAGAAATTCAAGAAGAAGCTTTTAAATTCTGGACATCTAATGGATTTAATCTAATCAATACAGAATTTTCTGATATTGGTTTTAAATTATATTCTTTAAAGAAAGCACTTAAACCTTAACCTTGTTTATAGAAAGGTATATTGTAATTGCGAGACTAATTAGCCAGTAAAAAAAGTCTACCTGGAATCCAAATGAAATTATTAGGTGTCCTGCTGCAGAACTTATTCCAGCAATTAAAGTCAAAGTTAAACTTTTTTTATATTTTGAAGTCCTTTCAATTATATTTCCTATTGCCCATCCTAGCAATGGAGGAACCATCAATAAAAGATAAAAAACAATTATTCCAGGAGCAATGTTATTTATTATCTTTAAAGCAGTATTGATTCCTATTGATAATGCTACTGAAGATGTACTGCATACCATGAAACTTAATATAAGTTCTTTAGGGTTTGGATTAAAAGCTGGATTTTTTTTCAATTTTGCACACTTTCTGCATTTAGGAACGGTCTTAGTTTGAATCATGCATTTTGGGCAAATAAATTCTTGGCACTCAGCATCACCACATTTTAGATTAGTGTTAACTTTGCTTCCACAAGCACATTTGTTTAATATTATTTTTTTATCTAATGTCTCTGTCATAAATAATTCTATTGATTATAATATTACTTTGAAATTTTATTTCATTTCCTGTTGCTCTTTTGAGCAAGGTTATAAATATACATGCTAGGTAACAATAAAACACAGTCATTGAAAACCCCAATGAAATAACCGTAGTAAAAATAATCGAAACTATCCAAGTAATACCGCCATCTTTAAATTTTCCAAAATATAGTGAAATATAAGTCACGTATAATATTAGAGCCAATACAATATTTATTCCTAGCAAAGAACCGATTGCTATTGCCATCCCTCTGCCCCCTTTAAGTTTCAAAAAAATGGACCAATTATTGCCAATCATTTGTGTTATTAAAATATATAAAAAAATGTATTCATCATTAAAATTTAAAATGTATTTAGATAAAAAAATAGGAAAAAAACCTTTAATTACACTATCTCCAAAAAATATTATGAGCCCTGCGAATTTTGAATGATTTTTCCAAATATAAGATGATCCTAAGTGTTCATTTTTGTTAAATTCTAAATTCTTGTAATTTGACAAATATTGAGTAGATAGATTGATAGAAGATAAAATAAAAATAAATATTAAAAAAATTAAAATTTCCATTTTATTTTTCCTTTTAATTTTTTTTCTGCATTAGAATAAAAATAAATAAATTCTTCTTCAGATAAATTATTTTTACCTAAGTAAGAGTTCTTTCCAAGTCTGTGAAAATCACTTCCAGCAGTTTTTATTAATCCCATAGAAATAAATTCTTTATCGTCTTTATATATTTTTTTATTTTCTACAACTTCAATTCCCAATAAACCTTTCTTAGCTAATTTAGGAATTATTTTTTTAGCATTATTTACTGTATGAGGGTGAGCAATTGAGCAAACACCACCAGCAGAATTAACTAAATTAATTATTTCGGCTGTATTAAATTCATATTTTTCTGGATAACTATTTCTGTATTTATTTAAATACAAATCAAAAGCATCAGAAACTTTTTTTACTATTCCTTTTCTTTGCATTGCGTATGCAATGTGAAGCCTTCCTAAAGAACCGTTCACATTTACTAGCAAATCTCCCCAATTAATATTAAATCCTTCTTTATTAAGATTTGTTAAGACATATTTTGCAAATTCATTTCTTCTTAATTGAAGTTGTTTTAAAATTCCATTTAAATAAATATCATTAACGTCAAAAAAATATCCCAATAGATGGATACTTGATCCTTCAAATGATGTTGAAAACTCAACACCAGGAATTAATATAATTTTTTTAGAATAGGAATCCTTAATAATTTTGCTTGCTTTATTGTACCCTGACAAGGTGTCATGATCAGTTATGGATAAGTACTTAATCTTTTTATTTATAGCTTCATTAATTATTTCAACTGGACTCAATTCTCCGTCAGAAAAATTAGTGTGGGTATGAAGGTCAGCTAAATTCAAAATTATTGTGCAGTTTCAATTGATCTAGATTCTCTAATAACAATTACCCTTATTTGGCCTGGGTAGTTTAATGAAGATTCAATTTTTTCAACTATATTTTTAGCCAAAATTGAAGACTCGTCATCATCTACTACAACTGGATCTACAAGAACACGCAATTCTCTTCCAGCTTCAATAGCAAAACATTTATCAACCCCTTCAAACCCTAGTGCAATTTCTTCAATATCCTTTAGTCTTTTAATATACGCTTCAGCAGAATCTCTTCTCGCTCCTGGCCTTGATGCACTTATTGCATCAGCAGCCGCGACTATAAATGATTCTGTAGTTGTAAATTCAGTATCATGGTGCTCTCTAATAGTTGTAACAATTTTGGAATCAATTTCATATTTGGAAGCAAGCTGAGCTCCTATCACTGCATGAGGACCCTCTATTTCATGAGTCATAGCTTTTCCTATATCGTGCAAAAATCCCCCAGTTCTGCAAATTCTGACATCTGCACCGATTTCTTCAGCCATCAAAGCACTAAAATTTGCAACTTCAACTGAATGCTGTAATACATTTTCACCATAACTGTATCTGTATTTCAATCTACCGATTATCTCAATTATTTCTGATGGTAAGCCTTTTACATTTGACTCAAAAGTTGCATCTTCACCCGCTTTTCTAATAGTTTTATTGATTTCATTTTGAGCTTTTTTCGTTAGAGTCTCAATTCTCGCTGGGTGAATTCTTCCATCTTTAATTAAGTCTTTAAGAAGGTTGATTGCTACCTGTCGTCTTATTGGGTCAAAACAAGAAATAGTTACAGTGTCAGGGGACTCATCAACAATCAAATCCACTCCAGTAGTTTTCTCAATTGCTTTTATATTTCTACCATCTCTTCCAATTAATCTTCCTTTCATTTCTTCATTTGGGATTGAAACTGACTGTACTGTTTCTTCAACTACAACTCCAGAAGCAAATCTTTGAATTGCTTCAGCAATGACATTTTTTGCATGATCTTCAACTTTTTTTTCAAGCTCCTCTTCAGCAATTCTATATTTTTTTGCTACATTATGTTCAATATCTTCTTGAGCTTCTTTTAAAAGAATTTCTTTGGCCTCTTTTATAGATATATCAGAAACCTCTTCAATTTTTTTTGCATATAATTCCCTGCTCTCTTTTAATTCAAATTTTTGATTTTTTATTAATTTGAGTTGATCGCCAATCTTTTGATTTTCTTTATCAATAACTTTTAATTTATTATTAATATCTAATTTTAATGATTCTAAGTTATTTCTTTGCTTACTCAATTCATTTTCAGACTCTACTTTAATTTTGAGAGCCCTTTCTTTGGCTTCAATTAATAATTCTTGGCTTCTTTCCTGAGCCATATTAATCTGTTGTTTCATTGCATTTTTAAAAGCAATTTGTGACCTTTGATCAATAAAAAGTTTTATTGAGTAGCCAACAATCCCGAAAAATACTCCAGTCACAACAGTAGTTATCACTATGAGTGTTATGTCACTCATTTTTTTCTCCTTTAATTCTTAAAATAATTAAAAATTAAATTTGAAAACAATAATATTTTAAGAACTAATTATCTTTGTCTCCTGATTCCTCAGATTGTGAGGAATCTTCAGAACCTTCTTCAGAACCTTCTTCAGAACCTTCTTCAGAACCTTCTTCAGCGACAACTTCCTCCTGTACTCTTGGTGGCTGTATCCACGCCACAGGAATATTTGGATCTCCTACTAATTCAACTCCATCAGGAAGAATTAGGTCTCCTCTTTTGATGTTAGCTTCAAGATCAACAAGTACACTAAGGTCAGCTTGTATCTCACTTGGGACAGTAAAAGGTTTTGAAAGGACAGAAAGAGAATAAATTGCCTGGGTAACAGTTCCTGCTCCTCCTCTTGTGCCTGGAGCTTCGCCAATCAAGACGACCGGCACTTCGACTTCTATCGCTTTATCCTCATCAACTCTCATAAAATCAACATGTTGAAGCTCACCGGTGGCTGGATGCTGATCAACATTTCTTACTAAAGTAGTGTGCTCCTTATCAGAGTCAATTATTTTAACCGGATTTGTTCTTCCTGCCTCTTGAATTACTTTCAAAACATTATTGGTATCAGATTGAAGAGATACTGATTCCATACCCGGGCCATAAACATGGATAGGTAAAATTCCCATTTTTCTCAATGACCTTAATTTTTTACCGTATATTTTTCTTTTTTCAGTATTTAATATTATTGGATTCATAATTTTAATTTTTTGCAGAACGTATATTACACAAATCTGGATGAATAATCCAATTACGTGTTATTATTCAATTAGTGATTATGGAGATAAAAATATGTTAATACCAATGAAAGTAGATTATGGTGTAAGAATTCTTGTTTATCTTGCTTCTTTTCCCCATGAAAGTGTAGTTAAAGCTACAGAAATATCAAAGAATAGACATATACCAGAAAAATTTTTATTTCAAATTTCAAATGATTTAATTGATAAGAAGCTTATAAAAAGTATGAGGGGCCCTAATGGAGGCTATTCACTAGCTAGAAATGCTTCTGATATTACAGTTGCTGATGTTGTTGAAAGTTTAGATAAAAGTATGGCTCCTGTAGCCTGCTTAGACGATTCTGCAACATGTCAAATATCAGGTAACTGTGCTCAACAAAATATGTGGTCAGATGTTGAACAAATATTAATTACAAAGCTTGAAATGATATCTATTAAGGATTTAGCAGATAAAGAAAAAGTCGTTATAGACGCAGTTAATTTGGGAAATTAAATGATTTTTGCTATTTTGTTTAAGATAAATTGTTGTATTTTTTGATGGGTATTTAAATACTATTTAATTACCCCGAATATTCGGGGTTTTTTTTTGAAAGGAAGAAATGATTAACAAATTAACTCCAGATCAAGTAGATAGGTATAGTAGACATATCATAATGCCGCAAGTTGGATCTGAAGGACAAAGAAAATTAATTAACTCAAGCATCCTTGTTATTGGTGCTGGTGGCTTAGGTTCTCCAGCTGCACTTTATCTAGCTCTGGCTGGAGTAGGAAAAATTGGAATTGCTGATTTTGATGTTGTAGATAGAAGCAATTTACAAAGGCAGGTTTTACATAAGGATTCAGATATTGGTAAGAGAAAAGTAGTGTCTGCGATGGAAACTTTAAAAGCCTACAATCCTAATGTTGAAGTTGTGATGCATGATGAACCCATTAATTCGTCAAATGCTTTACAAATTATAAATAATTATGATGGAGTAATTAATGGGGCAGATAACTTTCCAACTAGATATTTAATTTGTGATGCAGCCTTTCTATTAAAAAAACCTCTATTTGACGGTAGTGTACTAATGTTTGATGGTCAAGTTACAACATATGTACCTAGTAAAAATTGCTACAGGTGTGTTTTTCCTGATCCACCTCCTCCAGGGTCTGTTCCTAGTTGTTCTGAAGCTGGTGTAATTGGTGCATTACCTGGGTTAGTTGGAAGTATCCAAGCTATTGAAGCTGTTAAATATTTATTAGGTGTTGGAGATGTGCTTGATGGAAGAATGATCTTAATTGATGCTTTAAGCATGGAGTTCAGAACCGTAAAAATTAGAAGAGACAGTGATTGTGCTTTATGTGGTGATGATCCGAAAATATCTGAACTGATTGATTACGAAGTGTTTTGTGGTATGCCAGCAGTGGAAAGGTAATATATGAAAAATAATATTCTCCAAACTATTGGCAACACCCCTTTAGTTGATATAAGTGAAATAAGCCCTAATAACGTGAAAATTTATGCAAAGCTTGAAAGTGCAAATCCAGCAGGAAGCATAAAAGATAGGGTTGCAAAATATCTTATTGAATCAGCTGAAAAAAATGGAGATATTAGGAAAGGTTCAACAATTATTGAGCCAACTAGTGGCAATACTGGCATCGCTCTTGCAATGATTTCTAAAGTTAAAGGATATAAAATGATCGCAGTAATGCCTGATAATGTAAGCGATGAAAGAAAATCATTGTTATCATCATTGGGTGCTGAAATTATTTTTTCGAATGGCGTAGATGGTACTAATGGTGCAATTAAATTAGCGCAAGAAATTGATAAAAATAACGATGATTATTTTATGCCTTACCAATATGGAAATGAAGCAAATCCAAGAGCTCATTATGAAACTACCGGACCAGAAATAATTAAACAAATGCCAGAAATAAATGTATTTGTCGCTGGACTTGGTACAGGCGGTACATTAATGGGAGTGGGGAAAGCTTTAAAAGAATATAATCAGGATATTAAGGTAGTTGCTGCTGCTCCGCATCCTGAAGAAGTAGTTCCAGCGCTGAGAAGTATTGAGCACGGATTTATTCCTCCAATATTGGATTTGGAAAAATTGGATTCAAGGATACTTGTTGGGGAAGAAGAGTCTTTTTATTGGACTAAAGCTCTCATGGATAAATGCGGAGTATTTGCAGGAGTTTCTTGTGGCGCTGTTACAGCAGCAGCTGTAAAAGTAGCAAAAAAAATTGATACCGGAAATATTGTTTTGATTATAGCTGACTCTGGTGAAAGATACTTATCTAGTAAATTATGGGAAATGGATTATAAAGAAATTAAAGAAATTGGCGATCAAAAAATTTGGTGGTAAATTATTTTCTCATATCCGAAGATAAAATTATTTAAACCAATTTATTCTGTTCTAGGAATAGGTTATATTCGCATTGGCTCTGGCACTTTTTGTAGTTTATTGCCTTGCATATTAATTTTCTTATTTGGAGACAATATTAATTATCTTGTTAGAATTCTGATATTGATCCCAATTTTATCAATAAGTTTTATATCATTAAACGTAGAATTTGAAAATGAAGACCCAAACTTTGTTGTGATTGATGAATTCGTTGGCATGTGGATTTCCTTACTTTTATTTGATGGAGTAATTCTGATTTTGACCTCATTTTTCGTATTTAGATTTTTTGACATTACAAAATTTCTGGGTATTAATAAAATAGAAAAGCTCAATGGTAGCCTAGGCATTATGCTTGATGATATAGTTGCAGGGATCTATACATTGATTATTGTTTTTGTTATAAAAATATTTTTATTTTAATAGAGAGGTAAATATGCAGCTGCATGAATATCAAGCCAAGGAAATTCTAAAAGAAAATAATGTTCCGGTTCCAGAAGGTAAGATTGCTGATACAAGTAAGGAATCTGAAGAAATAGCGATCTCCTTAGGCGGAAAATGTGTTGTCAAAGCACAAGTTCATGCTGGTGGAAGAGGTAAAGCAGGTGGCATCAAAATAGCTAAAAACTCCAAAGAAGCATTCGAATTTGCAAACCAAATGTTGGGTTCATCATTAAAAACTTTTCAGTCAGGAGATACTGAATTTCCAATTAATAAAGTATACCTAGAAAAAACTTCAGATATTCAAAGTGAATACTATTTAGCTGTGACTATGGACTTTGATTTAAAGTGCCCAGTCATAATTTTTTCTACTGAAGGTGGAATAAATATTGAAGAAGTTGCTGAAAAATATCCTGATAAAATAATTAAGATTCATATTGACCCATTGGTCGGTCCTTCGCCCTACAAAATAAGAAANCTAGCANCCTTTTTTTAANTTTGATANGGAAGTTAGNTCTCANNTNTATAAAATAATNATGGAATTNTATGAAATATTNATATCTNATGATTGTTCTCTTATAGAAATTAATCCATTAGCCTTAGTGTCGGACAACAAATTAATTGCTTTAGACGCGAAAATTACTATTGATGATGACTCATTATTTAGGCATAAAGATTTAGAAGAATTGTTTGATGAATCTCAGATAAATAAGTCAGAACTTGATGCTCAAAAAAATGATCTTGCTTATATAAAATTGAGCGGAGGTGAGGTTGGTTGTATGGTAAATGGGGCTGGTCTTGCAATGGCAACAATGGATATAACTATGAAGGCGGGTGCAATGCCTGCAAATTTTTTAGATGTTGGAGGGAGTGCTTCTGAAGAAAGAATTAGTCAAGCATACAATATTATTGCATCTGATGAAGATGTTAAATTGATTTTAGTAAATCTTTTTGGTGGAATTTTAAGATGCGATGTTGCAGCTCAGGGCATTATTGAGGGATTTAAGTTAAATCAAAAATCTGTACCCATGGTAGTAGTTTTGCGAGGAACAAATTCTGAAGAGGCTAAAGAAATATTGAAANNTTCNGATATGGAAATTTANTTTTCTNATGANTTNCCAAGNGCNGCAAAGGAAATAAATAAAAGGTTAGGAAGATGATAAATNTACTTAATAAGNAATCGAATAAGGTTCTAGTTCAAGGACTGGGTAGAGATGGAAGTTTTCAAGCTNAAAAATGNATTGATTTTGGAACTAAAATAGTTTCAGGNGTNCACCCNACTAAAGCTGGGGACAACTTCAATGGTATACCAATTTATGGAAGTGTTAAGGAGGCAGTAAAAAAAACNTCTCCTGATATAGGGCTAATATTTGTTCCAGCACCNTTTGCATCTGATGCAATAATNGANCANGTAGACTCNGGNATTGAAACAATAGTTTGCATTACAGANGGAATTCCAATTAACGATATGTTNAAAGTAAATANTTATATTGAAGGAAAAAATGTAAGGCTGTTAGGTCCAAATTGNCCTGGATTTTTAATNCCAAGAAAAAAANTAAAAGTNGGAATAATACCNGGAAGTATTGTTTCTGACGGAAAAGTTGGCGTTGTATCGAGNAGTGGAACTTTAACTTATGAAGCAATTGTTCAGTTAANNATGTTNGGNATAGGTCAAAGTGCTTGTGTNGGGATAGGTGGAGATCCATTGCATGGAACCTCATTCGTTGATGTTTTAAAAATGTTTGAAGAAGATGAAAATACTGAAGCAATTGTAATGATAGGAGAAATCGGAGGCACAAGAGAACANGCAGCAGCAGAGATGATAAAAAAATCAGTAACAAAACCCGTTGTTGCAAGTATTGTGGGTCAATCAGCTCCGGAAGGAAGAAGGATGGGGCATGCTGGAGCGGTAATTACAGGAAAGTCTGCTTTGGCTTCTGAAAAGATCAAGTCTTTGAAATCTGCAGGTGTTCATATTGCTGACTCACCAACCGAAATTGGTCTAAAGCTNAAGGAGTTNATCAAAGGTTAAAAATTGATATTCCAATAACTGCAAAAATAATCATAAGTAAAGAGGATATCAAAACAGCAATTGAAATTTTTACAGCTGANANTTTTANGTCTTTAAATGCAACTGTCAAACCTATGCCAGCCATAGATATTGAAAATAAAATTTTNCTTAAGTCGTTGATNTATTTAATTAAATTTTCAGAAACTATTCCNGATGTNCCAATAATTGAAGCAACAATAAATCCAATAACAAACCAAGGTATATAAGTTCCAATTTTATTTTTAGCAAAAATATTTTCGTTATTTTTATTNGTAAAAAAGCCAACAACAANTATCAATGGNCCCAGCATTAATACTCTTAATAANTTAACTTGAGTAGCNATTAANCCNGCTTCACNTCCAANAACGAATGATGCTGCTANNACTTGNGGGACTGCATAAACTGAAAGNCCTGCAATANTNCCATATTGAAATTCAGTAATAGAAATTATTACAAAGAGAAANGGTAAAAAAATAACTTGTAGTAACCCAATTGTTGCACTAAAACTTATAGCTGATGCAACATGACTTGGAGGTGACTTAATAACAGAAGCCATTGCAGCTATGGCAGAATTTCCACAAATTGAATTTCCTGTAGCAACTAATATTGAAACACTTTTATCAAGCTTTAGAATAAATTTNCAAAGNATATAAATTAAACACATACCTANAATTACAGAAACAATTGATATTGTAATTAAAGANAATCCGCTTTCTTNAATTATAGAAAAATTTATATTAAAACCTAGAAGAATNACCGCAAATTCTAATAAATTTTTCGAAACAAATTTTGGNGCTTTATCNTCNCTTGAAAAAAAACTAGGAACTTTTTTTGGAATATTTTTAATNATAATTCCAAGAATCAAAGAAATGATNAATACATCAAAAATTTTTGAGTTAAAAATTAAAATTTCAAAAAATTGAATNATGTAACNAANTAAAGATATTGATATNCATAAAGACAANCCTTTTNTGTTTTCTAAAATAAATTTCATTTTGCTATTTTACATTTTTTTTATNTTCAGTATGGGAAAAGAGCAAAATTAAGTTAATTATATGGAAAACACTTTTAATATATGGTTTCTTGAAAAAGGCATTTGGCTGATCCTAATAGGCGTTGCAGGAATAGTGGGAGTATGGGCAATTTCATTNTTAATTTTCAAAGGTTTAAAGTTAGTTGGAATTGATTCTGAAAAAATAACTGACCCTGGGTCAAAAAAAATAATANANAATGTTAAAAATATTAGTGTTATTTTAATTGCTTTAATTGTTGTGGGGTTCCCAAGCTTNTTTGGNATTTTATCAATACTTAATTTAGACCAACAAGGTGATGGATTTAATTGGGCTTTNGGNGCGTCTTATAAATTAATAGTATCAAATGGNNTCCCTNTTCTTATTGTATTAATTTTGGCNTATNTATCTCTTAGAATTGCAGGAACTATAATGCCNAATTTAATNAAATTGTATCTGAATTCAAGNAANAGGACTGATGATGCTGGCAGAGAAAATGAAAAAAGAGTAGANACTTTTGCAATAGTTATTAGAAGTGTTTTAAGNATATTTGTNGTTTTAATAGCATTATTAACTATACTTTCTATANTAGGNGTTCCAGTTACTTCTCTNGTAGCAGGTATTTCTATTTTGGGNATAGCATTAGGTTTAGGATCTCAAAGTTTAGTAAAAGATGTAATNCAAGGAATGTTAATNATTGCTGAAAATCAACTCAGAAAAGGGGACATNGTAAAAATTAATGGAAGGGCAGGGCTTGTTGAGGATCTNAATTTGAGAAGAATTTTGGTAAGAGATTTAGATGGGGCTCTGCACATTATTCCTAATGGCTCTACAGATATAATTACAAATCTTACAAGTCAATGGTCAAGAGTTAACATCGAAATATATGTAAGTTATGAAGAGGATCTTGAGAATAGTATAAAAATATTAAATGAAATTGGCTCAAACATAATGAATGATGCAGATGTTGGAAGATTTATAAAAGAAAAACCAAAAGTGTTTACCATTACTTCTTTTTCTGATTCAGGGGTTAAATTAAAGTTCGTTGGAGTTACGTTACCTGGAAAGCAATGGGATGTAAGGACTAAATTAATTAGAGAAATAAAATTAGCTTTTGATCAGGCTGGAATTAAAATTCCTTATAACCAAATAAGAGTGATAAATTAATCAAAGTCAGGAAACCATTCCCTTTTTATCTCTAGCCCAAAACCAGGTGAGTCAGAGGGTATTATAGTACCGTTGACGGGAACATTTGTCCCAGGGAACCTATCTTTTTCTTCTAAAGGCACTCCAATTGGTGTAATTACTGGTCCAGAACACTCAATCATAGAAATTCCTGTCAAGCCATAAGAAGCATGTTGACCGTAGACTGAACCTCCTCCACCGTGCAGTATTACATCAATTCCAGCTGATTCAGCAATATGGACAATTTTTATAATCGCGGATAATCCTCCAACCCAAGTTATATCTGGTTGAAATATATCAATTATTCCTTTTGATGCTGCATGAAAAAATGGGTAAACCCCATACCAGTGCTCTCCGGTTGATAATGTTTCGTGTGGGATTCTTTTCCTGAGTATTTCGTACTGATTTATGCTTTCAGATATTAGTGCATCTTCTATCCATTTTAATTTAAAAGGTTTTAGAAGTTCAGATAATTTTACTGTTGTCTCAATATCCATACTTAGCCAACAATCGAGCATTAATTCAGAATCATATCCTACAATTTCTCTTGCTTTTGAAATTTCTTCTTCGGTTTTTTTTAAACCATCTAATCCATCTCTTGGGCCATAAGAAATAAATCTTTTAAAATTTTTAAAACCTAGCTCCTTAAGCCATTCTGTATTATTTGAACTAGCATAAAGGGGTAATCTTTCAGTAACTGAACCACCTAATAATTCATAGACTGGCTTTTCTAATACTTTCCCTTTAAGGTCCCATAAAGCTAAATCGACTGCGCTTACGGCTCTTGATGAGAAAGAATTTGATCCAATTGGAGAAAGAATTCTCAACATCATGTCATAAAGTTTTTCGGTTTCAAAAATACTTCTTCCAACAAGATTTGGCGCTAAATAATCGTCAATAATTGCTGCAGTTATTCTGCCTCTATCAGAAAATCCAAATCCCCAACTACCGTCTTCAGCTTCAACAATACATCCTACATTTCTCTCAATCCCGGCACCAATATCTTTCATAAGTGCTTTGTCCCACCAATCTTCTTTATGAAAATAGCGCCCACCTAAAGATGTTGACATTGGAGATCCAGTAGCTATTTTTCCGGCGTATTTATCAGTCCCCCTAGCTTTAGTTTTTTGGGGTACTTTTGGATAATTTATACTAACAGCTTTTACGCTTTTAATTTTCATCCTTTTGCTTTCTCTTGCACAAGCCTACTTGGTGCTTAGTTCCATTTTCATGATAACAATATCCATCATTTCCATTTCTTCCAGTACATTTGCCATTGCATTTATGATGCTTTTCTTCTTGAATTATATTTATATTTAATGGTTTTAAGCTCATCTTGTTATTATACTCCCTCTCAAATAATCTGCATCATCACTTATTATAAAAGCTACAATTTTTGCAACACCTTGTGGATTTCCAAGATCATTATCTTGAGAAACAAATTCCTCTTTGTTACCTGTATTTCTAAGAGCCTCATTTAATTGCCCCTCTTTAAGAGGGGATCTAATGCTTCCGGGCAAAATGTCATGAATCCTTATGCCGTTAACGGATAAATATTGTTGTAAATGTAATGTAAGGCCATGAGTGCCCCCTTTGCTTGAGCTGTAAGGCGCAGATGAACCTGGCCCATTTACACCAGCTCCAGATGACGTAAGAAGTATAACCCCAGATTTTCTTTTCTTCATATACTTAGCCACTGAACGAGTTACATTATAAGTCCCATTAAGATTTATATTTATTATTCTATGCCACGTTTCAGGTGTAAGTTCATCTATATCAACTACAGATCCTTCGAGCGCTCCAGCAAAATGTACTAAGCAATTAATTCCACCATCAAACCATTCTTCAATTTGCTCAATTTTATTATCAGATTCATTTATTGAAGTAACATCCAATAAGAATGATTTGTAATTAGCATTCATTTCATTCAATTTGCTAGAAACTTCTTTTAAACCTTCAGAATTAATATCAGCAACTGCGATATTGGCTCCATGTTTTGCTACCTCTAGAGCGCTTGCTCTCCCCATTCCAGTTGCAGCTCCTGTAATTAAAATATTTTTATTAGTTAAATCTAATTTCATTATTCAAACTCTTCCCAAATTATTTTAGCTTTTTTTGAGTACTTTATTGTTTCATTAAATGAAGGATCAAATTTATCTCTTGGAATATGCTCTACAAGAATATGAGCATCAGGACATATTTCCTGCATTCTTTTTAAAAAATATACTTGATCCATCATTCCGTACCCAATGTATTCTTCTTCGAACCTTAATAATAAAGTATCGATTACTTTAAAGTCTTTTAGGTGGGCTCCTAAAGTATAATCACCTAGTAAAGTAAAAAAATCTTCAAGAAATTCTTTAGTATTGTAGGCTTGGTTAAGGTTTGATATAAAGTTTACTGGGTCTTGGTTAAACCCAAGGTTTTTGGACCCTACAGACTCAATAAACTCTTTAGTTCTTTTTGCAGAATAAATCGGAGAAACGTAACCCCCTTCTAAAGATAACTTAACTCCTTCTTTCTCTGCTTCAGAAATAATTTCCTTCGTAGAATTTACAAGTCTTTCAAAAACAACATCTGTATGATTCTCAGGATGAGGTAGCCAGGGTCCATTAGGGTTAACGCTTCCCGGTCTTAAATAAGTATTAGGGGCATTCAATTTAGAAGTTAAAATGCACATATCCTTCACAAATTGAATAGCATCTTTCCTTATATTTTCATTAGGGCTAACTAATCCTCCACCATATCTACCATTAGTTTGACCAACAATTAAGGAGTTTTTCTCAAAATTATCTTTAATTCTTTTTATATCGTCATCAGAAATTTTTTTAGGATCATTTATTACAAGATTATGAACTGTATAGCCAATTGAAGATACTTCATTTAGGTCGTAATTAGTAAATGTTAAAGCATCAAAATCTTCAGCGACACCATTATCTGAGCCATTGGATCCAGTTGCCCCAATCATAGATGCTGCACCTAAATGCATTTTGCCTCCTATTTATTAGATAGGGCTTTTAGTATAACAGATGGCTTCATTGGAAGATCATTAAGTCTAATTCCAAGAGCATCTTTAATAGCATTTGAAATTGCACCAAGTGGCGGGCAAATTGGAACTTCACCTACACCTCTAACACCAAAAGGTTGTTCTGGGTTTTCATTTTCAACAAGTATTGTGTCAATCATTGGAAGGTCCAGGGCAGTAGGCATTCTGTAATCTAAATAACTAGAATTTAGCATTTTACCTTTATCGTCAATGAAATATTCTTCATTCAGTGCCCATCCAATTCCTTGTGCAGCACCACCTTGAATTTGACCTTCAACATAAGAAGGGTGAATTGCTCTACCAACATCTTGAACAGCGGTGTATTTAATGATGTCTGTCTTTCCAGTTTCAGGATCGATCTCCAAGTCAACAACATGAGTTCCGAATCCATGCGTACTTGAATCTAAATCAACAGAACCAACAGCACTCACAGCTCCACCAGTTCCATCAAGTTTTTTAGCTAAATCTCTTATATTTATAGATAATTCTGAATCAGCTTTTGATGAAAAATTTCCATTTTCAAAAGCTATTTGATCTGTTTCAATCTCCCAAATCATACTAAGTCGATTTTTAAGCTCTTTTATCATATTTCTTGCAGCATTTACTGCAGCCCAACCGGTTGCAAAAGTGGTTCTACTTCCACCGGTCATTCCATTATATCCAACACCATCTGTGTCAGGAATTCTTGGAAACATTTCGGTGGCATTTAAACCTAATATTTCAGCAGCTTGCATTGCAATACTTGGTCTTGTTCCACCAATATCTGAACTACCTTCTAAAAGAGTTACTGTTCCATCGTCATTTAATGATAATGTAACAGAAGACTTCCCTCCTCCATTCATCCAATATCCACTTGCAATTCCTCTTCCAACCAATTTGCCTGTTTTTGATTTTGGCTTTTTACTATTCCAATGGTCAGATTTACTTAGCGCATCAAGAACATCAATATTTCCTATTTTAGGAAATTTAGGTCCATCTCCCCTTCTAGTCCCTTCTTTAGATGCATTTTTAATTCTAAATTCCAAAGGATCCCATCCATTTGCATTACAAATTTCATCAATAGTAACTTCCATTGCAAAAGATACTTGAGGAGAACCAGGAGCTCTATAAGCTGCAGATTTAGGTTTATTTACCACAATATCATAACCATCAATCTTTGTATTTTCTATGTTATAACATGCAAATACACACTTGGCAGATGCACCTACTGCTGAACCACCAAATGCTCCACCTTCAAGCCTTAAATCAGAGTATGCAGACTTAATTTTCATATCATTTGTAACCCCAATTTTAATTTTAATTTTTCCTCCAGGTGCTGGGCCTGTAGCATCGAAAACTGACGGTCTGTCCATGACTATTTTGACGGGTCTATTAGATTTTTTTGATAACATTGCTGCCAACGGAGTTAAATAAACTCTAGTTTTTCCTCCAAAACCACCACCAATTTCAGCTGGCATTACTCTTACCCTTGATTCAGGCATTCCTAAAATCCCTGCAGTTTGAGTTCTGACAGGGAAAGCACCTTGTGTAGATGTCCATAATGTCAATCTTCCATCTTCGCCCCACTGAGCAACTGCAACGTGTGGCTCAATATATCCTTGATGTACCATCGGCATTGAGTATTCTTTTTCAATAACATAATCAGATTCTTTGAAACCTTTTTCAGTGTCACCAAAATTAAATTGAAAATAATCAGCAATATTTTTTGAAGAAATTTCTCCATTAATTTCAACTCCATTAAATTCATCTTGTATTACGACAGAATCTTTTTTTACAGCATCATCAACAGTTAAAACAGGGGTTAATTCCTCATATTCAACTTTTATCTTTTTTAAAGCTTCCAACCCAGTATTTCTGTCTTTAGCAGCCACTGCTGCAACAGCATGACCAACATAAACCACCTTATCTCTGGCCATTATGTTCATACTGTCCCATTTAAAGTTTGCAATTCCTTCACCAATTTCAATATCTTTATCAATTCCAGTTTGAAAATCTTTGCCAGTTATTACTGCAAAAACACCATTAATTTTTTCTGCTTCTGACGTATCAATTGAAACTATTTTAGCATGTGCATAAGGACTTCTAAGAACTGCACCAAAAGACATATTTGGAAGCTGAACATCAGCACTATAAACAGCTTTACCAGTGACTTTTTCAAGACCATCATGCCTAATGGGCCTTGTACCAATTACATTATATTTATTGTTTTTTAATATCATGATTTTTCTCCAAAAATAAAATACTTATTATCATTTTACCTTAAAAATTAGATTTTTTAATTATTTTTTAATATTGGAATTGTTATTGGTCCTTCAGGAAGAACGCACCCTCTAATATTTTCATTTTCTTTAATTTTGCTATTTATAAACTTTTGAGGATCAGGAACATTAAACATAAATGCATTTTTAATTTCTTTACCTGATAGTCCTTCAGTGTATAAATTAATTTTGGATTTTTTTGCAATTTGAGAGAGTATCTGAACTTGCCATTGGTCTTG
>PBLU01000020.1 GCA_002721875.1 Chloroflexota bacterium | reverse complement strand
TTTTGGCTCAGTTTTTACTTCTGGCTCAGCTTTTGCTTCTGGCTCAGCTTTTACTTCTGTCTCTGCTTTTGCTTCTGGTTCAGCTTTTACTTCTGTCTCTGCTTTTGCTTCTGGCTCTACTTTTGCTTCTGGCTCAGCTTTTACTTCTGGCTCTGCTTTTGCACTAGAATCATTATTAGACTGTCTTTTAGCAGCTTGTTCTTGGGCTTTATTTCTAGCTTCAGCTTCTAATCTTTCTAGCTCAGCCTCTTCCGCTAGTTGATCCTCCTGCTTCTTTTGGTATAACTCTTGACCTGAAATTATCGCATCTGTGATTATATTAGTTATAAGCTGAATTGATCTCAAACCATCATCATTTGATGGAATAGGATATTCTACTTGATTAGGATCTGAATTTGTATCAACCATAGCCACAACAGGTATATTAAGTTTTCTAGCTTCTGCTACAGCAATTTTTTCTCTATGGATATCTACTACATAAAGCACAGAAGGTAATTCATTCATCTCTTTTATTCCAGAAAAAAACTTATTAAGTCTTCCTCTTTCAGTATCGAGTTTTTGAGATTCTCTTTTAGTCTGAGAGATAATAATACCCTTTGCAAATGAATCTTCAAGTTCAACAAGTCTTTCAAGTCTTCTCTCAATTGTTTTGAAGTTAGTCATTAAACCGCCCAGCCATCTTTGATTAATATAAAGTGAATTAGATCTTTCAGCATTTTCTTTTATGATATTTTGGGCATGCTTTTTAGTTCCAACAAACATACAATTACCACCATCTGAAATAACAGATTCAATAAAGTTAACTGCTTGTAATAACTTTTCTTGAGTCTTAGATAAATTTATAATGTGAGAGCCATTTCTTTTTGAGTGAATATACTCTGTCATTTTAGGATTCCATCGCCTAGATGGATGTCCAAAATGAGAACCTGCATCAAATAATTCCTGAATTGATGCTGATAATTTTTCATTCTTTGTAGTCAAATTTATTCCTTAATTTAGTTTCACTTAGTTGAAATATAAACGGTAATCCAAACAATCATTATAACAATTATTATTTATTTTTTACACAAAATGCTTAGTAAATCTGAGAATAAATTTTATATTTTAAATTCACTCATCCAATAAAATATTAAATAAGCACTTGATAAAATTAAAATACTTGAAGCAACATATTTATAAACCGTCAGAAATATTTTTACTTTATCTATAACAAATTTCAAGAATAATAACCCAAAAGAAACACTCAAAAGAGCAACCCATGTCCCTAATGAAAAAAGAATAAAATCAATAAAAAGTATTTGTAATTTAGATACATTCGAAAGGCTAAAAACAATAGACATAAATATAGGTAGAGTACATGATAAAGAAGTTATTCCATATGAAACGCCATAAATAAAATAGAATCTAGATGTACCATTTTTTTTTGAGTCAAATAGATATGCTAATTTTTGTAATTTTAAGAAATAAACATTACCACCATAAAGAACTATAAAACCATAACCTAGAAGAAGTATAGAGATTACTAAGCCGAAATATGAAAACACATCTCTTATACTATAAAAACCGGCAGAAATAATTGATGCAAAGATAAAAAAAACTAATATAAAACCAACTGTAACAACAGTTGAAATATATAGAGGTTCAAGAAATTTTTTTGAAAAAATTGATGTACTGCCATTAAATAATAATTTTTCATCATTTTTCAAGAATGATGAAAAATATACCGATAAAAGAGCAAATCCACATGGATTAAAAACTGCTACTAGACCTGCACTAAAAGCTATCCCCAATCTAATTAGGTTAGAAAAATTCAGATAGAAAGAACTAGTACTTGAAGATGCCTCAAAACCTAAAAATAAAATTTTGTTTAAGCTTTCTAAGCTCAATAAAAATCCAAAAGTAAGGATTATTACAAGAGTCAAAATAAATAGAGAAAAGTAAATCCAGAATTTTTTATTATCTATTTGATTTAGCATATATTTAATTTCCCAGAAAGACTGGGAAAACTTCTCCTTCTAAGTTGAATTTTTAACAAAATAAAAAGTATCACTTATTATTATTTTAGTGCTAATTAAATTTTGTGTCACTTAGTATGTATTTCATAAATGTATAACTTAGACAACATCAAAACTACTAAACAGGAGCTAGAAATTCTAGAGCTTCTTTCGAATGGCTATAAAGCTAATGAAATAGCTAAAACTATGAACTTAGCAGAACAAACTATAAAAAATAAAGTTCAAACTATCTGTATTAAATTTGATTCTTCCAATAGAACTGAGGCTGTAGCCAAGGCAATTAGATTAGGAATTATTTAAGCAGATTCTACTGGGTTTTCTAAAGTACCAACATTTTCTATTTCAATAGTTACTGTATCTCCAGGATTAATAGGAGGAGTTTTACCTGAGGTACCAGTCCAGAGCATGTCACCCGGAAGAAGAGTTGCATATTTACTTATAAAACTTATAGATTTTGCTGTTGAAAATAACATTTCAGAAGAGTGACAACTTTGACCTTCAATTCCGTTTACAAATCCTTTTATTCCAACATTTTGAGGATCTATGTCAGTAACAATATATGGACCTAATGGGCCAAAAGTATCCGCTGATTTTGCTCTCCACCATTGATTATCTGCATCATCTCCTCCCTGCCACTCTCTAGCAGAAACATCATTGCCACATGTGTAACCAAAGACATAATCTAATGCTTCCTCTTCAGAAACATTTTTAGTAACTTTACCAATAATAGCTACCAGCTCAGACTCACACGCTACAAGACCAGCTTCAGGGTGAATTTTAATTGGATCACCTGGACCAATTAGTGCTGTCGATGTTTTATAAAAAGGCTCTGGTCTAGTAGGAGCTCCTCTTTCACCCAAATGCGAACCATAATTAAGCGCTAAGCACAGACTTTTAGATGGATTAGGATTTGGGCAAAGTATCTTAACCTCTGATTCATTAAAACTTTTACCTGTTTTTTCATATGAACTTAGAATTGGATTATTATTTATCTGAATAATTTCACCATTATCAACTATCCCGTAGGATATTTCATTAGACACTTCAAATCTTGCAAACTTCATAGCTTTTCTCCATTAAAATCATTTAAATTAATTTTGTTACACATATAGTTGTTACTAGTTTAGTCTACAATTGATTAAGGTCAAGAAAAAAAAAATATTTTTATGGATAAATCATTTATAAGTATCAAAAGATTATCTAAGAATTTTAATGAAAATGAAATCATTAAAAATCTCTCTGCAGAAATAAACAAAGGAGATTTAGTTAAGGTTTCAGGTAAAAATGGTAGTGGAAAAACTACTCTATTCAAAATTCTTTGTCAGCTATATACTTTTGAATCTGGAAATATTTTTGTTGATGGGAAAGAAATAAAAAAAAATTCATTTGTTAAATCAATAACTTCTTACTGTTCAAGTGATTCAATATATTACAAAGATTTGAAAGTAAAAAATAATATAATTTTTTACTTTGATGTTTTGGGAGAACTTAATCCAAATGATTTATACACAAATAATAAAAAATTTTTAGATTTAGAATCTTTTGAAGATAAATATCCGGAAGAATTATCAAATGGTCAAAAGAAAAGAATGAATTTATTTAGATGCTTAATTCCATCATTTGAAATATACCTTCTTGATGAACCTGAATTAGGTTTAGACTTAGAATCAATTTCTGAATTAAGTTCAAAACTCACTGAAATAAACAAATTAGGTAAGACGATTCTTTTTTCGACCCATAACTTGGATTCTGTGGATTTTTATCAAAGATTTAAGAAAGAAATCTTATTATGAAAAATTTCATTAATATTCTACAACTAATAAAAATCATAGTTCAAAAAGATTTTATTGAAGAAATTAAATCCAAAGAAATATTAATTTCAATAATTTCTTATTCAACTTTAGTTTTAGTTGTTGTAGCTACGACTTCTAATATAAAAAATTCATCAGAGATTTTTTCAATAATTTTTTGGATTTCTCTAAGTTTTTCTATAATACTTGGAATTAATAAATCAATGAGCAAAGAATTTGAAAATAACGGATTAGAAATGATTCTAACATCTCCAATTGATATAGAAATTTTTATAATAGCAAAATCAATGACTAACTTTGTATTGATATCAATATCTAGTGGAATTATTTTACTATTTAATAACATAATCATAAATTATGAACTCTATAATTTTTCATTTATTTTTCTAGTTATAATAATAAACTTTGGATTTAGTATTATAGGAACTATCACTTACTTATTATTTTCTAAATCAAGAGGTAAAGAAATTTTATCTCCTCTTCTATTTATACCCTTAGTCTCACCTTTACTGATGGGAGGATCATTAACTACTGTGGAAATAATTAATAATAATCTAGAAAGTTTTACATGGTATGGATTAATTATCGCTTATGACTTAATTTTCTTGATAATTGGCTTCTTTATCTCTAATTTAATTTTCCAAGAATAGATACAATTAAATAATAGTTATAATTTTAATAAAAAAACTCAATTTTTACTTTTATGTTTGATAGATTATTTACAGTAACTACTTTGATAACCTTCGTATTTATGCTTTGGATGATATTTTGGTGGATACCAATAGATATATCCCAAGGGCCAGTAGCAAAAACTGTTTTCATTCATGTACCATTAGCTTGGTGTTCAATGATTGCTATAGTTCTTGTTGCAGTAGCATCAATCTACTACTTATTTAATAAAAAATTATTTTGGGATAATCTTGCACAATCTACTGCTGAAGTCGGTGTTATATTTGGTTCTTTGGCCTTGATATCAGGGATTATTTGGGCAAAGCCGATTTGGGGGGTTTGGTGGACAGGTGAAGCAAAACTTACAACTACTCTTATTTTAATTTTGATCTATGCGGCTTACATACTTTTCAGATCTTTATATTCTAATAGTCTTCAGATGAAGAAAATTGCTGCAATAATTGCTGTTATAGGAGCTATTGACAGCCCTATAATTTATTTTGCAGCAAATCTTTGGCAAGAATCTCATCCTGTTACCGTAATTGGTCCCTTAGCAAGAGAAGACTCTTCTTTTGGTGCAGATTATGGTTTGACTTTACTTGTTTCAGTTATAGCTTTCACTCTTCTTTTCGTGATACTAACAAGATTGAGATTAAAAGTATTAAGTCTAGAAAGTAAATTTAAAAAAGGAATATAAAATGAAAAAAATAAAATACTCCATAATAATATTTTTATTAGGCATGATTCCCATAAGTTCTTCAGTTATACAAGCTCAGCAAAATGAAAATGTTGTCAATGGATTTATTGAGAATTTAGAACTTGTAGATAAAAAAATTAACATTTCAGTGATAGATAATTTTGGAACAAGATTTTTGCTAGAAATTATCGATAGTACTGAAATAGGTATTGAAACCCAATCTGGTGAAAGATGGGTAGGAAATATAAAAGATGATCCAGAGTATGTATTAGAATTACTAAATGAAGCTCAGCATAGTTTAGAACCAATTACACTAACTCAAGTTGGATCAGAAATAATTACTTTAGTGAGCTATGAGTCTTCCAACATTAAAAATAATCTAGGATATTTAGCAGCTAGTTTTATTTTTCTTTCAATTTTATTTTTCGGTTTTATATTTATAATTAATAATAAGGTTCAGATTTTATCTAGAAAAAATAATTAATGAAAAATGATTCTTCCAAAAGAGTAGTTGAAGTTAAAAATAAAAAATTTACTTTTGGAGCAATAGTAATTATTGTTTTGTCTTCATTAGTTTTCTTTGGTTTTCAAGCTTTTTCTGAAGCTACATATAAGTATTACTCTGTCAATGAAATATTAGTTTCTGGAAGCGTTGATTCAAACACTCAAATTGGATTAAAAGCTGTACTTGTACCAAATTCTTATGTTAGGTCTGCTGACGGTTTATCAGCAACTTTCAATGTCAAAGACAAAGACAATGAAAATAATATTAGAGTAAATTATTCAGGTGAAATAGGAAGCGTATTTTTTAATGAATACTCTGAGTTAATAATGCAGGGATACTTTGACAATAAAGATACTTTTGTTGCCACAAATCTTTCAGTTAGATGCCCGTCAAAATATATGACTGAAGAGGAATACAGTTAAATTGAATAGCTTCCTAGTATATCTTCTGGATTTTTAGATTTTTCCTCTATTAGTTTATTTTGTAAGTCAGTAATAGTAGGTGGCTCTTTCTTATAAATTAGACCTAGAGGAACTCCACCTTTACTTAGCAAATTAACTGCAGCATCATAATCTGATGGATCATGATCTTCTTCTACTATAAATGCGGTGCCAGGGATACCATCTTTTTTATTTCCCCTTAATATGTCATAAGTATTATTGTAAGTTGTACAGGGTGATTGTACATGAACAATTGAAAATCCAGGGTGTTTCATTCCTTCTAGTATAAATTCCGCTAATACCTTAGGCTTACTTGAGTAATGTGAAGCAATATAACTTACACCATAGGATAAATAAAGCTCTAAAGGTTTCATTTGAGAATCCAATTTTCCGAATGGAGTTGAAGTAGTCACCTGACCTGTAGTAGAAGTTGGTGAATTTTGACCTTTGGTTAATCCATAAACTCCGTTATCCATTATTATGCAAGTCATATTTGGATTTCTTGACGCAGTAGGTGGTATATGTTCGGCTCCTATAGATAAAAAATCTCCATCTCCTGCTACTACTATAGTATTTAATTCTGGTCTAGATGTAGCTACACCAAAAGCAATAGGTAATGTTCTTCCATGAATTCCATGAATTCCAAATGGCTGTTCTCCATCTAGCATATGAACCATATTTCCTGAGCATCCTATTCCTGCAATTATTACATTTGAAGTTCTGGGGATTTCAAATTCTTCAGTATATGTTCCTAAAGCTTGTTCCAAAGCCCTTTTGACTCCAAAATCTCCACACCCAGGACACCACTTAAAATCATACTCTGGATTTCTATCGCTCAAATCTATACCTCTGTTTCTTTTATTTTTTCTAATATTCTATCTGAAAGATAGGTAGGTTTAAAGGGTAGTCCTGTGTATTGGGTAACGGAAACAGCTTTAATCCCTTCCATTCTTAAGATTGAGGACCACTGACCTTGATAATTTAATTCAGGAACAATAACTAATTTTTTACGCTTCAATTGATCTAGTATTTCTGAAGGCAATGGATTTAGAGCCATAGAATATAACCAAGTTAGTTTTTCACCTTTTAATGAAAGCTTATCAAAAGCCTCTCTTGTAACTCCTTTTGTAGCACCCCATGGCATTATAGCAATTTCTGATTCAGGATTTTCTATTTCAAAAGGAGAATCATTAAGTAATCCCAACTTAGCAAATCTTCTCTCGGTAAGTCTTATGTGATGCTTTGGAAGATGGGTTGTATCACCTATTTCATCATGTTCCGAACCATTTGCTACATACGCTACATCACCTCCAGGAATTGGCATTGGAGAAAGTTTCCCATCCCAATCTTGATATCTTTTATATCCATTGGAACCAGTATCGGAGTTTCTTCTTTCATCTACTACTTTAGACAAGTCAGGTTTCTTGATGTTTTCAGACCTCTCAGCAAGACTCATTTCTCCCATAATCATTACTGGACCTTGATATCTTTCAGCCCAATTGATACCTAGAGTCCCAGCATAAAAACATTCTTCAACGGATCCAGGTGCTATGACTGGTAGCTTTACATCTCCATGAGCAGGATACATGCAAGCAAATAAATCTGATTGTTCAGTTTTAGTAGGTAAACCTGTAGCAGGTCCTCCTCTTTGAATATCAACTACCACACAAGGTATTTCTGCCATCCATGCTAATCCTAATCCTTCAGACATCAAGGCTATTCCCGGACCAGCTGTAGCTGTCATTGCTTTTCTACCTGAAAAGCCTGCACCTATGATATTATTTATAGCTTCTATTTCAGATGATACCTGAAATACAAACTTATTTTTATTAATAAGATTTTCTTCCATCCAAATCAATATTGTTGTCGCTGGAGATATTGGATAACCATAGTAACTATCTAATCCGGCAGAAACTGCTCCTAAGGATAAAGCTGCATTTCCAGTAATCATTATTTGTTCATAACTTGGAGCAGTAGGATCATCTAAAGATCCCACGCTGAAACCACTCTTTTTAGCAACTTCAGTCCCAAGCCCAAGAGCGACAATATTTGACTTTATAATTTCATCATCTCCAGCTCGACCTCTTGAAAATCTATCTTTTACGAAATTTTCTATACTTTCTAACTTAAAATCTATCAAAGTTGCTACGGCCCCTAATATGACCATATTAGCAGCCCTTGTATTACCTGATTCTTTAGCTAATTCATCAGCATTTATACCAAAATAATTTCCATCACCTGAAGGAATACAATCTTGAGCATTATAAATACAAACTCCATTTTCGCTCAGATCATCTATATGATTATCAAAAGCATACTGATTTAATACAACCAACACATCTACAGCATCTCCATTTGATAAAACAGGAGTAGTGGATATTCTTACTTGAGAAGAGGCCGGACCTCCCATAATTTGTGACGGGAATGTAGAAAATGTCTGGCAATAAAAGCCTGCTCCTGTAGCTGCTCTTGCCATAGCATCTGCTGAAGTGACAAGACCCTGTCCACCCTCACCTGCAAATCTTATAACGAAATCCTTGGATTTTACTTTTTGAACCATAATAATCTTTATATACTCAAAATTCTAGATTAGAAAATTTATCATTATTTAAAATAATTTTTTTAAATTAAAGACTAATCTGATCATATTGTAAAAAAAGCATAATTTCAATTGTATATGTATAAATTTTATTTGATTATTATACTAATAGAATAAACTATTGAAAATTTAGTATGGATGAACTCAAAAATATATGGTCAGCTGGAGGAGTTATTATTTTTGAAGAAAAAGTAATAATTTGCCATAGAAAAAAAGAAAATCTTTTTTGTCTACCAAAAGGAACCCCCGAAAATGATGAAAGTCCTGAACAAACGGCTTTAAGAGAGGTTTATGAAGAAACTGGTTTATTACCAAAAATAATTAACAAAATTGGCAAGATTAGATATCAATTTCAAAAACAATCTAGTACAAAAAAATATAAAAACAACATAAAATATAATAAAACAGTTTATTACTATCTAATGGAAACTATAGGTGGTGATATTTCAAATCATGATCACGAATTTGATTCGGTATTATGGATGTCATTTTATGAAGCTAAAGAAAAATTAACATATCAAAATGAACTCTCAATCGTGGAAAAAGCTTTTCATGCCTAAAATTAAAACTAAATCTACAAAGCCAATTATTATTACTGGTGAAAAAACAATTTTAAGACCAAAGCTAAAAAGTGATATAAAAAATGATTACAGCTGGAGAACTGATTCAGAACTATCAGAATTAGATGCAACTTTACCTATAAATTTATCATTTGAGCAGTTTGAAAGAATTTCAATAAATGATTTATCAAAATCTTCTCCGTGGTCAGAAAAATTTTCTATAGATAATTTAAATAAAGATCATATAGGAAACTGTATGTTTTATGACATAAATAGATGGGAAAAGTCTTGTGAGTTTGGGATTATGATTGGTAACAAAAGTTTTTGGAACTCTGGATATGGTACAGATGCTTCTAAAAATTTATTATTTTATATTTTCAACTACACCGAAATAAATGAAGTTTATTTACACACACTTCTAAGAAATATTAGAGCTCAAAAATCTTTTCAAAAAGCAGGATTTGAAAATCCCAAAGAAATTAAAAAAGGTAGATATGAATTTATAAAAATGTCTACCAAAAGAGATATTTGGATGAATAAATTTTCAGATCTAGTCTTAAATACTACTCTTGAGGAGGAGCAGGATTAATTAGCTCTGGCCCAAAAGTTTCTGGGACAGCGTTTGCTAACTCTTCTACAGTCCATCTTCCAGCTTTAGTTAGGGATCTTCTTGTCTCATACTTGTTAAAAAGACTTATTCTATTTCCTACTGCGTGAACAATCTCTCCATTTATGTGGCCAGCTGCATCTGTACATAACCAAGCCACAATAGGCGCTACATCTTCTGGGTCATAAATGAAGTGGTCTTCTTCAGCTGGTTTGAATGCTCCTGTTCTCATAGCTCTAGTAGAATCAGGAATTGATTGAGTCATTCTAGTATTAGCTCCAGGAGATATTGCATTTGCAGTTACTCCATACTTACCAAGTTCTTTGGCAACAACTCTTGTAAATCCTGCAATACCATCTTTAGCTGCTCCATAATTTGATTGCCCACTATATCCTATCAAACCTGAAACACTTGAGAAGGTTATAATTCTTCCTGATTTTTGTTCCCTAAAGATCTTTGATGCCGGAGCAACAACAGAAAAAGTTCCAGTTAAGTGTACGTCTATAACATCTTGCCATTCTTCTTTGGTCATGTTAAATATCATTCTGTCTCTCAATATACCTGCTGGAGTTATTACGATATCTAATCTTCCAAATTCTTCAATTGCTTTATCAATAATTGCTTTTCCTCCTGCAACCGAAGCAACGGAACTTGTTGAAGCAACTGCTTTACCACCAAGCTCAGAAATTTCTTCTACGACACTTTGAGCAGGCCCTTTATCATTACCAGTTCCATCAAGACTTGCACCAACATCATTAACAACAATATTTGCTCCTAATCTTGCTAATTCTAAAGCAATTCCTCTACCTATACCTCTACCTGACCCAGTAACAACCGCTACTTGACCATCTAATGGTTTAGCGGATTCATTATTCTTTTCGCCAAAACCAAAAAGAAGCCCTCTTCCTTCAGACTCAAGATTATCTTGTGTAAACCTTCCTTTATTTATTGGGTTGAATAAAGTCACCTTTCTTCTTAATTCTTGCAAATGATTAATGGTTCCACCTGAAACATGAAAGATTTGTGAATTAATTGGAGCTGAATAATCACTAGCCAAATAAGTTACAAATGGTGCAATATCTCTCGGATCCCTAGATTCTTTGTATGGATTATTTTTTAATGTTTTGAATTCTTCAGGAACTGAAGCAGTCATCCTAGTATCTGCACTTGGTGCAATACTATTAGCAGTAACTCCATATTTACCTAAATCTTTGCCAACAACTTTAGTGAAACCAGCTATTCCAGATTTTGCTGCACCATAATTTGATTGCCCCGGATTACCAAAAAGTCCTGAGCCTGAAGAAAAGGTTATAATTCTTCCAGATTTTTGAGATCTAAAAATAGGAGCAGCATGCCTAACAACGGAGAATGTACCAGTAAGATGAACATCTATTACATCATGCCATTCGTCTTCAGTCATATTAAATATCATTCTATCTCTTAGGATACCTGCTACAGTAACTACAATATCCAATCTTCCAAAAGAATCTAAAGCATCATTAACTATTTCTTCCCCAGCTTCAAAAGAAGCAACAGATAATTTAGATGACTTTGCTTCTCCTCCAGCTTTTTTGATTCCTTCTACAACTTCATCTGCTAATGAAGCATTCTCTACGTTCCCATCTAGAGAAAGACCAGGATCGACAACAAGAATTTTTGCACCATGTGCTGCCAAATCTTCAGCAACCGCTCTTCCAATTCCTTGACCAGAACCTGTAACTATAGCAACTTTACCAGATAAAATATCAGACATTTTAAATCTCCATTTCTTTTTTATTTATTTTTCAGTGGTAGTTCAATTTCAGCAAAGCATGGAGTTGTAACTATACCGTCTTCATTCTCCAAAAAAACCTCTAATTCTAAATTACCTACTGAATTTATAATTTGTTTTTTTATAACTTTTCCATAAAGTTTTAAGTTTTCGTATGGAAAATCTACACCTCTATATGAAACATTGAATTTCTTTAGATTACCTTTTTCACCAATAAAATCTACTACTAATTTAGCCAACCAAGCACTCTTTAATGCACCATGAATTATAATTCCTTTGTGCCCAGCTTTTTTTGCTACATCATCATCATAATGGAATTCATTAAAATCCAAAGATGCTCCTGCATACATTACTAGTTGTTTTCTATCAATATTCTTAATAGTAGGTCCAATAATATCACCTACGTTTATATCTTCATAATAATTTTGATAATTCATAGTTATCCTAAAAAGGTTTTTTCTCCTTTGCCGTAAGTTATAGTTACAATTTCTTGAGTAGAAACTAGTTCCTTTTTTTGATTCACATATGAAATTAATGTCACTTTAAATAACATTTCACCCATTGTACCAGTCTTTAGAAATAAATCTTTTAATTTTGAAATTACAGTTATTTCATCTCCTACGTAAATATTTTTATAGAAGCTATATGATGAGCCTCCATCTACTAGATTTGAAAAAGGTTCTGGAAATTTTTTTTCGAGTTTATTTGCCTTGAATAATCTTACATAAGTAGGAGGTGTGATCAAACCTCCCTTAATTCTATTAGCATATTTTTTATCTAAATATAAAGGGTTTTCATCTTCAATTGCTTCAGCAAATCTTTCAACAGAATGCTTTTCGACTAAATAGGTTTTTGGCTTTGTTTCCAAGCCAATAAAACTTTTCATTTCAGTTGTTATTATCTCACCTGATGACATTATTTTTTCTTTCTTTTTCTGAAAACAAATATAAAAGAACTAACTGATGAAGACAATAGTAAAGTAGCACTAAACAAATAAATAAAAGCATAATTTCCCACTAACCCAAACATTCCTATTTGAAAATAGAATAATAAAATTGATCCAATCAATAGAGTTATAGGTAAATAAACTAAAGAGACATTTTTTCTTCTACTAGAATATAAACAAACAAGTCCTATTAGAAAAGGAACAAATAATGGGAAAATTACACTTGATGAATGGATCTCAATAAGAGATTTATTATCATCAAAACTTATAAACAATAAAATAAATCCTGCAATAAAACTTGAAATTATTGAAAGGTAAATAAGGAATTTAATTCTTCTAATTTCATTAGATTCCATAATAATCCTCAGGAGAAGATTCTTGAGATGATTCAGTAATTTCTATTGGTGATTTGTTCTTCATAATTTTCTTAATGCCTATAGGTTCTTGAAATTTTACAGTTAACTCTACATCCATTTGAAGGGATTTATATGAAAGTAAAATACCTTCTCCGAAACTTTTATGAGAAACTTTATCTCCCTCATTAATATTAACTTCAATTTGATTAATAGAATTATTAACATCCTCTTTATCAAAAGTTTTTTGAGAAATATAACTACTTTTCCAATGTGTTTTGTCATGTAAAAAAGATTTTGAATTTTTTCTTGACATTACATTTTTTGGGATTTCATCTATAAATCTAGACTTAATTGCATTTCCATATATTCCTTGAAATCTTCTTCTGCTAGAGGAAGAAAGAAAAAGCTCACGTTTAGCTCTCGTTATTCCTACATAACAGAGTCTTCTTTCTTCTTCTACTTCGTCATCAGATTCTAAAGAGCGAGAGTGAGGTAATAAACCTTCCTCCATTCCAACAATAAAAACATTTTCGTATTCTAGGCCTTTTGCCTGATGAAGAGTTATTAAGGTAACTGCTTCAAAAGACTCATTTATATTATCTAAATTAGTATTAAGTGAAGAGGTTTCAATAAATTCTATTAGGGAATCTTTTGGATTTTTATCTGATCCTACTGAAAATTCTTCTGCTGAAGATCTTAATTCATTTATGTTCTCTAGTCTCTCTGAACTATCTTCATCATTTCTAAGATAATCGTCATAAGATGTAAGCGCAATTATTGAATTAATTAATTCAAAAGGTTCTTGGATTTCAATTTGCTTCAAAAGTTTTTCGTAAATAATTAGGAATTCTTTCAATGCTAAAGTTGCCCGTTTAGGTAACAAAGAAAAATCATCATTATTAATGTATTTTTTTATGTAATTTATGAAGCTAAGATTTTCTTGAAATTTTGAATTTCTTAATATTTGAATAGTTTTATTACCTATTCCTCTAGGAGGACAATTAACTACTCTTTCAAAGGCGTTATCATCATCTGGGTTAAGAAGCATTTTGCAGTAAGCAAGAATATCCTTAATTTCTCTTCTATCGTAGAACCTAACTCCACCAACCAATCTGTATTTTAGACCTAATGAATTCAATCCTACTTCAAAAACTCTACTTTGAGCATTCACTCTATATATAATAGCTATTTCATTTGGAGATTTACCTTTTTCAATCTGCCTTTGGATTTTTGAAGAAACTGATATAGCTTCTTCTTCTTCATCATTATAAAAATCAAAATTAATTAAACTTCCATTCTTTTTTTTAGTCCATAATTTTCTTTCAAATCTATTTGAATTATTTGAAATTATAGAATCAGCTGCATCAAGAATTTGTTGAGTAGATCTATAGCTTTCATCTAAATTTACCACTAAGCATTCTTTATATTGTTTTTGAAATTCCAATAAATTAGTAGGTACAGCATGTCTCCATGAATAAATTGATTGATCTGGGTCTCCAACAACTGAAATAGATTTTTGATTATTTGTTAGCAAGTTTGAAATATCAAATTGTAAAGGATTTGTGTCTTGAAATTCATCAATTATTACTTGTTTGTACCTATCAGACCATTTTTCTCTAATATCTTTATTTTCTAAAAGAATAGTTTTGGTTTTCATCAATAAATCATCAAAATCGCAGGCATTTGATTGATCAATAATTTCTTGATATCTAATAAAAACTCTTGAAACAATTTCATCAAAATATGAAGAACTTTTATTTTTGAAATTCTCAGGAGTAAAGCCTTGATTTTTAGCCTTAGATATTTCTGACGAAATTGCTTTTGGATTTATTTTTCTAGGATTTATATCTAATTCATCAAAAATATTTTTTAATATTCTCAGTTGATCAGCATCATCGTATATTGAAAATGATTGATCTAATCCTATAAAAAAGCCTTCTCTTCTCAAAAAATAAGAAGAAAAACCATGAAAAGTTTTTACTAATGGAGTTCTATGATTTGGTAGAAATTGATTTGCTCTCTCCATCAATTCTTTTGCAGATTTATTTGTGAATGTAACAGCAAGTATCTGACTAGGATTAATTTGAAAATTATTAACTATCCAAGGTATCCTATGAGCCATAACTCTTGTTTTGCCTGAACCTGGACCTGCTATAACAAGTAGAGGTTTCAACTCATGAGTAACAGCTTTTATTTGATTATCAGATAATCCTTCAAGAATTTGTGTATTTAGTGAATCCATCCGAAATTACTTTGTGATGGGTGTTGAAAAAATATCAAATAATTTATCGAAATTTAAATTATCATTTAAGATTCTATTGGAATACATGACCTTTTCATTATGGTCAAAATCATTTATCTCAAAAGAATCAGAAAGTTTAGAAATTGCTTCTTCTGTATTTTCATCAACAATTAAAACTGGAATACTTAATTTTTTTGCTTCATAAATAATATACTCAACAGGACTTATACCACTAGTAGCAATAAGAACATTAAGTGTACCTGACTGAAGAGCGGATAGCTGAACATCAGGTCTATCTCCTCTGACGACTAAAGCTACGTTTTTTCTAGTTGAAAAATATTCTGGTCCCCAATCTAAAACAAAACCACCAATTAAATAATTTTCAATGATTTTATTTAAACTTTCTTCTCCTAAAACCTTTTTAGTACTTAACACATCTCTTAGGTCTTGAGCTGTCTTAGTCATGAAAAATCTTTGTTCCTCTAATATTGCAATAACCTTTTGATTATGAAGAGATTCGATTACATTTTTTTTGTACTTCAAAACACCATTAATAATAAACCCAACTAATCTTTCTGAAAAAAACTTCTCAATACTATTAATATCAGCTGAATCTCTCTCAATAAAAATAACTTTAGCATCAAATTTATCCAGTATTATTTTTTGTTTTGAAAACTCCATTTGATTTATTTCAACAAATATAAGTTCTGAGTTTTTCAAAGAGTTTCTGTTGTCTAGTTCTAATAATTGATTGATCTTTTTATGATCAACTATCTCATTATTTTCTAGTTCACCCACATAGGTTTTTATCCCTCTGTTCAAGGACTCTTGGACTATTCCAGATAAAATAGCTGTTTTACCACTATCTTTCTCTGATGATGAAATACAAATAACTGGCATAATATATAAATAATAATGAAAAAATAGTTCAAATTACACGTTTTTTGTCATTCATTATAGAATTTTTTTGTTAAAAATTAATGATAGGTTTTTTTATTAGATGCCTGGGTAGCTCAGGGGTAGAGCACTGCGCTGAAAACGCAGGTGTCGACAGTTCGAATCTGTCCCTAGGCACCACTTAAGAAAACTTTTAGGTTTGAATAAATAAAAATAATTATATATATTATCGATAATAATGATTACAAATATTGAGAAGAAAAGTTTAATAGCTCATCTCATGAGAAGAGCTGGATTTGGATGTAATTTTGATCAGATAGAAGAATTATCTCTTCAAGAATATGATGATATCGTAGATCAATTATTAGAACCATCCTTTAATTTACCCCATGACCAAGATCTTTTAGAGAGATACTTTATAGCTTCAGTTGAAGCTCGTACAGCTAGGCATGCTGATCCACAGTGGACTTGGAGACTAGCAAAATCGAAAAAGCAACTCGAAGAAAAAATTGCTCTATTTTGGCATGGTCTATTAGCAGTTGGTGGTATTAAGTTAGATCATGGGCTGGCAATGCTTGAAGAAATTGATTTATTTAGAAAATATGGTCTAGGTAATTTTAATACCTTATTACTCAAAATTTCTCAGGATCCTGGAATGATGTATTGGCTAGATAATCAAAATAGTCATAAAGAAGCTCCTAATGAAAACTATGGCAGAGAATTACTTGAATTATTTTCAATGGGTATAGATGAGAATGGAGAGGGAGTATATACAGAAGATGATGTTAAGTCTGCAGCTAGAGCTTTTACAGGCTGGGCTTCTAAACCTACTCCACCACCTTTTTTCTTAGGACCTTTTCCAATGGAATTTAATTTTAATGAAAATGATCATGATGACTCAGAAAAAGAATTCCTTGGTGAAAAAGGTAATTTTAATGGTGAACACATAGTAGAAATGGTTTCAAAGCATCCATCAACAGCTAAATTTATTTGTATGAGGCTTTATTTATTTTTTGTTTCTGAAGAAGAAAATTGGGCTGAAATAAATAAACTTTCTCAAGTCTATTTAGACACTGATGGAAATATTAAAAAAGTTTTGGAGTACATGTTTAAATCAGATCATTTCAAATCTAAAGAAATAATGTTTAAGAAAGTTAAAAGCCCTTCAGATTTAGTTTTTGGAATTACAAGAGTAGTTGATAGGTTTGAAATACCTGAGTTAGACTCAGCTGAATTAGCTTCAAATACAAACTTAATGGGTCAATTCTTACTCAATCCTCCTAGTGTTGAAGGATGGCATGAGGGAGAAGAATGGATAGATAGTGGCTCGCTCATAGAGAGAATTAATTATGCATCTGAAGAGATATCTAATACTAGTTCAAAAGGTGTTAAAAGACTTCTTGAAATAATAAAGTCGAAAGACTCCAAAGATGATGAAGAATTTATAAATTTATGCCTAGATTCTCTTGGATATATACAAATCAGTGATAGATCTCAAAAGATTATTAGTGAGCACTTAAGGATTAATAAATATGAAAATGATGAAGACAAAATAATGGATGTATTAAAAATTATTGTGTCTACTCCTGATTTTCAATATTGCTAAGGAGAATAAATGATTAAAGAAAAGAATTTAGTTGTAATCCAATTGAGTGGAGGTAATGACTATCTGAATACTATAGTGCCCTACGAATCTGGATTATATTATGATTACAGACCTAATATGGGGCTGAAAGATGATTCAATTATTCCTATAGATAACAATGTGGCATTTAATTCCAATATGGATATTTTCAAGAAGCATTTTGATGAAAAGAATTTAGCAGTTATGATGGGTATCGGTTATCCAGAACCTAACAGGTCACATTTTAGATCAATGGATATATGGCATACAGCAGAACCTTTTGAAAGCAGTTCTATTGGATGGCTTGGGAAGACAGTAAAAAATATAGATCCAGAAGGTAAAAATCCAATAACAGCAGTAAATTTTGGTAAAGGTTTACCAAGAGCTTTAGCTTGTCCAGGTGTATCAGTGGCATCTGTGGGAGCACTTGAATCTTATGGTTTATTTACAGGTGTTTCAGGGTCTCAAAATAGAGAGATTTTACTAGATACTGTTGATAGAATTTATCAACCCATGAATCTAGAAGGAATGCCTTCCCTAAGATTATTGCAAACAGGAAGAGGAGCTCTAGACGGTGCAGACTTATTAGCAGAAGCGCCAAGAAGTTATAAATCTAATGTAGAGTACCCTGAAGATAATCCTATTGCACAATCTCTTAAAGGAATAGCACAAGTTGCAAGTGCAAGACTTGGAACAAGAATCTTTTATGCTCAACATGGAAGTTTTGATACACATACTGATGAATTGAAAAATCATTCTTTATTATGGCAACAACTATCAACAGCAATAGATTGCTTTCAAAAAGATTTGAAAGAACAGTCATTAGAAGAAGAAACTATAATATGGATTTTTTCAGAATTTGGTAGAAGAGTAGCAGATAATGGTACTGGTACAGATCATGGTTCAGGAGGAGTAGCTTTTCTTCTTGGAAAATCTGTCAAAGGTGGTCTCTATGGAGAGTATCCTAATCTTGATCCATCTGCTCAACTTGAAGGAGATATAAAATATAATACTGATTTTAGATGTTTATACTCCACAATTTTAGAAGATATATTGGGAATTGAAGCTTCTAGTGTACTTAGTGAAAAATTTAGTAAAGTAGAAATTATAAAAAGCTGATGGTTACGACAGCAAATGATTATAGTCATACGATAGGAATTGCATCCTTCGAAGGAAGAGGATTTATGAATCCTATTGATGTAATTTTTAATGATGAACTATTATATGTACTAAGTAGATCAAATGCTTCGAACAAAAATAATAGAATTAGCGCTCTAACAGTAGATTCAAATCATAAATTTGAATTCGCAAATTGGGGAGAAGAGCCAGGTAAATCTATATTACCAACCGCTATTGAAATAGATAAGGATAATAAAATTATCTTATCAGACGAGCATCTAAATAGAATCTCTATATTTGATTTAGAAGGGAAGCTAATCAATCATTGGGGCGAATTTGGAAATAAAGAAGGCCAACTAAACAGACCTTCAGGCATTTCAATAGATTCTGAAAATAATATATTGGTTGTTGATCACCTTAACTCAAGAATTCAAAAATTTGATACTAGTGGAAAATATATATCTTGTTTTGGAAAATTCGGCAAAGATGTTGGTGAGTTTAACTATCCTTGGGGTATAGATATAGATAAAGATCAAAATATTTATATTGCTGATTGGAGAAATAACAGAGTTCAAATATTTAATTCAAATGGAAATTATGTAAATTCTATTGAAAATTATGAAGATCAAAAATTAGCAAAACCTTCTTCAGTACATATTAGTAAAAAAGGAAATATATTCGTAACAAACTGGGCTGATAATTCGGTCATAATTTATGATTCTAAACTAAATTTCATATCAAAATTAATTGGTGATGCAACAATTTCAAAATGGTGTCAAGAATTTCTAGATGTTAACCCTGAGCAATCTAGTTGGAGAGAAGAAGCAGGATTATTTGAGGAAGAAAAAAGATTTTGGAGACCTCAAAATATTGATTCAAATGAAGACTTAATTTTCATCACAGATTCCTGTAGGCATAGAATTCAAATATACAAAAATAGATTTTAAATTTTTTCTAATTCAGCTTTTACTTTTTCAGCATGACCCTTAGCCTTAACATTGGTCCATTTCTTTATAAGTATCCCTTGTTTATCAATAAGAAAAGTCGATCTAATTATACCCATTGAAACTTTACCATACATATTTTTCTCGCCCCAAACTCCATAATCATTAATCATTTTTTTATCGGTGTCACAAAGAAGAGTAAAAGGCAAAGAATGGTTTCCTATAAATTTATTATGAGATTTTTCATCATCAGGACTTATTCCATAAATTTCACAGTTCATTTTACTGAACTCAACATATATATCTCTAAATTCACATGCCTCAACAGTACATCCAGGAGTTTCATCTTTAGGATAAAAATATAAAACAGCAGGTTTCCCTGATAAAGTATCTAAGGAAATTGTATTATTATTTTGATCTAATAATTTGAAATCTGGAACTTTTGATCCCTCCGATAATGTCATAATTTTCTCCTAAAATGAAATTTTATCTAATAGTCATTATATTTAAATTCTTATAATTTCAAAGTATTCCCACTCAATAAATGAAGATGAAGGTGCATAACTGTTTGACCTCCTCCTTGTTCAACATTAGTTAATATTTGGTAACCAGATTTTTCGATATTTAGTTCTTCAGCTATTTTTTTACACACCAATAATAAATGACCCAAAATATTTTGATCGTCATCATTGGCATGATTAATGTTTATTATTGGTTTTTTTGGAATTACTAAAATATGAACCTGAGATTTAGGATTTATATCATCAATTGCTATGCATAAATCATCCTCATAGCGAATTTCAGAGGGAATTTCCTTGTTAATTATTTTTGTAAAAATAGAATCCATTATTTTTCGTTAACGGAAACTTCATATTCTTGACCATTTATAGAAACAGTAGTTTTATACTCACCATTTAAGTTTTCAGATCCCTGAGATTTAGATTGCACTACTTCTTTCATATCTTCAGCATACCTAATCCCTAATTCAGCATTACCCTCTAAGAAAGCTATACCCTGGGCGCCGCATGTAGCAGATATAAAAATATTTTCTTCAGTAGTTTCTAAATTCTTTTCTTGTAATAATTTTTTATTATATTCAATTCCTAGTTTTGGATTAGCATCGTTTAAATCATGAACATCTTCTTTTGTAGGCTCTAGTGATAATTGTTCAGATGCAATTTTTACAATTTCTGGATCTGGTTCTGAAGGTGTTTTACCAAAATATCCAAGTACCATTTTGCCATAACTATCTGTAATCTTAGACCATTTTTCTTGAATTGTGTTCATGAATGCTTGTTGAAAATAAAATTGAGAAACGGGTGTCACAGATGTTCCAAATCCAGCTTTTGCTACAACTTCTCTCATATTTTCAATTACTTTTGGAAACAAATTTAATGTCCCATTATCTCTCATCATTTGAGTATTTGATGTAAGAGCTCCTCCTGGCATAGGAGAAAAAGGAATCACGGGATTAACTTCAGTAGCTTCTGGTGGCATGTAGTATTTTTCCATCTGATCTATAAACATCTTTTCTACTTCCAAAATTTTTTCTTCATCTATATCCAAAGTATATTCAGTTCCTCGTAAAGCTTGCCACATTGTCAAAATATCAGTTTGAGATGTACCTCCACTCACTGGAGCCATTGCTAAATCAATCATATCTGCTCCAGCTTTGATTGCAGCCATATTACTTGATATAGCCATTCCAGCTGTGTCATGAGTGTGGAATTGAATCATTGTATCTTTTGGTAATAACTTTCTAGCATTTTTTACAGCATCATAGACAATTGATGGAGGAGTTGTACCTGAAGCATCCTTGAAAGCTAGACTATCAAAAGGAATATCTGCTTTAAGTATTTCTTTGATTTTATCAGTATAAAAATCAGCTGAATGAAAATATTTTTCGTTTAGGTTGGGAGGTAATCCCATCAAAGCTATAACAATTTGATGATTTAATCCTGCATCAGTTATGCACTGACCTGAATAAGATAAATTTCTGATATCCATTAGTGCATCAAAATTTCTAATGGTTGTTATACCGTGTTTCTTAAATAACTTAGCGTGCAGATTGATTATATCTCTAGATTGAGATTCCAAACCAACAACATTAGCACCTCTTGCTAATGTTTGTAAGTTGATATCTTTACCAACTATTTCTCTTGACTTATCCATCATATCAAAGGCGTCTTCTTGACAATAGAAATAAAGGCTTTGAAATCTTGCACCTCCTCCAATTTCAAAGTTATCATTTCCCGCTTCTAATGCAGCAGACAAAATTGGTATGAAGTCTTCAGTCTTAACTCTTGCTCCCAAGCATGACTGAAAGCCATCCCTGAATGATGTATCCATAAAATTAATTTTTTTCATAAAGGCAATTATAAGATAAAAAAGTTTTTTTTTTATAAAAAATATATTTATTTACGACTTTAATATTTAATTATTCAAATACTACTAAAACTAAAATTAGATATAATAAAATTCAAGATTGAAAATAAGCGGAAGTGGCTCAGTGGTAGAGCATCTCCTTGCCAAGGAGAAGGTCGCGAGTTCGAATCTCGTCTTCCGCTCCAAATCTTTTCACAAAAAATTAGATATGAATGAATTCCCTAACCAACTAGATAATAATTTGAAACAATTTTTCATCTTAGGAAATACGGCTTTAGATGCTTCAAGAAAAATAACTAAAGATGTTAATTTTGCTAACAGTGAGTTAAAAGATGATGGGAGTTTGCTAACTAAGTTTGATTTATCTGTAGAGGAAAAAATATTTGAAATACTTAGTGAATCAGATGCAGATATTATTACTGAGGAAATCCTTGAAAAAAAAGAAAATAAAGAATTTTGCTGGTATGTGGATCCAATTGATGGTACTACTTCATTCTCTAAAGGGATACCACTATTTGGAACAATCATTGGATTAACTCATAAAGACAAACCTATTATGGGTTTTATAGATTTACCAAAATTAGGAGATAGATATATTTCAATTAATAAATATGGATGCTTTTTGAATAAAAAATTAGTAAAAGCTTCAGAACTTGGTAATCTTAATGAGGCAATAATATCTTATGGATCACCTCAAAGATTTGCTAAAGAAAATTTAATTGATCAACTTAGAAAAATAGATGATTTAGCTTGGGATTCCAGAGGTTATTCAGATTGTTTTGGATACTCGCTAGTATTTAGAGGAGCTATAGATTTATTTATAGAAGCAGATTTAAATCCGTGGGAAACAGTTGCTATAGAAAATTTATCTTTAGAATCTGGTGCAGGATATGCGGAAAAAGAATCAATTAATGGGAAAAAAAATATAATTTTCGGGTCAAAAAATCTAATTGAACAAACTACTGATATATTTGGTGGAGACTGGACAATAAAATAAGCTCCAATAAAGTTGGTACATTTACTGCCTTAAAAAGTAAAAATTATAGAATATTTTGGATAGGATCAATAGCATCAATTTCTTCTACTCAATTGGTAACTATTTTTAGTGGGAAATTAGTATTTGATATTAGTGGTTCAGAATTTTTACTTGGATTAGTAGCAAGCATTTTTGGTTTAGGCACAATAATTCTTAATTTTGTAGGTGGAGTTATAGCAGACAGATTTGAAAAAAAAATCCTACTGATATTAACATCACTTGCAATGGCAGTAACATTATTAATTCTAGCTATTGTAGATGCTTATGATTTTGAAACTGTGGCAATAGTAATTTTAATTTGTAGTTTATTAGGATTTATTACAGGAATAGATTGGCCACTAAGAGCATCTATTTTTACAGATTTCATTGAAGATAAAAATCATATTGTAAGCGCTGTGGCATTAAATTCTTTACTTTGGCAAGGTATGAGAATTTTAGCTCCAGGATTAGGTGGATTTATTATCGCTTATTATGGCACTCCAATAATATTTTTTATAAGTTCTTTAGGATTTCTTATAATGGCTGCGGCTCTAATTATAATAAAGCATGAGCCACCAAATGTAGCACCGAGAATCAAAAAATCTTTTGTAAGCGAAACGATGGAAGGAATAAATTTTATTGCGAAAGATACTGTCTTTAGAATTATTATTATAATTAGTTACTTAACTATGGGATTTGCGATGTCTTACCTTCAATTGATCCCATCACTTACTGAAATATATAAAAATACTTCTTATGGGAATATTTCATCTCAAATAATGGGCATTATGCTTTCTGTTGGGGGAATAGGAGCAGTAACTGGAAATATGATAACTTCTGGAATAAAAAACAAAATAAACTTAGGTAAAATAACTCTAAGTATGAATATAGTCTCTGTAGTATTAGTTTTTTTCTTTGGGTTATCAAATTATTTAACCGCTAATGAAAATATTTATGATAATCCTTGGATTTCGATGAATTTATTACTTTCTATTGTGTTTATATTTTTTGCTGGAATATCAAATGCAATTTTTATTGTTTGCTCGATAACAATACTACAAATGAAAGTTCCTGAAAATCTGAGAGGAAGAGTTATGGGAATTCATACTATAACTTTTAGTATGTTAACTGCAGGTGCATTGGTTCTTGGATTAGTTGCTGAATTTTCAACATCAAGCATATCAATTATGATTTTTTCAGGAATTCTAATTGTAATTAATACGATAGTTTATTTTAAGAATCCAAATATAAAAGCCATAATCTAACAACCGATATAAGGAATCAAAAAAGAAAATTTAGACCTATTCTTAGAAAACAAAAAATAAAACAAATTATAGATAAAGTATAAAAATTTAAGCGACAACAAAATTTTGGAAACAAATGATATTTTGCCATTACAATGAGCTAATATTTTTAAAATTGCAATTCCACCTAAATAAATTCTTTCATCTTCACATACAATTTTTTTAGATGGCGTTGATAAATCTATCTTCATTCCTGAGCCAATTATTGAATTTTCATCATTTGGAAGAAATGTCCAATAAGATGATCTTTCAAGTACCCAATTTTTGAAGCAAGTACAAATTTTACAATTATGATCGTAAAATACAATTTTTGTCATAACTACCTCTTGATTATCTTTCTATGAAAATCTTAGGTTATATATTTAATATTGTATAAAAGATAATAAAAAAGTAATGAAGATTTCATAATAATATTAGTATTAGTATTTTGTAATTTTCAAAATAAAACTTTTGATAAGATTTAATAGGTATTATAATGCCGGAGTGGCGGAATGGCAGACGCGGTCGACTCAAAATCGGCTGGGGAAACCCGTGTGGGTTCGACTCCCACCTTCGGCACCATAAAAATTTTAAATGAAGAAAAATCATATTTTATTTGCGTGTATTCATAATTCAGGCAGAAGCAAAATAGCTGAAGCTTTTTTTAATTATTATGTAAATAAATTAAATAAAAAAAATATCTTGTCATGTAGCTCTGCTGGAACATATCCAAAAAAAAATGTGAATACAAACGTACAAAAAGTTATGAAAGAAGTAGGAATTAATATTATTGGTAAACCTCAAATAATTAACAATGATATGTTGTCAAAAACAGATATAGTTTTTACAATGGGATGCGATATAGACTCTGATAAATGTCCCAATATTCTTGATAAGAAAACAGTTGACTGGAATCTTACTGATCCTTCCGAAAAGAGTTTGGAAGAAGTTAGAAAAATAAGAGATCAAATTGCTGATAAAGTAAAAAATTTAATTCAGAAACTTTTAACTGAGAAAGCATAAATTCATAAATTTTTATTTTTTGAATAATCTATAATCTATTTTGTTATCAATTAAATTTTTTATATATTTATAACAATAATTTTATGTTAAAATTGAATTTATGCGGGGGTAGCTCAGTTGGTAGAGCGTCTGCCTTCCAAGCAGAATGTCGCGAGTTCGAATCTCGTCTCCCGCTCCAATTTTTTCAAATATCTACAAATTTTAAAGTAAATTCTAAATTTCAAAATTTCATGATTGATTTTTGCTCATAATAAACTATTATTGCTAGATAATTTTTTTATTTAATACGTAAATATTCATAGAATTTTAAGTGTTATTACCAGATTAAGATAACAAGAATTACGGGAGCTAATATTGAAAGCAGCAGTTCTATTTGAAACTAAAGGTAAACTTTCAGTTGAAAATGTTGATATTTCAGAACCAAAAAAAGATGAAGTTTTGGTAAAAATAAAAGCAAGTGGTTTATGCCATACAGATTGGGAAACCATGCATGGTTATCAACCTGTAAATTTACCTGCAATAATAGGTCATGAAGGAGCGGGAGTTGTTGAAGCAGTAGGTGATGGTGTCGATAACGTAAGTGTTGGAGATAATGTAATTTGTTCATGGAACCCAAATTGTGGGATATGTTTCTACTGTGATAATGGCCAGCCAATTCTTTGTGAAGTGCAAAAAAAATATAATTCTCAAGGAGTACTATTTGATGGAACTACTAGAGCTTCTCTTAATGGTCAAAATTTACATTACTATAGCCTTGTTTCTACTCATGCAGAATACACAATTATTCCTAAGCAAGGCGCAGTAAAAGTAAGAAAAGATTTCCCTCTAGATAGAGCATCCTTATTAGGTTGTGCTGTAATGACAGGATATGGCGGTGCAGTGTATGCAGGAAATATAAAACCAGAAACCTCAGTTGTAGTTATAGGATGCGGTGCAGTTGGATTAAGCGCAATTCAAGGGGCAAGAATATCAGGTGCATCAAAAATTATAGCTGTTGATATTTTTGATAACAAATTAGAATTTGCAAAAAAAGTTGGAGCTACACACACTATTAATTCTAAGATAGACAATCCAATAGAGGCTTGCTTAGAAATAACTGATGGTAGAGGCGTAGATTGTGCAATTGAATCAGCAGGTCATAATGAAACAATTCGACAAACTTTAGAATGTTCAAGGCCCGGTGCTAGAATTGTTATTTTAGGCAAAACTCCTTATGGAGTAGAAATAAATTTACCTTTTTATACACTTATGGGAGAAAGAGAAATAATTAGAACTTCATATGGAAAAAGTCATCCTAGAATTGATTTTCCAAGACTAGCTAATTTATATATGGATGGTAAATTATACTTAGACGAAATGATAACAAAAACATATAAAATAGAGGAAATTAACGAAGGGTTTGATGCACTAGAAAGAGGAGAACTTGCTAGAGGATTAGTAATATTTTAATTAGGAGAGAAATTAATGGGAAAAGTACTTAAATTTTCAGGAAATAATATAGATAGATTAGAAGTTGAAAGAAGAAACGAGGACTGGGTTTCAGAAAAAATCAATGATCCAAACTCAAAAGTCTTGGTTTACAATAGATCTAAAATTTTAGTAAAAAAAATATACTCAAATATTACTGTTAAATTTCTTAGGTTAGGTGATATCAGAGAATCTGGGATTGATCCTAAATTAATTTTGCTTGGAGATCTTGGTGGAGAAATTTATCTATCTACAGACTTAAATGATGTTGATGAAGAAATAGTAAATGGACTTATTTCCAAAGATGAAGAATTTATAGACTGTAGGACTGCTGGAGACCAACTAAGTCAAGCTCAAGGTGGAATGATAAGTCAAAGTAAAAGTCAACTTGAGTGGAACAGAAAAAATTCTTTTTGTGGAATTTGTGCAGGAAAAACAGAAGGATTAAGAGGAGGGCAATCTAGAAAATGCTCAACCTGTGAAACAGAACTTTTCCCTAGAACAGATCCAGTTATTATATCCCTCGTAACTAATGGTGAATATTGTCTTTTAGGTCAGTCAAAAGGAAGATTATCAAGATTAAATATATATTCTTGCTTAGCCGGATTTATTGACCAAGGCGAATCTATTGAAGAAGCAGTTGCAAGAGAAATCATGGAAGAATCTGGGATAAAAGTTAAGAATGTAAAGTATTATGCATCTCAGCCATGGCCTTTTCCTTGGTCACTAATGATTGGTTGTCATGCTGAAGCTGAAACTGAAGAAATTAACTTTGATGAGCATGAAATGCACTCAGTAAAATGGTTTCATAGAGATGAAGTTTTATCAGCATTAGAAGAAAAAAACGACAATTTATCAGTACCCGGCAATATAGCTATAGCCCATCATCTAATAAAGGCTTGGGCCACAAAAGAGGTCTAATCAGAATCTTCTCTTCTTTGTTGTGCGATATCAAGAGAATCACTGAATTCACCAGGGATTATTCCAATAAGTTGTCCACCTAGTAGATCTTTAACATCTATTACCACTCCAACCATAATACTCTCACGGATTACTAAATCTGCTGCCTCTCTAGAGGTATCCTTTAGACTATTTTCAAACATTTTTGCAATAGCTTCTTCGGAGATTTCAAGTCTTCCGTCTTCATCCTCATCTGGAGTATAAGTCCATCTAGCAGTTATGTTGACTATAATAGTTGTAATCAAGAATCCTAATATTAGTCCAGATGCCAATCCTCCAACTTGATTTACCTTGTCTCCAATACCAAAAGTCATTTTGGAAACAATAGCTTGAATTACTCCACTAAATAGTTGGACTCCTAAGAAACCTCCAATAAGTAATAGCCCATAACCAATTACTGTTACTAATCCATCACTTTCAAGTTCAAGCCCTATTGCATCAACTATCATTTGAGATAAAAATCCTCCAATAATCATAGTTACAGCTACCAATACTATATACAAGATATTTTTTACCAAACCTATTCTGAAGCCTAGAATGACTCCAAGAACAATAGGTGCTATTAGAACCCAATCATACCAATTCATAAGAAACCTCTTTTAATATATATCTTTTCAATATTACAACTTTACTCTAATATATTTTAATAACGTTTATGTTAATATATAGATAAAAAAATATATTGCTTGTAAAAATCATATCAGAAATCAAAAAAAGAGGGGTCCTAATCTTAGGTTAGGATTAAAATCAAAAGCTATGGAAAATCTTTCAATCTTAAAATTTAGTTTCAAGAAAATTATCACATCTTCATTAATATTGATGTTTATCTTAATTCCTGGAATAAATACTCAAAATAATATATCGGCTCAGATGCCACCAATGGGTGGAATGATGGGTGGTGGAAACATGGGTACAATGGGATCATCAGCCACAGATTCATCTTGTAGGCAAAATCCTGGAACAGGAGAAGTTTTCTGTGAAGTTGAGATGGATGTAAGTATGATGACTATGACTCACACATCTAGTGAGGTGGAACATTATGAAGGTCAAGGAATTTGGTTTCAGGGATGTTTGATTCCTGGTCAGCAGTATGAAAACTATGAAGCTGCTTGGATAGAAAGACATTATAATGCGAATCAGGATCATAGGGGCTCTAAAGCTGATGATCAGCAGTTTACAAACGTATTTATCAGAGGTAATATGCCGACTCAACCTGGTCAAACAATTGGAAAATGTAAGTATCAATTCTTTAAAATTGATTCTCCATTAGTACAACCTGGACAGCCTTATCACAATCCCCAATGGGAATCTGATCAAGAAACACAAAGAATGTATGAAGAGGCAGACAGAATTAGAAGAGATGCTGAAAGANNAAGAGCTGAAGAAGAGCTTCTTCGTGCTAAACAACAGGCAGAGCTTGATCTTCAAAGACAAGAAGAAGAAAGAAAAAGAAATGAGCAACAAAATCAGGGTGGATTTGATTTATTCGGAGGCCAGGGACCTGTTGGAAATATATTTAGTAACTCATTTCAACCACCACCAGATGATGAAGTCCCTCAAGGACCTTTCATAAACTTAACATCAATAGCAGAAATAGATAGATGGAAAACTATGGAATGTATAGGTAATACAGTTCAAGATATAACAGGGATGAGTTATGAACAAGCATATATGGATTTTGCTTTCCCTTTGGGCGTAAGAATGATGGATGAACCAGATTTTTATTACGACGCAGTAGTAAATTGTATGCATTTGAGTTACGATAAGCTTCTCAGCGGAGCTTGGGGAGTAGATGGAAATATAAATGGAATGTTTGGTGGAAAGGCTCCAAGAAATGAAATGGATCAAATGCTTCAAAACTGTATAGTGCCACATATTTCCGATGTCTTAAATATTCCTAATGACATCATTAGAGATGACGCTTTATCAGTTGAATCTGGAAGAAGATCTGTTACAAGAGAAGAAATGCTAGCTGCTTATGACTGTTTTATAAAATTTGATGAAGATATAAGAAATAGTAATTCTTCAGGCAGTCCTCAATATTTTCCACTCAATTCTGATTTGCTTACTTCATTTGTTTACGGAGACCAAGAAATACCTGGGCAAGCATGTATGGTAGATTCTATTTCAGACTCCAGAGGAATGAATAGAGAAGATTCTCAAAGAATAGTTGAAGATTTAGTTAATTTCGCTGTAGGNAGGTCNGACCGGTGGGGATTTCTNGAAAGTGATGCAAANCCTCAGCACAAAAACGATGTAGTTAACAGAGTAATATCATGTAATCAAGAATTAGACTGGCTTAGGGATTACCAATCCTCAATAAGCGGAGGTGGAGTTAATTTAGAAGATATCTTTGCTAGACTTGCAGAACCTGAGTTCCAAAAATGTGTAAAAGATGAATACAAAGAACTTAGTAATGGTGATAGAGATTTTGCAGATATGATGTACGACCAAATGATTGAAGGATTTATGATGTACCAAGATCCAACAGAAATCATAAATAGACCTCTCTCATACAGGCAAACATCAACAATACTTGATTGTGCTGAAGATTTTGGTACAGACCAAGAAACTTTCAGTATAATTCAACCTTATCTTAGTCAATATACTATAGACCTCGATCAAATTGATTTTTCTTGGTCTGGAGGAATGGGATACGATCAAAAATCTGAAACACTTATAGGTTGTATAGATGATAGTTGGCATGAAAATGATCGTGATTTGGGTAACGTAGGTGCAAATGCCCGACAAATGGTTTTCAACATTTTTGATAGAGGAGGAAGCTTAAATGCCCTAAAGCCTCTTAATAGAGATTATACTCAAGATGAACTTGACGATGTTGTGGAGTGCTTAGAAGAANGACCTGAATTTGACTGGATATCACAGTATGATAATCCAAATTATGACTTTGAGCCTCTTTTTGAAAGTGATTTATTCTCTCAATCGAATGTAGATTTTCAATCTTCTGCTGCTGATTTTAGACAAAATATTGCCACTAATAACAATTCTAATATGGTGTCTGGTTCACTTATGGGTGGTGGAGCTCTTGAAAATCTTCGATTAGACTTAGTCAATTCTGCTAGAGGTTCTGCTGCTGAAGATTGTATGGTAGCAAACCTTGCAAGAGAAAAAGGCGAAACTGAAAACTATATTAAGACTTCATACATAGCTAATTTAATTTGGGAACCTACTCAAAGACCTTCAAAAAATGAAAGAGAAGCTCTTGAAAATTGTGAATCTCAAATCAGATCTGCGACTCAAGGTAANGGTGGATTAAGNNCACTACTAAAAATAGGTTCTTATGGTGATCCTGATTATTTTGAACAACCTTCAGATAGCCAAAGAGCATGTATGGTGAATGAGTACAAAAAAGTCTTTGGTTATATGATTGAAAGTTCTGGTGCTAATCCGGATGAAAGTGCTGCAAAAGCTATTTCAGAAATTTCATTACCCGGAACTTATAATGGTTCTCATCCAATTTTAGGAGATGAAGCTCCTAACTTAAGACCTCCCTCATCGATTGAACTTGAAGCATTATCAAACTGTAAAATAATAGATTTGTATGTTTTCGAGGGAAGTAGACTCAGGAAGCTTATACCTGGAGTTGACACAGCTGATCTTCCTGTAGGAGAGCTCATAAATAATCCTTCAAATCTAGCTATATTAGGTATATTAATAACACTGTTCTTTTCAGTACTACAAATGGTGAGAGGTAAATAATGACTACTACTAGAGTTCCTACAGGTATAAATTTGGTTTTCAGAGTGATTTCAAGGATGATGGTAGCCTTACTTGTATCTCTGCCAATAATAGCATTAGGCGTTGCGCTTATAATATACTCTCAAACTGATGGAAGTGTACCAATTTGGACTGGATTTGCAGCTCTAATTTCTGGACTTCTATTATTGATTCTTGGTTTTTATATGACTGCTGTTGGAGCTTTCCCAAAGCCTACTTTAGGTCAAGGAGAAGAAGTTCAAATTGAAAGACATCCTACTATGAAACCTGCATATGCAAGAATAGTCGTTGCNTTACCNTTATTTTTCATAAGTGCGGTTTTATACGTCGCAACTGATTTCGCTTATATATTCCCTTTTATAACTTTCCTAATAGGATCATGGTTATTTTTTAAAGGAACTATGAGATATTTCAGAAATCTTCACATAACTTATATTGTTACTGACAGAAGAGCAATTTATATGTTTAAGTTTTTATACTTACATACAAACGAAATTCCTGTTGGAAGAATAGTTCAAATATCAGAAAAAAGGACTCTGATTGAAGCTCTAACCGGAAGAGGAACTGTAGTTGTTTCATCAGGTATAGGAAGTAGAATGACCATTAGTATGGAAGAAATAGATAATCCTGGAAGCGTAGCGGAAGCTCTTAGAAGCATGCTTCCATCAACAAGAGAAGCTTAGGAGGCAATAAATGGATATTGGTTTTGTCACAAGTTTAGTATCAATACCTTTGGTAGGAGCACTTGGAACAGCAGCTTGGAGAATTCAAGCAACTATAACAGCAAGAAAACAAAGTGAAATTGATCAATTAAAAACAGAAATTGAATCAATAAGAACTATTCATGCTGAACAGATGACTTTGCAGAAAGAAAAAACTGAACTTACTAATGACCAGATGGATACTCTTATTAGTAATAGAACAAAAGAAATGGCAGAAAAAATTGAAACTGAATTCATCAGTAAGGTAAGACAATGGAAACAGTATGCAATTGTAGGAATAACTGCGTCAACTGGCTTATTAATCTTTGTGTTAGGATTATTATTTGCTATGATTCCAAGGTCGGCATCAGATGAACCAGTTATGACATTGGTTAATGATGAAAATGTCAGAAATGAAATAACAAGATTTGGTCTTCATAACGACTCAGTTGCAGGAACAGTTTTATTTGCCCATGGGCCTACATTTATGTGGGGTACGATAATAGGTGCTTTAATTTTGGTTATTGCTATAGTTATAATTGCTGTAAACACATTTTTTACCTCTAAGCCAAAAACTACCATATCATCTGAAGATAATGGAGAAAATGTCATAAATGAAACCAGTAATTAAGAACAAAAATGATCATAAACAGCACCCTATTCTAGGTTCACCCGAAGGTGTACCAACGGTAGTTTCCTTGTATCATGATCATCAACCAGGAGAAACAAGTACTCATCATACTCATCCCTGGGAGCATCAAGCTTACATAACTAGAGGTGAAGGAATCATTTTTGTAGATGGAGAAAAATACCCAATAAAAGAAGGTGATTTTGTGTTAATTCCTCCAAATGCAGATCATTATTTTGAAAATACAGGTAATTCTGTTCTTAGTAGAGTAACATTCAATCCGCTGGCAAGTGAAGATCACTTAGGCTAAANCATATAATATAAGTAACAGATTTANTNTAAATAGTGTAATATTTAATAAGTAAAAATAATTTCTATGGTTATCTCTACTTTAAAAAAAATTATAGCTGCAAACTTAATATTAGTATTTTTTCTGTTTTCAGGAATAAATACACAAAATAATATTTCAGCTCAAATGCCTTCTTCTGAAGGAGATTTTTTATTTGAAGAATCAGAGTGTAGAAATAATCCTGGTACAGGTGAAGTCTTCTGTGAATTAACTCTTGATACAAGTATGCAAATAATGACGCAGACTGTAGCGCCTAAAGAATACTATGAAGGTCAAGGAGTTTGGTTTCAAGGATGTAGAATTCCAGGTCAAGATCATAATACTCATGATTCTGCTTGGATTGAAAGACACTANACTGCTGAAGCTGGATCTATTGGTACTTGGGGAGAAAGTGTTACTAACTTCTATAATTTGGATCCATCTGCAAAAGTTACTCATGTTTTATTTAGAGGAAATGTACCTCAAGAGCCTGATAGACAAAGAATTAGGTGTCAATATCAATTTTTTACAGTAGATTCTCCTTTAGTACAACCTGGTCAGCCCTACCACAATCCTCAATGGGAAGCAGATCAAGAAACACAAAGAATGTATGAAGAGGCAGACAGAATTAGAAGAGAAGCTGAAAGAGCAAGAGCTGAAGAAGAGCTTCTTCGTGCNAAACAACAGGCAGAGCTTGATCTTCAAAGACAAGAAGAAGAAAGAAAAAGAAATGAACAGGATCAGGGCGGATTTGATTTATTTGGGCAAGGACCTGTTGGAAATATATTTAGTAACTCATTTCAACCTCCTGATGATTTACCACTAGGTCCTTACATAAATTTAACTGAAATTCCCTCTGATGCAAGCGAAGCTGTAACAGATTGTGTCGCTAATTTTATATCTTCAGAAACAGGAATGAGTTACGAGCAAGCATATATGGATTTTGCTTATACTCTTGGTGTAAGATGGCTAGAAGATCCAGATTTTTATTACCACGCAGTAGTAGATTGTATGCATTTGAGTTACGATAAGCTTCTCAGCGGAGCTTGGGGAATTGATGGAGATTATTTTACAGAAAACCCTCCTTTAGGAGACTTAGATAATCTTATAGATAACTGCATAGTCCCTCATCTATCAAATGCTTTAAATATTCCTAGAGAAATCATTTTAGATGATATAGAAATTGTCCAAAGTGGTAAAAGATCAGTAACAAGAGAGGAAATGTTGGCTGCCTACGATTGTTGGATAACTCATGATGGCAGATATAATAATAACTTTCAAGAACCCCCTCAAAATGGTGGTGGTTATGAGACCTTAGATATAGGATTGCTATATGAGACTATTTATGGAGGTGAAGAAATACCTGGTCAAAACTGTATGCTTAATTCACTAAGTTCCATACATTTTGATTTAGGTTTCTCGCAATCCATAGTAGAAAGTTTAGTTGACTTTGCCGTTGGCAGAACTGATGATTGGCGTATGTATGAAGATCGTCTAAGTGATGAGCATCAAAATTATGTAATAAACACTGTTATTGGATGTAACCAAGAATTAGACTGGCTTAGAGACTATCAAGCTTCACTTACTGAAGGTCCTAATCTTGAAGCTGTATTTGCTAGGTTAGTTCAACCAGAATTTAGAGATTGTATTATTGGAAAATTTGAAGACTATGGTGATATGAAGGAAAGGAAGGCTAATGAATTATATGACAGGATGCTAAAAGGATTTGTTGAAGCTCAAGATCCTACAGAATATACTAATAGGCCTCTCGGAGAAGAACAATATAATTCAATAGTTGATTGTGCAGTTGAGTTTGAAGTTGATCCAGAAACTCTAACATATGTCCCTGCATACCTAAGCCAGTACACACACTTTATTGAAGAGGTCGAATTTTCGTGGTCTAGAGGACTTGATGCAGAAGATAAATATGACAGGCTTGTTGAATGTATAACCGATGGGTTTGAAAACTCAGGTTATGGAGATGATTTAGTAAGAAAAGCTGAAGAATCTGCTGATACCATGATGTGGAATGTATTTTATAGTGGCTTAGGCGTTAATTCCCAAAAACCATTAGGAAGAGATTTTACTGGTATTGAATTAGATACTGTTTTTGATTGTTTGGAACAAAAGCAAGAATTTGAATGGATCGATAATTTTTATAATAGTAATTATGATTATGAACCTCTTTTTGAAAGTGATTTATTTAGCCAATCTAATGTAGATTATCAATCTTCTGCTGCTGATTTTAGGCAGACTATATCAAGTAACACTTCTGGACAAGCAAATTCTAATAATATAATATTTGAATCTTATAGTCTAGGAGAACCTTTAGAAATGGAAAGGCTAGAAGCAGTTAATTTAGCTAGAGGAGCATCTGCTGAAGATTGTATGGTAGCAAACCTTGCAAGAGAAAAAGGCGAAACTGAAAACTATATCAGATCTTCCTATATAGCTAATTTAATTTGGGAACCTACTCAAAGACCTTCAAAAAATGAAAGAGAGGCTCTTGAAAATTGTGAGTCTCAAATCAGATCTTCGACTAATGGATTAGGTGGATTAGAATTATTATTAAGGTTTGGTTCTTACGGTGATCCTGATTATCTATCTGAACCTTCAGATAGCCAAAGAGCATGTATGGTGAATGAGTACAAAAATGACTTTGGTTATATGATTGAAAGTTATGGAGGAAACCCAACAGAAAGTGCTGCAAAAGCTATTTCAGAAATATCATTGCCCGGAACTTATAATGGTTATCATCCAATTTTAGGAGATGTTCCTAACATAAGACCTCCCTCATCCAAAGAACTTAATGCAATATCTAATTGTAGAGTTGAAGATTTATTTATTTATGAAGGAAGTAGACTCAGGAAGCTTATACCTGGTGTGGATACAGCAAATCTTCCTATAGGTGAGCTTGTTAATAATCCATCTAACTTAGCTATAATCGGTATAATAATTACTCTATTCTTTTCAGTACTACAAATGGTGAGAGGTAAATAATGACTACTACTAGAGTTCCTACAGGAATAAATTTGATTTTTAGAGTGATATCGAGAATGATGGTTGCTCTACTAGTTTCTCTTCCAATAATTGGACTAGGTATAGCATTGATTGTTTACTCTCAAACCGATGGTAGTGTACCAATATGGACAGGATTTGCAGCTNTAATTTCTGGACTTCTATTATTGATTCTTGGTTTTTATATGACAGCAGTTGGAGCATTTCCAAAGCCTACACTAGGACAAGATGAAGAAGTACAAATCGAAAGACACCCTACTATGAAACCTGCATATGCAAGGATAATAGTTGCGTTACCATTATTTTTTATAAGTGCAGTATTATACGTAGCAACTGATTTCGCTTATATTTTCCCATTTATCACTTTCGTAATTGGATCTTGGTTATTTTTCAAAGGAACTATGAGATATTACAGAAATCTTCATATAACTTATATTGTTACTGACAGAAGAGCAATTTATATGTTTAAATTTTTATACTTACATACAAACGAAATTCCTGTTGGAAGAATAGTTCAAATTTCTGAAAAAAGAACGCTTATCGAAGCACTAACAGGAAGAGGTACAGTTGTTGTATCTTCTGGTATAGGAAGTAGAATGACAATTAGTATGGAAGAAATAGATAATCCTGGAAGCGTAGCGGAAGCTCTTAGAAGCATGCTTCCTTCAACAAGTGCACAATAATTTTTACTTTTCTATTTTCCAAACAAAAGCTGGTGGTACATTCAAAATAGATAAACCAACTAATTTCTTTTTTAAGTTATATTGATTGATTATTTTTTTTGAAAAAGAACATCTTAAGAAATATGTTATTTGGATAAATTTTCCTTTGGAATGAAGATTTTTTATAGATAGTTCACATAATTTATCTCTATTTTCTTCGGTCATAGACACTAATGGAATCCCCGAAATAATATGTGTAATTTTATTCGAATAATTCTTTTCATAATTACTTAAAAATGAGATAGCATTTTCGGTGATTATTTTAGCATTAGGAAAGTCAGACTTTAAAATTTTTGAAAAGTTTTCATTTACCTCAACTAAAATTAGATCTTTTTCTTTAACACCTCTGTTCAATATTTCTCTTGTTATCTTACCTGTTCCTGATCCAAGTTCTACAATAACATTATCTGGAGATTTATTTATTTCTGAACTCATTAATCTTGATGCAAATCTTGAGGTAGGTAAAACAGCACCAATTTCAAGTGGATGATTAAGGTAATTTTTAATCCATATAAATAGTTTTTTCATTAATACTTAAAGATCCAGCTTATCGCTAATTTTTTTATTATGAAAATTTGAATCACCAAATGCTAGTTTTTGGTGTTGCATTTTTCTAGTTAAAACTTGAAGATCATAGTCCCAAGTATAGCCAATTGCACCATGTAATTGATGTGAAATTTGGCAAACATCATGAAACGCTTTTGAAACATAAGCTTTTGATCTGTTTACATCTAAATCTGCATCATCTGTATTTGTAAGTTTCCAAGAAGCTTTTCTAGAAAATTGAGTTGAAACTTTAGTTAATATAGCCATATCAGCTGCATGGTGTTGAACAGCTTGAAAAGAACCTATTGGTCTATCAAATTGCTTCCTATCTTTAATATAATCAAGAGTCATATCCATAACTTTAGCTGCAGCACCAGACATTTCTGAAGACTTACCAGAGGCTCCATAATTAAATACTTTTTCCAAAGTATTCCAACCTTCACCTTCCTTTCCTATTATTTGAGAGGATTCTAATTTTATTTCTTGAAAGTTAACCTTATATATTTTTTCTCCACCTATACTTTCCATTTTCTGAATTTCTATTCCTTCTGTATCTTTAGGAACTAGAAAAAGAGAGGTCCCCTCATGATTTTCAGTTGATGCAGCTATAATAAAATAATCAGCAGAATTTGCATCATTAACAAAAAGTTTTTCTCCGTTCAAAGTCCATCCTTCATTATTTTTAATTGAAGTGGTATTTGAAATTTCTGATTCATCAAAACTTCCTGTTTTTTCGTTAAATGCTAGAGAAATTTTAATTTGACCAGTTGCAATTTTAGGTAAAATTTCTTTTTTCTGTTCTTCAGTTCCTGAAAGTAATAAAGTTTGTACACCAGTGATAGCTGTACTAAAGAAAGGACCTGAAAGACCTACTCTTCCCATTTCCTCTAATAGAATAGACATATCATCAAACTTAAATCCCGATCCTCCATATTCTTCAGGGATCATTAATCCTAACCAACCCATCTCTGCGATATTTTTCCAGATTTCATCAGTTATTCCAATTTCATCAGATTCCATTGCTCTAATGAAATCCATAGGGCAATTTTCTTCTAAAAAAGCTCTAGATGATTCCTGAAGCATTTTTTGTATTTCTGATAATCCTAGATCCATTTTTTTCTCTACTTACTGTTAACTTTTAATTTATCTTCCCTAGGAAGTCCTAACCCTCTTGTAGCAATTATATTTTTTTGAATCTCGGTTGTTCCAGCAAAAATAGTATAAGCTGTTACAGTTAGTTGCTGCTTTAAATATTTACCATCAAAAGGAGCAGAAGAGTCAGATAATTGACCGTATAGGCCAGCAAAATCTGTACCAATTTTAGCAACTTTTTGGGATAATTTAGTACCTAATATTTTTGCAACTGATCCTTCAATACTTGGAACTTCTCCTTGAGACTGAAGATAAGCAACTTCGTAAGCAACAAGTCTAGCAGCTTCAATATCTAAATCTAGATCTACTAAGGTTTTATTTATGTATGGATCCTTAATCAAAGGAACCCCTAAACTATCTTTAGTATTCTTAACAAGGTCTACGATTTCTTCAAAATTTCTTCTTGCTGTAGCAGGATATTCTACACCAGATCTTTCAAAGTCTAGTAATGTAGCTGCAATATACCAACCTTTATTCAACTCGCCTATTAATGCATCCTTAGGAATTTTTACATCTTCAAAAATCACTTGATTAAAATGGTGGCTTCCTGCCATATTGATAATAGGTTTAACTTGGATATTTGCATCTTTAATATTTGCTAAGAAAAAGCTTATCCCTTTATGTTTAGGGGCATCTGGATCAGTTCTTCCTAGAAAAAATATCCATGAAGCCTTATGAGCCATGGAAGTCCAGACCTTTGTACCATTTACAAGCCAATGATCACCTTTATCTTCTACTTTTAGTTTTAATGAAGCTAGATCTGATCCGGAGTCAGGTTCTGAATAACCTTGGCACCATTGAACTTCTCCATTAGCTATTGGTGGTAAAAATCTCTTTTTTTGTTCTTCTGTTCCATGCACCATCAAAGTTGGACCTAACATTTTAGCTCCAAAACCATCTCTACCAGGCATTCTATGGTACGACATTTCTTCGTTAAAAATCACTTGCTTCATATATGAAGCTCCTTGACCACCATATTCCTTGGGCCAAGCCATAGTTAGCCAACCTTTTTTAGCTAATTTTCTTCTTATTTCTAGACCATACTCAAATCCATCTGCAGATTCATCCACACCTTGCCAGTCTTTAAAATCTCCTTGTATTTGATCTCGAATCCATGATCTAAGTTCCTGTCGAAAATCTTCATCTTCTTTACTAAATTCATATCTCATAAAAACACCTATTATGTATGTAAATTATATTTTTATTAGTTTATAACTATTTAGATCTTTTTATAGTGCTTAAGTCTATTTATCTTATCTTTTTAAGTATCCAATTTATGAAAAAAAATGGAGCAAAAATTATACTATAAAGTTTTCTTAATCCTACAGATGGTGTTGAACGACCTTTCCATTTGAGGTCACCATCAAAAGAGGATAAAAAAGATCTGTAAGCACTAAATAAAAGAACTATCATTGCAAATGGATAAAGAAAACTAGAAAAAAAACTTAATGAAAATGATTTTGAAGAAATAAAAATAGATCCAAAAATACATGCGATAGATAAAAGAGATAAAGTAAGAAAATTACTTTGTAATTCAATGCCTAAGAAATAAGAAAATAAATTTAAGAAGGGTAGATAAAATAGAATCAATAATCCAAAAAAGGCAAATATAAAAAATAAAATATTATATCTAAATGTTGCAAAAATAGACTTAGCATGACCATCTACAGCTTCTATAGATGATTTATAACCATTAGTTTCTACTATACTAGTTCCATCTAAAACTGAAGCTGAAAAACCAAATGTCTTAATTGATCTAGCTAATTCAAAATCATCTAATACTAGTCCTTTAATTTTTTCATGACCACCTATCTTTATATATGCTTCTTTATTAAAAAGTAAAAATTGCCCAAATCCTGCTGCGAATAAACTATATGGCAATTTCTTTGCAATTAACATAGGAACCCAGCATAGAATAAAAAATGAAACCATTATCCAAATTAAGTAATCTGTAAAGTTTAAGATTTTTCTTTTAGGTATTAATGTTAAAAATTCTAAATTATTCTCTTGTATTTCACGAATACCTGATGAAACTGCATATTGACCTAATCTAGTATCAGCATCTATAAATAGTAGATATGAACCTTTAGAAAGCTTAGATAATTGATGACATGCCCAATTTTTCCCTGCCCATTCTTTAGGAAGTATTTTTCCTTTGATAGCAGAAACATTTGAGTATTTGCTGGATAAAAATTTTATTTTATTAAGTGTGTTATCAGTTGAATTATCGTCTATAAGTAAAATTTCAATATTATCATAATCTTGATTTACCAAAGACTCAACACAATCATCAATATTATCTTCCTCATTTCTACAAGGCACCATAATTGAAATTAATTCTTCTGATTTTGGATTAAGAGGTTTTGGCTTAGAAAATGAAATTAAATTAAGAAAAGAAACGACAAATGTGTATGAAGAAATTATTGCAATTACTAGAAGTAATTCATCAAAAAAATCAATCATACTTTACTCCAAAAAGATCTTTTACTCTTTTGAAATTTGGGGGAGATTGTAATTCTTTTCTATGATTATAAACCATAACTAGACTTGCAAATATCCACAAAAACATAAACTGAGAATTTGAGATATGTTCATTGGATATATTAGTTGTCATTCCATAGATAAAAAATCCTAAATGAACTATATTTACTGTCCATGCATCATTTTTTTGGATTGTATACATTATTGCTAACAATCCGAATATTATCAGAGCTGATTCAACATTAAATAAAGCCAGCCACATAGCAGCAGTAACTGCTAAAGCTTTACCTCCTTTAAATTTTAAAAAAGGTGAGAATGAATGACCTAGTATTGGCATTGCTGAAACTAAAACTAAATCATAACCACTAATATCAAAATATTGATAAGCAAGCCAAATAGGTAATATGGCCTTAAGGAATTCTACAAACATAACAGACATTCCTATTAGAGCTCCTCCTGTTTTCCAGGCATTTACAGCTCCAGGATTGTTATCTCCAACTTCTCTTACATCTTTTCCAGATAAAATTTTGGTAAATATTATTGAGAATGGAATAGCACCACTAAAAAAGGCTATTATTAAAAATATTAAAGTTACCATCTGTTGAATTCTATGAAATTATAATTTTGTACTTTTATATTACTAAATTAGATATGAAATCATATCTAATTTAGTAACTTTATTGACTATTATTTATACTCTGCAATTTCAGATAAACTTTCATTATAATTAGCTTCAGGAAGAGCAACATATCCACCTTCTTCAGAAAGCATTTTTCCATTTTCTAGATAAAACTTTACAAATTCATATACTTCAGGNTTTGATANNTCAGNATTATTGACATATATGTACATNGGTCTTGATAAAGGAGCATATGATGAATCATTAATTGTTTGTTCACTTGGAGCTATGCATCCAGTTCCTCCATCCACACTCAGAACTTTTAATTGATCCTCATTTTCTATGTAGTATGCATATCCAAAGTATCCAATAGAACCTTTATCCCCAGACACACCCATTACTAAAACATTATCATCCTCAGATGGTGTGTAATCAGCTCTGGTTTTACCTTCTTCTCCATTTATAACATCTGTAAAATAATCAAAAGTTCCTGAGTCTGTCCCAGGTCCATACAAACTCATTTCCTTATCGGGGAAACTTGATCGTACTTGATTCCAGTTATTTATAGTTGAACCTTGGTCCCAAATAAGTTTTAATTCTTCTGTTGTAATACAATCAATCCAGTCATTAGATTTATTTACTACGACTGATAGTCCATCATATGCAACTTCTAATTCAGTAAATTCTATTCCATTTTCTAAGGCAAGAGCAGCTTCTTTATCTTTTATTTCACGAGAAGCATTAGATATAGCTGTTTCTCCAACAACGAATCTTTTCATACCTCCACCTGTACCTGAAATACCTACGGGAATTTGTACCTCTGGATTAGACTCTCTGAATATTTCAGCTGCAGCAACAGTAATTGGAAAAACTGTTGATGATCCATCAATTTCTATAGTCCCAGAAAGATCCGAATCAGAAGTATTTTCTTCAGTTGAACACCCAAAAATCATGATCAAAATAATAAAAATATAAACTGATAAATGTTTTTTAAATAAATTTTTCATTATTGCTCCTTTTCACTAAATATAATAATACAAAAAGAGCACCAAAATTTGGTGCTTAACATTTGTAATAATCTCCTTAATTTTTTTTACTACACACTTACTTTAAGAAAAATTAAGTAGATATTTTTTAAGAATTGTTAAGAATATATAAAAATATATTAAATGCACATTAAGCTTATATTAAGAGCTGTAGAAATAATTAATAATATTATTTCATAATTGAAAAAAATTGATCTTGATATTCCTCAAATAGACCCCAATCATTCAATTCTTTATGAACGTCTTCTGGTCTTACTTTACCTTTTTTTGCCAAAGAAATTAATTCTTCAATTCTTTTTCTTTCAGAGATAGGGACACCATCTTTTATTTCTAATAAACCTGATTGATTTAGTTCATTAAAATTATTTTGGGAAGATGATTTAGTGTAATCAAATATAAATTTTAATAAAGAAACATCCCATAAAGAATTTACACCTCTTATAACAGCATGATTAGCTTTACTACTTTGTAACCTAGACTTAATTCTATTTGACACTTCATCAGGATTTCCTGAAACTATTTCAAGATCTGTTGATTCATTTTTATAGTTGTATAAAAGAGCAGGTTCATTTTTGCCTAAAACTCTATTTAATTCTTTTAAAAATGATTTTGCTTCATCCCCAAACCCTGACATTCTATAGATAAAATCTGATGTTATTACTTTAGGATTTTGAGCAGTTACTACTCCGTGTCTTATTACAGATTCCTCGGATTTAAGTTCAAAAGAATCTTCATAAACAGGCTCAGTAACAATATGATATCTAACCTTAGTTTGATTGTAGGTAGAAAGCGTATTTTTAGGGCTAAGAAGAATCTTAGTATTCTTCATAACTAAATCAAATAAATTCATAATAAAATTTTTCTAGAATATCTCACAACTACTATTTTAATAAATTATAGCTGTCTTAATCTAGGATCAAATCTATCTCTGAACCAATCTCCAAGGAAATTTAATGACATTACTACTAAAAATATACCTAAACTTGGCCATATAGAAACCCACCATGCACTATTAAGATAATCTCTGCCTTCGGCAACTAGAGCTCCCCATACAGGTGTAGGAGGAGGAACTCCTGCTCCAAGAAAACTTAAAGAGGCTTCGGCCAATATAAGTTGACCGATTCTTAGTGTAGCAATCACAATAACTGTATTTATAACACCAGGAAGAAGATGCTTGTACATCATTCTTATCCTAGATGCACCTGCTACCTTCGCATACATAATATAATCTCTTTCTTTAAGAGTTAGTATCTCAGCTCTAACATTTCTTACAAATGCTGGCCAAGCTAAAAATGCCAGAAGTACGATAACAACTGTTAAAGAAGGATCGAAAACGATAGCAGCTACAAGAGCAAGAAGTAAGAATGGAATCGAATAAACTAAATCTAGTATTCTCATTAATATGTCATCAACGAAGCCTCCAAAATAACCTGCTATCAGTCCATATGCAGTTCCAATTATTGTTCCACTAACTGCAGAAATTACTAAAACATAAAGAGTTATTCTTGCTCCATGCATTATTCTAGTAAGAGTATCTCTTCCAAATTGATCAGCTCCCAACCAATGTCTTGTAAGGTCTTTAGTTAATGGATCTACTGGCTCAGAAAACATAGGAAGGGTTCTATCTCTAAGCGCAGGTAACTCTGGATCGTAACCTGTTACATCAGCAAAAACAGCTAATAAAACTAATATAGATATAAAGAAAACAGGAATAACCGGCCACTTTTGGAAAAAACTTAAAAATTTCTTAAAACCAATCCAAAATGGAATATTTTTTTCTAGCCAAGATGGCTCATCTATACCTATTTTTGTCGATAACGTCATTTTCTCCTCTAGGAATATCTAATTCGTGGATCTACTAAACCATAAGTAAGATCTGATAAAAATATAATAACCGTATAAAAAACTGCAAATAAAAGAACTGAACCAGTCATAACAGGGAAATCATTTTCTGAAACTGCAGTTGTTGCTAACAAACCTAGTCCAGGCCATACAAAAACTGTTTCCACAATAATAGTACCTGTTAGGAAACCTACAAAAATAAGTGCTGCAAGAGTTAAAGGTGGAATTAATGCATTCTTTAAGGCGTGTTTCCATATAACATCTCTTTCAGAAACTCCTTTTGCTCTAGCAAGTTTTATATACTCAGAATCTAAAATTTCTAACATTGAGGATCTAGTCAGACGTAAATAACTTGCTGATGCAGCTAAACCAAGTGTTCCAACTGGTAATACATAATGCTTCCATCCTCCTGTAAAAAATGCTGGAATCAAAGAAAAGTCTCCACTAGATAATCCTCTCCAAGTACCCTTAATGAGATGAGATTCACCACTTCCTGCGGGTAACCATCCTAACTGAACTGCAAAAATTAATATACCAATAATAGCTATTACAAAAGGAGGCGCAGCTTGACCAAATAAAGCTATAGATCTACCAGCATAATCCCAAAAAGATCCTCGCTTAACAGCTGATAATACCCCCAAAGGTATACCTATTATTGTAGAAGCTATCCAAGAGAAAATAGTTAATTCAAGGGTATTTAATACCTTTTCACCAATCAAATCTGAAACATCCTTTTGACCCAAAAGAGATCTACCTAAATCTCCCCTAACTGTCTTTCCTAACCATAGTAAATACTGCATATATAGCGGTTTATCTAAATTTAGCATTTTTGTTAAGTGCTCGTATGTTTCCTCTGTTACTCCATAACCACCTTCTTGAGCAAAAAGATCTCTTGGATCTCCTACAGCTCTAGATAAACCAAATACGATCGCTGTAGCTCCTATTAGAGTAAAAAAGCTAAATAAAAATCTTCTTAAAATATATTTTCCCATAACTCTGTCTTTAAAAAAGAAATTCCCTCATGTTTATATATTAGATCACTCCCAATTATTTTTGGGAGTGATCTAAATTTACTTAATCAAAAGTTTTTACTTTAGAACTAAACTTTCAATATTGTTAATACCGTTTAGGTTACCATTAGCGTTTGGTAGCGGTTCCCATTCAGCAACTACATCTGGACTGTACATTACTGTAACAGGCTCTAATACTATACCTACACATAGAGCTTGTCTTCTAGCTTCATCAGCGAAAGCATTGTTCATTCCAATTCTTTCATCTTTATCAGTTGATTTAGCTACTTTTGCATAATTATCAGCTGCAAAAGGTACTTCCATTCCTACTCCATAACCACCGTCTGACCATGAACTCATAACGAATCCTCTAGCCCAGTCCCATGGGAATGCATAGTTTGAATCATCACCACAACCTACAAAAGGTTCTGATGTAGATCTAGCAACTAATCCTGGTCTGTAAGTTGAATAAACAGCATTATTCAAGGTTACGTCAACTCCAAGAGTAGCTTTCCATGTACCAGCCATAGCTGTCATAAGCTCTGTTGGAGCACCAGGAGGTCCTGTCCAAACATTTTCCATTGGGAATCCATCTGAATAACCAGCTTGATCTAATAAAGATTTAGCATAGTCAACGTCATAAGGTACTACCCAACCACCTATATCACAACCTGGAGTATCACAATCAGTGTATTCTCCTTGTTTGAAATTAGGATTTTCTGTACTTGGTGAATAAGCATCATAAATTGGTCCACCAAAACCGTCCATTACAGAAGCTACTAAACCTTCTCTATCAATAGAGTGAGCAAGAGCCTGTCTTACTAATCGAGCATTTTCCATACTCTCAGCATCTCCAGGACAACCTACCCATGCTTTATCATGACATTCTCTCTCAAGAACTTTATCATCATAATATCTGTTAGATTCCCAGTAGTTACCAGTTAGACCAATACTTCTCTGAATCACATTACCAGTTCCAGTACTTCTTACAAAGCCTTTAGATTCTAGTTCTTTCCAGTCTTTTAGAGCTGGTAGAACAATTACGGATTCACCTGTTTCTAACATAGCTCTTCGAGTTGAGGCTTCAGCAACTTGTTGCCAAATAACAGTGTCAACACCCGCGTCAACTCTGTGATGATTTTCAACTTTGTGTGTAACAGCTTTATCTGAATCAACCCATGATTCAACCTCATAAGGACCAGTTCCAGCTAGAACATCTCTCATACCGTCAGCACCTAAATCATCAAAAGCTTTCTTAGGTACTATTCCAGCTGTTTGCCAGAATGTACTAAATCTATGCCTAATACCTCTAGAATCATAATTTGCATAATTCATTCTAACTGTATAGTCATCAACTTTTTCCCATCCAGCCATCAATGGAGCAAAATCTCCAGCTTGACCATGAACAGATTCAGGATTGGTAGCTGCATTAGCATTATTAAATGAGAACACAACATCATCAGCTGTCATCTCACCCCAATCACCGTGAAAAGGTACACCTTCCTTAAGTGTCAACTCAAGATAAGAAACGTCATCAGCTAAAGTCCAGCCAGTAGCTAGAACAGGAGCTTCAGGTTTAGTTCCCATGTTGTCACCATATTCAGGTCTAAATAGTGTTTCTTGTACACTAGCCAGATATAAGTTCTCAGCACAACCTGCTGTACAGAATTGTGGAGTACCAATACCAGGGTGTAATCTAGAAACTGCGATTTTTACTTCACTTGCACCTTTACTTGGCGCAGCTGCAGATGAAGAAGTTGAGCTTGCTGCTGCAGAAGTAGAAGAATCAGCTGAAGAAGTTTCTTCATCATCGCCTCCACAACCAATAGCAAAAGCAAACATTGCTAGCATCATCATCGCAAGGATTAATTTAATGGATTTACCCATATATTTCCCCCTTAACTTGTTTAATATAAATTGCAACTCAATTTACGTTTCGTACTAACATAAACGAATGTTTACAATAATGCAACTTTTAATTAATAATTTTTATAGATTAATTATTATTAGCCAGAATTCATTATGTCCAAATTGGAAACTAGGTATCCTTATTGGACAAATAGATCTATTTCTTTTGGATATTTTTATTAAATGCCCAACTTGGATAGTAGTCATAAATTTCAATATCATTGGAGGGGCTGCCCAAGGGTTGAGGAGGAAGTCTAAATTTATCAATACCTACCATATCTACTCCAATACATTTCATCCCACATTTTAGTTGAGTTCTTGTAGAGGGTATATTCCAGGGCCCAACAGAGCTGTAGGGGATTTTATTGTTCTCAAAAGCCCATTTCCCTGCCGCAGAGTAAACATTAGTACCTAGACCTTTTAATTGTGCATCTGGATGAGTATCCAAACCTATTTCTACAAAATTTCCTCCAACATCATGAAGAGTTGCAGATGCAACAATTTTGCCATGATCCTTTATAACAAAACCCTTCAAACAATCAAAGGAGTTATGCCAAAATATTTTTTCATCTAATTGATTCTTTATTTCTTCGTTAGACAAAATTTCAATTTTATAATCATTAAAATTGATCCAAGATTCTTTTTCAGTAAACATAAACCAACTAGGACCCCAAACATAATATCCTAAAGGATGGGTAATTCTTGAAATTTCATACATACCAAATTGCGAAAATATCATTTGACTATTAAACCTATCGACTAAATCCAGAATACTCTTATGAATTTTTTCTTCAGCACCAATGTATAAATTATTATTATATTCAAATAACCATATAGGGAATTTGAAGCTCTGATCCTTAACTCCACCTATAAATATACCTGGATTAACCTCATTTAATTCACAGAGTTTGGTATCTAACCAACTCTTGATAGTATCATCTAATTTTTTTGTAATATTAATCATTTTTACCAATCAAATAAAACACCCAACATTTTTTTATCTCTTTTTGTCATAAGATCATAGGCTTCTGGAATTTTTTCATAACTCATTCTGTGTGTATTAAATATACTTGGTTTTAATTTATTTTTTTCCATATAACTTAAGATACCATTACACCTATTTTTCCATGACATTCTATCGTTATTAGGATATTGATAACCAAAATCTCCATTAATAGCTATTATGCTTATTCCTTTGTTATAGAAATGTTCCATAGGGAAAGGATTAAAAGCTCTATCTTCTTCTCCCCTACCAGAAAGAGCAACAATTGAAACTCTACCGCCAATCCTTACACTCTTTAAGCTTGAAAGATATGCATCCCAAGGATTAGCAGTCAAAATCACAAGATCTATTCCTTCTCCATTTGTTAGGTCTAATAATTCTTTTTCTAGATTTTCTGAATTGCTGAGGACGGAACCATCAGCTCCAATTTTTTCAGCCATTTTATTTCTTATATCACTATTTCCAATTGCTATTGTTCTTTTTGCTCCAAATACTGGACCTAAAGCTATTGCACCTATACCTAAAATACCTAGACCTACTACAGCTACATTTTCTCCAGGAATAAAATTTGCTTTGGTATAACAATAACCACTTAATGTATAAAGAGTTGCCCATACAGCATCTTCATTCTTCACACTTTTAGGAACTATGCAAATATTTGTATTATCTTTTGCAATCCACTCGGATTGATGAGGGTTTTGGGATACAACCCTGTCACCAACTTTAAATTCTGTCACATTTGAGCCTATTTCTTCAACTACTGCGATATTAGAATCACCTACCCATCTTGGATAAGTGGGTGCACCAGGAACATCTTCAGCTCCTTCATAATTTCCTCTATCTGTTCCAAGCTTCAAGGCGCTTAGAACTGTTTTGGCCCTAATTTCATTAGGATCAAGATTATCCTTTAGTTTTGAATCTTCAATTTCAATGCAATATGGTTTTTTTAGCATTGCGATTTTCATAATTGAACCTATCCTTAATATATAAGTAATAAATTTAAATAAACCCTATGAAAAAACATAACATAAAGAATTCTCTAAATCTCTATAAAAAGGCAGAAAAAATAATCCCGGGAAAGACTCAACTTATAAGCAGGAGATCCAGTCAGTTTGCTCATGGAATAAATCCAATTTATGCAAAAGAGTCCAAAGGGGGTTATTTCGTTGATGTCGATGACAATAGGTACCTTGACTGGATGAATGCTGTTTCAGCTATTATTCTTGGACATTCTCATGATTATGTGGATAATGCAGTTAAAGAACAAATCGATAAAGGTAGCATACATACTATTAACAGTGCTTTAGAAATTGAACTTGCCGAATTGCTAATTAATGAAATCCCAAGTGCTGAAATGGTCAGGTATACAAAAGGCGGAGGAGATTCTTGTACTTTGGCCGTTAGGATAGCTAGAGGTACAACCGGAAGAGATAAAATTTTATTTAGTGGTTATCATGGTTGGCATGATTGGTATCAGTCTGCAAACTACCTTGTTAATCCAGAAGATGGAGAATTCCCCTTCGCAGGGATAGAACCTATAGGTGTCCCGAAGGTCTTAAAGGGAACAGCAATACCATTCATATATGAGGATATAGACAACTTAAAAGAACTTATTGAAATTCATGGGGATGAAGTTGCTGCAATAATGCTTGAACCAATGAGATCTGAATTTCCAAAAGAGGGTTATTTAGAAGAAGTTAAGAAACTTGCACATGATAATGGATCCTTGCTAATTTTTGACGAGGTAAGTTGTGGTTGGAGAATGTCAGTTGGAGGTGCTCAAAAGAAAATTGGAGTTACTCCTGATATAAGTGCATTTGCTAAAGCTATGTCAAATGGATATCCAATGGGTGCAGTTGTGGGATCTGTTGAAGCAATGGAACAAGCTGATAGAATGTTTGTTTCTAGTTCATATTGGAGTGATAATATTGGTCTTTCGGCCTCTAAAGCTACTATTGAGTATCTAGTTGAAAATAATTCAGAGAAATGGTTTGAAGATTATGGAATTGAATTAAAGAAAGATATTGCAAAAGTTATGGATGATTCAGATGTAGATGTCAATATTTCTGGGATTCCATCAAATCCTATAGTTCAGTTCAATAGCGAAAATGAATCTGAAGTACCTTTGATGAAAACATTATTTGTTCAAGAAATGGCTAAACAAGGAATACATATGAGTACAGTATTTCATCCTACTATGTCTCATACATCTAATGATATAAAAATTACATCTGAAGCTATTGAAAAAAGTTTGATTGTGATAAACAAGGCAATGAATTCTAGTTTTGAGGATTATTTAGAAGCTCCAATATTGAATGAACCATTTAGAAGGTTAGTTAAATAATAAATAAGCCTAATATGTAGTATCATAATCATGAAAAAAATACTCATCTCGTTTCTATTTATTGTAATTGCATGCGGAGAATCTGAAGAAAGTCCAATTCAAATAGATGAAGGAAGTAGTTTTATACCTTTTGATGGAACAGTTTTTGTGAGTAATAATATATTAAACTCATCAGATAATTCATCTTTTATTTCTCTAAAAAAAATCTCAAACAAAGAAAGAACTATGTTCGATCGTAGGATTAATGATGATTCAAAAGATTATGCGCAAGGTTCATGGATAAAAATAACTCCCTTTTTATTTAAAGCTTTTTTTTCTGACGGTTCTGAAATTGAAGTTCAAGTTAATGATGAATTTGAAAATAATACAAACGCTGAATCAGTAGCTTTAAGTTATCTTGAAGTAATAGGAAGGCTACCTAAATTATTTAGAAAAGATGTTGAAACGGTTTGGATTCATAAAGGGAATGAAGATTTTGGTGGAGGGAACAATAATTTGTTAATTCATCACGATCGAGGTTTAGAATATCTAAGGGATGGTTTTTTAGAAGAAGTTTTTTTACACGAGGCAGCTCACACATCTCTCGATTCCAATCATAGTACTTCTAAAGCCTGGATTAATGCACAATTAGCAGATAATGGAAATTTTATTTCTCATTATGCAAAAAAATATCCTAAAAGAGAGGATATTGCTGAAACATTTCCATTATGTTTTGCGCTTGAATTCAAAAGAGATAGATTAGAAGATGAAGTAATTCAGAAAATCGAAAAAGCAATTCCTAATAGGATAAAATACTGCCTTAATGTATTTGAAAATACTAATTAGATAATACTGATATTTTCTAGTACTTAATAATTATTTCTCTAATTTATGAACTCTACCTCTGTGGATTATAGAATTCACATTTCTTAGATCTTTAATTTCTTTTTCTGGTTTACCATCAACTGAAATTATATTAGCTATTTTACCTGGCTCTATAGATCCAACTTCATTATCTACCCAACAAGACATTGCTGAAAAAATAGTTCCTGATTGAATAGCTTCCATTGGACTCATGCCCACAGATACATGTGAGTGAATTTCATCTTGAAAGCTTGTTCCACCTAGCTTGTAATATTGCCAAGAAGCATCGGAACCTGCAACCAATTGAATGCCTTTATCTAAAACTTTCTCCCAAACTTTTTGAGAATCATCCCAATGTTTTTTCCAAATTTCAATTTCAGTCTTTTCTATATCAGTTAATTCTACTTCCTTTTCTTTTTCCCATAGTTGCCATATTCTATCTCGTCCTTGATGAAGAGTTGGGTTGATAAAGGTTCCTTGTTCAACCATTTGATCTGCAAGTTTTTCATCAAATTCTAGTTCACCATCGGTATTTACAAATCTTCCATGAATAATAGTATCCACACCTGCATCAACTGCATTTCTAATTCCCTCAGTGTTTACACAGTGAGCTGCGGTATGAACTCCAAATTTATGAGCTTCAAAAACTATAGCTTTCATTTCATCTAAATTGAATGATGGCACTCTTACATTTGAGGTACCAGTACTTCCTCCTGTTGCTGTAATTTTTATCATATCGCTTCCATCTTTTAGAAGACGCCTGACTGAAGCTATACATTCTGTAGGCCCAGTAGCAACTTCTCCAAACCAATTTAAGTGCCCTCCCACTATGGTTATTGGTCTTCCGGACATAATAAGATCAGGGGTTTGAATTATTCCTCTATTTGCAGCTTCCTTAATCATATAACCTGTCATATTTTTTGCACCTAAATCTCTAAGTGTTGTTACACCTGAATCAAGATGTTTGATAGCATTTTGAGCTCCATTTATTGCTAATAAATTATCGTCAGTCTTTACTAAGACATCACCCGGAGTTCCATCTCCAAAACCAATTAAATGTACGTGGCAATCAACTAAACCCGGAAGTATAGTTCCCTTGAGTTTAAATTTTTCAGCGTTTGAAAACATTTCATGAGATGAAATTTTTTCTGTAGAATCTACGCTTATTATTTCAGCATCCTTAACAAGAATAGAAATATCTTTTTCAATAACTTTTCCAGCTACAGTATCAATCAATCTGTTTCCAGAAAAAACTTTTATATTCATTTTTTACACCCTTTAAATATAGATTCTGTTAGTTTAGTAGGTACTATATACCATACTCCGTTTTTCTTTAATTTTAAAGGCTCATCAACAAATTCAACTTTCCAATCTAAATTATTGGAGTCTATTTTTTTAAAAGTATCTTTCTCAAGCCCAACAGAACCTTCTGAACCTAATATATGAATTATTTCAGAAGGTAAAGGAAATAGCTCAAAGGGATCATCAATAGGAGATGACATTTGAATTAGTAAAGAAACTGGTTCAAACTGTGTCTTAATTATTTCCTTGAATGTTTCATCATCACATGATTTATCAATATAATCGGAATAGATATTTTTTTTCAACCAAATATAAAAATCTATAACTTCATCTATATAAATTTCAGATCTTATAGCGAGATTTGAAGTAGAATTTACGTTTCTTCTAGCTTCCATAATTTCAGTTCTTAGCTCTGATCTCCATTCTTGAAGTTGCGAATAGTCCTCATCTGAAGAACATGAAATTATTACAGTAATTACTAATGTGAATAAAAATATTAAAGATTTCATTTTATTAAGTTATTTATTCTGATTCTATTCTTGGATACCAGGCACATTTATATTCTTCATAGCAACATTCACAATATAAAACACTATGTCCAGGAGATTCTTCAACAAATAATGGAGTAGAATCAATACACTCAGATTTAGGTCCAGGGCAGTTTGAAAGAAAATTACAACCAGAGGCTATACTAGATGGATTTGGAGTTACACCTAATATTTCCTTTCTTTCTTTTCTTAAGTCTGGATCTGGATTTGGTATTGCAGATATCAAAGTCTCAGTATATGGATGTTTTGATTGATTAAAAATTTCCTCAGGTGTTCCAGATTCAACTTGTCTTCCAAAATACATAACATTAATCTGATCACTAATTTGTCTTACAATACTTAAATCATGAGAAACAAAAAGATAAGATAGACCAAATTCATCTTGCAGATCCATCAATAAATTAATTACTTGAGCTTGAACTGAAACGTCTAAACCAGAAACAGGTTCGTCACAAACAATCAATGATGGGTTCAAAGCAAGAGCCCTAGCTATACCAATTCTTTGACGTTGACCTCCACTAAAAGCATGCGGGTATCTAATCATATACTCTGATCTTAATCCTACTTTGACTAATAATTCTTCTACTCTGTCTTGTCTTTCAGTTTTATTTTTTACACCATTTAGTAAAAGTGGTTCACTAACGATTTCGTATAAATTCATTCTAGGGTTTAGAGATGAAAATGGATCTTGAAAAATCATTTGCATTTCTTTTCTCAAAGGTCGTAATTCATTCTCAGATAATGTAGCTAAATTATATGACCCTTCCTCATTATTTAATAATATATCCCCATCAGTTGGATCAATGGCTCTTAATATACATTTTGAAATAGTAGTTTTACCACAACCAGACTCACCTACTAGTCCAATAGTCTTACCTCTAGGAATATTAAATGTAACATCATCTACTGCTCTAACAACTCCAGTAACTTTTTTCATCAATCCTGATGTAAGTTGATAATATTTTTTTAAATTTTTTATTTCTATAATATTTTCGTTCAAAACTTTAGTTTCAGATGTCATAGTTTACCTCTATCTATATTCCTCTTGGATACCAAGCACATTTTTTGTCTTGATAGCAAATTCCACAATATAAAACAAAATGACCTGGAGCTTCTTCAACAGAAACTGGATCAGCGTCTTTACAATCTGGATTAATATCATCACAATTTGATTCAAAATTACATGCTGATGGCCTTGCTACAGGATGTGGGATTGTTCCTTGCAAAATAGGCAATCTTTCTCTGTGTTTAGTTGCCAAAGATGGAATAGAACTTAGCAAAGATTTTGTATAAGGATGAATTGGATTTTTATAAACATCATTCAGGGTTCCACTTTCAACAACTTTTCCTAAGTACATAACATTAACTTGATCGGCTAATTCTGCAATAACCCCTAAATCGTGAGTTATCATAATTATTGACATTCCATTTTTTTCTTGAAGATCATTTAATAAATCTAAAGTTTGAGCTTGAGTAGTAACATCTAAAGCTGTGGTAGGTTCATCGGCAATTAATATATCAGGATTTGTGCACAATGCCATAGCTATCATTGCTCTTTGTCTTTGCCCTCCACTAAGCTCAAATGCATACTGCTTCAATCTTTGCTTTGGATTATTCATTCCAACTCTAACTAACCAATCTTCGGCTAATTCCATAGCTTCATTTTTTTCATAGTCTAAATGCAATTTTATTGCCTCTGTAATCTGATTACCTACAGTATGAATAGGGCTAAAAGAAGTCATAGGTTCCTGAAAAATCATAGATATCCTTCCACCTCTTACTTTTTTCAATTCTTGATTATTTAATTTAGCTATATCTTGAGAATTTTCGTGAGATTTATCATAAAGGTTCATTTTACCTTCAATAATTTTACCTGGATTATCTATAAGTCTAAGAATAGATTTTGTAGTTATACTTTTTCCACAACCAGATTCTCCAACAATTCCAAGTGTTTTCTTAGGGAATACATCTAAATTAACTCCATCTACAGCCTTAACAATTCCATCAGCAGTGTAAAAATAAGTTTGCAAATTTCTTACCTCTAATAAAGGCATAGTCTCGCTTTTATTTTTCTTGGTTACCATATTTATACCTCCTGATACGGGTCTGCCGCATCTCTAATTCCATCTCCCATGAAATTCAAGGCGAGAATAACTAAAATTACAGCAATCGCTGGAATAAATAACCATGGGAAAGAAGCTACCGACTGAACATTTTGAGCATCTTTTAGCAAAACCCCATAACTTACAGCAGGAGGTCTTAGTCCTAAACCTAAGAAACTCAATGATGTTTCAGTAACAATCATCAATGGTAAAGACAAAGAAGCTTGAGCAATAATATGGCTGTAAAAAGAGGGAAGCATATGTATAAAAACAATTCTCATAGTTTTGGCACCATTAAGCCTTGCTGCAGTAACAAAATCTTCATCTTTCATCGCAAGGAATCTTCCTCTTATAACTCTTGCTAAATCAGTCCATGCAAATAATGAAATTATTATAGTGATCATGAAATATATTTGATTAATAGTCCAGTCTTCAGGAAACGCCGAAGATAAACCCATGTATAGAGGAATAGTAGGAACAGATCTTATTATCTCAATTAGTCTTTGTAATATAGAGTCAATTATTCCTCCATAATATCCTGAAATTGCTCCAATGAATATTCCAAATACAATACTTAATGCAACACCAACTAACCCAATAGTCAAAGACACTCTGGTTGCATGCATTGTTCTTGAATAAACGTCTCTACCTTGTTTATCGGTTCCAAATAAATGTATCCATGCATTAGGATCTTTTGTCTCATCTTTCATACCTAAAATATGTCTATTAGTAGTAAATAATCCCCAAAGTTTATATTCATAACCTTTTGCAAAAAAAGTTATACCTTGAGAATTATCACAATCTTCTTCAAATTCCATTAGGAATGTTTCCATATTTCTTGCACCAGTCACTTCACACGTGCTCATAAAATGACCATTATGGAAAAATTTAACTGGTTGAGGTGGCATATAACCTCTAGCAGCTGCATAATCTACAGGTGGAGCGGTTGAAAGAAAATCAGCCATAAGTACAACAACATAAAATAATATAACTACAATTGATGCTGAAAAACCAAGTCTATGTCTCTTAAATCTTCTCCATATCAGCTGTCTTTGAGTTGCTAGTTCAACTGAGTTGGCTTGATCTGATGATTCTGGAGCTGAATCATTCTTCGAAAAGATTTTTCCTAGTGAGGATAAAACCATTATGAGCCACCTGCTTCCAATCGAATTCTTGGATCAACCCACAATAGCAACAGATCTGATATGAAAGTTCCAACAACAGTCATAAATCCAATAAGTAATATAATACCACCAGCCAAAAACATATCTTGAGCAACTAAAGCCTTTACCAACATAGGCCCAACTGTGGGTAGAGATAATACAACTCCTACAATAATACTTCCAGAAATAAGATAAGGTAGTATATAAGCAGTTAAGCTTATAGCTGGATTTAGAGCTAATCTAACAGGATATTTTAATATCAGCCTCCATTCAGACATACCTTTAGCTCTGGCAGTTATAACGTAAGGTTTACTTAATTCATCAAGTAAATTTGCACGAGTTATTCTCATCAGAGAAGCAGTACCAGCTGTACCTAAAACTACCATAGGTATCCAAATATGGTCAATTAAATCTTTAACTCTACCCCAACTCCATGGGACACCAACATACTCTGGAGAAAATAGTCCCCCAGGGCTAAAATCGAACCAAACAAAAAATAAATACATTGCAATCAATGCAATCATGAAGTCTGGGATTGCTAAGCCGACAAATCCTAAGAATGTGAACAAATAATCCCAAACAGAATATTGCTTGACAGCAGAAATAATTCCGAAAGGAATTGCAATTACCCAAATAAAAATTACACACGCAATGGCAAGTACAATAGTTAGTAATAATCTTTCTGATATTACCTCAGTTACTGGCATATTATACTCGAATGAAAAACCTAAACTTTGATCAAATAATATTTGACCCATCCACTTAAAATATTGAACATATAAAGGTCTATCTAAACCATAAAATATTCTGAGATTATCAGCTTCTTCAGCATCTACCAAGCTTCCTGTAGCCTGAAGCTGTGCTATGTAAGCTGTTACATAATCTCCTTCAGGAAGATTAATAATAAAAAAAGAAATAAGGGTTACAGCCCATAGAGCTATAAACATAAAAATTGTTCTTCTTATAAGGAAATTCAGCATATAAAACTCTCCCACCTACTTCTGAAAATGAATCTTCTTTTGAAATTATCTTACAAAATATATGAAAAGAGGGCACAAAAGGCCCTCTTTTCATATTTAAATAATCAAATGTTGATTATTGGTTTCCGCCTTCTAACCACCATGTCTCAGGGAAACCATTTCCTGAAGTTTGTGCATGGTATGAGAAAGGAAGTGGATTAGGAACGTTTCTTACATTCTTTTTGATTATAGCTGTATATGTAGGCTTGTTCATCACAGTTGTGATTGGGTTTACATTATTACAGTTTAGTTCTACAACCTTTTTAAGATTTTCAGTATACTTTGTTCCGTCACTAACAGCTTCGTCATAAAGTTTCTGCCATTCTCCAATCCATCCATCCGCATAAGTTCCATCAGCTTGGTGTGCATCAGCTGCAGCTGGAGCAATATATCCTCCACCCGCTACCATACCCAAGTGATTTGGAGTTATGATCGCACCAGCTCTTCCAGATGATTCCCAACTGTTAAGCATGGTTTCGTTATTTTCGAATCTTCCTGACCACAAGCTTCTTTCTTGTGCATCAAGTTTTCCATCGATACCAAGATGCTTTTTCCACATTTCGATAACCATAGAGTCAATACCTTCATAATCTTCGAATGCTGCTACAGCAACACTGTGAGTTACAACGATTTTTTCTCCTGTATCAGGCATCAATCTCATGCCGTCAGCATCTTTTTGATCTAATCCAATTGAGTCTAATAAAGCATTAGCTTCTTCTGGATTAAATTCTACGTAGTGTTCTCCAACATAGTGATCTGCATCGTCTGGGTCATCCCATCCTGCACACAGTCCACCAGTTTCTCCTAATCCTAGGAAGAATACTTCGTTAATTTCATCTCTTTCAATACCCATTGATAGAGCTGCTCTAAAGTCTTTATTTTGCAAGAAAGATGCAGTTTCAGTATCTACTGCTCCTCCATCACCTTCCCAAGTTTCATTGATGTAAAGGTTAGCAATACCAGATTCAGGTTGTCTCCAGAATTGAATTCTGTAGTTACCTTTTTCAGAGTTCTCTGTAAATACAGGTAGTTTTGAAAGGTCAATGTGTCTACCTTGAACAGTAAATTCACCAGCAATAGCCTTAAGGTTTAGCACCTCTAGGTTTTCTGCTAGATCAAGAACTACTCCATCCATGTAAGGAAGTTGTTGACCTTCTGTGTCAACACCGTAGTAGAAACAGTTTCTTTCTAGAGCCCATTGATCAGAAGTAATAGGCTTTGTAACTCTCCAAGCAGTCATCATAGGTGAATCAGGGTTAGCGTTAGCATGGTTTAAGAACAACATGTACTTAGCCCAGTTTTCGTAACCAGCAGCTTCTGCTTTAGCATTAGCTTCATCAAGACCTATAACATCAGGATGGTAGTCACTTAAGTAGTGCGAAGGTGCGTAAAGACCAAGACCAGAGTCTCCTCTAGTGTGTGGTCCTGCAACAACAACAGAAGCTAATAAAGTAATTAGTAGACCGTAAGGTTCTTCTGAATTAATTTGTAGAGTTTCTGAATCTACTGCTGTGAATTTTAGCAATTCACCACCAGACTTCATCCATGAAGGTGGTGTTGGCACTAGATCTTCGTTTTGTACCATATGGTTATACCAAAACATGATGTCTTCAGTAGTCATATCATCTCCATCAGACCATTTTAGGCCTTTTCTTAGAGTTAACGTGAATTCTGTTGCATCATCATTTATAGTCCAACTTTCAGCAATGTTTGGTTGAACATCTGTCATATTAGTTCCGAAGAACAATATGTGATCTTTCATAGGTCTTTCCATGTTTTGTCCATCAGCAGGACCAGTGAAAGCTCTGTACCAAGTACCACCGTATTCTCCAATGCTTTCAGCAGGCTGAATAACAAGTGGGTTTTCAGGTAGTCTTTCTTCTAAAGCAGGAATCTCTCCAGCCTCAGCTTTAGCGGCACACATTGGAGATTCAGAGAATGAACTAGGCATTTCGTCTGAAAGACTTGGCCAAGATACATCTCCTTCTCCTAATCCAGCAGCCTGGTCTTCACCAGTAGCAGCTTTTGAAGTTTCTGAAGTTTCAACAAGCTTTGGCTCTGCTTTAGCAGGCGCAGCTTCTGCAGGCATTGCTTCCTTAGCTTTTTCAGCTGTCATACCAGCATCCTTAGCGGCAGCAGCTGCAGCACTAGCATTTGTAGTGTTTGTAGCTTCTTCAACTTCCTCTTCTGAACAAGCTATTGCAAATAATCCTAAACTTAAGATCATTACACTAACTAGTCCATATCGGAATTTTTTTAACATACATATCCTCCGTAGTTACTTTTTTATTCCACGAACTTATAGGACCAATTGACCCTATCGAATTATTATAACTCATATTACTGAAAAAAAATCAACAGTTGGAATTGATTCTTTAGTAATTTATTTCTAATTAGCCAATTAAATTAGCTAAATAGAAATCGATATACTTAACAATAAATAATTTTGTACAAATATATCGATCAATTAACTAGTTTTTGCAGTTCATCTATACCCAATCTACCAGCGAAAGTTAAAGCTATTTCGCCATCACTCTCAGTAAATACCCAAGACGGGAAATAGGTGATTCCAAAATGTTCAGATAAGGTATTTTGATTATCATCATAAATTACAGGATATTGCCAATTTTCATTAAATAACCAATTATCAGGAGGATAGTTATTTTTTTCTGGATCAGTATGAGTTACGACTAAAACAATATTAACATCCTTATTAATGAGATCAGCTTGATTAATCCACTCTATTACTTCTGGAATTTCTTCTCTACAATATGGGCACCAATGAGCTACAAATAAAAAAATAGTAGGTCTATTATCTGGATATATAACAGAAGACTCGTTATTAATTTGTAATTCAATTATTGGCGAAAAATCTCCTCTAGATACATCTAATCTAGTTTGAGGATCGTAAATTTGAATTTTTTCTCCTGATACTTTGAAATCACTAAAGTTTTCAAATTCAAGATCATTAGTACAGCTTATGGATAGAAATAAAAAAATAAATAAACTTAGAGTTCTTTTCATTTATACAACATGCCAATCTTTTGAGTTTAGTGATAGATTCAATCCGTTAGAAATATTCTGAAGAATAGTTATATCTTGAATATGCTGTAATCTATCTTGTTTTTCAAACATAGTATTGAGTATAAATTCTTTCATTCCAGGCCAACCATAATGAGGTTCAAAAAAAGATATTTTTTTATTATTATCTGATTTTATCTCTGATTTCATTAGGTCAACTTGCACTGTTTCTTTTTTAAAGAATAAGTCTAATATTACACTCAATTCAGTTCGAGTTTCCATATCAAATTCCCATTCTGCAAAAAAATCTCCATAATCTAAAATAGCCGATCCTTTTGATTCTGTTGGGAATTTAGATTTTATTACTCCACTACTAGTAACTCTTTGAGGTGCAATTTTAAAAATTTTATTGAAAACATCAATGTACCAAGGAGATGCAGTGTATATACTAAATCCAGGCCACCAATTAGCTGATAATTTAAGCTTTGCTTTTTCCAAATTTCCAAATTCATTAGTTTCAAACATTTTTCCTAGATAACTAATAATTGGTAAATGTGACATTTCAAGATTAGGTATATAAATATTACTTTTAGAAGACATTTTAGAAATGATGTTTTTAGATTCAGAATTTTCCATTGATAATGGCATTTCAAATATGCAGTCTATATCTCTACTTAGTACATCACTTATAATTTTTCCATGCGATGAATCTGGAACACTTATAATTATCAAATCTAATTGCTTATCATCTATAAGTCGCATATAGTCTAAGGAAAATTTACAGTCTGTATTATTTATTAAAGTTTTTGCAGTAACTAGAGATTTCTCTGTTTTAGTAGAAACGTGGGAAATTTTCAAATTTTCTATTTCCGATAGAACAGGTAAATAAGCATTTTTAACCCATGAACCAAATCCTATTATGCCAATTTTTTTATAAGTCATAAGTAAATTTTATATCATCGAAATATAATTGAGTTATTATTTATTAAATAAAACTAATCAAAAGAGAAAAATATGAACAATAAGAAATATATAAAAGGTACCAAAATATCAGATATAGATACGCCTTCAATTTTAGTTGATCTTGATATAGCTGAAAATAATATTAAGAAAATGCAAACCTTTGCGGATGAAAATAATGTTTCAATGAGACCACATTCTAAAACAAATAAAAGTCCATACTGGGCAAAAAAGCAAATAGATCAAGGTGCTATTGGAATTTGTTGTGCAAAGTTAGGTGAAGCGGAAGAAATGGCGTCTGGAGGAGTAAAAGAAATACTAATCCCAAATCAAATTGTAGGAAAATCAAAAATTCAACGACTAGTAGAAGTAAATAAAATATCAAAAGTTATGGTTGCAGTTGAAAATGAAGACAATATTGAAGAATTATCAGAAGCTTTTGAGAATAATTCCCTGAAATTAGGAGTGATAATCGAAGTAAACGTAGGTATGGATAGGTGTGGAGTTGAACTTGATGAAATTGTTGAATTTACAAACAAGATAAATCAGAAAAAAGGATTATCTTTTGAAGGAATTATGGGGTATGAAGGCCATACTGTGAACATAGATAACTATGAGGAAAGAGTAAACGAAACCAATAAAGCTATGAATAAATTAGTTAAAGCAAAAAACCTGATTGAAGAAAGTGGAGTAGAAGTAAGAATAGTTTCAGCATCAGGAACAGGAACCTATAACATAACATCAAAAATCGATGGAATAACAGAACTACAATGTGGTTCTTATATATTCATGGATGGAAATTATTTGAAAATTTTTGATGATTTTCAACCAGCTCTAACTCTTATGTGCACTGTTGTTTCAAGAAGAGATAATAGAATAGTTATTGATTGTGGATTAAAATCTGTTTCAATGGATCAAGGATTACCTGAGGTTGTATCCCCAAAAGGGATAAAATTAGTAGGTTTATCTGAAGAACATTGTAAATGCATAATAGAAACAGAGGAAGAAAATGAATTAAGAGTAGGTGATAAAATTTTTCTAAGACCAATGCACTCCGATACAACTATAAATTTACATGATGATTATTTTGTTCACAAAAATGGCTTATTAGAAGAATCTGTTCCTATTGTTGGTAGAGGTAAATTCAAATAATGCTAGATTTTCTTATCAAAGGGGTAAGAATAATTGATGGTAACCCTAATAAATCTTATATTGGTGATATAGGAATATTAGAAGATAAAATTATCACTAAAGAGCTAAATAACGTTAAATATAAGGAACTAATAGATGGTTCTGGGAAAATAATATGTCCTGGATTTATAGATGTTCATTCTCATGATGATTTTAAGGTTGTTACTGATAAAAGGATATTACATAATTTGTGCCAAGGAATAACTACAATGATTGTTGGAAATTGTGGTTTTGGCGTTTCTCCTTATTTATCAGCCAAAGAACAAATGTCTTCTTTGTATAAAGTTTCAAAATTAGATGAAGTTTGGAATAATTTTTCAGAATATTTTGATCTATTAGATAGATACCCAACTTCAATTAATGTAGGCGTCTTAATTGGTCATCATACCATTAGAAGAAATTCTCTAAATCTAATAGATAAAATTTATCCTACTGAAGATGAATTAAAAAAGATGATAAATTTAGTTGAAGAAGGGATGGAAGCTGGGTGCCTAGGATTTTCTACAGGTTTAGTTTATGAGCCTGGTAGGAATTCTAAAACTGAAGAAATTATTGAAATAACTAAGCCGATTAAAAAATATGAAGGTGTCTATGTTTCACATATGAGAAATGAAGCAGAAGGTTTGTTTGATTCTATAAATGAAACTGCAAATATTGGAATCAATAATCAATTAAGAGTTGAGATATCTCATCTTAAGAGTGTTGGAAAAGATAACTGGGGTAAATCTGAAAAGGCATTAAGTATGATTGATGATTTCTCTGAAAAAGGTTTAGATATTCATGCTGATCAATATCCATATACAGCTAGATCAACTATGCTAAAAGCACTTTTATTAAATGGAACTTTTGATGACTCAAATACAAATAGCCCAATGGGAAAATCTGAGAGTAAAGATGTTTTATTATGTTCTGTACCTGGTGATAAATCAATTGAAGGTAAAACACTAGAAGATATTCAAGAAATCTATGATTTACCAACTGAAGAAACAGTAAAGAAATTACTTTCAGAAATTTCTGATAAAATTCTTGTGGCTGCATTTGGAATGAATGAAAATGATGTAAGAAATATAATGAAACATCCCAGAGTAATGATAGGTACAGATGGTATTGATGTTGGATCAAAACCTCATCCAAGAGCATGGGGTACTTATCCTAGAATATTTGATGAATATGTAAAAAATAAAAAAATATTAAACTTTGAAGAAGCTATATATAAAATGACAAAGATGCCTGCTAAAAAATTTAATATAAAATCTAGAGGTGAAATAAAAGAAAATTATTATGCAGATTTAGTTATATTCGATCCAGAAAAAATAAAAGATAATTCCACCTTTACTGACCCTAAAAAAACACCTACTGGGATTGAATATATTTTTGTAAACGGTAAAAAAGCAATGGAACACAATAAAGAAACAAAAGTTTTTTCTGGAAAAACAATAAAAAATAATTGAGGTAAATAAATGGAAGAAAGTAAAATAAAAATTTTTCTTAGACAAGTAATAAAGTGGGGGTTCGTTATTTTTTGCACTTACTTACTTTTTCAGATACTAAGACTTATTTACATTCTTGTCTTTGAGGGTGGGAGAAATCCTTTATAAATTTTGTCTTTTTCTAGCAAAAACTATCTGTGCTTGTCTTTGTCTGGATTTTTCATTTTGTTCACCACTTCTAATATTTATACAACTTGGGCAACTTACTCCTTCTTCATAATAAATTGATTCTTTATCATTTTTATCAATTGGATTACGACAACCATGACAAAGGTTAAAAGTTCCTTCTTCCGATCCATAATCCAAAGAAACCCTCTCATCAAAAACAAAACATTCACCCTTCCATGAACCATTTTTTTTATCTACAGAGTTTAAATAGTTTATTATTCCACCTCTCAATTGATAAACATTTTCAAATCCAATATCTTTCATGTATGAAGATGCCTTTTCACAACGTATGCCTCCTGTACAGTACATGGCAATTTTTTTATTTTTCACTTTTACTAATTCTTTTTCTACGAATTCTATAAAATCAGTAAATGTTTCTGTCTTTGGATCTTTAGAATTAGGGAATTTACCAATTACAGTCTCATAAAAATTCCTAACATCAATTATTTCAACATCTTTATTTTTTATAAAATTATCCCAATCCTCAGGATCAATAAATTCTCCTGTATTTGAAGCAAACTTTCCTAAGCCATCAAATGTAACTATTTCAGGTTGTATCTTTACCTTAAGTCTCTTAAATGCATTTGATTTAGAAAAAGAGGTTTTTACATTAGGATTAAAATTTAGCTTATAAATTATGGAAGTGATTTCTTCTATGCTAATTTTAGTTCCACAAATTGTTCCATTTATTCCTTCTTCAGCTAATATAATTGTGCCTTTTATACCAAGCCTCTTACAGTTATTTAATAAAATTTTTTGATTTTCTTTAATATCAAGAAAATCAAAAGTATTAAATTCATAAAAACTTAGTATTTTGTGCATAGAAATCTCTATTTTTATAATATAAAAATCTAAGATAATTATAAATCAAAACGAGGGATGTCGCATGGTAAATAATGAAAAAAAGCCTAACATAATTATTATATTTGCTGATGATTTAGGTTACGGAGATCTTGGTTGTTATGGCTCAAATATTAATTTAACTCCTACTTTAGATAAAATGGCGGAAGAAGGAAAAAAATTCTCTAATTTTTATGTTAGCTCTCCTGTTTGCTCTCCATCTAGAGCTTCATTATTAACTGGATGCTATCCTCAAAGGATAAGTTTTGGAACTTTTGATGGACTAAGAGTATTATTTCCTGGACAAGGAATTGGTCTAAACACAGAAGAAAAAACTATAGCAAAAACACTAAAAGAATCAGGATATAGTACAAAAATTATTGGGAAATGGCACTGTGGAGACCAAGAAGAGTTTCTTCCAACAAACCATGGCTTTGATTCATACTTTGGAATACCTTACAGTAATGATATGGGAAGGCAAGTGAAAATTGAAGATTATCAGCATAATGATTCAAGTTTACACAAAATAACAGAATGGGATCGTCCTCCACTTCCTCTTCTTAGAGATAAAGAAGTTATACAAGAACAACCTGATCAAAGATCTATAGCTGAAAGATATACAGAGGACGCAGTTAAGTTTATTAGAGAAAATAATAACAGCCCTTTTTTCTTATATCTTGCTCATATGCAAGTTCACCTTCCACTATATGCTGCAGAGAAATTTGTAAAAGAATCTAAAAATGGAGATTATGGAGCATGCGTAGCAAGTATCGATTGGTCTACAAAAGTAATTTTTGATGAGTTAAAAGAATTAGGTATTGATGAAAATACTATAGTTATATTTACTAGTGATAATGGATCAAGACTACAAAATCAAGGTGGAAGCAATGGAAATCTAAGAGGAGGTAAGGGTCAAACATGGGATGGAGGTCAAAGGGTACCTTGTATTATTAGATGGCCTGGAAAAATTAATAAAGGCGAAGAAACAGATAACCTAGCTACAACAATGGATTTTTTGCCCTCAATTACAAACTTAATTGGAGCTGAACTTCCTAGAAAAAAAATAGACGGTGTAGAAATGTCAGATTTACTTTTCGGTAACGATAATACATCTAAAAGAGATTCCTTTGTTTACTATAATGAAGATGAATTAGAGGCAATAAGATACAAGAATTGGAAATTACATTTCAAAAAAGAAGGAAAAATAATACATGAATTATATGATTTAGATAATGATATTGGCGAAGAATCTAATTTGTTTGATAATAATAAAGAAATAGTCAAAGAATTATCAAATTTAGCAGATGAATATCGAAAAAATCTAGGAGATAAATCCTTAAACATAGTAGGAAAAGAGGTAAGGCCTGCCAGTGAGATTGAAAACCCAAAACCACTAACTGAATTTGATGAAAATCATCCATACATGTATGCAGAATACGATAAAGGTGAAAGAGGATAAATATATGAATAATAAAAGACCAAATATAATACTAATAATGTCTGACGATTTAGGCTATGAAGTTATAAATGCAAATGGAGGGACCTCTTATGAAACACCTAGACTAAATAATTTAGCAGAAACTGGAATAAGATTTGAGAATGCTCATGCCCAACCATTGTGCACACCAACAAGAATTCAATTAATGACAGGAAAATATAATTTTAGAAATTATATAGGGTTTGGTTTAATGGATCCCAATGAAAAAACTTTTGGGCATATCATGAGTGATAATGGATATAAAACCTTAATATCTGGTAAATGGCAACTATACTCATATAATCCACCTGATGAAATGCCTGAAGAAAGAAATAAGGGTCAAAAAATAGAGGATGCAGGATTTGATGAATTTTGCGTTTGGCATGCTCATCAAACAGAAGAAAAAGGGTCAAGATATAAAAATCCCATTGTATACCAAAATGGTGAATATCTAAGTAAAGAAATTACTGAAGGAAACTATGGAGAAGATATTTTTTCAGATTATATTTTAGACTTTATGGAAAGAAATCTTGATGACCCCTTTTTTGTTTATTTCCCAATGACTCTAACTCATAGACCTTTAGAACCTACACCAGATAGTCAAGAATTTGCTGTTTTTGACCCTCCATCTAATAAAACACTTGGTGGAAGAACTTGGGAACAATTAGAAGGGTGGGATGATGATTCTAAATATTATAAAGATATGGTTGAGTACCATGATAAAACTATTGGGAAAATTGTTGATAAATTAGATTCTTTGGGCATTAGAGAAAATACTTTGATTTTATATTTGGGAGACAATGGTTCCCCTATCGAAGTTTCTTCTTTTATGGGAGATTTAGAAATACCAGGAGGAAAAGGTAAAACAATTGATACAGGTACTCATGTACCACTCATTTGTAATTGGAAAAGTAAAATTCCTGCGTCTTTGGTTAGTACAAATCTTGTAGATACTACAGATTTTCTTCCAACAATTTTTGAGGCTACAGGCATAAAATTTCCAGAAAATTATATTATAGACGGAAAATCTTTTTATCCTCAATTATTAGGAGAAGATGGAGACCCTAGAGACTGGATCTTCTTTCACTTTGATGCTGGAGGAAGAAACAAAAGACCAATTCAAAGATTTCTTAGAAATCACTCATGGAAATTATATGAAGATGGAAGAATGTTTGACATGAAATCTGATCTTAACGAAAAAAATGCTTACCTACCTGAAAATGATTCAGATGAAAGCAAAGAAAACAGAAATATTTTGGAACCTATTTTTGGAGAATTAAAATAACTCTTAGTGACTAAAATAGGAGTCTGTTTTTTCATTTTCAGGAGGAGAGAACAGACTCCTATTTAGTCGAGATAAGAAGAGATAATTATCTTATTATTGTAGTGCACCAACTTCCGTCAGTAGTGCCTGAGTTGCCTCAAGATCACCAAGCTGAGAGATGTCAATATCTGGCTTACTCAATGATTCCATATCTACTAGCATTCTGTTTGGAGTTACTCCTTCAGTCACTAGTGGGTACTCATGTACTTGAGTAGCAAAGTATTGTTGTGCAATTTTTGATGTCATGAATGTCATGAATCTTTCTGCATTGTCTTTGTTATCTGAAGAATCTAAAATACCTGCTCCAGAAACTAATACAACTGAACCAGCATCACCATTATTGAGATAGTGGTTTGCAGCTTTAAAGTTTTCACCTTCTTTGGCTTGGAATCTGTGTAGGTAATAGTGATTTACCATACCAAATTCAATATCTTGGTCAGCAGCAGCTTGAACCTGTGGTGTGTTTTTAGGATACACAATTGGTTCATTGGCCACTATTCCCTCTAACCAAGTTTTAGTTTTTTCTTCACCCCAGTAAATTCTCATTCCTGTAATCATAGCTTGGAATGATCCATTTGTTGGTGCCCAACCTAATTTACCTTTGTATTTTGGATCAGTAAGATCTTCCATAGATGTAGGTAAATCAGCTGCAGCTGTAACATCTGGGTTATATACTAAAACTCTTGCTCTTCCTGTTATACCGATCCATTTGCATCCACCGTTAGCTTCTCTAGGAGCTACAGCCCAAGCAGGAATTAAGTCACATACTTCTCTTGACATTGGGTCAAGCATAGCAGCAACAGAACCTAATCCACCAGGATCTTGTGCATAAAAAACATCGGCAGGAGTTTTACTTCCTTCTGTCTCTAACAAACTCACTATATTAGGTGTTTTATCATACTTTGTTTCGACAGGTATTCCTGTAAGAACAGAGAATTCTTCAATAATTGGACCTACTAAAGATTCAGATCTTCCAGAATAAATTACTAATGTCTTTTCTTTCTTTTCAACTTCCTTTTCAACAATAACAGGAACTTCAATTTCCTTGACAACTTCTGTTATGACTGTTTCACCAGGAACTTCTACTTCTTTAATTACTTCCTTTTCAACAACAACTTGTTTTTCAACTTCAACAACCTCAGTTTCTGAAGAACAAGCAAAGAATGCGAACATTCCAAGCATTGAAATCAAAGTAAACTTAATTGAATTTTTCAAGTTAATTCTCCTCAAAATAATTGTTTACCAAATGAGTATACAATGTAAAAAACAATATTGTCAACAGCTTGGAAAGACTTTATTTATTTCTTGGTCGGAACTCGTAATGTGATATAAGAAATTCCGATAACTCCAGCTAATCCTATTATCAGCTGAACCCAAATTAATTCTACTACGAAAAATATAGCAAAAGAACAAAATATTATAATCATTGAAAGGGCTAATATTTTTGATTTTAGAGGCATGCCTCTACCTTCATAATAATCTTTTATATATTGACCAAAAATTTTATTATTAATTAGCCAGTTATATAACTTTTCAGATGATCTTATATAACAACCTGCAGCTAGAATTAAAAAAATAGTAGTAGGAAGGCCAGGAACAAATATACCAAGATATCCTATACCAACAAAAAGCGAACCTAAAAGAATCCATAAAATCCTAATAAGTTTATTTTTTTTAGGCTTAACTATTTTCTTAGTCAACAGAACTCCAAAAAATTTTAAGTTAGATTGCAAGGAACCAAATAAATTATAAATCAGTTCAAACAATAGTCAACGCTAAAAGGAAATAAAGAAATCTTAGTATATTTAAAAAAAAAAATAAGATATATTACTGATAGCACAAAATTATAAAATTTCTTAATGACTCAAAAACAAAACTCAATTTTTTATGGATGGAAAATAGTATTTGTTATGGCAATAACGTCATCAATGACTATGGCTTTAGGAACCTTAAATTTTGGTTTATTTATTAAACCTATGGGCGATGAATTACTCATCGGGAGGTCATATTTTGGATGGGCATCGACGGCAAGACAGATAGTTGGAGGATTAACAAGTCCTATTCTTGGACCTTGGATCGATAAATATGGAGCAAGAATATTATTACCTATTGGAGTTACTATTACTGGAATTGGATTAATTTTATTAGGTTTCAATTCTAGTGGAATAATAATGATATTAATTTTTGGAGTAATAGGTATTACAAGTTTAGGTGGGCCTGGTGCATTGCTAACAACTGTTCCTATATCTAAGTGGTTTGTAGAAAAAAGAGGTAAGGCATTAGCAATTACTTCTTTAGGAGTACCTATTGGAGCAATGATATTTGTTCCACTTACTCAGTTTTTTATCGATATTTCAGGTTGGCGAAATACTTGGATTATTTTTGGATTTATATCTATGCTAATTATTATTCCTCCTGCATTATGGCTCTTAAGAAGGCAACCGGAAGATATCGGATTAGTTCCTGACGGAGAATTAATAGAATCTAAAAATCTAACGGATAAAGAGACATCATGGGAATTCGAAGAAGCATTCAAGACAAGAGTATTTTGGAAAATCACCATTTGCCTTACGGTTATTTCAATTGCAACAGGGACAATAGCTATACATAGAATTCCTGCATTTATGGATCGAGGTCTAGAACCTCAACTTATTGCACTTGCAACAGCTTTTGATGCTGTATGTGCAGGAATAAGTACTTTTTTTGTTGGTAATTTAGTTAAAAAATTAGGTATACGACTTTTAGGTACATTATCATTTTTATTTTTAGCAATAGCCAGCATAATTACAATTTATGCTTATTCTTTTTGGGTAATTTTTATCTCAATGGCCATATTTGGTCTTGGTATAGGAGGATTAATGTTTATACATTCATTCATTTGGGCGGATTATTTTGGAAGAAAAAACTTAGGAACAATTAGAGGTAAAATTACCCCATTCATATTAATTATTGGAGGTATTGGAGCTCCGGTTTCAGGATACGTAAGAGACTATACAGGAAGCTATCAAAGTATATGGTTTGCTGGATTAATTATGATGATAATTTCGGCACTTATTTTTTCCACATGTAAAAAACCCATTAAAAATATAGAATATAATTAAGATTAAATTTAAAGTAAAGAAAATTAAAAAAATGAAAAAAATATTATTTCTAACAATCATATTCATCATGTCTTGCTCGACATCAGTTACTGAAGATCAAGCTAAAACTGAGGCTAAAGAAATTGGAGAATCTATAGTGGAAGTATCCTCTAAAATTGATGATAAACCTTTTGTAAGTCTTCAACAAATCGGGTTTGAAAGCATACTACCAGATATTGTTTATCAAAATTTCCTTGTTCTTAGAGAATTTGATTTCGTAAAAGAAAAATCTGAAAAAAAAGGATATAAAATAATCGGGGATGATTTTATCAGAGCTCCTGGAGAAAAAATAGGTGACAAATTTTCAATAAATCTTAGCGGTGGATTAGCTCTAATTGTAGAAAAGGAAGATATCTTATTTGTGACATATAGATCAACCTCTGCAAAAACAAAAAGAGAATATACTAAGAATGTAATAACCGATCTTGATGGTGCAATGGTAAAGGCTGATTGGATAGAATTTCCAGATGTTTTTGTTCATAGAGGCTTCAGTTCTGAATACGATAGGTTCAGAGAAGTTATTTTTGAAGTAATAGATAAAAATAATCCTCAAAAAATTATTTTTTCTGGTCATAGCTTGGGATCTGCACTTGCTACACTTTCAGCTCTTGACCTGTCTATGAATTATGGTTACGATGTTTCATTAATTTCCATGGGAGGACCTAGAGTAGGTAATAAAGAATATAGGGAGTTGATGGATAAATATGTAAAGGATAATTATAGAATATTTATACCAAATGATCCCATTGTGAATATTCCCGGAACACTGAAGGACTATGAACATTCAGGACTTGCACTTGGAATTAATTCTGACGGAACCCATAATAATGAAATAACTATTGATAATTTTGGATTTACTGCATACAGATCTATTTTTGATGATAGATTCAATATTCATGGCTACGGAAATTATGCTAAATCTCTAAACATAATTATGTCCAATTGTTATAAGGATAAATTAGAATGCTTTGATATGAAAGAAGCATACATGACTTCTATGGTTGAACGCGAAACAATGAACCAATTTAGAGAAGCTGTCAAAGCAAGACCTAAAGAAATCTTAGATGAAAACATAGAAAAAGCTTTAGGCAATATAGAGGAAGAAAAGAAAAAAATAGAAGAAGTTACAAATGAAATTAGAGAAAAAACAAATGCTCAAGTTTTGAGTACTTTAGACACTATTATTGATGCAAACAAAGCTAAAACTGAGTGGGTAAAAAGTTATCAGGAAAAAGCTAAAAGTCTGAAAGATAAGGCAAAGGACTTATTAAACAAATAGTTTTTGGTGGAGCCTGGGAGGATCGAACTCCCGACCTCTTCCGTGCAAGGGAAGCGCTCTCCCAGCTGAGCTAAGGCCCCATTTAGTTAGAATGCGTATTTGTAATGATACCAAATCAATTGTAAATGATTCTATTATTTAATACTTAAAAAGCTTGGATAAAGTGGGATAATTAGTCGGATAGCTTCTTATAGTTCCCTATCATCTATTCTGTCGGGTGGTTCAGTATTGGCTTTTTGGATAACAATTAAGACATCATCACCATAAATACCTTTGAAGATTCTTTCAATCTTTCTTTTAGAGTTTTCATTCAGCATTGATAAATGAAAGAAGTTATATGAAGTAGGATTCTGAAAAGTTAATAGAAGCTTTGGATAGATATAATTTACTCCACTAATATCAAACAATAATTCATTCAGAAACTCCTCATCACTATTAGACAACAGCTCATACCATGTCTGAGGCAATAGATATGTCCTCTCAAACTTTTTAGTATCAAATAATTCTCTTTGGTCTTTATTATTTTGTTTCTTTTTTTTCATGGGATTAAATTAAATCACCTAGAAAACATAAAGTCTTTTTTGATGTCTCTTTAGATAGCTAATATTAACATTATGGATTTTGAATAATTAGTCAGACTCATTCATAATTTCTTATAGTTAAACTATTGAGAAATTATCGAACTCATAGAAATAGCACAAGAATTTATATGATATTTTTTCCATATCTATCTAATGCTAACTTAAAGACATACAAAAATAACACAGAAAAAATCACAAAAAGTATTAGTCTAAAATCAAATTCATGTACCGATAAGCCTATAGATGTTCCTGCAGCTGGGACATGTTCAGAATTAGTTAAAGTCATAACAAGTAAACAAATAAAAAAAGATATACCAGAAAAAATATGAAAGTTTTTATTAGAAATTGACACATATAAATCTTGATCAAATAATTGAAAAAGAAAGTGTAGGAGAATAAATGTTATAATCGCTATCAAATTACCAACAACTAGGCTTTTGAAGCGGTTTTGCCTATTTTTAGGGTGTAAAAAAAGTAATGCTACACTAGAACCTATAGCAGCATTAATTACATTATTAGAAAATGTTTCTCCTACAAGAATGATTATAGTTATAAATATGCCTGCAAGAAGAGATTGTATTACATGATATTTAGTTATGAACCCCTTTTTCATCTCTATAATTCTAACAATAAAAAAAGCTTTCATGGAATAATTTATTTGACTAATTCATAATGATTTTTTATTTTATTTAGACAGATCTCTTGTGTCATTTACAAATTTATTAATGGACTCTTGTGCTTCAAAGAGTAAATTACTGTAAACTTTGGCATGCTTTGGCAATTTTTTCGGGCTGTAGCCAATTAAGTCATTATAAACTTGAACTTGTCCATCGGAAAAATCTCCTGATGAAATTCCAATTGTTGGTATTGATAATTTTTTTGTAATTTTTTTTGTTAAAAACTCATCTACTAATTCTAAAACTAAAGAAAACACTCCTGATGATTCAAGAGAAATTGCATCATCAAAAATTTCCTTAGCCTCATCTTGATTTTTTCCTAAGATCTTGAATTCTTTATGATTATTAATATATTGAGGTTTTACTCCAATATGACCCATCACAGCAATTTTATGATCGATTAAATATTTTATGATTTCAAATTTTTCTGATCCTCCTTCTAACTTTACAGCATCTGCACCTGAGTTTATTAATAATGAAGCATTTCTTAATGCATCCTCTTTAGTTTCATATGTACCATAAGATAAATCAGAAACTAGTAACTTATCAATTCCTACTCTTGCTACAGCTTCTGTTGCATTAATCATATCTTCGATAGTCACCTTACTAGTAAAATCATAACCCAGGGAAGTAGTACCCAAGCTATCTCCTACTAATATCATTTCAGCAGAGGAATTATTTACTATATAACCACTTACATAGTCATATGCAGTAATCATTGTTATTTTCTTAAGATTCTTTAATCTCTGAATTTTCTTAATTGAAACTTTATTCATTTTTTTCTATAGATAATATTATCAATAAGCCTAATTTTTCCAACATATGCTGCAATAAGAATTACAAAATCAGAATTTATTTCTTCAACTATTTCAAAGTTTTTTAAATCTCTAATTGATATATATTCAACTTTTATAAGATTGAAATCAGAAAGGTAATTTTCAATTAAGATAATTATATTTTTGGATTTTTTTTCACCTGATATTAGATTTTTAATACCGAAATATAGAGAATTTATTATTTCAGTTGCTTGATTCTTTTCAGAAACGGATAAATTTTTATTTCTGCTTGATAATGCTAAGCCTTCATTATCTCTTATTGTTTTGGAGGAAATGATCTCAACAGGAATATTTAAATCACTTACAAAAGATTTTATGAGTAACAATTGTTGATAATCTTTTTCACCAAAAATTGCATAATTGGGTTGAATAATATTAAATAATTTTGTAACAACAGTAGCAACTCCTTCCATATTACCTTTTCTATACTTCCCTTCTAAGACATCTGAAAGCATCTTAACTTTTACATATGACTTGAAGTTTTCAGGATAAATTTCCTCAGCTGGAGGACAAAATAATATATCAACACCTAGATTCTGTAATATTTTTTTATCATCTTCAAGACTTCTAGGATACGTATCAAAATCTTTTGTCGAATTAAATTGAATTGGATTTACAAAAATACTAACTATAATAGTTTCTCCATATGACTTTGCTTTTTCTATGAGAGAAATATGGCCTTCATGTATAGATCCCATAGTGGGTACTAAGGCTATTTTGGATGTTATTTTAGATCTTTCTTCAAAGAAACCTGAGACTGTGTTATGAACTTTCAAATTATACCCAAAATAATATTATTTTTTTGCCTTATTAGATTTGACTTTAACTAATTTCAATCTTGGTAAAACATTTATTTGAGATGATACTATATCAATTATAATGGAATCTATTATTAGATTACTAAAGCAATTTGAATAAAGATTGATGATTTAAATGACAATTTATTCATAAAAAAGTTAAGAGATAAAATTTATTTAGAACACAATAAGATTTTTATCTATAATTTGTATACTTATAGTAAGACCAAGCCCCTAAAAGTAGACATAACATAAAAACTGGAAATGCAACCCTTGCCCCTAAGGTCTGACTAAGGATTACTAATAATAAAATTGATGAAGATAATAATATAATTCCTAAATTCTTAAATATATTTTTCATTCTATTTTCAATCTGTTAACTAAAAGACATAATAATAAAAGAAATGATGAATAATATAAAAAATATTACTGCAAAGAATCCTGAAACATATCTAATAAATTTAGTAAATCTCTGATAATTAAGCATTAGTGATTATTAATTCATTTAGCAAGATTATCCTAAAAATACGTCTGTTTGATCATCTGACTCAAAAACATCATTTAGAAAATTAAACTTATCTTTTCTAGAAATTGTTGAAGCATTAGATTCATCATTGATCTTATAATTTTCTACATTTCTATCAAGATTTTCATTTTTTAATTTATTATCCATACAGTTATTATAAATTAGTGTTTTTAAGTTAAAATTTATAAAAATTAAATTAGTGTCTATTAATATTAAATAGTCGTAGCTAGACTTCAATCTAACTACGACTATTATAAACGGCTAATTTATTTAGCTTTTAGTATCAGCTTTAGCAGCAGCCCAAATTACTAAACCAAATGCGGTTTTGTTTATAAGGTCTGCAAAGTTATAAATGATATTCATAGTCTGAACACCATCAGTCACATCAACCATATTTCCTATGATGTATCCCAAAGGATAGATAGCCCAACCTACAAGCACAATTAATTTCATAGAATTGAATGCAGCCTGAACATTTTCATTCTTACCTTCAGCGCTTGCTTTAGCAGCTCCACCAACAAAAATAAGATAAACTACATATAACCAACCAATCATTCCGATTATGAATCCAATTGTTGCATCAATAACATCCATTTCTCCTAACAATCCTCCTACAAGCATTACTACGCTTGCGATTAGCAATTGCCAGAATAAATTAATAGTTACCTTTCCTACTACTTTTAAAATCAAGTAGAATTCAACAATTTGAAGCGGAACAGTGATTAACCAATCAATATATCTTAATTGAGTTAAATCCCCAGATCCAAATGCAGCAACCCAAGCATCTCTCATATACCAATAGTGAAAAAATGCGATGAAAGTTACTAAACCAGCAACAGTAACTGAAGTTCTCCACTTTGGACTAACCTCTCCTCTTTCAAAGAAGAAGAATACAGCTGAACATAACATAGCTGCAGTACCAAAGTAGAAACTAAATTGCGTTAACGAATTAATATCCATTTTCCCTCCGAATATTTTTTTGTGTTATCAAATGTTAATACAAATAGACAAATAGAGCAATAATAAATTCTATATGGCTTTTAATAATTTACTTTTTGTCAAAATATAAATTATTACTATTTGAAAAATGAGAATATGGATGTAAATTTAAAATATTCTTAATAATTTCCCGGGTGGTCTAATGGTAGGACAGAGGACTTTGACTCCTCCAGTCCTGGTTCGAATCCAGGCCCGGGAGCCAAACCCATTTATCTCATTTCTTGATCAACGGAAAGTTTGAATTCTGAAAGATCGTGACCTGTAACAGTACTCCAAGGTGTTTCAACCACATAGTGGTCTTTTCCAATCTCTACTAGAGGAGGTCTCTCTTTAGTATATTGATGATTTTTTCTTACTGGTAGCGGAGTTCTAGTCATAAACACATCACCAACAGGAGGATTGACAGGAGATACTACTTCTCCAGGAAGCACAATTTCATCTCTCTCAATATCAGGGTGAGATGGCAAGGCTGCTGAAATTAAGGCATTTGTATATAAATGAGTTGGATTAGCAAAAATAGCTTCTGTGTCTCCATATTCTTGAATAACTCCTAAATACATTACTGCAGTTCTATGACACATATATCTTACTGTAGCTAAGTTGTGAGCAATCAAAATATAAGCAAGATCATGCTCATTTTGCAGATCTACTAATAAATTCATAATTTGAGCACGAATTGACACATCGAGAGCTGAAACAGGTTCATCAAGAACAATCAGTTTAGGATTTAAAGCCAGTGCTCTTGCTATACCAATTCTTTGTCTCTGTCCTCCAGAGAATTCATGTGGATACAAGTTACCCTGGTATGGATTAAGACCTACTTCAGCAAGTAAATCTCCAGCCCTAGTATCTCGTTCCTTTTTCGTCATTGTAGTATTAATTTCAAGTGGTTCAGAAATTATTGTATTAACTCTCATTCGTGGGTTAAGAGATGACCAGGGATCTTGAAATACTGCTTGAACAGATCTTCTCATTTCTCTTTTTCCAGCGCTTGAAAGCTGAGTTACATCTTCTCCCTGAAAAAATATGCTTCCAACCTCAACTTCTCCATCAGTTGATGGGTTTTCAAGTCCAAGTACCATTTTGGCTGTAGTTGTTTTACCACAACCTGATTCACCAACAAGTCCAATAGTCTTTCCTGATGGAACATCGAAGGAAACATTATCAACAGCCTTTAGCCAATCAAAACTACCGATAATTGGCAAACCTTTATTAACTTGGTACCATTTTCTAATATTTCTAACCTGAATTATAGGATCTCCATCATTGGAACATCCTGTTGCAGAAGGAACGTTTGAATAATCTCTTTTATCTGTTGTAGTCATAATTTCTTCACCTTTTTTTTCTAATATGAAACTTTATCTTTATATTTATCAAAATCTGCTACTGAACATCTAGACATCTGAACGAAATGCCCAGGCTTAACTTCTACTAGATCTGGCCGGATCATTGCATCTTTTTCATCATATTTTAACGGTGACCTTGGAGCAAAGGCATCTCCTGGAGGAAGATTGTATAGTAACGGAGGTTGACCTTCAATTTGAGGCAACCTACCTGTTTTTTCTTCAAGCTTTGGAACAGAACCTATCAAAGCTTTTGTATATTCATGCAAAGGATTGTTAAAAATCTCCCTACATTCTGCCATTTCTACGATCCTACCGGCATACATCACAGCTACCCTATCACACATTTTGGCAACAATACCAAAATCATGAGTTATAAAAATAATTGCAGCTCCTGTTTCAGCTTGAATTTGCTTTAGTAGTCTAAGATAAGCTGCTTGAATAGTAACATCTAGTGAAGTGGTTGGCTCATCGGCAATTATAACTGAAGGATTAGATGAAATTCCTATAGCTCCAACAACTCTCTGTCTCATTCCACCTGAAAGTTGATGAGGGTAATCCTTCGCCCTTGTATCAGGTGCGGGTATTCTTACTTTCTTAAGAGCATCAACAACCTTTTCAAATCTACTTTTGCCTTTCAATCCTTGGTGTATCCCTATTGCTTCTCCCACTTGATCATTTATATCAAAAACAGGATTAAGGGCCTGCATAGGATCTTGTAGAATCATAGAAATTTCCCCGCCTCTTACCTTAGTCATTTCTCTTTCTGAAAGCTCTAGTATATTTCTTCCATTAAGAATTACTTCACCACCAGCAATCATACCAGGGGGAGATTGAATTAATCTCATTATAGATAACGCAGTAACCGACTTACCAGAACCTGATTCACCTACTACTCCTAAAGTTTCACCTTTTCTTACAGAATAGGAAACCCCATCACATGCTTTTACTGTACCCCATTTTGTAGTAAAGTGTGTTTGCAAATTCTTAAGTTCAAGAACCACTTCGTCTTGTATAGTTGACGGACCAAAGCCGTCTCTATCAATAGATTCGTTTTTACTTTTTTTAGTATCTTTCTTGACCATTCTAAGCCCTCTTACATATATAAATTTTTTAAGTCATTTTTAAAGTTACTGTAAACATATCACAGATACTAAAAAAAAATAGTAAAAAAAACAATTTTTAGGAAAAATTAAATTTCTTTTTCAATCTTAGATATAGTACTACTTAAACCTTCAACTAAAAAGTCAATTTCGTCCTTATTGATATTTAAAGGAGGACAAAGTGAAATAATATCTCCTGCTCTAAAAGTGAAAATATTTCTTTCATTTAAGTATTTTGGTATCTTTTTTTGAATTTCTAGATTTGCAGGAAGCTTTTCTTTGGTAGATTTATCTTTAACTAGCTCAATAGCCGCCAACAATCCTAATCCTCTGACATCTCCAACTATTTTGGAATTCAAAAGAACATTCTGAAGTTTATCCATAAGATATTCACCCATTTCTTTGGAGTGTTGAACAAGATTTTCTCTTTCATAAATTTCTAAATTTTTCAATCCTGCTGCACATGAAGCTGGGTGACCTCCAAAAGTAATCAAATGCAAAAACATTTCTTTTTCACTCCCAATAAAAGAATCTGCTATTTTTTTTGTAGCTATAGCAGCTCCTAGAGGAGAATATCCGCTAGTGAGTGATTTTGCAACTGTTGTTATATCTGGGATCATATCCCAATGATCTGTAGCAAAATATTTACCTGTCCTTCCAAATCCTGTAATCACTTCATCTGCAATTAAGACTACATGATACTTATCGGCAATTTCTCTAAGTTTTTGCCAATATTCTTTTGGAGGTATATGTATCCCAAAAGCTACAGAAATTGGCTCTGCAATCATTGCTGCTACACTATCCGGGCCAGTATGCTTGATTGCTTCTTCGAACTGATTTGCACAGTAAATAGCGTAATCTACAGAATTAATGCCTTGTGGAATACGATACGAATCCCAATTTTGAACATGGATAGCACCTGGCATTTCAGGCCCCATAGTATCTGAAGTTGAAGGCTTACCCAAACTAACAGCCATGGCAGTAGCTCCATGATATGAATATCTTCTAGATATAACTTTGTAAGCTCCAGATTTACCTGTATTCATTTGATATTTTTTAGCCATCTTAACAGCTGTTTCTACAGATTCAGAGCCACCAGAAGTAAAGAAAGATCTTGCAGATTTATCTGGATAAATATCAGCTATTTTAGCTGCTAATTCTATTTGAGGGATACAAGCTGCCATCGCAGGAGGAGTTTCTATCTCACATATTTGATCGTAAATTGCTTGACCAATTTCTGATCTACCATAACCTGCTCCTTTGAACCATAATCCTCCAGTAGAATCAAGATATTTATTACCATTTACATCTGTAACCCAAACCCTTTCTCCTTTTACAAAAATCCTTAAGTCCCCTGCCCAATCATTAATTTGCTGTGCATGCATAAACAAATTTTGAGAAGCTAAGCTCTGCAGTTCTTCTATCTTTTCTCCTGAAATTAAAATATCTTTATTCATATTATTTTTTCTTATGTACTTTAGGATAATTATAGTTGAAATTTATTATATATTTATAAAAAAACTGGTAAAAATATAATTTCTAGACATTATGATAAATTTCTCCAAAGCTGATAATTTCTTTCAATTAGAAACAAATTTACTAATTAATGAGGATATAGAAACGGTTTTCAAATTTTTTGAAACTCCAAAAAATTTAAACTTAATTACACCTAGTTGGTTAAATTTCACTATTGTCCCACCTATTCCAAATAATACTTTTGAAAATCAAGAAATTGAGTATAAACTAACTCTTCATAAGATAAGGTTCACATGGAGAAGTAGGATTATTGAATACAAAAAAAATGTTTCCTTTTGTGACAAACAAATAAAGGGGCCTTATTTATTATGGGAACATTACCATCTTTTTTCAAAAAAAAATAATAAAACTTTAATGACTGACAAAGTCAATTATAAAGTTTTATTTGGTGAAATAACAAATAGAATTTTGGTAAAAAGAGATCTAAAAAAAATTTTCGAGTATAGAAGAAAAAAAATTAAAGAAATATTTACAAAATAAGCGATATATATTTTAAAGGTGCATTATAATTGTAGATGAATTATTTTTTCCCGAGTAGCTCAGCGGTAGAGCAGCTGACTGTTAATCAGCGGGTCACAGGTTCGAATCCTGTCTCGGGAGCCAGAACTCGAACCCAAAACTTTAGTTATTACCTAACTTTTACTTAACTTTTTGGTGGTGTATAACCAAAATCTTTAGCTTTTTTCATTGCTTCAACTGCATCTTCAGGATCAATTAAAACAGTAGTGGATAAATTAGATACTGCACCAGTCGATGCTACTTTCATTAGCATTGAAGCAGCTGTAATATCATCTGGACCTTCGATTATTATTACTAGATCTGTGTCACCAAATGCCAAGTACCCTGCTAGGATATTTACCCCCATAGCTGCCATTTGTTTACCAATAACTTCAATTCTATTTTGAGGATTTTCTATCTGAGCTGCCCATGATTCTGCAGTGTAGCTTCCTGTCACTAGATATTTTGCCATCATAATCTCCTATGTATTTTAAATTATTTTATAATCTTATACTAAAGAATATATATTTCTAAAATATTAATTCTTTAATCTTAATATTAACTAAAGTTTTAAAAATAAAAGATGAGGCTTTTATGAAAAAAATAGGGATAGCTCAATGGGGAACAAAGCATGGTCATGCTAAGGGTTGGTTAGAATTACTAATAAAATCAAAAGAGATAAAATTTTTTGGAGTTTATGAATCAGATCAACAAAGAATAGAGCAATTAAAAAATTCTAAGGAAAAGATTTGGAGTGAAGTTAAGTGGATTGATGATTCAAATGAAATTTTAGAAAATAATGAAATCAAAGCTGTTTTTATAGAAGAATCTAATGATAAAAGCCTAGATATTTTAGAAAAATGTATCAATGCAGATAAAAATATTATGCTAGATAAACCTGCAGGAAATGATTATCTAAAATTTAAGAAAATTATGAATATGGCGAAAAAAAAAGACCTCATAATTGAATTAGGATATATGTTTAGACAACATGATGGATTTAGGAAAATTGCAAATATGTCTAAGTCTGGAATCTTAGGCAAAATTTATATGATAAGAGCACATATGTCTACAAATTTACCAGAAGAAAATAAAAATAATAATAGTATTTCTATGAAAGGATTATCAAAATTTAGTGGTGGAATTTTCTATGATTTAGCAGGTCATATGATTGATCAAATTTGTTGGTTACTTGGAAGGCCAAATAGTATAAATAGTTTTTTCAAAAATTCTTTTAGCATAAATAAAAAATTTTCTGATAACACTATTTCTGTTTTTGAATATGACCAAGCACTCGCGATAATAGATATTGCTGCAATGGAATCACCTCCTATAGCTCGAAGATTTGAAGTCTATGGATCTAAAGGTTCTGCGATCATGGAACCATTTGAACCAGCAGATAAAATAAGATTAGCTCTAAAAAAATCAAATGAGAATTATAAAAAAGGAATTAATATAATAAAAATTATTGATAAAAAAAGGTACGATGAACCTTTTAATATTTTTATTGATAGACTGAAAAAAAATAATTTACCGGAATTCGATTTATTTCATGAATTACTTGTACAAGAAAGTTTAATGAGGGCAACTAAATGATCAATCAAAAAAAATATAAAGTAGCAATTGTAGGATGTGGAGGTATAGGACATGCACATATGGAAGGATATAACAAAATTGAAGACGTAGAAGTTATTGCATGCTGCGATCCAGTTCCAAGTGCAGTTGAATATTATAAAAATGAATTTAATATTCCTCAAGGGTATAATGATCTAAATGAAATGCTCAAAATTGCAAAACCGGAAATTGTTTCAGTATGTGTTTGGCACCTACTACATGATGAAATTACAAATAAGGTTGCAAAATCTAAATCTGTAAAGGGAATAATTTGTGAAAAACCAATGGCTATTGGAGTAGAAAAAGCAAGATCAATGGTTCAAGTCTGTGAAGAAAATGATGTAAAACTGGCTATTTCTCATCAAAGAAGATTTACTCCTGGTTGGATTAAAGCTAAAGAATTAGTAGAAAATGGTGATATTGGAATACCAAATAGAGCGGAATTAAGAGTTAAGGATGGTTTGTTAAATTGGGGAACTCATTCTATAGATGGTGCAAGGTTCATATTGAGAGACCCAAGGCCTATTTGGGTAATGGGTTCAGTAGAAAGATATACAAATAAATATGAAAGAGATACAGCTATTGAGGATTCATGCATAGGATTAATACATTTCGAAAATGATATTCAATTTTTTATTCAATCTGATTTAATGGACAATGGAGCTGATGCTGGAAAATTTGAAATTTATGGAACTGAGGGCTTTCTAAAAATTACTGAAACAGAAGTTAAGATTTTTAATGCTAAATCAAATGGTTGGAAAGATATTGAAATTAATTTAGAAGAAGGAGATGTTGCAATAGGTGGAAATACAAATGCTGCTCAAACTAGAGAACTAATAGATTGGATTGAGGGAGGTAAAAAGCACAGAGGTGCCGGTGATATAGCTGCAGATACAGTTGAAATAATGATGGGAATATATGAATCAGCAAGACAAAATAGATTAATTAGATTCCCTATGAATGAGATGGGGTACCCTTTAGAAGAAATGATTAAAGAAGGTAAATTAAATCTAGAATCAAAAGAGAAATACGATATAAGAGGATTTCTTAAGAGAGAGGATATAGATGAAGATCTTTACACTAAATTAAGAGATGATGGACTTTCTCATCATGAAGCAATGAAAGCGGTTCATGATCAAAAATAAATTATTTTTTCTTTGAAATTATTATATTAACCCCTAGTATTAAAATTAATAAGACCCAAAGAATTTGAGAAATATTAAATATTCTAAAACCAATTTCACTATTAACTTCCCATATCAAACTAAGTATAAGAAAAATAGGGCCTAAGCCTAAAAGTCCATATCCAACAATTGAATTCATTAGAGTATTTAAGTAATAATTACCAGATTTTATAATAATATATCCAGTTATAGTTGTCGCAATATAAATTACATAAGCAGCTAGTGTAAAAAGACCCCAATAAACTGCATATACTCCGGCAGAAGCCGACCCTGCAATTATAGAATTTATTGAAGCTAAATTATATTGTTCTATTGCAGCAGGATCTCCAGACTGAGCAGCAATTCCGGATTGTTGAGCCATCTGATAAGATATCATATTCAATTCCGCAGAATCAGCAAAAGCACTTGCTATACCTAAAGTTATTAGAAACATCGTAATAGCAATAATATTTAGAGTAATAGCCACCGTCTTAAATTTTTTTTCTCTTTCACCTATTCCTTTGTAAACACCTAGTATTCCATTCAAAAAAAATAGTAATCCTAATCCAATTAATATGAAATATATTTTAGCTATATCTTTATTAGCACCCAAATTTTCTGTAAACGCATTAATTTCAGTTATATTTTGAGTAAAAGCTTTAGAATTTCCTGGAATTAAGAAATTGAATATTGCTATGAGTAAAACTCCTAAAACTAGACTATAACCAGTAATTATTTTTGACATATTTAGCTCTTTCATAAAATGTTCTATAAAATAGTACACATTAAGTTGTATTAAGCAATCTATAAGTTATAGTTTTGAAGATGTAAAAATTTAAATAATAAATTACAATTGTCATAGGCTAAAATCAGGTATATATGAGCATAAAATCAATCAAACAAAATTTACCAGGATTATTTTTTTGTTTTTCATTTGCAATAATTATATTATTTGTATTTCACAACTTTAATATAAAACTAATTGATACATTATTGACCGGTCTTTTAGTTGGTATATTTATAAAAAATATAAATTTTTTGCCTGACCTATCAATAATTGATAAGGGTGCTAAGTTTGCAGGCAAACATATTTTAGAGTTTTCTGTAATGCTTATGGGTGCAAGTATTTTTCTTCCAGATCTTTTTGAGAATGGAATTGAATTGTTCTTAGTAATAGTGTTAGGAATAATTGGTTCTATGATTATTTCCTATGTTATTGGTTATAGGTTACTTAGATTAGATAAAAAACTTTCCACTTTAGTAGGTGTAGGTAATTCAATTTGTGGAAACTCTGCAGTTGCGGTTATAGCTCCAGTTATTGGCGCTTCATCAAATCAGATTGCTTCAGCAATAGGAATAAGTGCAATACTTGGAGCATCTCAAATTATCCTATTACCACTTTTGGTTCCAGCTTTTGGGCTAGGTGATTATCAGTATGGAGTAGTGGCGGGTTTATCGGTATATGCAGTTGCACAAGTCGTTGCAGCATCATCAATTGTAAGTCCTATTTCAGCAAATGTTGCAACAGTCGTTAAGCTTACTAGGGTAATTTTATTAGCTCCATTGGTATTGTTTCTAAGATTTTTCTATAAGTCAGAGACAAGCAATAATAAAACTAACATATCAGAGTCAATCTTAAAATTTTTACCTTGGTTTGTTCTAGGATTTATAATATTAGCCATTCTAAGAAGTACTGAAATTATTGATAATCAACTAGGCTTGAATATTAGATCAGTTGCTAAATTTCTTTTTATAATTTCTATGATTGCTATAGGTTTATCAGTAGATTTGAAAGAAATAATTAAGGTTGGACCAAAAGTTGCACTGACAATTATTTTTATAATAGCTTTTATGATTATCCTAGGAATTATGTCTTCAAATTTCTTGACCTAAGAAATAACAAAAATGGCACTATCTGCATTTAAGTTAGGGTTCTCAGTTATTTCTTTACTATTTACCGTATCAAGGTAAAGTGATTTTTTAATAATAATATCTTTTTCTTTACAAAAATCTAGAAAATCATTTATTGAAGGAAATCTTATGTTTGGAGTATCGTACCAATTATATCCATACCAACCAGATATTTTGGGAGCCTTACCCTCATTAAAAAACATTTCTCTCATAGGCTTAAATGCAAAATTTGGGAAAGATACAATACTAGATTTTGAAACTCTAGTCATATCCTTAAGTATTTTTTCAACATTTTTTATTGATTGTAGAGTTTGAGATAAAATAGCAATATCAAACTGAGAATCATAAAATTTTTCTAATCTACTATCTAAATCACTATGAATAATATTTATACCTTTTGTAAAGCAAGAAATAACATTTTGTTGATTTATCTCAACTCCCAAAGAATTTGAAATACCAATGGAATTTAATTGCTCAATCAATTCTCCTTTCTCACAGCCTAGATCTAAAATAGTTGAATTTCTAGGAATCAATTCTGCTATATACTTGAAGTCAATCCTATTATTTAATCCAATTTTTACTGTTGAATTTAACTTTTTAGAATCATTAATTTTTTTATTTTTACTATATAAATTTCTAAAAAATGAGCTTGTTAATTCGCCATAATGCTTGATATCATCAGGCAATAAAAATGCATCATGTCCAGCATTTGATCTAACATTACAATATGAAACTTTTTTAGATCTAGAAATTAAAGCCTCTACTATATCTAATGACTGAAAGGAAGGATAAAGCCAATCACTTGAAAAGCTTACTAATAACCATTCACAGTGAGATTTACTAAGATTTTTTGCAAGAATATCTTTGTTTGATCCTAAATCAAACAAGTCCAAGGCTGTAGAAAGAGTAACATAGCTGTTGGCATCAAATCTTTCAACAAATTTTTCACCTTGATAAGCTAAATAACTTCCTACAGAAAATTTTTTTTCAAAACTAGTAGAAATATTTCTGGGACTATTTCTATCTATTTCAAATTTCTCATTCATAGATTCTTTAGAAAGATAAGTTATATGACCCAACATTCTAGCTAATGCAAGGCCTACATCAGGTTTTTTTTCATTATCATAATAATTACCAGAATTGAAATACGGGTCACTGATTATTGAATTTCTAGCTACAACATCAAACGCTAATGCTTGAGTTGTAAGTCTTGCTGAAGACGCCATAAGTAAGCAACCCTTAATCATTTCTGGATATTCAGTCGCCCACTCCAAACACTGAAAACCTCCTAAAGAGCCACCAATAACTCCTAATAATTTATTGATTCCAAGATTATCAATAAGATATTTTTGAACTTTTACCATATCTTTTATTGTTACTACAGGGAAATCTGCCCCATAGTATGTTCCTGTTTTAGGATTTATTGAATTAGGGCCAGTCGTACCTCTGCAACTACCAAGAATATTTGAACATATTATAAAATATTTATTTGTATCTAAAGGTTTATCTGGGCCAACCATAATATCCCACCATCCAGGAACATCATTACTATTATGTTTGGCTACGTGAGAGTCTCCAGTTATTGCATGACAAACCAATATTGCATTAGAATTTTCAGAATTAAGCTTACCGTAAGTTTCATAAGCAACTTTTACATTTTCAAGTTGCTCTCCTCTTTCCAAATCTAATGTAAAAGGTATATTAAATTCTTGAATGTATTTTGAGAATTGATCAGTTCTAAGGTCATCTGAACTATTTATAATACTCAATTTCACCTTTCCTATTTCGCCCTAAATATAGGGCGAAATAATTTTGATTAACCCAATGCCTGATTAATATCAGCCTTAATATCATCAATATTTTCAAGACCAATTGATAATCTAATATATTCTGGATTCACACCTGTTTCTTTTTGTTCTTCCTCACTTAATTGAGAGTGAGTTGTAGAAGCAGGATGTATAACTAATGTTCTTGCATCACCTATATTAGCTAGATGACTTAATAATTTTACATTATTTATAAATTTGACAGCTGCTTCTTTTCCACCCTTAATTCCAAACCCAATAATTGCTCCCTTTCCATCAGGCAAATATTTTTCTGCTTTATTATAGTCTGGGTGCGATTTTAGACCTGGATAATTAACCCATTCAACTTCATCATGTTTATCTAAAAACTCAGCTATTTCTTGAGCATTTTGACAATGTCTTTCCATTCTTAGGTGTAGAGTCTCCAAACCTTGAAGAGTTATCCAAGCAGCAAAAGGACTCATAGCTGCTCCAGTATCTCTAAGCCAATGAGTTCTAATTTGAACTAAATAAACTAAATTTCCAAGAGGTCTTAAGGCTTCTTCTAAAACTGCTCCATGATATGAAGGCGATGGGCCGCAAAATTCTGGCCACTTTTCAGGGTTATCAGCCCACTTAAAATTTCCACTATCTACAATTACACCACCTATATGCGCTCCATGGCCACCTATGAATTTTGTAGTTGAATGAATAACTATATCTACTCCATGCTCAAAAGGTCGAAGTAAAAATGGGGTCATAACAGTATTATCACAAATTACTGGCAAACCATGATTATGACTTAATTTAGAAATTTTCTCAAAATCAGGGACATCATTCTTAGGATTACCCAAAGATTCAAAGTATACACATCTTGAATTTTCATCAACCAATTCATCAATTTTCTCTGGTTCATTTGGATCAAAAAATCTTACCTCGATACCTAACTGCTTAAATGTTTGAGTGAATAAAGTCCAAGTTCCACCATACAGACTAGTTGAGGAAATAATATTTTGACCGCTATGAGCAATTGTTAGAATTGCGGCATTTATAGCTGCTTGTCCAGAAGAAAAAGATAAAGCATATATACCTCCGTCAAGAGCTGCTATTCTTTGTTCTAGTACATCACAGGTTGGATTGGACAACCTAGAATAAATATTTCCAAATTCAGACAATGCAAATAAATTCGCTGCATGTTCTGGGTCATTAAAAACATAAGAAGTTGTGGGATAAATTGGGACCTGCCTTGAGTTTGTAGTAGGATCCGGTTCATATCCAGCATGTAAAGCTAATGTTTCTCTTTTTAAGTTTTCCGTCATAATGATTCTCCTTTTAAACAAAAAAACCCCATTTTTCGGGGTTTACTAATTTTTTGGAATTTACTTACACAACTAAAACTAGACGTCCCCCTTCAAGAAAGTCATCATCATGTTCATGCTCATTGTTTTTACAAATAATTCCATAATGGAAAGTATACTATCAAAAATTCTTATTTGTCAAACGAAAAATTAAAAATAAAGTTTATAATGAGAATATTTTATAAGCGCATTTAGGTAGAATATGAATCCAATTGTAGAAGTTCTTAAAACCAAAGATTTCAAAAAATTATGGTTTATTGGTACTACAGCTATGAGTATGAGATGGATAGAACAAATTGCTTTAGGATACTATGTTTATCAAATAACTAAAGATGAATTTTTAGTTGGACTTGTTTTCTTTTTTAGAAATGTTCCTATGCTATTATTTGGAGCATTTATTGGTGTCATATCCGACGAGTTTGATAAAAAAAAGATACTTCAAATAACACTAATAATTACTGCAATAATATACTTTATCCTTACAATAAGTTCATTTCTTGATCAACTAAATTATTTCCAAATTTGTTTTGGAGCTTTTATAGCAGGCTTAGCTTGGTCTTTCGATTTCCCCATAAGAAGATCGATGCTGAGTGAAATAGTTGATAAAAGACTATATCCAAGTGCGATAGGCGTAGATATGACTTCTAGTAATTTAGCACGAATAATAGGCCCAGTTTTAGCAGGAATTGTTCTCCAACAGGTTAATTTATTTCCAATTTATCTTTTTGGAACAATTATGTTTTTAATGGCTTTTGTTTCATGCTTGAAATTAGAAACTAAACAATTTATTAGAGAGGAAAGTCCTAGTAATCTAGGCAGATTTTTTTATGAACTGATAGAAGGAATAAAATATATTTTCACAAGCAAAATATTAATAACAGTTCTAATTGTGACTATAATAATGAATTTTCTTGTCTTTACTTATCAAAGTCAATTAACGGTATTAGTCCAGACAAATATTTCTGATTTACCAATTATTTTAGGATTTTTAGCAGCAGTAGAAGGAATAGGTGCAACTTTGGGAACATTAATAATTGCAAATTTTCCATTTAAAAGAGGCATGCTAATCTTTTTATCAGGTTCATTTTTATTTGGAGTATGTATCATATCATTTACTTTTTCTGAATTTCTTTTTGTTAGCATATTGCTGATGCTAATTGGAGGATTTGGAATGGCAGGCTTTGGAACTCTTCAATCCATTTTGATAATTAGTTCTGCGGAACAAAAAATAAGAGGCAGGGTACTTGGAATATTAGCAATAACAATAGGAACTCAACCTATAGGTGCATTTATACTAGGATATTTTTCTAGAGAATATGGATCAGTTACTGCAGTTAAGATATCTGTTGTTATTGCAATGGTGATATTGACTTTAGTAACGATAGTATATTTTGGTAATAAATCTAAGACAGTAAATAGTCAATAACTAAGGCTGTTATGACACCAAATAATGCAGCAAAAACACCTACAATTATAAATATATAAGAATTTTTCATACTATTTCTATTTTATCTTCTCTAGATATTATTCCTGTAGATATAGGGGTAGCAAAAATATACATATTTCCCTCAAGTTTTTTGATTACCTCAGGATCATTATAATCTGCGCTAGCACATGCATCCTTAACTAGAGCTACTTTCATTTCTATAGAATCATTAACTATTATTTTTTGACCCTCTTTACAATTATTTAGGTCTAAACCTGAGACTAATAAATTTTCTCTAAGTACTCCTTGCTCAAGATTATGAACATCATATAAATCAGCATCAACTATCATAATTTGCCTATTATCATTTTTTTTTGAAAAACGATCTCCTTCAATTCCATAATTAGAAATTATTTTTACTTCATCTTTATAAGACATTGGAGTTAATTTACCAACATTTATTCCGATAGACTTAATTGTTCCCAATTACTTTTCCTTTCTTTTCAATTAAATAATTTTATAGTCCTAGTTCCTATAATAACCATAATTATTCCAATAAAATTAGATAAAATTAGATTAGCAAATAAATAATAATAACTTCTCAAGTTGAGTAAATTATAATTATCAAACGCAAATGTGGAAAAAGTAGTCAATGATCCTAGAAACCCAACTATGAATAATAATCTTAAGCTTTCATTTTCAGATAATTTATTACCTAATAATCCGATAAAAAAACATCCGATGATATTAACTAAAAATATACCATAAGGAAAATTTGAACTAAACAATTTATCAATTTGGGGGCTTACAGAAAATCTAAGTACTGCGCCAATTGCTCCTCCAAGAGATACTAACAAAATATTTATAAACATAGTCAAAAAATATAGTTACTTTGGATACTATCAATATATTAGAATGATATCTGATGTCAAAAAATAATTCTAGTAATCAGTTACCTAAAGGATTTAATGAATGATACTTTCATCTCTCGAAGGAAAGTTAAAAGTAAAAATAATGCTAACACTATTTGTTTGTATGTTTGCAACGACTATTTATCAATCTATAGTTTCTATTTCTGGGCCTTCAATAATTGCTGATCTAGGAGGATTTGAATATTATGCCTGGCTATTTTCAGGATTTTCTTTAACTTCTGCTGTTTGTGCTCCATTTGTAGGTAAATTAACTAAAATTTATGGTCCTAAGAAAATTATGATTCCAGCATTATTTATATTTTTAATTTCTACAATCTTATGCGGTTTAAGTAACTCAATATTTTTACTTATATTTTTTAGATCGATACAGGGAATAGGTCTTGCCGGAGTACTTGGGGTTGTTTGGATAATGATTGCACTTTTATGGAGTCCTAATCAAAGAGGAAAATGGCTGGGAGCTACAGCAGCAGGATTTACTTTAGCAGGTTTAGTGGGTCCATTCTTAGGTGCATATGTTACCCAGTTACTTGGTTGGAGATGGGCTTTCTTCATTATAATTCCAGCAGTAATAGTATCTATGAGATTAATCTCCAAAGTACTCCCAGAAATAGAAAAAGATATGTCAACAAAATTTGATTATAGAGGAGCTATTTTTTTTACTTTATTTGCTAGCTCATTTCTTTTTGCACTATCAATAATTGGTATTGATTCTAATAAAATATTTATTTATATTTTTATCTTATTTTTAATTGCTGCTATTTCATTTGGAATATTTATTTACTTAGAAATCAAAGAAAAAGATGAAGGATTTATAGATATAACTTTATTCAAGTATAAGTACTTTTCAGGGGGAATGTTAGGAAACTTGATCATTCCAATTCAATTTGTTGTATATAGTATTTTTTTACCTTTATCCCTAATAGGCGTATATGGTTTTTCTCCTGCAAAAGCCTCCATCCCATTGATAGTAAATGCTATTTCACTAGCTATTGGAGCTAACTTATTTGGATATTTAATTTCAAAAGTTAGATTACAAATGTGGATAGCTATATTTGGATTTGTAGTAAATGGATTTTGTACTTTTTTGTTTGGATTAACAGACTTAAAAATTAGTTTTGTAAATCTATTAATTTTGGTATCTATTCAAGGATTTGCAATTCCTGGATCATTTCAAGCATTTATGGTATGTGTTCAAAACGCCTTACCTGAAGAAAAAATTGAGATAGTTACTTCTAGCTTACAATTTGCTAGAGTTTTCGGTATATCTCTTGCTGGATCAATACTGGGAGGTATTCTAATAATAAGTATGGTCAATTATGATTTTGAAAGTCCAAGAAATGAAATTTATGATCCTGACAATATCACTTCAACAGTAAAAATAGAAGAAATAAAACAAAAATATATATCTAGTGGTCAAGTTGATCTATTTGAAAAAGATCTTAATATTTCTAGAGAAAATCTAAGAGGTGGATTAAGGATTGTTTATTATGCTTCAAGCCTAACTGCAATTCTAGGTGTTTTTTGTTCGATATACATATTTTATGATGCTAGTCGACATCAATTCTTGGAGGAGGATTCAAGACAGAGTGAATAGCTAGTAACCTTCCTGTAGTTTTATGTCCATTGTAGAACCCATGGCGAACCGCAACTTCACAAGTAAACATATCACCCTGACTGAGTGTAATATCGTCTTCTTCAGCATATGAAAAATTTAATTTACCTTCTAAGCAATACATAGATTCTTCATGTTTAGGATGATAGTGGTTTGGAGCTATTCCGTTTGGATCACATATAAGTTCTGATATGCAAGTTGATTCTGCTCCCAAAAAATCTCCAACCATATCATACCTCATAACACCTGGAGTAAATTCATAAGGATCATTATTTGATCTATCAAAATATCCTATGGTTGGAGTTTCATGAATAAACTCCGGCTCTTCAACAACAATATTATCTACTTTTATATTTGGTGAAACAGTCAGAATTATGGCATTTGATTTGCCTGCATTCCCAAATCCATGGGATTCACCTTTCTTAGCAAGAATAGCGTCACCTTTAGAAGCATTAAAAATTTTATTACCTAATCTGAACTCAACTCGTCCATCTACAACAAATAGGCTTTCTTCAACATTTGATATTTCATAATAATTTGATTTAGAACTAGGTTCTAATTCGAACAGGTTTACTGAAAGCATTTTTGAACCAGTTTCTTTGCCTGTAAGTAGAGTTTTTATAACACCATCAAAAGGCTTAGAAGTAGTGTTTTCGTCTATTCTGTTTATTCCCATTATCTCTCCGTAATTAATCTTGATTCCATGAAGAATCCCAAAAATTTAGTTCATGTTTCAAAGATTCTCTGAAAATATCATTAGCTATTTTATTATCTACTTTTTCTTTAATTGAATCAACATAATTAATTAGCCATGTTGTTACATTTTGATATTCGGGATCCACATATGCATTTATCCATCTTTTATGAAACGAGTTTTCTTTAGTTTGATTATCCTTATATAAATTTCTTCCTATTTCATCATAGCCCCATTGACAGGGTAAAAGAGAGCAGGCTATTAATTCAGTTTCAAATTTATAAGCAATTGATAGAAGGTAATTACAATATGATTGAGTAGCTATGGAAGATTTTGAATTAACTAGATCATTTTTCTTTATTCCAAAATCATCACAAAATGACTCATGAAGTTTCATTTCAGAATTAAGGGTTTCACTTAATAAATTTGATAGAAAGCACATAAATTCAAATGATTTTGACTTTGAAATAGCAATAGAAATAACTCTACAATATTCAATCAAAAATTTATAATCTTGAATCATATAATATTTAAATTTATTTATATCTAAAGATCCATTTTTCATACCTAAAATAAAATCATGTTTTACATGAGTTTTATTCCATAGATTTATATTATTTGATTTTAATTCAACTGAAAAAGACATCTATGCTACTATTACTTTTACTTTATCTCCCGAATTAACTGTTTTAAGAATTTCTAAGTCTCCAATTATTTTGCCCATTACATTCGTTGGGGACGCTGGCCTGATTTCGTCACCTTGACTTACTGGAGTTTTACCAAAAAATAAACAAATTGCGTTTCCTGGTGGCCAAAAAGCTATATCTCCCAATTCAACAGTTTCCTTAGCCCAGTCATCATTTTCTCTATTAATTGAAGTTGAAAAATATATTTCTTCACCCCATATTTGTGAAATACCTTCTAAAGGTAATAAATTAATTAGATCTTTAGAGGTTGGTGAATCATTAAGTTCTGCTTCAACAGAAATATTTTCAAATTCGAAAATTATCTTGGTCATTATTTATTCTTAATTATGATTTAGGTTTTACAATTAATATAATAATACAAATCATGAGTAATAAGACAGCTGTAATAATAGCCGGTGGGTTAAATAGTAGAATAAAAATGATAAAACCACTTATTAATTTAGGTGGGAAGCAAATTCTCATCAGAATTCATGAGGTTTTAAGAGATCTTTTTTCAGAAATAATTTTAGTAATCAGTCAAGATCAAGATTCAGAGATTCCAGATCTAGGATTAGCGCTAAGAATGCATGTATTAGAAGATATTTATCCGAATAAGGGACCTATATCAGGAATATATACGGGAATTAATTCATCAATTAATAACGAAGTATTTATAATCGGTGCAGACTATCCTTTTTTATCAAAAAATTTTATTTCTCATATGTTTAGTATTTCAAATGAAAATAAATCTATATTTATCAAGAACAAAGATATATTGAACCCATTACATGCAATGTATATTAAAAATGACTGGGAAGATATCTTACTAAAAAATATTAAGTTACATGGTAACTATTCGCCAAAAAAAATCATCTCAGAATCTATCAATAATAAAATTAAAATAATAGATTACACAAAATTAAAAGAAGAATTCATAGAAAGTTTATTCGATATTAATAACTTATCTGATCTAAAAAAAGCTAAGGGAATAATCACTAGAAAAGGACATGCAATAAGACCAGATATTAGACCAGAAGGAGTATGATTATTCGTACCTAAGTGCTTCAGCTGGATATGTTTTACTAGCTTCATTTGCCGGAATAACACTAGCTAAAATTGAAGCAACAACAGTTATTATTATCAGTATTCCAACTTCTACATAAGGTATAACAAACTTTGCATCTTCAAGCTCTTTAGATATTTCAAGATATATAAGCCAAGATTGTAATGTTCCTAATCCTATTCCTACAAATATTCCAAGCAATGTAATGAATGATGACTCAATTAAAAATTGAGCTCTAATCATTGATGATCTAAATCCTATTGCCCTAAGGACCCCGATAGATTGACGCCTTTCTACTACAGCTCTTACAGATAATACTCCTATTGCTGCTACTCCTACTACTAATCCAAGTCCACTAAATCCTTGAAAAAGTTTGTTGAATGAATTGCCAGCAGATCTTTCATCCTCAATTCTTTTCATTAGACTTTCAGAATTCATACCATTTGCCAAAAAGGTTTTTTCCAATTTTTGAGCATATTCAGGTGCATTTTCTTTATCATTAATTTCAAAATAGTATGTATCTATTGGTACATATTCTTTAGCTATCACTTCTGTCAAAGAGTCTTTTGAATAAAAAGTTGCACCTCCGCCTCCAAAACCACTTTCTGTAGCAAGTCTTTCTACGATACCAATAACTTTTAGTTCTGTAGGATCTTCCGAACTTCTAGTTTTCTTCATTTGTATGCTGAATGACTGAATTTCCCTAGGATCTTCTCTTTCAACAAAAGACGTCTTAAAGCTTCTATCTGGGGGACCAAAAGGATCTCCAGAAGCTATAATTGAACCACTTGCAACAACTAAGCTAGGGTCAGATAATAGTGCTTGCCATATTTCTCTATCATTTGATCCATAATTTTTATCAATATGAGCCATTCGCCATTTTGTATTATTTATAAAACTATCATCTAAAGAGACAAGCTTAGAACTTTTATAAGAATTATTTTCTCCATCTAGTTCTTTCACATCAACTCCTATTGAAGATGTTCCTGCAAAGGATATAACTTCAGACATATCCAAGGAATCTTCAATATCTCCTGAAATAGGCAAAGTAGTACTAACAGAAGATTTTATATCATAACCTCCAGTAACTCTTTCAGGTTGATCAATTGACACATCGTTTAATCCATTCAAAATAGAAAATATCATTAGTGTAAATATTATAAGTGCAAACATTGCGACAGTGAGACCCGTTCTAAACTTAGATGCCATAGGATAGCTAATAGCAGTTTTAGTAACCGCCTTTAAACCAGAAAATCTAGATAAGAAAATATTTAATATAAAGATCAAAATTTTGGTATTTGACATTAATAACCATACTGCTGCTGCTGTAGAAATACCTCCTCCTAATGGCCAAAACCAAGGACCAGGCTCTGATAAATCTCCAGCTATTGGTTCTAATAAATCACCTGGTAAAGAACTGCACAATAAAACTAATCCACCTTCAAATGTTCCTCCAATTTGTCCTACGCTTTCTGGATCACTTAAGAACTTAGATGATATGAATCTAATAAATAATCCCAAAGCAAGAGCACCTCCAGTTAAGCCTAAGCTAAAGTTAGCCAATGTATCTGTTTGAATACCAATAATAATAAGTAAAACTGAAAAAATTGCTAAAAGTATATAGGATTGTTTCCCAAAAAGAACAAATAAAGACTTAATTAGACTAAATGGCCAAGTTACAGGGGAAAATATTAAGTTGATAACGTTTCTTAACTTACCAGATCTAGTAATTATTGAAATTAATATTTTTATTGGATAAATGATATTCCATAAAACATCAATAATTTTTTTACTTCGTGGTTCTGGAGGTTTTTTTACGAATTCATCCTTTAGCCCTCTAATAGCAACTACTATATTTAAGTTTGATGCTCTGTATGCAGAGAAAACTACAGTAATAAATGTCAATATTAATCCACTTGAGAAGGCGATAATTAAAGAAGTTATAGAATAGCTAGGAGTTATAGAAAAAACATCTTCTCCTATAATATCTTGAAGTACTATAACTAAGGCAAAACTTAGTCCTATTCCTACAAGTGTACCTACTATCGCTGCTAGAAATGAATAAACGGTGCCTTCATAAGTAAATAATTGAATTAGATCTCTACGCTTTAAACCAACTGCTCTTGCCATACCTAGTTCTGTAGATCTGGCTGCTGCAAGAAGTACAAAAACAAGAAAAATAAGTAACATACCTACCATTATTGAAAAAGAACCAAAAATTGTAAAAATACTAGTTATTCCTGAAGAAACATTCTCAGCCAACCTAACACCATCACTTTTAGTTTCTTGAACTCTTAATCTAGTTAGATCAGTGGAAAGCACTAAAAGATTAGTAGCTTCTTTTTGCAATCCAGATTTTTCTAAAACACCCAAAATTATAAGCTGTGTTGTGTAGCTAGATATTCCAGTTATAAAATCAACATCAAAATTATTGTTCTTTAATTGATCAGACAATTTAATTAAGTCTTCTGAGGTTTCTTTATCAGTTTGTCTCAAATCGATTGCTTCATCGGAAATTAATCCTGGAATATTATTACTCTGAAGTAAATTGAAAATATCGGTTGCAACTTCTCTATTAGTGAGCTCAGATCTTAGAAACTTAGTAACTTCATCAGAGTTGGTTATAGATTCATCTCCATTACCCACATTAGATACCATAATGTTTGTTATTTGATTTTTTTTGGACAATAAATTTTGAAGAGTTTCTAACTTAAAAATTACAGTTGGAAAAGATTCTCCCCCAGCCACACCTTGAGACTTAAGAATTCCAGCTACTATAAATTCTGTTGATCCATTATTAGTGAAAATATTTATTTTCTCGCCTACTTTAATTTTTATAGCATCACTAGCTTCTGAATTAACATAAACACTATTGGAATTAAGATCATCGAGTAATACCTCATTATTTTTGGTATCAAATAAAATTTCACTAGAATTATTTAATTCAAGCCCCCTTATATTCATACTACTTTCTGCTAAACCTGAATTATCATTTGATACAGGCAATTGAGTTTCAATATATGGCTGTAGATCATCTATCTTATCAAAATCTTTTGTTATTTTTTTTACATATTCAAATTCTGAATAATCAAAATACTCATCTCCAAATAGTTGTTTACCAGGGCCACTGATCCTTTCATCAACTGTTCCTAAACTATCTAAAACTACAGACCTTATTGAGTAACGAACTGTGTCTCCAATACCTAATGAAGTAGCTACAATTGTTGAACTAAGCATCAAGCCTATAATTATTAGGATACTTTGTCCTTTTCTTCTCGGAATATTTCTAGTCCCCATTTTCACAAGGATAAATCTTCTAATAGCTCCAATGGAAACAATAAGAATAATTATCAATAATAATGCAGACATTACTATTGATAAATTTGTAGCTGGAACTCCAAAGATCTTATCCATAATAAACTATACTACTTCTCCATCTTTCATACTTATTATTCTGTTAGCTCTACCACCAACATAATCTGAGTGAGTAACAATAACGAAAGTTTGATTATTTTCTTTATTCATTTTTATGAGTAGATCCATAATTTGCTCTTCATTTTCACTATCAAGATTACCTGTAGGTTCGTCAGCCCAAACTATAGCAGGATCATTCACCAAAGCTCTGGCAATAGTGACTCTTTGTCTCTGACCTCCGGATAGTTCTCCGGGTAACTGATGAAGCTGATTTTCTAAATCTACTTCTTTCAGTTTTTCTATAGCTTTAGATCTAGCATCTTTACTAGAATTCCCAGAGACTAATAAAGGCAATTCAACATTTTCAACAGCTGTCAAAACCGGAAGAAGATTGTAGGTTTGAAACACAAAGCCCATTCTTTTTGCCCGGAATTCACTTAGTTGATCATCATTTAATTGATTTAGTGATTTTCCCTGAATCAATATATTTCCGTCATCAATAGTATCTAACCCAGATAAACAATTCAATAAAGTTGTTTTACCACAACCACTTGGCCCCATAACTCCAACAATTTCTCCTTCATTTATTGAAATATTTAGACCTTTTAGGGCATGAACCTTGATATCTTTACTTACATAAGTTTTATGCAAATTTGAAGTTGATATAACTATTTCTGACATAATTTTTAAATTCCATTTTTTGAATAATTTATTAGAATAATGCTAACATATTGAGAATACTTCTAGAAAGTAACAATTAGTTAATATTATCCCCTTTGATAAAATGTAGAATAATAAGTATATTAATGCCACATATATAGCTCAGTATGAAAAAAATTATCATTGTAAGACACGGACAAACTAATGCAAATCTTAATGGAATTACTCAAGGACAGGTAAATTCAGAATTGAATGAAAAAGGGATTTCTCAAGCCGAAAAAACCGGCATTTATATTAGAAATAATTATTCAATAGATGAGGCTTGGGCAAGCGATTTGAGTAGAACAAGGAAAACGGCAAGCTATATAACAAAAGAATTCTCTACCTCGAAATTAATTAGAGAAATGTCATTTGGAGATTGGGAAAATCATCTATTTGAAGATATTTCAAAAAAAAATCCAAAACTTGTAGAACAATACTCAATTGGAAGTGATAAATTTAGAGCTCCAAATGGTGAAACTTTTGAAGATATGTTCTTGAGAGGAGAAAAATTTTTAACAAATATTGATCTTAATGAATCTAACACCTGCTTGATAGTTTCTCATGGAGGATTTATGAGAACACTTATACCACTAATTATGGGGCTGCCTAGAAAAAGTATGCTAAATTTTCAATTTGATAATTGCTCAATATCTGAATTCAATTTCCCAAAAAAAGATCGTGTGCCTATCTTGAATAAAATAAATTATATAGATCACCTCATCTAAAAAGATTTATTATACAAATAATGTTAAGATAATTAAAGATAAATTTTTATTTCTAAATATAATATGGTCCAAAAAAAATCTAAAAAAAATATTTCAGAAGAAACAGAAATCGATATCCCTAAGGAATGCTTGAAAGGTGGAGCTTGTCACTGGGTTATTGATCCACCTAATGGCCCTGTATCAACTGGAAAATGTAAAAGATGTGGAGTATCTAAAGAGTTTAAGAACTCAGTAGAATTTTCTTCTTGGTATGGATCAAAATCTGATTTTGATAAAAAGAAATCTAAGAAAAAATAACCTTTTATGAATTTAGGTCTAAAAAATAAAAATGCCCTTATTACAGGTGGATCTAGAGGTTTAGGACTTTCATCAGCTATATCTCTTGCTAAAGAAGGGGTCAATGTACATATTTGTGCAAGATCTAGTGAAGATTTACTAAAAGCAAAAAAAATGCTTAGTAAATTTAAAGTAAAAGTTCACTTATCCGAAATTGATCTTTCATCAGAAAATTCTATTCAAAATTTGTATGATCAATCATTAAGTACATTCCAAAAAATTGATATTTTAGTTAATAATGTTGGGGGAAGCCTAGGAACAAAGTCCTTAATAAGTTCTTCCATAGAAGATTTTCGAAAAGTAATGGATATTAACACATGGGCTGCAATCAGATTAACAAAATTATTTACTCCCACAATGATTCAAAATAAATGGGGAAGAGTTATTAACATTGCTTCAATATATGGAAGAGAATTAGGCGGATCAGCACCATATATGGCCGCAAAAGCAGCATTAATAGCTGCAACTAAACATACTGCAATAGACCTAGCAAAAACAGGAGTTACTGCAAATTGTATAGCTCCCGGATCTATAAAGCACGAAAAAGGAAGTTGGGAAAAATTTGTTTCTAGCAGTTCAAAAGAAGCCGTAGATGATTTTATAAAAAATAATTTACCCATGGGTAAATTTGGATATCCTGAAGCTGTTGGAGATACCGTGGCTTTCCTAGCATCAAATAATGCCAGGATGATTCTAGGCACATGCCTAAATGTAGATGGCGGACAATCTAATAGCCTGTTTTAAGAAATCTTTATTATGATATTTCTACTGAAGCACCAGAAGCTTCAACCTTGGTCTTAATTTCCTCTGATTCTTCTTTAGAAACCTCTTCTTTGATAGGCTTTGGAGCAGATTCAACAAGATCTTTTGCTTCCTTTAATCCTAATGAAGTTACTTCTCTTACAGCCTTAATTACAGCTATTTTATTAGCTCCAACATCTTTTAATGTAACAGTAAATTCTGTTTTTGCTTCTCCAGCAGCAGGCGCATCACTTGATTCACCTCCAGCGGGAGTTGCTGCAACTGCAACTGGGGCTGCTGCGCTTACTCCAAATTCTTCTTCTAAAGCTTTTACAACTTCAGAAAGATCTATAACAGACATTTGTTTGATTCCTTCAATCAATTCTTCTTTTGATAATGCCATAATTTTCTCCTTTATTTATTTTTTATTATCTTCTTTAGACTTTGGTTCCTCAGCCTTTAGTTCCTCTGCCTTTGATTCCTCTGCCTTTGGTTCCTCTGCCTTTGATTCCTCTGCCTTTGGTTCCTCTGCCTTTGGTTCCTCTGCCTTTGGTTCCTCTGCCTTTGGTTCCTCTGCCTTTGGTTCCTCTGCCTTT
>PBLU01000019.1 GCA_002721875.1 Chloroflexota bacterium | reverse complement strand
TTAATGAGTTTATTATTATTTATTTTTGCTGTTGCTTGTCAAGCAGGTGAAGATAATAGAGTGGTATACGATGATAGTAGTTCAGGTGGTTATACAGAATCATTATATGATACAGAAGATCATGATGGAGATAAAGAAGATCATGATATAGATGAAGATCATGATGAAGATAAAGAAGATCATGATGCAGATGAAGATCATGATTCAGATAAAGAAGATCATGATGCAGATGAAGATCATGATTCAGATGAAGATCATGAAGCAAACGATCATGATGAAGAAATTATAGATGCACTTTCTAAAATTGAAGCTATTATAGAGCCAGAAAATTTATCATGGCCTAGAAAAGTTTTAATTAATGATGAAGAAATTACAATTACTGAAAGACCAGAAAAAGTATTAACAATTTCTTTAGGTCATGATGAAATATTGTTTGGTGTATCAAATACAGATCAAATTGCAGGAACAACCTCTTTTGCTCAAGAAGGTGGTAGTAATATAGAGAAAAAATCTGAAGGATTACCAATTGTTACAACAGATCCTGAAACAATAATTTCTCTCTCACCTGACTTAGTCTTTGCAGATCCTTATGCATCTATAGAATTAATGGATACATTGAAAGATGTTGGAATTACAGTTATTCAAACATCTTTAAATAATTCCTCTGAAGGAAGAAAAAAAGATGTTTGGCTAATGTCCTACATAACAGGAAATTTGGAAAATGCTTTACTTCTAAGTGAAGATATTGATAATAAAGTTGAAATCTTAAATGATTTAGCTAAATCAAATACTGAAAAAACTAAAAATGTTATTACATTATCCTGGTGGGATGCATATTGGACAGCAGGAAATGGGTCAACTGAAGATGCAATCATCCAGTTGGCAGGTGGAAAAAACGTTGCAGCAGCTAATGGAGTAGAGTCAAATAATACAATTGAAAAAGAACTTTTGATTTCTATGAACCCTGAGATGATACTTATAACTCAATCAGTTCAGTGGGGAGGTCAAGATTTTTATGATGACCTAATGTCAGATGAATCTCTTGCTTCAATTGAAGCTATTAAAAACGATGAAGTTTATATGGTAAACTCGAATTGGTGGACAACCCTATCCTATTGGAATATTAAAGGATCTGAAGAATTAGCAAAAATATTATGGGATCTAGATGATATAGAAAATTTTGGGGATTTTGAATGATAAAAATTAGAGCTTTAGATTTTAGTTATGAAAATACTAAAGCTCTTAAGAATATCAATATAGATATTGGAAAAATATCTACTGGCTTTCTTGGACCAAATGGGTCTGGTAAAACTACAATACTAAAGATATTGTGCGGAATATTAAATGTTCCAAATGACAATATCTATATTGATGGAAGGTCAATCGAGACTTTTTCAAAAAGAGAATTATCAAAAATGGTTGCAATAGTTACTCAAGATTTAGAACCTACTTTTGATTTCTCAGTAAGAGAAATAATTGAAATGGGAAGGTATCCATACTTAAATACTTTTGGTTTTTTATCTAAATCAGATAAATCAGTTATAAATAAGACTATTGAAAAGTTAGATTTAGTTAGTTTATCCAATAAAAATGTTGACGAAATATCCTCCGGAGAAAAACAAAAAGTTAGAATAGCAAGAGCTTTAGTTCAAGAACCGAAATACTTGTTATTAGATGAACCTACATCAAATTTAGATCTTTCTAACAAAATATTAATTTTAGATGTCATTAGAGATATTATCTCAGATGGAACTAAAATTATTATTACTTCACATGATATTAAGTTTATAGAAGAGATTACCGATGATTGTTTTATGATCTCAGAAGGTGAGATACTTTGCAAAGGGGAAACAAAAAAAATCATAAATGAATCAAATATATTAGATTTATTTGATCTCAAAACTTTACCTGGATGGGTAATATAATAAACTCATGTACAAATAGCAATTTACTTATGTATAATTAAGAAAAAATAATAGGAGTTTTTTGTGGCTAGTCTAACTAAAGATCAACTAAATCATTTTAATGAATTTGGATTCTTAAAAGTTGAGAATCTAATTGACCCTGAAAATATAATTGACCCCATAATAGATGAGTATCACACTGTACTTGATAACTTGGCTGAAAAATTATTTGAGGAAGGTAAGATCTCATCGAAATATGAAGATTTAGAATTTGGTGAAAGAGTAACCAAAATATATGCTGAATCGGGAGAAGTTTATAATCAATTTTTCGATTTCTCTTTACCTCAAAGTGGTATCAAGGAAGACACACCTTTTTGGGCAGGTCCTGCTGTTTTCAATGCACTAAAAAATAACAACCTTCTTGATGCTGTTGAGTCAATAATTGGTGAAGAAATTTTCTCTAATCCAATTCAGCATGTCAGAATTAAGGTACCTGAATCAGAAGCTCCAAAAGATGAAAATGGGCTTGTTAAATTTGGTGCTACCCCATGGCATCAAGATGCAGGTGTAGCAACAGAAGAAGTAGATAATACAAATATGCTAACAGTTTGGTTTCCTCTTATGGATGCATCCGAAGAAAATGGTTGTCTTCAAGTTGTTCCTGGAAGTCACGAAGGTAAGGTTCTTACTCATTGTCCAGGATTCAATCCTAAAACTGGAAAAATAAATAGAAGCTTGAATGCGGGTGGCTTGCAAATCCCAACAACTTTATTTGATGAATCACATGCTATGGCAGTTCCTATGAAAAAAGGTGATGCACTCTTTCTGACTAAAAAAACTGTCCATTCTGCTTTACCAAATATAAGTAACAAAATAAGATGGAGTTTTGATCTAAGATATCAACCAATTGGAGAACCAACTGGTAGAGATATTTTTCCAGGATTTGTTGCAAGAAGTAATGATAATCCAAATGAAGTTCTAGATGATGCTCAAGTTTGGTATGAATCATGGGAATCTGCCAGAGATAATTTAGCTCAAACTGAGCAATTTGCATTCAATAGATGGGATGGCGACGATGTCGCCTGCGCATAAGAATTTCAAATTTAATAATTAAAAAATTTACTTAAGGAGTAATTATGTCTGATTACAAGACTCATGATTATGAGGGTATGATTGCAGAAACTGTAACAATAAAATCTAGAAATAATGATTACATTACAGCTTATATAGCAAAACCTTTAGGAAATGGTCCATTTCCTTCTATAGTTTTAGCCCATCATATTCCTGGTTGGGATGAAATTTATAAAGAATTTACAAGAAAATTTGCTCACCATGGTTATATGGCAATATGCCCAGATTTATATCATAGACAAGGAAATGGAACTCCTGATGATGTAGCTGCAGAAGTTAGATCTAATGGAGGAATATCAGATGATCAAGCAATGAATGACTTATTAGGTTCTTCAGATTATCTAAAAGCACTTCCTAATTCTAGTAAAAAAGTTGGAATATTTGGTACTTGTTCTGGAGGAAGACATGCATTTTTAGCTGGATGTATGTCAAATGAATTTGAAGCAATAATTGAATGTTGGGGTGGAAATGTTGTCATGAAAGATGATGCATTAAGCGAAAAACAACCTAAATCTCCTTCAACATTAACCTCATCTTTATCTGCACCACTATTAGGTCTATTTGGAAATGACGATGTTTCTCCTACTCCAGAAGAAGTAAATGAGCATGAACGATTATTGAAAGAAAATAATAAGGAATATTCTTTTCATCGATATGATGGAGCAGGTCACGGTTTTATGTATTATCATGCACCTTACTATAGACAACAACAATCTGTAGATGCTTGGGATAAAATATTTGATTTTGTAGAAGAAAAATTAAGGAGATAACAAATGTGTACAATGATTGCTGAAAAAGCTAAAGTAAAGGGTTCTGGGAAAAAAATAAAATCATGGATACCCTTAGACTCTTGTGATATATATTATGATCATTCTACATATGTTGATTGTGAGCACTCTATAACTTTAAGTTTTAAAAATGATATGAACCCTATTGATTCAAGAATTACAGTAGAAATAACTCCCGAATCTGCATTAGATATTATAGAAAAGTTAAATATTGCGCTAAATAAAGGTAATCATTTAACTTAGATTTGGTCTAAGCTCGTGAAAATCAGAATTATTTTGAAAATCCCTAGCAATTTTTAAAATTTTCAAGTCTTCTTTCATTTTTCCTGAAATCATTAATCCAACCGGTAAATTTTGATTAGTCAGTCCACAAGGTATTGAAATAGAAGGTTGTCCAGTTAGATTAAAAACTCCTGTAAATTTACCCATAGAATTTGCCTCTATAGTGTTTGGATTATATGAATCTATAATATTAGGCGTAAGTACTGGTACTGTTGGAGTTATTATTGCATCAATTTTACTCATTTTTACTTTCATTTTTTGATTAAACGAAGACATTGCTCTCGACGCATCTAAGTACTCATCTGCAGTAACTCCTAAGCCACCTAAAAGTCTATTTATTACAGTTTTTGTATATTCTTTTGATCTTCCAAGAAATTTTCTATGTATAGATATAGCCTCAGGTATTAAGACTCCAATATTTATATTTCTACCATCACTAACAAATGGCATATCAATTTCAATTATTTGATAACCAAGTTGTTTGAAAATTTCTATTGATTCATTTACTCTTTTCAAAATTTCACTATCTACATCATCAAAAAAATATTGTTTAGGAATACCAATTTTCATATTAGTTCTATCTATTTTTTTTGAATCTATAAAATTTTCTTTATGATTATCTAATGAGTATTTATCTCTTGAATCATATCCAGAAATTACCTTCATCACTTCTAAACAATCATTAGCGGATCTAGCCATTGGTCCAACGTGGTCCATAGTCCAACTCAGGTCTTTTACTCCAACTCTAGACACTNTTCCATAGGTANNNTTAAATNCTGTAATANCGCATAATGCAGCAGGCATCCTTATACTACCNCCNGTATCCGTACCTATGGCGAATGTGGCTAACCCACTACTAACAGATACNGCTGAACCTGAGCTTGATCCTCCGGGAACTTTNTTCATATCCCAAGGATTTCTACAAGTTCTAGTTGTAGTATTAATACCCAGTGTTCCAAATGCAAATTCAACTAGATTTGTTTTACCTAAGATTATTGACTTTGAGTCAATAAAATCTTTAGTAATTTTAGCATCACATTCTGCTGTATTATTCTCTAATATTTTTGAACCAGCTGTTGTAATTTTATTCTTGATATCTATAAGATCCTTGAGACCTAAAGGGATTCCAATTAACTTATTTGTTGAAGCTTCAGATAATGAACTTTCTGCTAACTTTGAGTTATCAATTGCATCTTTTTCATATACTTCAATGTATGAATTTAAGTTTGAATCAAATTTTTTTATTCTTTTCAAAAAAACATTTGTAACTTCTACAGGAGATGTTTCCTTTCCTAAATACATAGAGTTGAGTTCATTAATAGATAAGTAATATAATTCTTTATTCATATATCATTCTCCAAAATATCTTTGTCTTGGTTCAAAATTATCAATATCTTGATTTTTCATTGAAGCATAAATCTTTCTAAAATTTAGATATGTTTTGTAAGATTGATTAAAATCTTCATTTGATAAGTTTATATTTTTAAGCTTTAATTGACTAAGAAATGCTTCTTTAGAATTATCTAACATTTTTCACCATATNGATTTTTTGTTTATATAATATACAAAATATATATTCTTTAATTATAAATAAATAACAAATAAACCTATTGAATTCTAAAATAAATTCTTATTATCAAGATTTGCTTCCAAGAGATATTAAATCTAATTATGCTGAGGATATAAATGGCATTGATATGCATTATCTAGAATCTGGGAAGAAAACTTCTGATTCTAAATTAATAATTTTACTTCATGGATTTCCAGAATTATCTTATAGTTGGAGAAAAATTCTGCCTGTTCTTTCTGATAATGGTTTTCACGTAATTGCCCCTGATCAAAGAGGATTTGGAAGCACTAAGAACTCAGATTTAACATACACAAATAATCTATTTAATTATTCTCAGTTGAATCTAGTTTCAGATATATATAATCTTATAAAAAAATTAGACTACGATAAAGTTCATGGAATTATTGGACATGATTCTGGTATAGGCCCTGCATCTTGGGCGACCCTTCTTAGACCTGATGTATTTCAGAACTTAGTAACTATGAGCGGACCATTTACTGGTCCTCCATCTTTTATTTTTAAATCAAAAGATGAATATATTCCTGAAACTGATCAAATAGATAAAGATTTGGCTAAATTAGAATTTCCTAGAAAACACTATCAATCATATTACAGAACAAAGTCAGCTAATTATGAAATGATGAATTCTAAACAAGGATTAAAATCTTTTATTAGAGCATATTACCACTATAAAAGTTTTGATTGGAAAAATAATAAACCTTTTGAAATAAATTTATGGGACGCCAAAGAATTATCTAAAATGCCTACTTATTANATTATGGATAAACAAAAAAATATGGCAGAGACTGTAAATGACTATATGCCAACGGAACAAGAAATAAAGAAATGTAAATGGCTTACAGATGAGGAAATAAAAGTATATTTCGAAGAATATTCTAAAACTTCATTTCAAGGCGGACTCAATTGGTATAGAGCTTCTGTAGATTATGAAAATTTACAAAAGCTATCCCTTTTTAGCAATTATAGAATTGATGTTCCTTCTTTATTTATTTCGGGAAAAAGCGACTGGGGAATATATCAAAAGCCTGGAGCTTTANAAAAAATGCAGACTATAATGACCAAGTTTGAAGGAATTGAACTTGTTGAAAATGCAGGACATTGGGTGCAGCAGGAAAATCCAGATAGAGTAAATGAATTGTTATTAAGATTCTTTTTATAAATATTATTTTAAATTCTTAAATGGGTCAGATCCTTCTCTTTTTTCCTTAACTATNTCTATAACTGCATTAATACCATCTGGATTAGCNCCTAATTCTATTGCNTGNTCTTTATCTTTTTCTGATTCAGAATCCTCACCTATAGCAGCTTTAGCAACTGCTCTGTTTCCCCAAGCATCAGAATTTTTTGGTGATATCTTAATAGCTCTATCTAAATTTACTATTGCTTGTTCAAACTCTCCTATTGTTAAATAAGCTGTTCCAAGATTAAATTGGATTTCAAAATTATCAGGATCTTCCCATGAAGCCTTTTCAAAATCTTCTATGGCCTCATCGTGAAGACCTAGTTTAGCTTTATTTATACCTGAATTAAAATAAGACGATTCCATTTGATAAATTACTTTAAGATATTCATACTCATATTATAAGAATTAGTTTATATTTAAAAACAGAAAACAAAAAATTAATGACATATTTTCCAACAATAATTACTTTATCAAGATTCTTTTTTGCAATAATTGTATCTACATTATTATTTTTTGATTCTACTTTTTCTGTCATTGCAGCTGTAATTCTCTTTATACTTGGTTCCTTAAGTGATGCTATTGATGGTTTTTTCGCAAGAAGAAAATCGCTGGAATCTAAATTTGGTGAATTTCTAGACCCAATAGCTGATAAATTCCTAGTTTTTTTAGTACTAATTTCCCTCATATATCAAAGAGAATCAATTATATTATTTGTGATTACAATTTTGATAATAATAAGAGAAATTTTTGTTATGTCACTAAGAGAATGGATGGCAAGTTTTTCNAGAAGTAATCTAGTNAAGGTTTCATCATTAGGAAAAACTAANACAATTACTCAAATGACAGGAATAGGTATGATCATAGGAACTCCAATTATTAATTTTTCTTATTATTTTGAGCTGAGTATATTAGTTCTAGTTATAGGAACATTTTTTGCGTACTTATCTGCATATAAATATTTCAAACAATCATTTCCATATATCAGGTAAAAATCTTACTGTTATACTTTATGAAAGTTATTCAAAAAAGGAGTAATTATGTATTTAGGTGCAGCTTCAATGATAGGGACAACTGGTGCAGGTTATAGTGGNAATATACCNCATGAATTTGATGTNTTAACTTATACGAATGAAGATCTAAAAGAAGTAGCTGATATAGGTTATACAGTCCATAATGTAGTAGTCTCTGACCCCTCAGCTTACTCAGAAGCAGCAATTAAAGAAATAAAATCAAGATTTCATAATAATTCTATAGCAATTGGAAATTCTAGAGGAACTTATGGTGGGGGTCTAGTAAGTTCAGATGAAAGTATTAGAAAAAATACAATTTCATTTGTTAAAGAAATGTGTATATTATCAGTAAAACTTGGTTGCCCAAGTACATATCTTAGACCTGGAAGCTTAAATGAAAATGGAGCATGGCTTCCACATCCTCTAAATCATACACCAAAAGTATTTGATAGGCTTGTAGATTCAACTAAACAAATTTGTAAGATTGCCGAATCAGAAGGAATGTATTTATTGTTAGAAGGTGGATATGTTTCACCTGTTTATTCTGCTAAAAAAGTAAAAGATTTCTTTGATGCTGTTGGGTCTAAAAATCTAAAATTTAATCAAGATCCAGTTAATTTTTTATCTTCACTAGAACANGCATANAATACTAGACCATTTCTTGAAGAATTCTTTACTCTTCTTGGAGAATANACAATAAGCGCAGACTTAAAAGATTTTAAGGTTATAGATTCACTTTTATTTCAATTAGAAGAAGAATACTTAGGAAGTGGTATGATGGATCAAATTTATTTTTTGAAAAGAATGCAAGAAATATGTCCAAGTGCTCAAATATTAGTAGAGCATATTCCTAGAGATAAATTTAAGCCTTCATATGAAGCAACCTTAAAATACTCTAATGTTGCTGGAATAACTTGGGAAAAATATCCTAATTAAGTATGTTAGAAAAACCTAAATATATTAAAACAAAAAGATTACTATTGAGGCCAATCGAGATAGAAGATACTCAAATTGTTCAAAAGTATTCTNTAGATAAAGAATGGCATAGATTTCTAGAATTTCATACTAAAGAAAGTGTAAAGGACTTTGTACAAAAAGCAGTTAATTCTCCTTGGTCTGAACATGCTAGATTTTCTATCTTATANAAAGANAAAATGATTGGAAGTATTGGGTTATACTTGGAACTTAAAGAAAAAAGAGCAGAAATAGGTTATTCACTATCAAAAGAATATTGGGGATTAGGAATTATTCCTGAAGCAGTTGAAAGAATATTTGAATACGGTTTTAACGAAATAAATTTAGAAAAAATTTTTGCTCAAACAGATACAAGAAATTTACCTTCACAATCGGTAATGAAAAAATTAAATATGAAACAAGAAGGTGTTTTTAGNAAACACACTATAGCTCAAAATAAAAGAAGAGATATAGTTTATTTTTCAATTCTTAGAGATGAATGGGACAAAATTAAGGAGAAAAAATAATGAAANTAACAAATCCAGAAATAATAAAATCCATTACAAAATCATGGAAAGGAGAAAGAGATAAAAACTCAAGGCCTCTTGTTTCTGACAATATACTGAAAAGAATGAAATTAGTTACTACTGAGGAAGCGTGGGGTACATGTCGAAAAAATGGTTATAATTATCAATTTGCAGGTAATTGGAATAACTTACACCCTGAAAGAGTTATAGTTGGAAGAGCAGTTACATGTAGATTCGTTCCTCAAAGGCCAGACTTAAACCAAGCTATAGAAAATCAAGGNGAAATAGATAAAAGAATTGGTGGTCAAAATTCTTGGGTAATTGATGAATTAGAAAATAATGACTTAATAGTTGTGGATCTTTTTGGTAAAGTCTTTGATGGAACATTTGCTGGAGATAATCTTACAACAGCAATAAAATCAAAAACTGGTACAGGAATGGTTGTAGACGGAGGAATTAGGGATACACAAAGAATTTTTGAAATGGAAGATTTTAATGCATTTGTTAAAGGTTTAGATCCAAGTGCGATAAATAATGTTTCTATGCCAGAAATAAATGGNGTTACAAGAATTGGGGAAGCAACATGCATACCAGGTGATGTTGTATTAGGAACAAGAACTGGAATTATTTTTATCCCCCCTCATTTAGCGGAAGAAGTTGTAGTTTCTTCAGAAGACGTAAGATTGAAAGATGAATTTGGACAGCAAAGAATAATGGAAGGAATTTATACACCTGGTGAAGTAGATAGAGAATATTCAAAAGAAATGTTAAAAGACTTTGAAAATTGGAAAAAAGAAAAGGAATAAATAATGTCTATCAATGTATCAAATAACTCTGTACCTTCTGATCTAAAAATTACTGATATGAGAATTACAGTAATAGGTGAGGGTGGTTGGAGATGGCCAATAATAAAAATATACACTAATCAAGATATTTATGGTTTAGGTGAAGTTAGAGATGGTGCCTCAGCAAGATATGCTTTATCCCTTAAGAGTAAAATTTTAGGCCAAAACCCATGTAATATAGATAAAATTTTTCAAAAACTCAAACAGTTTGGAGGTCATGGAAGATTAGCAGGAGGCGTATGCGGAATTGAAATGGCTTTATGTGATCTTGCCGGTAAAGCTTATGGTATTCCGGCTTATATGTTAGCAGGAGGTAAATACAGAGAAAATATAAAAGTCTATGCAGATACTCCCCTAAAGAAAGATCCTGAAGAAATGGGGAATTCATTAAAANAAAGAATGAAAGATGGTTTCGAATTCTTAAAGATGGATATTGGATTATGGATAGCAGCAGAGCACAAAAATGGAGTAATTAATAAAAAATTTATCGAAGAATCTAATGATGTAATGCATCCCTTTACAGGAATACAAGTAACAGACTATGGAATATCTAAAATGGAAGAGTATGTAAAGATAGTTAGAGATATTATTGGTTATGAAATCCCTCTAGCTTCAGATCATTTTGGACATATGGGAGTAGAAAATGCTATAAGAATTGGTAAGGCTTTAGATAAATTTACACTTGCTTGGTATGAGGATATGATACCTTGGCAGTTGGTTGATCAATGGAAAATGCTTAAGGGTCGAGTAGATACTCCTGTCGCAACTGGTGAAGATATTTATTGCAAAGAAGGCTTTGAACCACTTGTTGAAGCAAAAGCTATTTCTGTTGCTCATCCTGATCTAGCAACATCAGGTGGTATCCTAGAAACTAAAAGAATAGCTGATTATTGCAGAGAAGCCGGTATTCCTGTTGCTTTACACCAAGCTGGTTCTCCAGTTGTTGCAATGGCAAATGTACATTGTGCTGCATCTATTGATAATTTTATAGCACTAGAGATGCACTCAGTGGATAATCCATGGTGGAATGACTTGGTAAATCTAGTTGGGCAAGAGGGACCTATGATAAAGAATGGTTTTATAAAGGTAACTGATGCACCTGGTCTTGGAATAGAACTAAATGATGAAGTAATAAAAGAACATTTAGCAGAATCATCTCAAGGAGTCCATGGAGCTGATACAAAATTTTCTATTTATCCCAAAGGATTTTTTCAAGATACATCTGATTGGGATAAGCCAGATTCTCATGATAGAACGTGGAGTTAAGCCTTAACTAACTGATTAGCTTTACCTGAATAAATAAATCTTAAGACTTTCTGNTTCCTATAAATAATAACTATTAAGGAAAATAAANTTCCTTGAACCGCCAAAGAATATCCTGGATTAATTAAGTCTGCTAGCAAGCCATTAATGAAATTAAATAAAGCCATGCTTCCTCCAGCATACATTGCATAAATACCCACTATACGCCCTCTTATATAATCTGGAGCTAAAACCTGTATAAGAGTTTGAGAAATTATCATAAATCCTGCTTGTCCCAACCCCATCAGTACTGTTCCAAACATAGATAACAATAAATTTGTAGAGAAAGATAAAACTAATGGAGCAATACCACTTAATATTGCAAAGTAATAAAATAATTTTCCTTTAAGTTTTTCACTAGAAGTACCTGCAAGAAAAACAGATGCATTTAAAGCTCCAATTCCAACACACATCATTAAGAAACTAAGAGCAGGTCCCTCAGCTCCAAGTTTGTTTACACTAAAATAAGGCAGAATAGACTCAAAAGACATCGTTAGCATGCAGTGTAATGTCGTAATTATAATAATGATTAAGATTGGTTTGTTTGAATGAACATAACTTACTCCTTCAGCAAAACCCTTAAAGAATGACTCAGAATTAATTTTTCCAGTTGATTTATTCTGAATCATCATTGAAAAGATAAAACTCAGTAGATAAAAAGCTGTACATATAAAGAAAGCAATATCTGTACCATCTATAGACCTCTCATTACTATCAATATAACTAATAAATGGAGCTATAGCTAAAGGCCCTAATAATCTAGTTGCATGAATTGTAGAAGCATTTAATGCAACTGCATTAAGTAAATTTTTTTGAGGCACTATATTTGGAACTAATGCCTGACCTGATGGCATTTGTGAGGCTCTAGCAGATCCTTGAATAAATGCTAATATTACTAAATGCCATGGAACTATTAAGTCTAAAAAATATAAAAATGCTAAACCTAAATTATGAGCAAAATTAATAAAGAACATTATTTGAAGTATTCTTCTTCTTTGAAATTTATCAGCTAAATATCCAATAAAAGGATTTACTATAACCATTGGTATTAGGGCAGCAAATGTAACTAAACCTACATACGTACTACTATCAGAAATTTGGTATACAACCCAACCTCTAACGACAATTAGGGCCCAATGAGAAGAACCTGCAAATAAACCAGCTAGCCACATCTTAAGAAAATCAGGATATTTTAATGATGAAAGATAATCTATTGAATTATTAGTATTATTTCCCAAAAATCCCTCTAAAATTAAAACCTATTGAAGGAACTATACATCAAATTTATTAATAAATTAGTAATTTATTTAATGATTTTAGTATTTATGCAACATNTAAAAAAAAACTATATTAATATATTTATAAATTGCAAAGTTTAATATGAAAAAAGATTCAAATAATAAATTACCCTTGATGAATAAATGGATGGGATCAATTGTTGGTTTAGCTATTGGAGATCAGCTGGGTAGCTTAGTAGAAGGAAAATCTAGGGGTTCATTTGAAAGAATAATGGATATGCAAGATGATACATTTTGGACTGATGATACCTCTCAAGCATTATGTATTGCAGATAGTCTTATTACCAAAAAAGAATTTGATATAAATGATCAACTTGATCGTTTTTCAGAATGGTTATTTGAAGGTTACCTAAGTTGTAAAGATTGGGGATATGGTTGTGGTCCAACAGCTCGATTAGCAATAACAAATTATAAAGAATCAGGAATTCCAAAGCCTGTAAAAGACCAAGCTACAAATGGTGCATTGATGAGATTATCACCTATACCACTTTTTTATTCAGATAACTTAATGGAGGCTATAGCTAAATCTGGGGACAGTTCAAAATCAACTCATAATAATCCTATTTGCATAGATGCATGTAGGCTTTATGGATCGATGATTGTTAAGGCTCTTCAAGGNAAAGATAAAGAATCTATTTTAAGTTATGAATCAAAATTATGGGAAAATAATCCTTTAGATAAATTAATAGATACTATTGCTAAAGGTTCATATGCAAAAAAAAATCTTTCAGAAATAAGGGGAACACTTAATATAACCGAATCTATAGAAGCAGCTTTATGGGTATTTCATCGTAGTTCTTCATTTGGAGAAGGTGCATTAATGGCAGTAAATCTAGGAGATGATGCAGATACTACTGCCGCTATTTTTGGACAATTAGGAGGTGCTTATTACGGTTACAGTGATATTCCAAATTCCTGGAAATCTAAGCTAAAGAACAGAGATCTGGTCGAATTTATAGCAAAAAAACTATATGAAGTTAAAAATAGTATCTAAAGCTAATTACTTGTATGAATGATTTTAGAAAAGTATTAATAAAGTTTGATTATAAAAAAAATTATTCACAAAATAATAGAAAACCAAAGATTATCAATTATGAAGAAACNATGGAAATAGATTTTTCTCAAATTAAATCTTTCTCAGAAAAACTGATTAATTTTNATGATGAGTATACCAAATTAGAAGCTCCATTAAATATTTGGAGACAGTTTTATCAAAATAAAACCTTAAGATTTGTAGAAGATAAAAAATATAGCCTAAGTTTTAGCAGAAAAATATTACATGAAAACTATAAAACACTTACTTTAATCTATGATCATATGTCAAAAGATCTTATAAAGAATCAAATGATAACTTACTATGAACCAACAAAAAAAAGATATTTCAAGGGGAAATTCTTAAACTCAATTATTCAAAATAATCAAACAGTCTTTTGGTAATAATTTGATATATAGTTTATAAGTCAATAATAGTTATTTGGAGCTTTTATGAAATATTTTAGAATAATGGAAGAATTTGGATCTATTCATTTGTGTGTACAAACTTCTGAAGATGAGCTTACTTCTCTAACTAGCATAAATAATCTTGTTAAGGATTATAGAACCCTACTTGAAACAAGTCATATTTCTAAAACTAAGATTGATGAAATAACAAAGAAAATATTAGAAGATAAAGGAAAGACTTATAATTTATCTAAATTAATACAATCATCAATTGATAAAAAGGGTCCAGCTAGAATAATTAAACCTATAGAACCAGATGAAATGTGGGCTGAAGGCTTTGGGAATAGATTAATTCTTTCAAAAGATCAGATAGATAATTTGGATATAAAAAATGAAAAAGCATTTGAAAATCCTCAAGTTTCAACCATTTTGTATAAAGGATCTAATGATAGATTAGTTGGGCCTTATGAAAAAATAGGTATACGATCTGACACAGAAAGAACAATTTCTGAAGGTGAAATTGTATTTATAATTTACAAAGGTAAATTTGTAGGAATTTCGGTGGGAAATGAAGTTGCTGGGAACTTGAGATCTAATTCAGAATTTTGGGTAACTCCTTCAAAGGTATTTACCGGGTGTGCATCTGTAGGTCCATGTATATTATCTATGGAAGATGATGATATAAATAATAAACCATTAGAACTTAAGCTTGAGATAAATCATTTTAGAAATAATGAAAAAGTAGGCTCTGGATCAATTATTACTGAATTTAAGACTTCACCTTCAGAAATAGTAAGATCAACTGTTATTCATGATTCTCCTCCAGATTTAGTTTTACAATTTTCAGGAGGTTTTGCTATTTCTAGAAAAAATGATGAAATTGTACCTCTAAAAAAAGACGATAAAGTAAGTATAAGCCTNGAAGGTNTAGGATTTATACAAAACCAAGTTGAAGTAGTTTAATTATTTTCTAAAGTCTCATTATCAAACTATAAGCCAAATAGATAGAACCTCCTACTATTGCTAACCCAACAATTAAAGGAAGAATTTTCTTTATAAAGAATACAAAAAAGCCTATTATAGTCATTATTTATAATGTAACTCTATCTTAACTTTTAATCTAGGAAAAGATCTATAATTAACTACATGAAAAATTTATTTTTATTCTTATCTTTATTTNTAATATTAGGTTGTCTTAATTTTNAAGAAACTTCAGATCAAAANCTAGAAGAACAACATACTTATCTTGAAGCTGATTTACCAAAAGTTGAATGTACAAATAAATTAGAAGCATATATTTTTCAGGCTGAATCTTTAGATCAAGATGGTATTGATNNAATAAAAGAATGGCTTTGTGTTTCTGAAAGTCTATTTTTTGACGAATCAACTTCTAATTGGGATTTAATTAATCCAGTTTATATAGCTGCTTTAGATAGCAATAATGTTAATTCTGCAATGGAATTAGAAAAAAAGTATTGTGATCATCTAGAAGAATTTCATAATTCAGGATATCAAAATGGTTATAATAACGGTAAATGTAATCCTAAGAATTATAATCCTCAAAAAGAAGGATGTGATTTTGGCCTTTGTTTATTTACCGAACCTGATGGTAGAGTATCTGATGCATCAATATCTAGTAATATGCATTTTG
>PBLU01000018.1 GCA_002721875.1 Chloroflexota bacterium | reverse complement strand
AGAATAGAAGAATTAGAAAAAAGTAGAGATACTCTTTTAAAAAATATTGTTTATGATTTAACTCCAACAGAGTTTAGAGCAGATGTAAAGTTACTAAAAAAAGATGCACAGGCTTGTTTACTAGCTGGCGAAAACAGTAATGCTTGTACTAAATATTTATCAAGCTATAAAGCATTAGCTGGTATATATGGTCAAGATGTAATTGATTTACAATCAGGAGTGGCGGATACTCATAAAAATATTTTAGAAATGGAGGGCAGTATTGTAGCAACCGCAGTAGGCGAATCATTAAAAAATCAAGAAGATGAATTTAAAAAGACTTATAAAAACAGTAAGCCTCAAGCTAGTGATACTGAAATAAATGCAGCTTGGGAACAAATTAGAGGAAGCGTAGAAAAATATTTAATAGATACTTACTTTGAAATGACTTCAGATGGTCAAAAAGTAACAAGGACGCAATTAAATAACAGAGTTAGGGATGATAAAGAAAACGGAGTATTTGCACAATTTTTTGATACTGAAGGAGTTGACCCATCAGTTACAGGAAACAAATACACGTCAAGCTGGTATGGAGAAACTGAGCCTGGTACAAGTTTTGTTGGAAACTCTGATGGAAATTACGGAAATATTATTGATAATAGATTATCTGAAGCAAACTTTGACGCAAATGATTTATACAGGGCTGGAACTGAAGAATACAGTTTTGTTCTGCATATAGACTCTCCTAATGGAGTTGTTTTTAATCCCAAAGCTGGCACACATTTTTATCTTAATATAATGTTTGGTGGTCGTGATGGACATACTGTAGGAGGTGTTTATATATCTCCGCATGAGTCATACAGCAACGACATAAATCAAACAAGATATAAGGAAGGCACTAAAGATCATAAAACTTGGAGTAGAGGGCAGAGGTCAAAACTAAACACAGCTCATAGAAATATAGAAAATCTTTTTTCTTTACTAGAGGCTACAGATAAATATGGAGGAGAGGATGGTGTTGATTTAGGTAATTTTATTATTTTTGAAACAGAAAACAGTATAAAAAATTTATATCCAGAAGCGGTTACAGATGGAGTTATTGACTACAATCATTCTAGTATTCCAGCAAACCTTAAAGATTTTCCTCAACATAAAGAATTTCTCTTATCACTAAATGGGATAGAGACAATTCAAGATGCAAAGGTTATGATATATAAATATAACAAAAATTTAGGTTTATAAGTATGGCAACAGAAAAAGACCTAATTATATCTGATAAAGAAGTTAAAGCTGACCAGGCTTTAGAAGCTAGAGATACAAAAGTTGCTGATGCTAAACCTTTTAATGAAGCATTATTTGATTTAATGAATCCAGTAGAAGAAATGACTACTGAAATAGAAGATGATATAGAGACAGATTTTACACCAGTAGATACAAGTGGAGAAGAAATACATTCTGATAATTACTACACAGAAAAATTTAAAAACGATTTAGGGTTTGGAGTAGGTAGAGACACAAAAATGTCAACACCAATTTTAGGTTTATACGACAAATTAAATATTTTCAGCAAAGATTACAAAGGAAAGTATGCTCCAAAAGAACTAAAAGGTCAGTTTAGATTAAGAAACGCATTAGGAGACTTAGCAAGAATTGTAGATAGAACCGCTATTAGTGGTGTTACAGGTATTAATAATACTTTGAATGACATGGTAAGGATGGATATGCCTGGATTTATGGCAGAAATGCTAACAGGGGATGTAGTTGGTGCTAATGCTTTGGCAATGAAAGCAATAAAAGCTGGTATAGATAAAAAAAGTTTGCCAGAATTTTTTAAAAAACTTGGCGATATAAATAACAGAATGAGCATAGCAGATGCTATGGGTACAGGACTTATAAGTAAAAATATATTCCAAGATATTGCAGATAATAAAGATCCATTCCAAATAAAAGATGATCCTGACTTTGAACCTATGAGTGGTCAAGACAGATTGGCTGGCGAAAACTGGGGATTACTTGGCGGTAAAGGTGCATCTTTTGACGAACTGGTTGGCGGTTTTCCAGTTATAGATACTGGCAGACCATTAGCTGATATGGGGTCAACTTTTGCTGGAGAAGTAGCACCATTCTTTTTAACCTTTGCTGCTGCTAAAGCATTAACTCCTGGACTACCAGATGAATATGTATATGCTGCAAACGTATTTAAGAAAGCTAAAGCTGCCTCTCCACAGTTTGCTAAAGCTATAAGTTGGATGAAGGTTAATATGCCAAGAGTAAGCAAGGTAAGTAAGTTTGTAGCTAAAAATTCAGTAGAAGGAGCAAGAAATTCGCTTATAGCAGAAACTATTTTAGGAGATCCATACCAACCTTCTTTAATGGATAATTTATTACCAGAAGGAATTAATAACAACGCTAGATTAAATGATTCATTTGTCGAAGCAAAAATAAAATCATTATTTGTAAATGAAATAATTAACGGAATACCTATGGGTGTAGCGTTTGGAGCTGGAGGTAAAGCGTTAAACTTAACAAGAAAGTTTGGTCAAGGCGGATTTAAAGGAGCTTTTCCAGGGCAATTTCCTACAAAAAATACACAACTTGATTTGTTAGATAAATCTATTGGAACTAAAACTGCGGAAGATTATGGGTATCAAATTGCTGAAAATTATTTGCGATCAATAGTTGACTCTGCGGAAGCAAGAATAATTAAGCCAATGGTTAACTATTTAAGCAAGTGGAAAATTTTTGAAGCAGCAATAGATAACGCTGATAATTTAAAGAAAGAATATGACGCAATTGAATACTACAAAAAGATAAGAGCAAAATTAGACGCAGATGAAAAAACTAAAGGTAATCAAGAAAATACAATAGAAGCTGAAACAATAGAAGAACAACAAACACCTCAGCCAAAAAGAGCATTAGATGGAAAGGTTAGGCAACCTATAAGAATAGGAGAAGTAGATGAAGATGCACCTGGAAAAGATTTATTAGGTTATTACAAAAAAGAAGGAGAGATAAAAGATCCACAATGGGAAACAGGATATACAGAACAAAAACAAGTTGATCTTGAAACTGAAGTCAAGAAGTCACAGAATATAGTTAAAAAGGCTGCAAAAGAACTTGGCGAAGCTACCGAAGAATTTGTAGCAGAACAAAAAATACAATCACAAATAAGACCTGACTCGGATAGAGGATTTTCTAATGAGCTAGGTACAAGCGTTGGGTTAGCTGCTCCTACTGCTGGAGAAGTTGCAAAGGTTAAAATTACTGACTTAACAGTTCGTCCAGATGTATTTCAAGTTAAATCAGAAGGTAAATTTAACAAGAAAGGGGTAAGTGGATCTCTTAAAGAAGCTAGTACTTTTGATCCAAACTTAGCTGACTTGCTAACAGTATGGAGAGATACAACAGGAGAAATAGGGGATGTGGGTAAGGTCTATATTGTTGATGGTCACAATAGATTAGACCTTGCTCAAAGATCAGGAATAGGAGAAGTAGATGTAAGGTTTGTAGATGTAGCAACAGTTAGAGAAGCACAAACAATATCAGCTTTAAAGAATATTGCTCAAGGCGCATCTATCAAAGGATCTATGACCGCAATAGATGTTGCATTGTTTATGCAAAATAGTGGAGAAACATTAGAGTCGTTAGCGCAGAAAGGTATTACTTTAACAAATACATTAATGATTGAAGGCACTCAGCTTTCAAGATTACCAAGAAATCTTTTAGATAAAGTTGCGACTAAAGAACTTCCATACAATAAAGCGTTAGCGCTTGGCTCAGTAGAAGGAGCTAGTGTTGAATCAATTAATTTTGTTTATAGTAAATTTGCTAAAAATACAAAATTTAGCGCAGATCGAATCAGACAAATAATGCTTGCATCTACTAGAGCAGTAGAAACAGTTACGGAAGGCACTTTACCTGGACTAGAGCAATGGTCAAAAGAAAATAATTTACCAGAAATAAGCGCTATAGCTGAAGCATTTTTAAAAACACTTAGAACAGAAATAAGCGGTTTAAGAGCTGTAACTCAAAAAAATAAAAAAGCTGCTATTGAAAAAGTACAAGGAAACAAAATTGCTTATGACGATTCAGTTGATAGAAGGCTTGAGGCAGAAAGACAAGTTGAAAGGTTTGAGGGTTTAGCATATACAGTTTCAGATACAAACAGATTAATTAACGAGTTAGCTACTCAAATGAAAGCTAATAAAATTAGCGCAAATCAAATAATAAAAAATAACTTTGAAACAATAAAATCAGCTATGGCAGGGGATGACGCACCTCTAACTAAGATTGAATCAGAGCCAGCAAGAGTACAAAAAGAAGTTGATGCTAAGTTAAATGAAAAAGCTAACGACCTTTTAAGAAACGAAAAGCCTGAGCCTATTAGCAGGGAAGAAGTACAAAAAGTTGTAAATAAAGAAAAAGAAGAACTATTGCAGGGATATTCAGAGCAAGAAATTTTTGACATAGAAGATGAATTAGTAGGTAACAATGGTTCGTTAAACAAAAATCATTCAAAGATTGGAGAAACATTAAAGAGTACTGTTACTAATGCTAATAAGAAAAAATTACCTATAAGTACAAGAGGTGGTTTTAAATTTAAAGAACTAGGGGATGTAAGTAGAGTAACTTTTGCTGATATGTGGAAGATATTAAAGGTTAGACATCCAATGACTTTAAGGTTTGATAACGAAAAATGGGCTGGTACTGCAAAACCTAGATATGGAAAATATCAAATAGAGTTTGCTAATGATATTGATAAAGCTATATATATTACAGGTAATAGATGGAACAAAAAACCTTCAGCTAAAGACGGAGAATTTCGTGCGTTTTTAGAAGAGGTTGGCATACCTTCAAACAGACAATATGAAAGTTTTATAAAAATAAAAAACCAATTAAAAGAATTAGCAGCACAAGATCCAGAGGACGGAGTTTTAATATTAGAGAATAGTAGAGCTTATGAATATTCGATAGAAGCGCCAATAGCAACTAGAGGCGGAAAAATGTTAGGAAATGGCAGATTTACAATTATAGGAAACTATACTGACGAACGAGGTTGGGTACGAAAAGATCCTAGATATAAACCAGAAATGTTTGACAAAAATTTAAAGAAAGGGGATTTCGAGCTAGATGATTTAAGAGAAATAGAAAATGAAAATGTAAAGAAAGCAAACAAAAAACTCCAGGATAAATACAACAAAGAATACAAAGACTCGACTAACCCTAAGAATTTTGATCCACTTGATCCTAAAAATAATGAGCAATTAGAGTTTGCGTTGGAAGATGATATATATACAAACATGGGTAACGATCATGTTAATGCTGACGTAAATCTTACTGAACAGCAAGCGCAAGAATTAGTTGATATAGCTAGAAAAATAGCTGGTGCGAACGTCCAAAACTTACGTCTTGTTGATGCTATTGAACCTAAAATAACTGCAAAGGCAGCAGCCGACTATGGTTTACCTCCTAGCGCAATAGGTAGAACTGGTAGAGCTAAAGGTGTATTCAAGTTTGGTTCAACCCCTGCAAAAGATTTAATAATTCTTGCAATGACTTATAAAAGTCATTTTATAAACTTTGGATCAATGATGCAGACATTGAGACATGAATCATTCCATAGAATACAAGATAGATATTTAACTCTTAAAGAGCAAAGACTATTAGATAGTCCAGCAGTAGATAGACAGTTAAGGGAAATAGTCGCATCTTTCTATCCTAAACATCAAAAATATTTATTTGGTGCTAAAAGAATGAGTGAAAGAGAAGTCCAGGCATTTGCTTTTTCAGTATTTGATGAACTTGATTTTGCCAAAGAACCTACTTGGCTACAGCCATTTAGAAAATTAAAAGAAATTGCAGAAAAAATAAACAACAAACTTTCGGGTTATGGCTTTAAAACTTATAAAGATATATTTAGAGACGCACAAGCTGGAAGATTAGCAGAAAGAACTCCTAGACCTTTTCGTTTTGCAAAAAATATACCAGGCAATACAGCTCCAGAACCAGCTAGTTTTGCATTAAATCCAGATGAATTTACAGAAAACTTAGAGACTATAAAGGTTGCAATAAGAGACGGAGATATGACTATTGAAGAAGCAATGGACGGATTATATAGAAGATTAATAAATAGAAAACTAAATCCAGATGGCAAAAGATATATACCAACTAGCGAAGCCGATTTAATTGCTACTAATAAAGCATTTGAAACTAGCTTGTTTGAACTATTAGGAACAAGAGAAGATGCTACAAAAGTGCCTTCTTTTACTATGGAAAACATGAAAAGATTAGGCTTGCAATTAATAACAGAAAGTAATTTTAGAACAGATGAAATATTGGCTTTGCACAAAAAAGCAATGAGAGGAGATAAAAACGCATTGCAAAAACAAGTCGCCCAAGCAGCAATAATTTTACAAAGAGACGTACAGATACAGCAAATGAAAGAAGTAGCGTTAGATATAAAATTAAACCCCAACGATAGTACATCAAAATCATTATTAATATCTTTATGGGAAGATGCAATGAAAGTAAGCGTTGCAATAGCTGAGGTTAATAGACCCTCTGCGCAAAACTTAAGGATGCAGCAAATGGATTTCTTGGGCGGTCAAGAAATGTTTATACCTCCATATCAACATATAGAAGTAGATGTAGCTACAACAAAAACAGGTACAACAGCTCTTGAGAAAGGAGTAGAAGAAGCTGGATTAGTCCAAGATAAAGGATTAGGAAAAGGTACATATTTTAAATCTATGGACGGAGGAGAAGTCCGAGAAAAAAGTACTTATGTAGATGGAGTCGTAAATGCAGATATTATGATTCTTGATTTAACTTCTCAAAATAAATCACTTTCTAAGTTATTACAAGAATTAAACATAGAAAATGTTGGTGCTGTTTTAGATGGCAAATTAACTGCTGAGCAGAAAGGAGCATTAGCTGAATATTTAGCTTCTAAGAAATATCAAGGAATTAGGGTAGATGGTACAGAGTTTGGTCAACCAGGCGACATTATTTATGTTCCAGACAGTAATCAAGCTAATAAAATAATTAACTCAAAAGCGCAGATACAAGAAGGTTCAGATCCAGCAGATATACCAGAACAGCAATCTATTCCTGGTGTATTTAAAAAAGCTGTATTAGAACAAGAAAATATTTTTGAAAACTTAATGAGTAAAAAGGATTATGAAAGCGTTATGAATAACAAACCTACAAAAAGAGCTAGAGAAATTATGGAAATTATTGCTGAATCACTTTATTTATATAAAGACAGAACTAAATCAATGAATAATTTTATGACTAATTTTGCCAAAGGTTTAGACAATGTAGGTAAAGGTCAGTTAACACAAGAAAAAATTGCTCAAATAGCAAGGAATGGTATTTTCTTGAACTCTGCAACACTTGGAAAAGTTTTAGGAGGTAGTTTATTTAGAGCTGTTACTTTACCTTATTCACAATATATGGGAGCTGGAAAAACAAAACGTAAGGCTTTAGCTGCTGGAGATATGGATGGAGCAAGAATGGCAAGAATGAGGCAGCAATTAAACTTGACTATGTATCTTAGATATTTTGTTCATGCTGCACACGCTTTTAGATTGGCTTTATCTGCTGTAAAACATGATGAAGTTTTTGGAAATATTAACAGAGGCTATTTCGAGGCAGATGGCTATAGAAAAAGTAAAAATCCAAATAAACAACCAAAAATAAGAAGATTTGATGATTATGTTCAAGAAGAAATAGATGACGAAGCAAGGAGAATGTTAAGTGGAGGTAAGGGTGTAGCTAAACATTTAACAAATCCAGAAACAAATCCAGTAATACTGGCAACACATTATTTAACTAAAGGAGTTAAAACTACTTTTGGATCAGGAGCTTCGAGAGTTATGAGTGGGTTAGATACGTTAGTTGGTATGACAGTTGCACCTTCCTATGAATATGCCAGGCTAATGGAACAAGAGTTATTCCAAAAAATGGCTCAGGGATTTGATATGCACGACCCTAGAATATTTAATGAAGCGCATAAAAAAGCAGAAGCAGCATTAAATAGATCATTGGCAGATGTAGAAATGCCAGATGGAAGCGTAATAAAAGGTGGATTTATGGATAGTGTTCACGCAAGGCAAGCTGTTGATTATGTAAACTTTACCGACAGCATAGAAGTTGACAGAAATGAAAGAACAGTTGAATACGGAATAAGAAGGGCGCAAGAAAAAGGATTAACACAACCAGAGGATATTTTAGAATTTGCAGAGCAATACAGAAATGATGCTGATTTAAACAATTTAGAATATTTTACTAAAGCATCTGAACCTACTAACGATCAATTTAGAGTTTTTGGAAAAGGTCTTTCTTCTACTGAAACAGGTTTTGACGAGCTTGGTCAGCAAATTTTAAATTATCCTTCAAAAAGAATACATAAAGCTACAAGAGCAGTACCGCTTTTAGGTGTCGTATTCCCAACAAACAGAACTCCATTAAACTTAGTAAAAAGTGCATTAAGGCATTTGCCTTTACCAACTAACAGATTGGTAGATAGTTATTGGAGAGATATAACATCAGAAGATTTATTCCAAAGAGAAAGAGCTATAGGAGAAATAGCTACAAGTCAACATTTATTTGCGCTAGGTATTGGAGCTGTAGCTACAGGACTTGTTGAATTTAGTGGCCCACAAAGTACAAACCCTAACAGAGATAGATTAAATAGATATATGCACAGACCTCCAAACGCAATAAGATTTAGAACTCCTGGAAGTAATGAATGGTCAGATTGGTATTCATTGGATATGTTTGATACCGCTAGTTTCATTTTTGGTTCAATAGGAGGATATGTAGATGCTATAAAACGTATGCCTAGAGACGATCAATTTGAAATACCATATACAGAAAATGATGAAATTGTTTACAGCGATAAGGCTCAGGAAGCATATATTATTGCTAATGCTCATACTTTAAGAAGATTTGATGGCTACACAGCAGCTAAAGCTATAGGGGATACTGTTAAAGAAAATACTGTTGGTTACTTTAGAAAAAGTGTTATGGCTAATATTGGTAATTTTTATGATTTAATTACAGAATTAATGCAAACAGAAGAAAGTGGCAACCAATATATACATACTGGTAAACGCAATATGCTTGAAACAACTATTGCTCGTTATATGAAAATGCCATTAGCTTTGTTAAGGCAAACAAGAATTGGATTTGATAATAAAAGATACTTAATAAATGAATCGGTAAATGCAACAACAGGAGAAAGAACCTGGTACGCAACAGCATCCGACCTGGCAACGGAGTTATTAAGTGAAATACCTGGATTACAAAATCTATTTGGAACACCAGAACTAGATCCTATTTATGGACAGCCAGTAGAATATGACTATGCCTATGGAGCTGAAAATATTAAAAATCCTCTTTTAAGATCATTAGTAATGAACATACATCCATTGGCAATGTTTAGACCAACTAAAGAAAGAAACGGAACTGTTTATAAAGAGTTATCCAGGCTACATGGTTTTGGTGCATACCCAAGATTTAGTACAAGAACTAGCTTAGGCATTAAGGGTTATGTAATGAGTAACCAGGAATTTATGGAGTTTAGAGAATTAATGACTACTCTCAAAGATCCAAATGGAAGTGGCTTAACTTTTGCGCAAGACCTGGAAAGATTAATTAATAGTGATGCCTACAAAGAATTACCTGACTATGATCCAGAGTTTGACGCAACTGGTCTGCCTAGAAATATAGTGTCAAAACGTGCAATGCTGACAAAATTATATGCTATAGACCAATTAGCTAAAAAATACAGGGATGCAGCAGTAAGATATTTTATTAATACAAAACCATATTTGCAACATTTACAAAATGAAAATAAGATATTAAATAAAGAAGTAGCACAAACTACTAATGATTTCCCCAACCAAGTTGAGGCTTGGCGATCTATAGTAAATTCAGACGTTAGAACAGGTTAATGCCTTTTGCTCAATTCCAAGGTTCTGGAGACGGAACTACAAGACAATTTCAAATTCCTTTTCCATACGTTAAAAAGGATCACATTATTGTATCTTTAAACCAAATAGCTAATACTAATTTTGTATATATAAACGACACTACTATTGAGTTTGCACCTCTTAACTCTGTAGCAACTAACGAGCAAGAAACCACAGGCGCACCAAAAACAGGAATAGAAATATTAATTAGTAGAGAAACCCCATTGCTTAATGCCCTGGTGGATTTTGTGGATGGTTCGACATTAACAGCTAGTGACCTCGATACTGCTGTATTGCAGTTATTGTATGGACTCCAGGAAGCAAAAGATGATACTGACGCTGGTATTAACTTTACACCTGTAGGATTAGACGCAAGTAACAACCCAATAATTAATGTTCAAGACCCTACAAATCCACAGGATGCTACGACTAAAAGTTATGTAGATGATAATATTGCTGGTTTTCTTAAGACAGATGGCTCTGTGCCTATGGTCGGAGACTTTAATGCTGGTGGTAAGAAAATAAAAAATGTGGAAACAGCGACACTAGATACAGACGCAGTTAATTTATTACAACTTAATCAAGGTATATCTACTGCAAATACAGCTCAAACAGCAGCAGCGCAATCGGCAGACCAGGCTGAAGATTATAAGGATGAAACTAAAGTATTTAGAGACGAAGCTGAGGGCTTTAAAGATAGTGCTTCAGCTTCAGCAATTACAGCAGTTAACTTAGCTCGTAGGTCAATATTTGTAGGTTTTAAAAAGCTAAGTGACGGAACATTGCAAATGACATATAATGAAGCCAACGATACTACTGTTTACAAAGCAGAAGATTTCGTCCAAAATGGAGGTAGTCATGCCTACTTTTTAGGCGAGGATGTATTATCCACTACTGCTCCAAATGCTCCTAAGTTTTCCATTAACAGTAATGGGCATTTAATTCTCGAACTACTTTAATTATGGCACAAATTGATTTAGGAAAACTCAAGTTTACTTGGAAGGGTAACTGGACTACTGCAACCGCATACGAAGTTGATGACATAGTTTACTTTGAAGGCACAAGTTATCTAGTAATACTACCTTTAACTAATGCTCAAAATACTGCACCTTCGCAAGACAGTACCAATTATACTCAGATGGCATCTGGTCTTAATTACAGGGGAACTTATTCAATAGGGCAAGGCTTTAAAAAAGGAGATATAGTTCAATACAATAACGCAACTTATATTTATCAAGGAGCTACTTTATACTATGTTATTCCTAGTAGTAGTAACCCTGCTGCTGATTCTAATTTTGCTACTTTAGTTAATGCTCCTAGTGCTGATGTCTTGACTACATCTGGAGACTTACTTGTAAGAGATAAAGATAATACAACAAATACCAGGTTACCTGTTGGAACTAAAGGTCAAGTCCTAAGAGTCAAGGAAGCACCAAACCACGATATACCAAACGATACAGTTCTTATATATAACAGATTAGTCGTAAGTAGTACCCATACTGCTACTTTGCTGCATGGCACAAACTACCCTCCATACGAAACTAAAACTTATGCGGTTACTGTAGCTAACAGTAAATTTTATTTAGATGGTGTCGAGGCTCCTTATATATATCTAAGAGCTAACTCTGTTTATATCTTTGATGTATCTGACGCTTCTAACGTAACGCATGAACTAGATTTTGCGGTCAGCATATTTAATGGCTCAGTACCTTTATCAACACAGGATGGTGGTTATGTTACAAGGGCTGGAACTGTAGGAAGTGCTGGTGCAACTGTAACTCTTAAGATGCCTCCTTACGCAGCAATGGTAACTGGATATTACTGTACTGCTCATAGTGGTATGGGTAGCACTATTGACTCAGGACATAACGGAAGTAGTGGATATGGAGATTACTCAGGCAATGTTAATTTACCAACTGTTTACTCTAGCGTAACTCAGCAAGGGCCAACCGCTAGAAAACTTGTTAAAGGAAAAAGCTATACATTTGAATTTCCTCCTACTGCTGCTAGTAGAAGTTATGCAATCAAAGATTCAAGTGACGGAGCTTATAACCCATATACAGTTGGAGGTTCATTCTTAACTGGTGTCAGCCCTGTAAACGTACAGACATCCCCTACTGCTGGAGGATTCTTTACCTTTACTGTTCCAGAAACAGTACCAACAACATTAACAATAGAAGATTATAGTGGCGGTACAGATGGACTACCTTTATTTCCTATTGACAGAACATTTTTACCTTCTTATACAGGTGGAGATTTTGAAGAAAGAAGTGTTCTTGCTTCTATAAAAGAAAACTATCGGGATGCAACGTCAGGAATATTGCAGTTTAATAATTTCCCTAACCAGGCTGGTAATACATATACAGAGTCTATTAAACCTTTACCAGAATATTTAAAGAAAGTTGGTCGAGGCTATCAGTATGGTTGTAACTCTGGAATGTACAGACAGGGTGGATATATAGGAGGTAGGGAAACTTGCCTCTGGGGTAACTTCTATCATGATGGTAACGACTATGTATATGGTGGAGGTATTGGAATAGACGGACAGGATGCTGGTCAAGGGTCTAGGTGGCATCCACATAAAGGAAGTAAGGTACAAGGCTACAAATTAAGACAGGCATTAGCTGGTAATCCAGACTATGCTCATTTACTTACAGATTTAAATGGTAACGACATTGGGTTGCTAGATGAAAATGGAAACATAAAGCATAGATTTCCTAGAGTTTTACAGGTTCATGGCAATAGAGCTATTAAACATCATTTATGTGAAAATGGCATGGTCTGGTTTGGTGGCTACAACGGATATGGACCTATGGGGGATGGAAGTACTAGAGATAGAAATACTGGTCAATGCCCTATGAAATGGTATGACGAAAGTACATCTGAATTAAAAGGTACAAGCTATCCAAAGATTAAACAATTTGCTTGTACTCATGCTCATACTCAAGACACCAATAGTAACGACTATGGTTCATGGTATGCAGTAGATACAGAAGGCTATCTATATACTTGGGGTTACAATGGATATGGTCAACTAGGTAAAGGAAATACCACTCATATTTACTACGCAACAAGAATACCAGCAAGTGTATTTAATAATGAAAAAATATTATATGTAATCTGTAGTGGTTATCAATACACACACACTTTAGTTATTACTGAATCAGGCAAGTGTTGGTCAACAGGTTATGGAAGTCAAGGTCAGCTAGGGTTAAATAATACTTCCGATAGAAGTGATTTTGCTGAAGTAACAGCAGTTAGTGGTTCTCCTTTAAATGGCAAGAAAATAATTCATATCGTATGTAACCAAGATGCTGACGCTGAAGGTAGAACATGGTGGCTAACCGAAGATGGAGAAGTTTACTACGCTGGTTACTGGAGAGACTACGGACAGCAGACAGGTGTATTTGACTCTAGTAGTTCTGGAACTAATGGTATGCCTAGAATACTTACTAACTCCAGCAGCCTATGGAATAGCCAAGACCAAAAAGTTATCTACATGGCTTGTACCAATAATAGATATTCAACTTTATGGTTTATAACGGATGGTGGTTCTACTGGTAAGAGTCAAAAGATATACTCAACAGCATCTAATTATTACGGAATACAAGGAACTAATAACTCTCCTAATAGTCATACTAACTCTGCTACTTTAGGTGGCTGGTTTGGTGGGGAAATATTATTCTCTGACTTTGGAGACTTTGAAGATGGTGGAGATAACAGCAGACCAAATGAAGCTATAGGTAACTGGGATAGTTTCCAGCTTGGCGGTAGCAATGAAAAGAAAATGAAGATAGGTAAGATAGTTGAGATTATGCCATACGCAATTCCCGAAAGTACTAGCCAAGGTGTCGTAATAATGGATGAACATGGCTCGCTATTTTTTGCAGGGTATTGGAATTACACCCCAAGTAGAATGAATGAAAACGACAGCCAGCATTATCTAAGATACCAAGATTATTGGGTTCCGTACTTTATTCATTGGCCAGATCAACCAGCACAATGTATGCAGGGAGGGTACACCCATCTTGGATATGGTTCAGAACATGGTTGGTTCTGGATAAGTAAACATGGAGATCACTATACAGGTGGAGATAATAGTTGGTATCAGCAGGGGGATTATAGTAGTAGTGGATATGATTGCGGATTCACAAGTTGGGCTACACTAGATACAAACGGATAAAACTATGGATGTAACCAAACCTTTTTCAGAAACTAAATCGCTTTATACTAAATGGTATAAGCATGAACTAACAGGCAAAACTTTACCAAATGGCATTGGGATGATGGAGAAAGTAGCATCCAAAGATAAAGACAGACATTGGATGAAACTACTAGACCCATTTAAAAACGACACAACAGAATTAACCTATGCAATAGTCGTTGCTGAAGCAAACTTCGATCCTACTAATTGGGTTAATGATACTGTCACACTAACGGAAATGACTACTGACGAACAGACAGCAGCCAAGAAGTTAGTTAATTGGGATGTTTAAAAAATACTAGACCTACTTAATCTATCTTCAACCTTGGCTCTAAAGGCTGGATCTTTTTTGTATCGAGGATCATTCATTGCTTCTTCTAACTGAGCAGTACTTTCAAACTTATCACTTGAATAAGTTGCAGCTTTTCCAGAGATTAGATCAGGCTCGTTACCAACAGAATTTGCGTACCTGGCATGAAGTCCAGCAACAGTTAACTTAACTGTTTCCAAGTCTCCATTAATACCTTTAGAGTAAGCTGCTTTTTCTGCGTCAGTTAAATTATCCCTAGCCCAATATTGCATAGCAGTAAAGGCTTCTTCTCCTCCGTATGTATTCTTAATATTTACAAGATCAGATTGTAATACAGTTGCCTGGTTTCTTAAACCATCTAAATGTGCATCAACTATCCCCCTGGGAAAGCCAGCCTTCTCCAGCTCCTTGTAATGCTTGTCTGTAATCTCTCCATTTTCTTGCCAGTAATCATTCATCTTTGAATAGTTAACTCCAGCTTCTTCAAGTCTGTTGCCAACCGCTTCTCCATAAATTTCTTGAGCAGTTTGCGGTTCTCCTGGAGGACGATACTGGTCTTGGTTAGCTTTTAATTCCTGGTAGGCAGCAAGTAAATCTTCTTGCGATTGGAACTCGCCTCCTATTAATTGTTCTTCCTGGGCGATTACGTTCTCTTTTTCAAGATCCGCTTCAGCTTGCTTTAGTTCTTCTAATGCAGCTTGGTTATCTTCCGATAAGGAAGGTGTACCCTGGTCAGTAATAGTGATTGGTTCTGGCATAATTAATTAAGTGTTTTTAAATTCTTTAACCATTTCTGGTGTAATGACTATTTCCCTGGGTAAATCGGGAGAGTCAGTTGTAACTTCCACTTTACTAAGTGGCGGTTGGGATGTTGCTAAGGTTGGGGAGGGCTGCGTTTCCTTGCTCGCCTTCTCCTCCTGGTTCGATTTGAGCGCCATAGGGCATACCTGGTTGTGTGAAATTATCTGCTATTTTGCCAGCAGCAGGGCTTGTTATCATATTACTCATCATTTCTTGTTGTTGCATTTCTTGTTGCGCCTGGGCTGCTGCTTGCTGTTCTTCCTGTAATTGTTGCGGAGTCTTAACTAAATTAGTTACATCAATAGAACTACTTGCTGCTAACCTTCTTAATGCTTCTTCCATATTGATATATTTTTCTATTGTTTCTTTGCCTAGTGTTTCAGTTGCAGCTCCAATAAAGTCCATTAATTTATTTCTGTCGTCTCCTCTACCTACAGCTTCTAAACCTGTAACTGGCTTAGGCATCATTAAATCTTTTCCATCTTCTCCTTTAGGAAAGTCAGGTATCTTATTTGTTCTTTGCATTATATATATCAACCTACGAACTAAAGGTAGTTGTAGTTCTTGGGTTAATACAGAATACAAACCAGCTAGACTTTCATCTAACGACTCGGCAACATAACGTATCTCTTCGGCTGTAACTCTTTCNGCCTGTCTTTGTACTGCACTATTAAACAAGAAAGCAAACTCAAGCCTGGCTTCGATCCTATCTATAGTATTGTTTGCCAGGCTCATATCATTTAACTTGCCCTGGCTTTGTAAAACTGTAACGTCTTGCGCATTGCCCTGGATGATAGCTCCGTTTTCGGCATTGCTTAAGGCTCTTGGCCTTGTAGTGCCATTGGGATTTACCATAAATAAAATTTTACTCATGGCTGCACTAGCCTCCAATACTGCCTGATACAAATTATCAAGAGCAGAAAGGTCGCCATACCATTGCTCAATGTATGAACGTCCGTAGTCCTCTCCGTCCATTGATTGGAAACGTAGTGGGATGAATGGACTACATTCCCTCGGACTCATACCATTAGTTCCTGGAACTGGTTTACCTTTTACCTCTTGATACCAATGACACTTATCATCTTTGTATTTAACGCAAGTATAAATTTTTACATCTTTCTTCCCATAATCCTTATCGTATTGCTTTGCATCCGAAGGGGATAGAAAACCTTTTGGAAGTAACTTAGGGTTTACTTCCTCTTCTATTATTATTTCTTCTACGTTACCCATTGGATCTCTGGTAACTGTATATCTTTCAAGGTGCAGTACTCGAATACCAGTTGGGTTTACATATAACAATACATTCCCTGCAATAACTAATTGTTTAAATGCTTCGTACAATGCTGCTCTTGCAGATAATGTTTCGAGCATTGTATTAACTGCTAACTCTACCTTTACGCAAGCGCTATCTAGTTCTGTCTTTTGTTGTGGATCTACGTCCTGGAGTCTTAACGCTAAGTCATCTATCTCTAACTTAAACATACTTGTATTAGGAGGGAAGAGAGATAGCCCTAGCTTGTTAGCAATATTGGCAACCCCTCTAGCTCCTACGCTTTGATGGGGAGTAGTGATCCTAGCCCTAGCCGAACCAGAATATTGTGTATCTGGAAACTCAAAAGGGATAGTTAGTTCTGCACACTTTCTCGCTATATCCGCATAGGGATTACGCTTTGCTTTTTGTTGTTCGTACTTAGACGCTACAGTAATTCCTTTTTTCTCCATGTCGGAGTAGGACTTACCTGTAGCATCCAAGTCACTTGTTAGTGTGACTTCCATTTATTTAAGGTATTTGTAAACCTGAGCCAGAGAGTAAATCTGTTCTTAATCTCTTTCTACCATATCCTCTACGTTGTTGTGCAGCTCCTAGTCCTGGATCTCCTCCAGGTATTTCAAGTGCTGCTGCTGGACGTTCGGCTGTAGCAGATGGAGGCGGAGCAGATGGAGCAGATGCAATCTTTTCTTGCTCTTGCTGCCTTGCCTGTTGATCGGCTCTTGTTTGTTCATACTGTCTCTTCTGTTCAGCCATTTGTTCACGCTGTAACCTAAGAGTTTCTTCCGACCTATCAGGTGGACGACCTCCGCCTCCGCACATAGCTAACTCCGTAATGTATTACTTTGTTCATCATAAACGGAAATTAACATTTTTACCACGCTTCTTTGCCCTGCGTTATACCATATCTCTCGATCTTTTATATCAAGGTCTGGACATTTCTCTGGATATATCTCATTTAGTTTTTTAATTAATGCTTCATCAATAGGTGGAAATAGGTCGTCAGCTTCCATAAACAATGCTAAGTTATACATATATTACTTATTTATTATGGCTAGGAAAGGCTTGTATTACAACATAAACAAAAGAAAGAAAGCTGGTACAAGTAGAAGTAAGAAGGATAGTACTATATCTCCTCAAGCCTACGCTAATATGCAAGCTGGCTTTCCTAAAAAGAAAAAGAAAAATCCACTTGATTTATAATTTTTTCTTTGGCGACCACAATTTAATTTTTCCTGTATTCAAATTAATATCTTCTTGTCTTAATATCCTGGATAATCTTGCGTTTAATAATGCGTCAGCATAAGTTAGCTTTTGTTTCTTGTATGCTTCAACTACCTTTTCCCACATATCATCTAGCTTAATACTATCTCCTAGTATCTTGTCAGCTCCTACCAAACCTACACCTGGAATACCTTTATAGTTATCAGTTGGATCTCCACTACACGCTTGCTTCATCCAGTTTCTATCCGCTTGTCTTTTAGTTATTAGTTCGAGATCGTCTCCAGCTAATAACTTGCAAGGTATAGTTCTCATATCTTTATCGACACTTACTACTACTGGATCATCATAAGTTTTTGATGTAGCCAAGATTCCTAATACGTCATCCCCTTCGCAGTTAGCGTATCTTATTGACTCCCATTCCCCTTCCATCCATTCTATTAATGGTTTAAATACTGTAGGCTTTCGCTTAGTTATTCTGTTTGCTTTGTAGTCCTGGTATATTTCATGTCTAAATGTAGGGTATGAACTAAATGTCATCACTACCTTTTTATCTTCAGCTATATCAATAAAGCCTTTTAGTTTTGTTTCGACTACTTTAGTTGCATCACTTAAAAAAGAATGAGTAGTCCATACATTAATATCCCACTCAACTACTTGTTCTACTGCGCAAGCTGCTGTAAAAGCTAGATGATCTCCGTCAATTAATAAAGTCATAATAAAAAATCAGTAAGGGAGGCAGATAGTCTGCCAGTTTTCTCGTTGTATTCGAGCTTGTCAGCCCGACCTAATGTACCGCTATGCCTATTCTTTAATACTTTTAACTGTAGTTCGTTTGATGTTGCCTCGTCTTGCTGCGATCTAATACCACATATAACCAAATCAGATAACTGAGCTATGCTCGAACTCCCTCTCAAACTTTGCAAGTTAACGTCTCCGCCTTCCTCTGCTGGCTTACCATCCGTCCTTCTTAAGTGACTAACCATAACTAAACCTACTCCAGTTTTTTCTACCACTTGTCTCAGTTTGGTACAGCATACATCTATTTGTTTTCTCTCGTCTCCATCACTTAGTCCACTTACTACCAGGGAAATATGATCCAGGAATATAACGTCACATTCCTCGCCAGTTGCCATGTATGTAATCTGATCTATCAATCGGTCAGGGTCTAGTGAACCAAAGTGCTGAAGCAATATAAAGTTATTGTCGCTAAATAAATAATCAAAGGCTTGTCTTAATTCATCTTGATCTACTGCTTTCTCGTCCAGGTGTAATGGTTTGTTAAGTGCAATNGATAGTATGCCTTGCAAACTTCTCTTGCTNCTTTCTTCTAAACCAATCCAACCTACCCGAAGTCCATTAACTAAGAAGTGATGCGCCAGCTCCCTACAAAGTAGGCTCTTGCCAACCCCTGTGCCAGCGCAGATAGTAGTTAGACTTTGTTTACGAAAACCACAACATATTCTATTTAGTTCTGGGAAGGGATAACTACATACCTTCGAGGTATCTTCCTTAATTAAATCTTCCCATAAACTGTAGGCAGAGTGTATGTTATCGGGTCTGACAGGACTTGCTTTCCAGAGCAAATCTTTAAGTAACTCGCCCTCCCCTGCGAGGAGCATTTCATTAGCATCCTTTCTTGGTAGGTTTGCGATAGCTGCCTTACCAGTAGGTAAGACTTTTGCAACCTTTTCGGCAGCATCCAAACCAGGTGCGTCCGAGTCAAAACAAATAACTATACGGACGAACTGAGATAACCATGATAAATTTGCAGCTACATACTTCGTAGCACTTTGCGCACCCGAAGGCAAACTTACTACAGGAAACTTGTTACCTTGCACCTGAGATACAGACATTGCATCTATCTCTCCTTCAGTAATAACTACAAACGTCTGACCAGTATTGTGTTGCCTCCATAAATCCTGACCCCATAGCTTTATATCTTTTAATTCTCCTTGCCATATAAATCTCTTGTCTCTAAATCTTATATGTTGAGCTGCAAGTATTCCGCTTTGACTTTTATAACTAGCTACTTGGCAATCAGCTCCATTAAAATTTGCAATCCCATATCCAAATAGTTCGCAAGTCTCTTTAGTGATTCCACGTTTAGGTAGTTCGCAGGGTAATGGAACTAAAGGCTTCCATTGTTTCTTCATTGGTGTAAATGTTTTTGTTGGTTTATCTTTACCTGGTTGATATTGCCATCCGCATCCGAAACAATGTTTATGACCATCATCATAAACAGCTACGTTATCTTTACTTCCGCACTCTGGACAGGGTTCTTTGCTTTTGTATTTACTCGGCATACCATTCTTTAGGGATAGTCTTGTTACACCAGGGAAAGCCATGACGTTCAGCCCAGGCTGAATACGTCAGGCTTCTCTTGGCTTTACTAAGTTTGTTGCTTGCGTTTTGAAAACAAAAACAAATTCTTAGTGTGGGATGTTGCGCCTTAACTGCAATATATTTTTTTCTTTCCTCTTTAGTAAGTACTCCTTTGACTTCGACCACGCAGTTAGGGAGGATGAAGTCAGGAGTGTAGCTACTGCTGATGATGTAATCATAACTGACAGTTTCATAAGTAAACTTAGCTTTAGATTTTATTAGTTCTTTGGCAACTTGCGCCTCAAACTTTGATCTAAAATGTATTTCCCCCTGAGCTGTTGTCAAGGTTTGAGGGTGCGAGATCCTTCTCTTCACTCTCGAACTCGAACCCATCAAGGCTGGTCGCTTCTTCATCTTGTGTTTTGCTATAAGGTACAAAGTTATGGAACACTATTAAGTCAGGCTGTATAGTCAATCCAACCCCATGAGCAGGGTGGTCATAGCCAGCGCAACGTAGTCGTACCTGGATAATTGTTCCTTCTCCTAATCCTCTATATTTTTCTCTTTCTTCTCCAGTAATAGGAGTTTTATATTTATCCATAAGCAATGGAGGTGTATTGTTGTATGGCTTTCCATTCATATCTGTACCGCTTACATATCTTCTGGTTTTTATTTTAAAAACCTTAGCTCCATTGTGGGTAGTAAATTCATACCTGGTACTGTCAGCTAACCTAAATGTTTTCTTAGGGTTAGCTTCTTTGAGAGATTGTTTGTATGCTGCAAACCCATCTTCAATCTGCTGTGCAACAATAGGAGTTTTAGGGTCATTAGAGTCCAGGATTAAATCAACCTTCCATTCTGGACGTTTGTTGAAGGCTGTGTCTGGTTCGACTAACCAGGAATACTGAGGTACGCACTTAGGAGTGACGACATAAAATGCTTTTAAAGTCATGTGACGAAATAAGTAGATGTTCTAGTTTGTTCAACATCTAACTCCCCAAGCGTAGGCTCGGAGGGTAAATGTTTTATTTGGTTGTCTGTTAGTTGTGCTTTTAATTCTGCCTTTAGCTTGGATAAACAATTCTCTGAATACATATCAGCAAATGTTTGCCTAACTGAGTTACGCAGTTCACTCATTTCAGACGGAGTAGTAACGAAACAATCGTGGATGCCAGCGATATTTTCGACTCCTTCTATTGAAGCATGAATTGTGGATAATGCCATGTGACTTGCATCAAAACTATGCAATATATTTGCTGAGATAGCTAGTGCCATCTTCCTTGTATCTACTTCTTGAGTATCTATGTTTGTTCTTATATCCAGATAAACGTCAGATAAATATTTTAGTTGTATCCTAGATTTTTTCTGATCTAAATACTTTTGATGTACTAGCAATCCACTTGGACTATGCCATTGCACTCCCTTATTATCCTTACCTAGCTCTCTACCTATGTGCCTAAAAAATTTCATAGCTCCTACTGCTGGCTTAATAGCCTGGCATGAATGTTTATAAAGTAATTGAGCCATGTAACCAACAGTACTTTTAGCTAATGGTTTCTTTAGCCAGTTATGTTTACCTTTACCTAATGTGTTCATCATCTTTTCATTAGCCCAGGAGTAAGCAAAGTGATAGAAGGCGCTGTTAGTTGCAGCGTATGGAGCTGTCATCACGCAAGGTTTAGCTAGTGATCTATCAGGACTAAGCATTAACCATTTTCTATTTACCTCTTCATCATTCATTCTTAGTTCGTTGTTAACTGCTTGTGCTACCTCGCTGTATATATCTTGTGGCTGTTCACTATTTACCAGGTTAACTTTCTCCCCCATTACTTGTGAACGGAGCAAACCTGAGAAGTGCTGAATAGAACTGCAAGTGCAATCAAGATGGCAGGGAAGCTGACATAAATAGCTATCTGGTTCTTGTGAATATAAATAGATTGACCTACAAAAAGCAAGAAAACTCCAAGCCTTACTTGCTCGCATCCAAAACTCTGGTTTGTTCCAGCAATCTCTACCAGCTCCATAAATTAAATTTATATTCTCGTTAACCCATTGTATTCTGGTTTTAAAATCTGACTTAACTCCATACATATTTGCACCATGTATCTTTAACCAATTCAAATCTTCTTCTGTTTTTATTAGCTTGCCTTTCGCAAATTGTAATAGCGCCCTCGATAGATCATTGCCCTGGCTGTTAAGGTATGGAACTCTATCGTATATCCTTCCTCGAAAGTCTAATTGTTTAGGAAAATATAATTGTTCAGCATCCCTAAATTTTTTCGCCATCCAAAATGTTTTAGCTATACCAATACGACTACCTTGTGTGTAATTATTCTTGTCGATTATATTCTTGCAGTTTATTCTCCATTGCAAAACCTCCTGGCTATCCGCTTCGCAATGCTTAGGATATGGAGGAACAGAGTATCCGTCTCTTGGTAGTAGGCATCCGATCTCTAAATTATTATCGTAAGCATATAGCGCCTGGTCTAATATATATTTGTTTACTTGCCAGGCAACTTTGCCCTGGATGTTAACCGCATCAAGGTAAGGTTCGTTGCCCTTCATGTTTTTAGCAAGTATCTCGTTGTTACTTTTAAATAAATTATATCGAGCTGGCTTAGTTATATATCCGCCATTATAGGGAGTAGTAAATTCTTTTGGTTCTACCAGCATAGGTAAAAAATTAGGACTCATTAGTTTTAATTTTTCGTCAACGTCTTTGATCCAATTCATACAATCTTGTGTCGCCCTGACTATCCTCTTGGGAGGTGTTGTAGATTTGTCCAGGACTATTTCAATTAAGCCTGTATGTTTTTGTATTAGTTCAACCATGAATAACCCACTTGCCATACGTTGCCTGGGGTTCCATTGCTCAGTATTAATCATATTGTTTATTAAAAATATTCTGTATCTTTTCTTATGCCGACCACGTTTGTATTTACTTAGTTCATTATCAGTTGCCCGATCTAGCATAGTCTCAATCCATATCTTTTCTATCACGTTGCTAGATACCTGGTGCAAAGTGGGAGTCATACTTAGGCTATCGACTACTGATCTTATCGAAGCCGCCGCTATCTGGCTTGGGTCTAAGTCTAATAATGGAGTAAGTAAAGCATAGTTCTGACCAGCTCTTCCCTTCTCTATCTTTTTTCTTACAGCTCGCAAGTGATAAATAATATTTTGTACACCAAAAGAACAGAGAGACTCTCCGTATTCAGAGAGACTCTCCATATTGTTTGCTTTCCTCCTGGACGATACAGCTCTTACCCTATCTCGTCCAAGATTAAGCATTAATTTTTCGTTAGCTAGTTGGTCATCTAATGTACTCAATTAACTTGACTCCAAAAGTCATACTTCTCTTCATAGTTTTGCTCGAACCATACAGTTAATACACGTTTAACCAGGTCAGCTTTATTAATTCCCTGCGCTTCAGCTAGATAATTAATTCTTTTTTCTAATTGCGTAGGTATCATAACTTGAAGTTTAACTGAGTCGTCTTTACTTAACATCTTGTGCATACCTCCAGGCTCTTTTAATTATTGGGTACATAGCTACTCTATCAGAAACTTGGGGGAAGGCATCCTTTAGGTATTCATTTAGCAATCTGTCTTGAATCTCCTCGGTTGTTTCAGTAGANGCTGGCGCATCTACTAACATTTGCCAATGAGTTGCCTCACTAGGAGGATAGTTCCAATTTGCGGAGATAAAATATTCTCCCTTTGAGCAGTAATAAAGTACCTGGTCTTTGTTATTGCTATGTTTTTGGTTTGGTTTTTTGTCAGTTAGTTTGTAAATTGGTTCGGTCATTTGATTAATTAACAATAATAATAAATAAAAAAATAAATAAGGCTAGTGTGATGATAGCTTCAAACACTTTTAACCTCCTTAGTAGGCTTGCCATTGTAAACTCTTAGTCCTCGATACTTTACTTCGTATATTTCAACGTAAGGTATTGTTTCGATAAAGTGATTAAGTGCATCCTCCAGGCATTGCGCAACTTGAACGTGCATACTGACCATACGTTGACCATCATGCTCGTAATCGTAAACTATTTCGTAGGATTTAAATTGTTTTTCCATTGCTGTCCTCCATTTCTTCTAGTTCTGCAACAGTAAAAGGATCTAAAAATTTTTCTATAAACGTGATTCGTTCTTGAATATGTTTTAAATCTGCATTTAATTCAAATCTTCTGGCAGAAATCCCAATAGGATATTGAGCTAGTAANCGATCAAGAGTTTCTCTAGCTTCTCTTANTGCTTTTAATACTTCAGACATAGATTTCCTCCTGTAGTGGTTCATTATTATCTGATATTGCATCAGATTTAGTTTCAAAAAACTTTAAAAATTCTTGAACATTATCTTTATGTACTGTCCATAAAGATTGATAATCATTACCTCTAGTCCAACAACCATGTTCGCTAAAGGCATTTACTATCTCACAATGGATAGTATCTGGTTCGTCAACATCAAACCATATTTCAATATCCATACCTTGATTAACACCTGTTTGNGTATCAGTAATATCAAAAGGAAAAATTTCTTGTTCATAATTACATAAGGTTTTTGTCCTATGTAATTCATTAAGACAATTCAAACTTTCTTTTATAACTGAATCAAAGTTATGAACAGTTAAATAACCTTTTGAATCATAAGGTTCGATAGTCCATTTAGTTTTAGACATTTGTTTTGCTCGGAGTGTAAGGGTTGTAAGTACANTCAGGGTCNANAAANTTTTCTAAAATAGTAATTTGATCTTGAATATGATATATGTCTCTTTTAAGAAGTTCTTCTTCTTTTAAAACCCATTTTGTATGGTTCTTTGTAACACTTTCATCTTCAAGATATTCATAAAAATCAGTTAAGCAAGCTATTGATAAGCTTGCTTCGTGTAGTGCTTTAAGTGCTTCATCCTTAGTTGCCATCTGAACCTCCTTTAAATCGTAGTTGTTTTTTATATTTAGCATCAAGTTTGTTTGACCATTCTTGATACTGTTCCTTAGTTATGTCTCCAAATATCCAGGCATCATCAAGTGATGCCCTTTGAATACTGTATTCTTGATGTTCAAAAAATTCTTCAATCATATATCCTCCTCTTCATCTTCATCTTCAACTTCGCTTGCCATAGAAAAGAACTCTCTAATAGTCATGTCAGGATATTCAAGTTGATACTCAACTAACGCTGACATTCTTCTGTGGCTACTCTCTTGCATTTGGATTTGTTCCATAACAACATCAGCATCCCATTTAAGATCTCTTTGTTGTTGTTGTTCTTTAGTTAGTTCTTTAGTTAGTTCCATTGTTAACCTCCTGGTAAAATTTTCCTGATCCATTATCGTGATCCAGCTTGGCGCATGAATCAACGTATATGTTGTGATCTTTTTTGTAAAGCAATAAGTCACACAATATGTCCCTGATTCTTTCCCTATCAATAGAATCATTCCCTCCGTATGTGTACGGATAGCGCTTGTGTTTAGCGTATTCCAGGATAGAAAAATAAATCATTATTGCGTGTGATATTTCAGCTCTTGTAACGTGCCTGGTTTTAACATTTACAAGTGAGCCAACATCATTGTGTTCGATAGGGAGCTGGTATAAACCACCAGCTCCATAAAATTCATTGACATAATCTATCAATTCGAGATAACTATTCCAGCTCATTTGTTTACCTCAATCACTTGCAAGATTTCATTAACTTGTTCAATGTATTCACTATCTGCATATTTGAGTGATGATTGCAAACTTGCTTCAACGATTGAAAGTTGATCTGGTGTAAATGGAATAAGATGTTTCATTTATTCCTCCTGGACTTTCGATATTTAATGTCGGTATATAAGGCTATACCGACTAGGTATAACCCATATAAACCGCCAGCGATTATAAGAAATTCAATCATTAAATAACCTCCTCTTGTCCAGCTTCCCTTATCTCGTATAGCTCTTTAGCTATCATGTCCGCAACTTCAAGGTCAATGTCATACCTTAAGCAATGTTTAAGCCATTTAGTAGGAGCTTTTTGTATCTCCTTATGTGTTAGCTTGTTTATTCTTGATTCCATGATTAATAGTAATTAGATCGGTCATTTAGTTCCATTATTAACCCGTCGAAGTCCTCACTCGGAGGTAATACTGTTAATAGTGCATCCACTATGTCAGCTCCGTAGTCCTCCCTGAGCATATCAAGATACTCGGCTCGGTTTTTACATCCCTCCTCCTCGTATCGGCTTATTAATATGCCTGAGTCTGGGTCTTTTTTTTCAGAATGACTTTCAAAACTAATTGTTTTTACTGCCTTTCCTGTAATGCCATCTACAAAAGTGATGTCCATTTTTTTCTCCTGGTATGTTGTGAATAAGAAGTAAATAAATTAATAATTACTTCATTTAATAGAAAATTATTAAAGGAAATAATTAATTAAAAAAAATTGCCCAGGCTGTAACACCTGGGCTAGTTGTTTAATCTAAGAAATAATGCCTTTCTCCATCTGCTTCAAGTACTGTCATGTCATAGCGCATAGAATAGTTAAAAGTTGCTTCCCAGTCTATGACTAAATTACTTAAAGTGTCAGGATCATAGGCACCTGTTTCTGTGTAAAATTCTTCTGCGTATTCTGCGTCAGAATCATAAGCGCCACGATATGCGCTCTCAAAATCGCTATAACTAAGATCTTCTCCGTAGTTTTCGAGGTACTCATTCATTAAATCAATAGAAATATTNTTTTCTTTAAATTCCTGGTATTTNTCCANGTATTCTTTAATTGTTTTAATGTCCTGGTACTCGTCATANATTGCGCNNANGTTTTCATGGTCAGTAAAGAACCATTCCTCGGCGCTTTCGCTTGGGCTGGTTTTAATAACGTAGTCGATACACTCCTGGAACTCTTCCTCGAAGTTATCCAGGTCTATTGCTTCCAAGTCGCACCAAAAAAANTGGTGNANTCCCTCGTTATAACTTGCCAAGCATTGAATACAAATAGAAATTTCTCCNTCATANTTCAATGCTTTAGGCTTGGTTAATGTTGCTGTTGACATTTTAAGTCCTGGTAAATTGTTTTAATTGGTAGGCTTGCCTACCATCTAGGCGACCAGCTCGAAAGCTGGAAGCCTGGAAGTTAGGAAAGTAGGATTATTAAACAAGTAATAATCCCTATTAAATAGAAAAAATACCAGCGCATGATTAATTCATGTCAAAATAACCGCGCTGGTCAGTATAAACTTTTAAATTTGCTGCTGGACTCCATTTTTGGTCGTTAGTCCAGGCATTATTTACAAAGTTAATAAANTTNTGTAANCTGTCAGGCGCTAAAACGTCAGCGCTTGAAATAGTCCAGATATAAATTTGATCTGGATTTTCTTGAAGTTGCTGGTTACTTGCATTATTAAAAAAGTAGTCCAGGTGTAAACTTAAATCTAAAAACTCAGCTTCAAATAAAGTTGTGATTTTGTCCTGGTGGATTTTGGAAGGCTGACCAAATAAGGCGCATAAGTTGTTGTAACTTGCTTCTATTGTGGCTTGCTTCCTGGTGCATGATTTGATTGATACTGTCAAGGTGACCTCTTAAGTTAGTGTGAATAAGATCTGTATAAGATCTAATAAGAATATTACTAGATATTTNGACAGTTTGCAATCATTATGCGGCTATTCTTACAAATAAATATTAAATAAAATTGCACCTGGACTAAATCGACCAGGCAAAAAGTAGAAGAACTGTCATTAGGACAGTACTGCANCTAATAANNNTNTAGTTATAGCGCCAGCNNCNANCCTTAATTATTTTTATTGGACAAGACCAGGACAAAATAAGACAAAATAAATAGAGAGTATCAGCAAAAANAACNAAAAAACCCGAAGGGGGAGAGGGGTTCACATTAACGTATATAAAGCCGATCACATTTTTCTAACAAAAATCAAAATATCTATTCCGATCTTATTAGATCTTATTAGAGGGCTATACGACTCTACTTCTTCTATTGTGGAGAGCTAGTGGTGGACAGGGATTTTAGATAGGCTATATTAAAGGTAAGCCATTATGTTGTTAACTCCCCTGCAAAGCAGTTAATTTTACCTCACAGTAGATATAATGGCTTTATATAAAACTGTTATGGCNCAAAAAGACACTACTGAAGTACTAAGTAGCCTACATGGTAGGTTAGCTAGTGTATTAACTGATTTATTAGATAGTGGAGAGGCTAGTACAGCAGACTTAAATGTGATTAGACAGTTCTTAAAAGATAATCAGATAACGTCTCAGCCTGTAGAAGATACTCCTTTTGGAGATTTGGCTAGGTCGTTACCTGATATAGAAAATGTTATCGCATTAAAGAAACGTAGTGCGTAATGAGAAAGGAAGATTGGCAACAATTACCCGAACCTTATGATAAAGACTTTAGATATTTTTTAGTTTTAGTATGGAGGCACTTACAACTTCCTGATCCGACTACAGTTCAGCTTGATATAGCAGAGTATATGCAAGGAGGACAGAAAAGAAGGATCATTGAAGCGTTTAGAGGTGTAGGTAAGTCGTGGATGGCTGCTGCCTATACGTTATGGCTACTAAGAAATGATCCACAGAAGAAGATAATGGTTGTATCAGCTAGTAANACCAGGGCGGATGACTTTGCTCAGTTTTGTTTAAGAATAATCCAGGAAATGCCTATACTGAAATGCCTTGATCCAGATAAAAACGAGCAAAGATCAGCTAGTAATAGGTTTGATGTACGTCCAGCTATACCCGATCAATCAGCTAGTGTTAAAAGTGTAGGAATATTTGGACAATTAACTGGTAGTCGTGCTGATTTAATACTTGCAGACGATTGTGAAGTACCGAATACAGCCTGGACAGTAGGTATGAGAGAAAAATTATTGCAATGTTGTGGAGAGTTTAACGCTATTCTTAAGCCNGATGGCGAAATAATGTTTTTAGGTACACCGCAGACNGAAGAAAGCATATATAACAAGCTNAGATTACGAGGNTACGATTGCAGAATATGGACAAGTCGTTATCCAAAAAAGCCTGAGAAGTATGGAGACGCATTAGCTCCATTAATAAAAGGATTATCTGCAACAAAACCTGGTCAACCTACAGATCCAGACAGATTTAGCGAAATGGACTTGTTAGAAAGAGAAGCAAGCTATGGTCGGTCACAATTTACCTTACAGTTTCAGTTAGATACCACGTTATCTGATCTGCAACGCTTTCCATTAAGACTNCANGACTTAGTTGTTATGGAGGTAAAAGATCATGCACCCGAAAAAGTGGTGTGGTCGTCAGGTGCAGAGTATAGAATCTCTGATTTGCCAGCAGTAGGTTTTAGTAACGACTATTATCACAAGCCAGCTTTTTTACATGGCGATTGGTTGCCATTTACAGGTTGCGTGATGATGATTGATCCTTCTGGTAAGGGTGTTGACGAGACAGCGTATAGCATAGTTGCGCATCTAAATGGAAACTTATACGTTTTAGAGGTTGGATCGTTTTGTGAAGGTTATACAGAACCAGTTTTAACTGGTATAGCTGAAGCTGCAAAGCGTAATAAGGTAAAACTAATACTCCTGGAGGATCAATTTGGTCAAGGTATGATGGAAAGTTTGCTTAAGCCATACCTTATGAAGATATATCCTTGCACTATTGAAGGAACTAGAAGCAATGTACAGAAAGAAAGAAGAATAATAAACGCATTAGAGCCTGTAATGAACCAACATAGGCTAATAATTAACAGATCAGTTATTGAAAATGACGCAAAGCCTCGAACAGAGGACTCGGTAGAGAAAGCATTAGGCTATCAATTGTTTCATCAATTGACCCATATAACTGTTGATCGAAACTGTTTACAAAATGATGACAGACTTGACTCTTTGGCTGGTGCGGTGGAGTATTGGAATGAGTCGTTAGCAATTGATGAAGATAGAGCTATCAAAGATCGGGAAATGGAGCTGTGGGATTTGGAATTGGCTGCTCATAAGGGCGAATTGGAAGGTGCGTTGGACGCAAAAATCCTCGGCATCCCCCTCGATAGACTTGGAAAAGCCGATACCAGAGGTCGGTGGTTCAATGTATAAGTCTTACAAAACACAAACAAAGTATAGAAGAGCCTGGTGCATAAGATTACCTACAGCATTCGCTGGAATTAAGTTAGATGAACCTAAAATTGGTGGATTTCAAACTGTAGTCCAGGCAAATGACCATCAAACTGCTTGGTGTATGGCAATGATGCAAGATCAATGGGAAATATTGACGTTTACTGTTAAAGAAATATCTATTTTTCCTATAAATCCGCTTTAAAAATCTGGTGGTCCAATGTCGTCTCCGCCATTTGACAATATATTTACTCTTTTTTCTCTATGTTCTTTTCTTTTTTTAATTAGATTAATATTTCCAGGCATATTTACAGCCTGACTTCCAAAATCTCTATATGTATTTAAAAGATTTTGGTTGTTTTCTTCTTTTTTGTTGCCAGAAAAACCTTGACACATTATTTTCCTTCCAGGAGCATTTCTCTTATCTTAGCAACAGCAGCATCATCTAGTTTATTTTCACTAAGTTTTGCCAACGCTGCTAATATATCGCAGACTAAGATAGATACAGACTTGCTTTTTAAGAAAGCAAAGATAATTGGACGAATTAGACTAATCATTTTGAGAATCTATGGTTACTATATAGGTAGTATAGTTCGATCTTTATGGAAGAACAAGATGACAACAACAGAATAGAAACCATTGTCAAAGTTTCTATCTTAATTTGGTCAGCCACGCTATTAACCCTTTCATACTGGCAGCCTCCAGAGGGAGGAAGAAAGATTGTAAATTTTGATCCGACATTTATTGCAAGTATTTTCAGCGCATCCACAGCGAGTCTCGGTTTGTCTATTGGTAAGAAGGGTAACAATAACAATAATGGCAAAGCGCCTAAAATTGTGGATAATAAAGATAAAACGGAAAACCAATGAAAAAATTAATTCTACTAATTTTATTAGCTTTTGGTAGTCCTGTTTTTGCCAATGGAATCCCGACTTGGACTACTGGCTCTAGCAACCGCACAGAGAATACTACTCAGACTATAAATCGCACCATAGTTACTCAGACTTATGGGTCTGCTCTGGAAACTTGGGAAGCCTCAAACATTGCTGTTACAAGTGCTAGTAATGGAGGAATAACAGCTTCAGATGCGATT
>PBLU01000017.1:1622-21747 GCA_002721875.1 Chloroflexota bacterium | reverse complement strand
CTTTGCCCTATTACTGGGCAAATTGTCGATATGTATAAAAACTTAGTCACTATTGCTGACGATGACGCAGAAACAGTTGACGATCTTTTATCATTTCATGCATCTGAATTGGAGCTAATTTAGATGTATGAATTTGACGGATACGACGAAATCCTAAAGTGTTACGAAGGAGTAACCGACCAACACGCAAGCACATCGTTTGAAGTTGGTCTTATGAATGATCTTTATTACCAACTATTCAGAGAGGATTTTTAAATGACAGGAATTGAACTTTTTATAGTGATCGGCGGCTGCTATGCCATCTATATTTGCGGAATGGCAATCGCCACGACGATTGACTATTATAGCACAGAAAAGGAAGCAAAACTTGTAAAATTGGGAAAGCATAGACAGTTTAATTAGTGGCACACACTGACCCCACACTCATCAATTATCCCTTATAATAAAGGTATACAAACAAAGTTTAAAAACTATGTATTCATCAAAAAGAGTAATTAGACCGAATGACGAAGTAGTAAGGTATTACTGCGATAATGGTTATGGTCTATCCGTTGCATGTCATGACGGATCATACGGAGGATCTGAAGGTCTTTATGAAATTGCTCTTTTAAAGGGTGACAAAATTTCTTATGATGACCACGAGTGGCAAGATGTTCGTGGGTGGTTAACCAAATCAGAAGTTTGGGCATGGTTAAAAATTGTATCGGAGTATTAAAAATGAACAAAAATTACTACATTAAAGAAATCAGAGACTTGAGTAAAAACTATGACAGTGATGCTCAATCAAAAATACTTGACGAACTTACTGACAAATTTTTTGATGTTAAGGGAATCAAAGAACTGTATGACATTCTAATGGAAGAGGTCTATGGCGACGGAGGCATTAAAGGTTATTAGTGGACAGTTGATAAAGTGCACACTGACCCCCGACAAGGGGGTTTTTTAATGCCATAATAGATGTATACAACAAAAGGAGCATTAATGCAACTCACACCTATCGCATCAAACATGACCGAGGTAGAAACAAAAGAAGCAAGAATTTTGTTTTCATACCGCACACCTGTTGCTGCTTACATCTTCGGTGAAGGATTCGTAAAAACAGAGCAGTTTTGGTCAGTAACAACTTCACGCCACATCAACAAGTGGGGTGCTAGAGACGGAAAAGAAATTCCACAATCAAGACTGGATTCACTAGTATGAGTAGTTACACTAAAAACGAAATCGCTCTGTTAAACTTTCAGAGCGATATCAGCCATCTCTTTTACTATATCGGAGAAGAGGACGACCAAGTACCTTTTGATGCTCTGGCCAGGTTCAACAAGTATTGTACAACTTTTATCAATGCTCTTGAAGTTGAAGTGGACAGTTAAAAAAGTGCACACTGAACCCCCTTTTCTGGGGGTATCCGTTTATAATAGTAGTATACAAACAAAGGAGTTTCATCAATGAATCCAACAGAAAGAATGATAAACAGAATCGACACAGTTGAAAAGTTCAGAGACATTGCATACTTATGCGAAGACTTCCAATCATTCGTAGATGAAATTCAAGAATGGGGAGTTGATCATATATGCGGAGTTGATTTCTTCGGTAAAGGTTTTGAACTTAACCCAAACTTAGATTTCAAATTACTTGATGAATACTTTTCATCTTTCGGTTACACAAAAGCAGATCCACATCCCGCAGGAAGATTTGCTTAGACCAGTAGTGGACAGTTGAACAAACTGTCCATTTTTCCCCACAAGGGACAAAATATCCATTATAATTGTAGTATACACAAAACAAGTTTAAAAACATGTTAATTGAAAAATTCATCGAAGTTCCAAATACAAACATTCAAGAACCAGTCTTGTCTAACCAGTGGGCAGACGAACTCTGCTTAAGCATCTCAGAAGACTATGGTTATGCCGAGGTCGTATGGTATGCTCTCAACGGAAAGAGAGTTGTCGAAGGATCATACGGAGATCCAAAACTTGTAGGAATCTACAACTAAGGGGTTTACAAGTACCCCTTTATCCTTTATAATTGTACTATACACAAACAAACATTATGAACTTTTCTGAAACCGAACAACTTGCAGTAGACACATTCGTTGAACTACAGGATCAGGTTAAGGCATTTGGTCTACACAACTTTGAGAGAGAAGAGAGACTTTTATTCAAACAGGGAAGAGAACTATTGGAACAGGCAAAGAAACAAGCATCTCAGAAGAAAACACCATACACAGATATGGAAACAGAATGCTTATTAAATGCATACCTACTGAATCATGCAGATATGGAGAAAGCAAGAACTGTTTTCTTTAGAGAGTTTCCAAACAGTAAGCATAGCACCTCTTCAGTTTGGCAGAAGATCTCAAGAATTAGAACGTTAGACAACCTATTCCCAGAGGATACAGAATGGGATACAGATCTACAGGTTAGAACCATGTGCAAGGAATATAATTTTTACCATGGAGAGAAGAGGTTCGCAGTATGAGATTAATTATGGCAAGCGATCTCAAAAGCAGAGATCGCAGATGGATTACATACAGCAACTCTGGCACATATGTAAGCATACAAGCACATCTTCCCACTGTTGAACTGGCAGACTATTGGAACCCTTATTACACTGGCGAACCGATACCACCATGCCCAGTCTCTGGATACATATATGAACCCAGATAATCATTAGTGCGTATGGCAGCAGTCCCCCATCGGTTGGGGGATCGTTGATCCTAGCCGTAACCCCGTATATAAAACGGGTAGGTACCATTAAGCTATAAACGACCCGATTCGAGAGGTAAATATTGAACGTTATACATAAAGTCAAAACCCATACGAAATCTAATAGCATTTTTCATGATATGCAAAAAAATCCCGCAGAAAATTTTTCGCCTATAGAGGTCGATCCCATAACTGGGAACTTCATGATTGATCTGCCTGAGTGGATGGTTAATGATATGGGATGGTACGAAGGAACTGTGCTACAATTAGAGATGTCGTCAGACAATGAGTTAATCTTAAAAGAAAAGGAAGATGATTAAAGAAACTGAAACCATATACCATTTTTACGCAGGAAAAGATTGTATATTACATTCGGTAAAAGAAGAAGATTTCAAAGTTACGTGGACTACACTTAAAGCAATGGTTGGTCTAATGCATACATCATATAAAGAAGAAGACCTATCATATACTAAGTTACCTGCACAAAAAATAGAGGTGGAAAACCCCTCTCTTGATGATCATTCATACTAATTGACAACCACTATATAATGGTGTATGATATGAATGTAATTACAACACATTATGGCAAAAGGATTTACAGTTAAAGCAAAAACCCCCGTCAAGTCCAAACCAAAGAAGGCAGAATGGGATTATGCTTTAGCAAGACAGTTAATAAAAGGAAAGACAATTGTATTTTGTCTACCTGGTAGAGGTGTAAGTTATATCTTTTTAAAGTCATTCGTTCAACTATGTTTTGATCTTGTACAATCTGGAGCAAGTATTCAGATTTCTCAAGACTATAGTTCAATGGTNAANTTTGCNNGATGTAANTGTNTNGGNGCAAACGTTCTTCGNGGNNCNGANCAANTNCCTTGGGATGGAAAGTTAAAGTATGATTATCAGTTATGGATTGATAGCGATATTGTTTTTAACTCTGAGAAGTTTTATCAATTAGTATTGATGTCGATACCAGAAGAAGCAATAACAAAGGAAGATGTAGTACAGGATATACTTGATAAAGATGGTAATGCTGTATTAGATGCTGATGGTAATCCTGCAAAACAGGTTATTGGTCAGAATCTTAAAGTTGATCCGAGTAAGGAAAGATCAATTGTTGGTGGTTGGTATTGTACTGAAGATGGTCAAACTTCTTCAGTTGCACACTGGTTAGAGGAGGATGATTTCCGATCTAACGGTGGAGTTATGAATCATGAAACTCTTGAAACNATACAGAANAGACGCAAACCTTTTACAGTAGACTATACAGGTTTCGGATGGTTNCTNATTAAACATGGAGTATTTGAGCATCCAGAAATGCCTTATCCATGGTTCGCACCTAAAATGCAGGTCTTTGAATCTGGAGAAGTGCAGGATATGTGCGGAGAGGACGTATCTTTCTGTCTTGATGCGAAAGAAGCAGGTTTTGATATCTGGTGCGACCCTCGTATACGTGTAGGTCATGAAAAGACTAGAGTTATTTGATATCAAGGTGGACGGGGAACTCGTCTATCAAGACTTAACTGAGGAAGAATACTTCGATACCATGATGGATCTCTCTCAGAAATTTTACAGCGAGGGAACCCCTCGACCCGAATCACTCGAAACAATAAGAAAACAATCTAAATATGGCAAACAAAATTGAATCCCGCCCGAAAAAAACTCGTCAGGGAAAAGGTAAACACTCAAAATATGCCGCGTCATCGCGTAACTCGGCTCGTAAGAGATACAGAGGACAGGGGAGATAACTTAAAATGCCCGCTTTAATTTGTAATTTACCTTCTTATGAAGTATGGGTAAGAAAAGAGTACTTAACCGACCATAAAAGTGGTCATGGGGAATTTGTTAAGGGAGTTTGGGTATCAGCTAAGAGTATACCTGGTCGTGCCTTTTATTTTGAGACGTATTTGCCCGAATATGCCGCGATGTTCGATAAATTACCCATTTCTGCCTTCGTTTCAGACCCAGAAACACCGACTCCAGACATGGAATTGCATAATTTACAGTTTTGGAACTGTATGGACTATGGTGTAGTGGCAGTTCAGAAGCAATTTGTGGGTTCTATGCACTATGAAGTGCTTACAAGAGACTATGGAACTCAAACTGGCACATATATTTGCACTTTAGACAATTATCATCAAGATGTAGACGCAATTGACTACTCAACTAGCGAACAACCTGCTGAACATAAGTCTCATAACCTGATTGAACTCGATAATGGGCAATTTTGCCTCTATCCGAACAACAGAATGAGGATTTATGATAACAGTTTAACCCCAGAAGTGCCAAAAACACCCGATTTTAAGGTTTCTACCGTATATTATCAGGTTGAGAATGGTCATGATAGAGATGGACTCGGAAATGATGAAAATTATTTCTGGAAAACAGCAAAAGAGAGAAAAACAGGCAATATTGACATCGAATTAGACACTTCTAATGGTATAAATTACGTTGATCACCCAGAATTAGGATGAAAAACCTACTTTTCATATCAGAAGACAAAGAGAGAGCATTAATACAGGAATTATCGTATAAAATGAAGATGGCAGAGTTGCCAATTCATCCAAAAGACACTTGTTTCCTGTCAGTTGCTCCTGATTACTCAGGAATTGCAACACAAATTCTCTCTCATAGTCTTTCTATGGAAAAAGAGATATTTAATATAGAATCAGTTAATGTTCCATACCCAGATGAGGACAAAAGAGAGTATTTAACTGAATTTACGCAGAATTTTATGAAATGGCAGAGAAGATGGGATAAATTTGTATTAGTTCAGTCGGGTGTAGTGTGGGGAGATAATTTAATGGATTTATGTAACGTAATGACAAGGGCATCGGGTGCTGAAATCTATGCTGTAGCACTTTGTGAGAGTCAACATAGTCGTTTTAAGTGCAATTTAGTGTCTTTACACTACGATAGCGACCAATTTGACCTCCATTTTTGGTGGGAACAACCAAATATTCATTACCCTTGTAACTTATTGTAAAAAACATGCTAAATACAATGAAGAAGTATTGTATAAATGGCATCCCAATTAAGATCACGAGAATTTAGAGATATAAGTCTGTCTTTTGAACCACATCCTGTTACAAAAGATATACCTATGTTGAGGAATACTGCGTGTATACGTAAATCTGTAAGTAATATCGTACAAACTATTCGTGGAGAAAGATTTTTCGATAGTCTCTTCGGATCAAATGTTCGTAGATCTTTATTTGATTTTGTTGATTTTGCCACAGCATCAGTAATTGAACGTGAAATTACCGAAGCAATACTTAATTTTGAACCAAGAGTCTCCGACTTGAGAGTAAGAGTGGATGCAGATCCAGATGCAAATCAATTTGAGGTAAATGTAAACTTTAGTTTAGTCGGAGAATCTGCACCAACACAAGATTATACGTTCCTATTAGAAGCAACAAGATAATATGCCTTTTACTAAATTTACAAACTTAGATTTTGATCAAATCAAAACACAGTTAAAAGATTATTTGAGAGCAAATTCTACTTTTACTGATTTTGATTTTGAAGGATCCAATTTTTCGGTTCTTTTAAACACTTTAGCATATAATACTTACATTAACTCCTTCAATGCAAACATGGTTGTTAATGAATCTTTCTTAGATTCTGCAACTTTAAGGGAAAATGTCGTATCTTTAGCAAGAGGAATAGGATATGTACCTCGTTCTAGGACTTGTTCAAGGGCAAGTATAAGATTAGACGTAGAATGTTCAGCAAGTTTAGCAACACTTACACTTGAAGCAAGAGGACCTGTATGTGTAGGTGCTACAGATGATAGTTCTTACATATTTTCTATACCAGAATCCATTACTACAGCAGTAGTAGATGGTAAAGCAAGTTTTGGTACACTCGAAGATCCTGTTCTAATCTATCAAGGAGCACTTTTAAAGAAGAAATTTACGGTTGATGGTAGTTTAGATCAACGTTTTTTACTTGATAACCCATTTATAGACATACAAACTATAGTTGTTAAGGTAAAATTTGATGGAGAATCTGGTACTGGAAGAGAATATTCATTAGTTGATAACATTATTGGTGTTGATTCAGACTCAGAGATATACTTAATACAAGAAGTACAGGATGAAAAGTATGAATTACTCTTTGGAGATGGTATTTTTGGTAAAAAATTAGAGAATGGAACAGAAATTACAGTATCTTACATTGTTACAGATGGAGAGTTAGGTAATGGAGCTGAAAATTTCTCATTTGCAGGTACATTTATAAACAGTTTGAATAATCCTGTTACTGTTCAATCAGTAGATTTAACCACAGTTACCAAAAGTACAAGTGGAACAGATATAGAACCTATAGAATCAGTCAAATATTTTGCTCCAAGACTGTATGCTGCACAATTTAGAGCAGTTACAGCAAGAGATTATGAAGCAATTATACAAAATATATACCCAAACACTGAATCTATATCAGTTGTTGGTGGTGAAGAGTTAGATCCACCTGAATTTGGTACTGTTAGAATCAGTATCAAACCAAAAAATGGTGATTTTGTATCAGATTTTGATAAAGACTTTATTTTAAGTAAATTGAAGAGTTATGCATTAACAGGAATTAACCAAAAACTTGTTGATATTAAGATTCTTTATGTTGAAGTTGATTCTTCAGTCTATTTCAACTCATCTCAGATTACAAACGTTGATAATTTAAAAACTAATGTTTCAAATTCACTTCAATCTTACTCAAATTCTGTTGATTTAAGTAAATTTGGTGGAAGATTTAAGTATAGTAAGGTTCTAAACGTAATTGATGATGTAGATCGTGCTATAACTTCTAATATTACAAGAGTTAGGATCAGAAGAAACATGAGAGCTCTTGTAAATCAAGAAGCACAGTATGAATTATGCTTTGGAAACAGATTTCATGTTAATGCAGGTGGATTAAATATAAAAAGTACTGGATTTAAAATTATCAATGAACCAGATATAGTTTATTTGACAGATATTCCTAATTCAGATGGAAGAACAGGTGTTCTTTCAATAGTTAAACCAATTCAGGAAACTGGAGAAAATAGAGTTGTTATAAAATCTGCAGGTCTTGTAGATTATATTAAAGGTGAAGTTATTTTAACTACAGTTTTGATAACTGATACTGTTTTAGCAGACGACATAATTGAAGTTCAGGCATTCCCAGAATCTAATGATGTAGTTGGATTAAAAGACCTATATCTTGAGTTTGATGTTTCAAAAAGTACGATAAATATGATTAAAGACACTATATCTTCAGGTGAGAAGATTTCAGGAGTGGGATTCAAGGTAACATCTAGTTATAGCAATGGAGAGCTAACAAGAGGATAAAATATGATACAAACTGGTATCGAATCGAGAGTAAAGGTTCACCAACTGATAGAGGGACAATTACCCGAATATATTTTAGATCAAAGTCCTAAGACAGTAGACTTCTTTCAACAATACTACCGTTCACAGGAGTATCAGGGAGGTCCTGTTGATCTTGTCGATAATCTTGATCAATATTTAAGTCTTGACCAGTTAACACCACAAGTTATTGTAGGTGTTACCTCTCTTAGTGCAGCTGCAAATTCAACAGATAGTATTATAAGTGTTAAAAGTACAAGAGGATTTCCTAATGAATATGGACTTCTTAAGATAGATGATGAAATAATTACATATACTGGTTTAACTACAAATACTTTTACGGGATGTGTACGTGGTTTTAGTGGAATAACCTCTTATCATAGTATTAGCGATTCAGAAGAATTAGTATTTGATACATCGATTAGTGCAAATCATAATAACGAATCTCCAGTACAAAATTTAAGTTCTTTATTTTTAAAAGAATTTTATAAGAAAATAAAATATTCCTATACACCTGGTTTAGAGGATGTTGGTTTTGTACCTGAATTAGATGCGGGTAATTTTATCAAAGAAGCAAGATCCTTTTATCAAGCAAAAGGTACAGAAGAATCATTTAGAATACTCTACAAAGTTCTATTTGGTGTTTCTCCTTCTGTCATTGACCTAGAACAATTTTTATTAAAACCTTCAGATGCAGAATATATTAGAAGGGAAATAGTTTTAGTAGAAAAATTATCAGGAGATGTTAATAAGTTAGTAGGACAAACAATTTATAGCAAATCTAATCCAAGAACAAAGGCAGCAGTATCTGAAATTGAAATATTAACTAGAAACAATAAAACATATTATAAGTTAGCACTTTTCATTGGATATAGCAATAAAGATATTATAGAGGGAGATTTTGAAGTAACTCCAAACACAAGATCTTTAACTAATGTTTCGGCTGGTTCTTCAGTAATTACTGTTGATTCCACTGTAGGATTTCCTGCAACTGGAACTATTAATAGTGGTATTAACACTATAACATATACTGACAAAACATTAAATCAATTTTTAAACTGCTCTGGTATTGATAGTAATATTTCAACAACTGATGATATTAGATCTGATAAAATTATTTTTGGTTATGAAAATGGAGATTTTACAAAACCAGTTAATTTAAGAGTAGCATCAATAATATCAGATATAAACCTTGCAAAAGATGCAGGACTTGCATTAGTCAATGAAAAAATAACAATTAAAGAATTAGGGGATGTTATTACTAATCCATCATCCTTAGAGAGTACAGATAAACAAAGATTTGCTAATTCATGGATTTATAATACAAGTTCTAGTTATGAATGTTCTGGTATTGATACAGGTGCAAAACAGTTTACTTTAAAATCTTCAATTGATAAGGCAAGTTTAAAAATAGATGATCGTGTTGATATTATAAACGATAGCACTAAAGAAGTAAAATTAACAAATGCTAAAGTTACTGCTATTGATTTTAATGATAAACAAGTAACATTAGATTATACTGGATTTAGTACTGATACAAGCATTCCACATTCGATTAGAAGGGTGCCAAAGAAGACTACAAGTAAATTTGTACCTCTACAATATTCAGACTTATTTGCGGACGTACAGAACGTTTATAGCGAAGATCTTGATTTTGGATTTTATGGTGAAGAGTTCATGTATGTTGCATCTAACTCTCTTCCATCTTACACATTTAGACAAGATACTGTACCTTCAACACCATCTATAGTGGTTGGAACTGCTATAACCTTTATTGGTGCAGGAAACACTGAAAGTAATGCTTTACAAACAGATGTAGGAGAATTAGCATATTCTATTATTAACTTCCCTACGGAAGTTCCTTTTTTAACTGGAGATGAAGTTGTTTATGAACCAGAGAGCACAGCGATCACAGGATTAGATACAGGTAAATCATATTATGTTAGAGTATTACCTAATAAACAACAAATTAAACTGTATGCATCTAATTCCTTTATTCAAGGAGATTTAAATCTTGAATTTGAACCTCTAATTGTAGGAGTTGGTGGTAAACATACTTTTACCTTAAGATCTGTTTATCAAAAACAAATTGAACCACAAAAACTTCTTAGAAAGTTTCCATTAATACCTAGAGAAAATGATGGATTAGACACTACCACAGAAACTGTTGGTATGATGATAAATGGTGTTGAAATTAAAAACTACAAATCTCAAGATAAAATTTATTCAGGTCCATTAACATCTGTAAACGTAGTAAACTCAGGAACTGGATATGATGTAATAAATCCACCAGTTATTGAAGTTGCTAATACTGGATCAGGAACAACAGCACTTGTAAGACCTGTTCTTAGTGGATCTGTTGAGAAAATTTTAGTAGATCCTCAAACAAAAGAATTAGATAAAGTTATTTCTCTTAGTATAACTGGTGGAGGACCTGGTAATGGTGTTGCTTTAGAACCAGTTGTTGAACAATCATTCCTAAGTGCTAGTTTTGATGCTAGATTATTAACATTTGGTGGTGGTATAGGAGAATCTGCAGAAACTATCACATTTTTAGGTGATCATAACTTTGCTGATGGAGAAGAAGTTGTATACAGAACAAATGGTAATCCTGCATTAGGTATTGGAACTTTTGCTGCTTCTAATGCAGATCAGAATAGGTTTTTAGTAGAAAATACAAGATATATCGCAGAATTTGTAAATGCACAAACAATTAGATTATATTTTTCTGAAAATGATTTTAGAGCAGGAATTAATACAATTGGATTTACCACTACTTCTAATTCTGGTATTCATAGATTTAGAACATTTAATGGTAAAAAGACTTTAAAATCGGTTAGAGTTATTGAAGGTGGTTCTAATTATCAAAATAGAGAATTAAATGTTAAACCAGTTGGTATTTCCACTATAGATCATCTTGTTAACTTTCAAAATCATGGATTTAAAGAGGGAGATTTAGTTGAGTATCAAAATACAGGAACTGTCATATCTGGATTAGTTACCACTAATCAATATTATATCTTTGAAAAGAGTAAAGATCAGTTTAGGGTTGCTGATGCAGGTATTGGTGGAACTATTAGAGATAATTTTGATAGTAGACTTTACATTAAATTGGACTCTGAAGGGTCTGGATTCCATCAATTTAAGTATCCAGATATAAAGTTAAATATTAACGTTTCGTTCGGTGCAGCGGGTACAGGGGTTATCACAGCAACACCTTATGTTAGAGGTAATATTATTGATGCTTATCTTTATGAAACTGGAACTGGTTATGGTAGCACAACCTTAAATTTTGAAAAATCACCTGGTGTAAGTATTAAAAATGGTAAAGGTGCATCATTATACCCTGTTGTGGTTGGTGGTAAACTTATTAGAGTTGATGTTAGATCAAGAGGATCTGAATATTTNTCTNTNCCTGAAGNAACAGTANNTGGNGATGGTAGTGGTGCAGTTGTTCGTCCTATTATTAGAAATGGTCAACTTATTCAAGCAGTTGTAATATCTGAAGGAACAAATTATACACAAGCAAAAACCAGTATTAGTGTTACATCAGCTGGTAAAAATGCAATTTTATCCAGTAGTATTAGATCTTTAACCTTNAATGATGCTCAAAGATATGGATCTGAATATTTGTATCCTACTCTTAAGAAAGGGTTAGAATATGTTAATTTATCATATTCAAATGAAATAGCATCTGGAGAATTTAACGATACAGGAACAACTCACTCTCCAATAATTGGATATGCTTATGACGGACATCCAATTTATGGACCTTTTGGATTTAGCGATCCTCTTGATACTACATCTGGTGTAAGACCATTAAGAACAGGTTATAAGTTAGATACTTCTATAATTGTAGATCGTCCACAAGGGTTTATTGATGGATTCTTTATTGAAGATTTTACATATGATGCTACTGGAGATTTAGATGTTCATAATACAAGATTCTGTAAAACTCCAGAATATCCAAATGGAACTTATGCATATTTTGCAGGTATAACAACTGATGGAACTTTTACTCCAAAATTCCCCTACTTTGTAGGTAAGAGATTTAGATCATTAAATCAATTAGATGATAAGGATCAAAGTTTTGATTTAAATGAATCAGACTTAGTTAGAAACACTTTCCCACATCAATTAGGTATAACTGGATCTAGGAATGATTATATTATTGAATCTCAAAGTTTCTTCAGTCAAGAATCAGTAGTTGAATCTACTACTAAAGGATCTATTACAGGTGTAGATATTAGAAATGCAGGAGTTAACTATAAAGTAGATGATGTAATTACCTTTGATAATGAAGGAACTAACGGTGGTGGTGCAGGTGCAATAATTTCTCAAGTAGAAGGTGCAACAATAACTTCTATTGCATCTTCTGTTTCAGAATTTACAAATTGTACTTTACTTTGGAGTAACAATAAGATAACAGTTAAAATTGATCCTTTCCATACTTTTAATACTAATGATGTAATTTCAATAAGTGGTTTATCAACATTTGTAGACCAAATTGCAGGATTAAGGACAGTTGCAATATCTACAGAAAACTTTAACATATATCAAGAAATACCTGCTAATGGTACTTCTGGTATTATGACAGACATTTATGTTTCCAGTATACCTAATTCATTATCAATTGGATCTACAATCGGTATTGGAACAGAAGTATTATCAGTATTGAATATATTCAATGAGAGGGGTATAATTAGGGCAAAGAGAGGTGTTACAGGTACAGCACATACAACCACTACTAGAGGATTTGTTTTTCCAAATTCATTTGAAATTCCAGTAGAATCTCCTTTCTTTGAATCATCATTAAATGAAAAAGTATTCTTTAATCCAACTGAATCTGTTGGTGTTGGATCTACTGCAGGTATTGAAAATACAGTAGAATATCCTTTAGGAGATAGAAACTACGATATATCAATTGCTAATCAAAGTATTTACTTACCAAATCATCCTTTCCGCACTGGAGAAAGAGTAATATTAAGGAAGAACGCGGGTGGTAATTCTATTTCTGTAGCAAATACTGAATCTTCCGCAACATTTGATATTGGAGATACAGATCAAAATCTTTTTGTTATTAATAAATCATCAGACTTTATTGGTATTGTAACTCAAGTTGGTTTAACCACATCTACAAATGGTCTATTCTTCTTCAATAATGGTTCTGATAATTATGAATATTCTTTAGAACCAACTAAGAATAAAATTATATGTGTTGTTCAAAAAAATGATGCAGTAATTGCTGTATCAACCGCACATAATTTACAACCAAATGATAATATAACATTAAATGTTGTGCCAAGTAGATCTGTTGGAATAGGAACATCTACTAAAGTAAGAGTTAAATATAATTTTGATATAGAAAAACTTGTTATTGATCCTATTGGATTTACTTCAACTGCTATCGATACTTTAGATAATATAGTAACACTTAATAATCATCCGTTTATAACTGGAGAAAAAGTTTATTATAACGCTACAGATGAGGTAGCAACTGGATTAGAACCTGGTTTATTTTATGTTTATAAGATTGATAAAAATAGATTTAAATTAGCACTTACATATGAAGATTCTATATCATCTCCTCCTAAGATTGTTTCGATAGGATCTACAGGTGGAGCAGAGCAGGAGTTTTCTGCTATTAACCCAAGATTATTCCCAACTAGAGGAAATAATGTTGTATTTGATTTATCAGATTCTACTTTACAAGGATTTAAGTTTAACTTATATACTGATCAGACATTTGAAAATCAGTTTGTATCTGTTGCAAACACAACAACATTCTCAACTTCAGGAGTTGGAACTGTTGGTGTAACATCAACTGCTTCATTTACTTTAACTTATACAGATTCTTTAATTGATGTTGTACCAGATCCTACACAACCACTATTCTATAATGTAGAAAGAGGTGGATTTATATCTACAGCAGATTCAACAGTTATTGATTATAATCAAATCACATTTGATAATAGTAAGTATGATGGTACATATTCTGTTGTCGGTGTAGCTAGCACATCATTTGTTATATCTTTACTTAAAGATCCTGAGTTAAGTCTCTATACACCAGATAATACCAGGACTATGAAATATAGCACTGATTCTAAGAATGCCTCTGGTCCTATTTCTAAAATTAAAATAATATCACAAGGTAATGATTATAAACAATTACCTGGTATTGCAAGTATTACAACGTTAAATGGTAGTGATGCTATACTATTTGCTCAATCTCCAACAGTAGGAAATATAAAAGAAATAAGAGTTATTGATCAAGCATTTGAATATAATACAGATAAAACACTTAGACCTGAAGCAAATATACCATCCACTCTTGAATTAAGATCTAATTTAACATTAACAGATGTACAAATTGTTGATGGTGGAGATAATTACACAACACCACCCGATGTTATTATTGTAGATTCAATTACGGGAGAAAGAATTGACGATGGAATATTAACAACTGAGGTTCAATCCAGTTCAGTTTCTTCTGTTAATATCTTTGAGCAACCAACAGGACTTAACTTTAACAGTAAAAATTTATTTACCGTTAATAATTCTAATGGTGTTGGTATATCAACTATGCAAACTTCAACAAGTGGTATAGTTACATGTTTCTTATCTACACCTTTACTTGGGTTTAGTACTTCTATTTTTACAGTTGGAGAACAGATATTTGTAGAAGGAATTACTAAAAATGGAATAGGTGGTAGTGGATTTAACTCTGAGGATTACGGATTTAGATTCTTTGAAGTAATATCTTATGAAAATCTAATTCCTGCAAAACTTAAGTTTAGTGTGGCAGGTTTAACTACTAATCCAGGTTTAGCAGATACGACTCAAGGATCATTTGCATCTATAATTAAAAGATCTGATTATCCTGTGTTTAAAGTTACACAAGGGAAAAGTAAATATATTTCTGGAGAACAGTTAATCGTTAATGACGAACTAACAGACTTAAATGTAACTACAGTTTTACCTGATTATATTAAAACATCTGGTAAATTCAAAATAAAATCTGGAGATATACTTANAGGAGTTCAATCAGGTTCAACTGGAACTATATCAAATATTATTAAGAGTGATGCTAAATTTGATATTGATTTTTCTGTAAGATCAAATAGAGGTTGGAAGAAAAATACAGGGGTGCTCAATAATGACATTCAAGTTCTTCCTGATAATGATTATTATCAGAATTTATCATATTCTGTAAAAAGTCCTATTCAATATAAAGATTCAATAGATGTAATTAATCGTTTAGTTCATACAACTGGTTTAAAAAACTTTGTTGATGTTGGATTAGCAACTAATACTTCAGTTGGTATTGGATTAACAACTGTAGAATCTTTGACATATTTTGATTTAATAAATGAATCTAGAGTTGATACAATTTTTGGATTTGCTCAAGCTAGAGATGCTGATACTCAGATATTAGAAGGTAGAAATTCTTCTAAATTCCTTGAATTTAGATTTAAGAGTTTTGTTGATAGTGTTATATGTAAAACAAATAGAGTTCTTGTAATTGATGATGTAAGTAAGCAATTTACAAATAAAGAAAATGTAAATGATACATTTATAGATTTGGATGAATCTGGAAAAGATTTTGCAAGATATTTGGTTCAAGTTAGAAGCACTGATAATTTACAAAATGCGGTTTATGAAATAATTATGCTTCATGATCCACAATTTGAATCAGTATTTACTTTAAGAAAAGGATACTTATCCACTACAGGTATAGCAAACACAACAACTAATGAATATGGTTATACTGAAATTGAATTTGCTCAGTTAACAGGAATTGTTGATGAGTTTGACGTTTTATCTTTAAGGTTTACACCTAATGATGTGTTTAATATTGATTATGATGTTAAATTTATCAAAGATACCTTTAATGGTAACGTAGTTGGATTAGCATCTACATCTATTGGTTTAATTAAGAATCAATCTACAAATGCTATTGTAGGAGTTGGATCTACAAATACAATACTTGAATATGATTCAGATAACTTTGATGCTATGCATGTTCATTTACATTTAAATGCAAATGATTTATTCACTCAAAATTATACTGAATTATACATTCATCATGATGGCACAGATACTTATGTAAGTGATTACTATTTTGATTCTGATTCAGCTCAAGGATTTAGTGGTAATGATTTCTCAAACTTTGATGCTTCCGTAGCNAATGGAAAACTTACATTATCATATACAAACCCACTTACTGTTCCAGTAACTGTTAGAGCAAATGCTGTTGGATTTGGTTCTACATCTAATNCTGATGGTGCTTTAAGATTTAAGATAGGNACTTCTCAANCAGATGGTAATGAAAGAAGTGCATATTTCTCAGGTAATTCTACTGTNGGAACTGGAGAAACTACAATCTTTAGTGCAGATGCAACATTAACTAATTCTATCAAGTCTTTAGTTAGTGTAAGTTATGGTGCAACATATGCATTACATCAAATATTAACATTAAGTCCTGATAGTACAGACACTTATTCAACACAATATCCTTTCTTATCTGTAGGAAGCACAACTGGAATAGGAACATTTGGTGCTGCTATTGATGGATCAAATGTTGCAGTTAAGTTTTATCCAGATTCTTCTGTAACTGGTATTGTTACTATTAAATCATTTAATGAAGTNTTATACCAAGAAGTAGAAACAGAAAATCTATATCAAAATATTAACTATGGTTCTATAAAAACACAAGAATTTGGTATTGGTTTATTTGATGCAACNAATAGTTCTAGAATNAATAAAACATCCTTTAGAATGGATTATNAGGACACTCCTATATTCCAAAAATTCTGGGATCCTNCAGATACTGCAATTTTAAATAAAACAACTGGTGAATTTTCAATAACTAACCATTTCTTTGAAACTGGAGAAGAATTAATTTACAGAGCAGGATCATCAGTAGCAGGACTTACATCTACATCTATTGGTATTGGAGTAACTGCTGACTCTGTTGGTNTTGTAACTAATAAACTTCCATATCAAGTTTATGCAATTAGAACTAATAACGAAAAATTCAAAATTGCTACACGACCTGAATATGCAGCTGCAGGAATTGCAGTAACCTTTACAGATGAAGGAANTGGTAATAAGCATTCATTTGAAATGGTTAAGAAGTTGGAGAAAGCAATAATTGCTATTGATGATGTAATACAATCTCCAATTGCATATACCCCAATTGTTTATGATTTAGAAGCAAATGGTGGTCAGATAGGAACAGCATCAACTGTGTTCTCAATGACTGGTATTTCTTCTATACGTAATGGNGACATATTAAAAATTGATGATGAATATATGAAAGTTGGTGGTGTTGGTTTAGGAACAACATCAGTAGGACCAATAAGCAATGGCGATGTAAGACTTGTTGAGGTTGTAAGAGGTTATGTTGGCACTGCAGCAACTTTACATACTGATGGAACATCAGCAAGAGTTTATAGAGGTTCATATAATTTCTCTGGACAAAATATATTCTTTACTGATCCACCAAAAGGAAGTGGTTTAGTAACCCTTAACGAAAGTAATCTTCCTAAAGGATTCTCTGATTTCAATGGAAGAGTGTTCTTGAGAAAAGATTATACAAGTAACTTGATATATGATGATGTTTCTAATCAATTTACAGGTATTGCTCAAACATTTACAGTTAGAAATTCAGGAGTTAGTACAACTGGTATAGAAACTGGAAGTGGTTTAGTATTAATAAATGGAATATTCCAAACTCCAACAACAGATAATAATGCAGGAAATAATTTCTTCTATAAGGAATCTGGATCAGATTCTCAAATTGTGTTTACAGGTATAACATCTACTGATGGAACTCCTGTTGTTTCTCTAGAAGATCCTAATCAGAATGCTTTCCCTAAAGGTGGATTAATAATTTCTCTTGGATCTACAACTGGTTTAGGATTTGCTCCTTTATTGGGTGCTGACATATTACCTGTTATAGGTGCAGGTGGTTCTATTTCAGGAATAATTGGTATTCCAACTTACACCACACCTGGATACAGCATAAGCACTGCTTCATTTGATTATCAAACTGGAATATTAGATGTAACTACATCAAGTGCTCATAATCTTAATGCTCAGAATGAAGATGTATATTTAACAGATTTGAAATTTACTAGTGCAGTAGGTATCNTAACTTATGGTAATNCNTCNCTTGGAAATATATTCCCAATTACTCAGATAGTTGANACAACTAGAGTTAAAGTAAAAGTAGGAATTAGNACAGTAGATCANACTTATGTTGGATTTGGAACACTATATCCTTACTATAATTCTACTTCTAGAGCATTTGGATCAGGTTATAATGGAAGAGTTGCAGTCGGTGTTAGTGTATTTGAGTTAGGACATACAGGAGACACCGCAAATATAACTGCAGAAGTTCTTACCAATGAGCATAAGTTCTGGTACAGCACAGCAAATAACATTTATTATGGTGGACAATATTTACATACCTTTGATTCTGCATCTACAGGTGCTGTAAACGTTCAAAGTGGTTCAGAGGTAGGTAATCAAAAAACACCTAATGGTGCGTCTTACGATCCAATATCTGGGGTATTAACATTATCATTTAGTTCNGCACACGGAATGAGNACTAGCGATACTATTACTCTTGATGAAGGTAGCATTAACTTNAAATGTGCAAGAGANCATTTTGCCACTGTTCATGCTTATCCTCGTCCTCATGATCCAATTGCAGGAGTAACAACCGCAGTTACTGTAACTTCATCAACTGCATTTACTATTAATGTTGGTGCAAGTGTAAATTCTAGTGTATCAATATCCACAGCATCTTACGAACCGTCCACAGGTGATCTTGTATTGAATCTTGGTGCAGGACATGGATTTACAGCTGCGGGTATATTAACAACCAGTAGTGCCTCTTTTAACCCCTCTACAGGAGTATTAACGGTAAATACAAGCACTCCTCATGGTATGGTAACTGGAGAAAGAGTTCAACTTGCAAATAACTCATTTACATTTACATGTGCAAAAGATAATAATATATCTGAACATTATTATCCAAGAGAAGATGATCCTGCTAGTGGTAGATGGTTAGCAATAACTAAAGTTGATGCAGACACATTTACTGTAGTTGTAGGCACATCATCAGACACATCCACACATACATTTGTGGGTGCACAACCTGGTAATATTAGAACTGATGGTCCGAATGGTTCAATTGGTATTCATACAAGAAGTTTAACCTTTACTTGTGCACAAGATAATCATGCAACATTCCATTCATATCCAAGAGCAACAGATCCAATACACAGAGCAGTTTTAGGTATAGGTGCAACAACAACTGAAACAATTACAATTAATGCAGGAACATCTGTAAATGGAACAGGTGGTCAACTTAAATTTACTATCGTAGATGGTGGTACTGGATATGTTAATCCAGATGTGTTAGTTGATGAACCAACATACACAGACTTAGATATTACAGGTGTAAGTAGAAGAGGTATTGGAGCAACAACTGTAACTGGAATAAACGAATTAATTAATCTTAAGTTAGGACCTAATTCTGCCCCAATATTTGCAAATAGATTTGCAGATGCTGCTGATTTAATAGAAGCAAATAAAGAATTTATTGCTGATATTTCTGTTGGAGAAATGTTAGATGTGTATCCTTCATTCAGCGTTCCTGGTGGAAGTCAAAATTGTAAGGATGATGTTATTGATGTTCTTGAAGCAGTTGCATTTAACTTAAGATTTGGTGGTAANGATGAAACATGGAATGCTGCGAATCTTTATATTACTGGTGCTCATGTTGCAGGAGAGGAACAAGAATCAATATTTGTATTCCATGCTGCTCGCGATTTAGCAGGTAAGGTTATTAACAACGTAGCAATTGGTAAGTCTGATTATACAACAAGAGATCAAGTATTTGATTTAACAATTACAGCAGATCCTGCTGTTGGATATAACACAGATCCTAATGGTTGTGCTAATGTAAGATCAGCGATTAATTCATTCGTTGGTATTGTTACTAGTGCTATTGGTTTTGGTACAGTAACATCTAAGAAATCATTTGCTCCTGCTAAGTTCTTTGAAGTT
>PBLU01000016.1 GCA_002721875.1 Chloroflexota bacterium | reverse complement strand
CATCATGTCCTTCATGGTCATCATGCCCTTCGTGATCATCTTTATCTTTGTCATGATCATCATGTCCTTCATGGTCATCATGTCCTTCATGGTCATCATGTCCTTCATGGTCATCATGCCCTTCGTGGTCATCATGTCCTTCTTCAGAATATTCTATCGGGTCTATACTTTCACCAATTTCAATTAGAATATCCTGGGATTTGGCTGAATTTTCTAGCAGTTCTACTAGACTTGTTGATTCATATTTTAATCCAACATAAAAAATCAGATCTGCATCTGCAATTTTTTTTGCATCTTGTGGGGAAGCCTCAAAACCATGTGGATCGACAGAGTAAGGCATCAAAATATTTAGGTCTATATTATCACTACCTACCTGCTTTACGTATTCTCCAATCATAGGTGTAGTCGCTAAAACATTTAGTTTTTCTAATTCTTCGCTTTCAATTACAACTTCTGTAGTATCTTCTGAAGATACTACATCGGTTATTGTCTCTTCTGCACTTTCACATGCGAAAAAGATCATAACTGAAATGCTTATCAATGCGAGCTTGGATAGATGTTTAAGAAACATTTATTTTTCCTCCATTACTAAATCTTTGGTATTTGATACTTAGTATCAATTGTTTTTTAATTCTTAAGCTATTATAAACAAGTTTAAGGCGCTAAATATATAAAATTTATATCAATAATTTTTGATATGCAATATCAATAAATATTAGCGATTTATAAATTATACATTATTAATTTTAGATTTGCATAATTTATAATAATGATATTATGTATCAATTAACTTTACTGTACATACGTTGATTCCAACTTATTGATATGATTTGTAAATAAATTTCTAGTTACACATTATTGAGACTAGGTATCAAATATTATCAGTCTTGAATATTTCTAATAATATCCTCTGGATTCATCTTTAATTGAATTATATACAAACCAAATTGTGTCTAGAGCTCTTACTTGACCTGGTCTATTGAACAATCTTTGTAGAAACCCTCCATCTGTGTCTTGATCTGGAAATACTATTGTTACTAAAGGTGCTTGATTAGGATTATTCGCTGAGTTTCCATTTGCAACAGATACAATTGATACTTCAACTTCTCTCATACTATTGCACTCAGCTTTTGCATAACCTATTCCATTTTCACCATATTCATAACCTGTCATAACGCTATTTACATTTGATCTGAAAGACTCTTGTATCCAGCTAATATCCGTTATACTTGTTCCAACAGGACATATCAAAATATATATTTCATCAAGTATATCTCCATCTCGATCAAAATCTATTACAGGGAATCCTTTTTCTAAGCTGAAACTAGGAGTATCGCCAATACTTGGATCAATTAAGGTTTGAGAGTATGTTGTATAAGCCCAATTATCAATAATTGCTATAGCTGTAGCAGTAGCAGTAGGTGTAGGTATAGGCGTAGAAGTCATGGTAGGTGTAGGAGTCATAGTAGCATTTGGTTGGGGAGTAGGAGTCATAGTAGGTGTAGGAGTCATAGTAGGAGTAGGAGTTGTAGTAGGTGTAGCTGTCATAGTAGGTGTAGCTGTCATAGTAGGTGTAGGTGTCATAGTGGGGGTAGGTGTTGGTGTTGGTATAACAACGTCACAACTCACTTTATCTGACCAGCAGACTGGTCCAAGTCCTCTTATGTCATTTATCGGATTATCTTCTATTTTTATAGATTTTAAGCTATTCAATGTAAATATTGGCCTTACATCTCCAATATTATTATCATTCGCAATTAAGATGCTTAGGTAATCTTTATTTGATAAGGCATAAATATTTGAAACTTGATTTTCAGAAAAATCTAGTAACTCTAATGAGTTAATATTTTCTAATGAAGAAATATCACTAATATAATTAGAATTTAAGTTTAACTGCTTTAGATTAAATAATCCTGATAGAGGTGCAATTGATCTAATATCATTTTCAAATAAATTTAAGTTTGTTATTTTAGTTAGATTGCTCAATGGTTTCAGATTCAAGATTTGATTATTTGGTAGGTCTAAACTAGTGATATTGTAAGCAAATTCTATTCCAGTTAAATCCGAAATTCCTCTTCCTGACCCAGATAAAGAGTTCAACTTTTGCATATCTCTTTCTGTTATATTTCCATCTATTTTATTTATCTCAAATCGAATGATTTTTTCTAAATTAATGTCTGGTATAAATACATCAGGTGAAGTCGGAGTGGGTGTAGATGTTGGGGTGTTGTAGACATAAGCTTCTCTATATTTTGAAGAATCAGATGATTTACTTATGGTTGGTAAGATCTTTCTCTCGAAATTTCTAGTATTCTCTTTCTCTTCATCAATAATTTGAGTAGGAATTGGATCTTCAGATATAGGATCGAGAGGACTTTGAGTAGGTAAAATAATATTTTCCACCATATTTGGTGATTGATTTTCAGCTTCGGCACATGCTGAGAGCACAATTATAGAAAGAATAAATATATATTTTTTCATTAAATTACTTTTTTATTAATTATAGGATTTTTTTTTGGTATTCCATTTCTTCTTGGGTAACCTTTTGGTGTTTTACTATTTTTTTTCCAAATTATAAAATTATCTTTTGGTAAATATTTGGGGGCTTCAATGAGAATGATATCAGTTTTTTTCACACCTAAAATATTTGTAATATATTTAGACTGTTCAAGTTCAATCTTTGGGAATTCACCTTTTGCAGTTATTACAAATCCACCAACTCTTGATAAAGGAACTGATAGTTCAGCTAGAGTTGGAAGCTTAGCTAATGCCCTTGTTAGAACAATGTCATATTTTTCTCTTTCTTTAGAAACTCCCAACAATTCTGCTCTAGTGCACTGTATATTTATTTTTTTTAATTCCATTATCGTGATAATTTCTTCGATAAATTCACATTTTTTTTCAGATGAATCAACAAGTTTTAAGTCTAAGTCTGGGTAGATAAACTTAATTGGTAATGATGGAATTCCCGCACCCGTTCCTAAGTCTAAAACATGTAAGTTTTCTTTCAGAAATAAATTATTATTTTTATAATTCTTAATCGCTTTGATGTATCTGAATGACCTTATAAGTAAGAAGTCAACTATTTCATCAATACTTTTATATCCTGTAAGATTAAAATTTTTAGATGTTTCGAATAATTTATTACTAAAAAAAATTAATTTCTCTATTACTTCATTTGAAAAATCAATATCTAATTCAAGTAAACTTTTTTTTACTCTTTCCAATTTATCTTTCGTATAATATAACTAGAGTTATATTATATTACCTTCAATAAAATTGTTATGAAAATATGTGTTTGTATCAAAGAAGTACCTGATTCAGATGTTCCTTCAAATAAACTTAAGATAGATAATGAAAATCTAGAAATAAAGCCAACTGAAAATATTTCAAATATAGTAAACACATTTGATCTTAATGCAGTTGAATTGGCATTGAGGTTTTCTGAAAATTTTGAAAATTCTTCTATATCAATAATTTCCGTAGGTCACAATCTAACAAGTGATGTAATAAAAAAGCCTATAGCCATGGGAGCAGATGAAATAATTACTTGTGACGAAGAAGGCTTAAATAATCTCGATATTAATGCAATTTCTCATATTATTTCTAAAATTATTGAAAAAACAGGACCATATGATGTTATTTTTTCAGGTAGACACGCCTCAGACTTTGATATGGCAACTGTACCATTCGCACTTTCTGAAATTTTGTCAATTCCAATTGTGAATATCGTGAAAAGCATCAAGATTGAAGGTGAAAACCTAATTCTAGATAGAGTTATTACTGATGGCCTTCAAGTGATAGAAGCTAAATTACCATTAATTATTACTGCTGGGAATCAAGTTGGAGATCCAAGATATCCAACTCTAAAAGGTATAATGGCTGCATCCAAAAAAGAAATAAAAAACTTCACTTTAGATGATTTAGAAATTAGTAAAAATGAAATAAATTCTAAAGTAAATCTTGAGGAAATATATTTTCCAAAAAATGATAATCAAGTAGAGATTATTGAAGGAAAAGATAATAAAGAGAAAGCTGCAATCTTGATTTCTAAGTTGAGAGAAGAGGGAATAATATAAATGAATATATTATCGATAATTTTTAATGAAAATGATAAGTTTGATGATTCTTGTTTAGAGATATTTTCATTTATAGATATTTTAAGTTCTGATAGTAATATTTCATCACTATGTTTTGGTGGAGATAAAAAAATAATTTCTAAATTGCCAACTGATGAAAATTTTTATGTTGATATAAATTCTGAAACTGAAAATCCCTCTCATATCATTGATACTATTGAGAAATTTCTTGAAAATAAATCGTTTGACTATATATTGTTCCAAAAAGATGATTTTTCAAATTATATTGCACCTGCATTATCATACAGGAAAAAATTTCCCTATTTACCAGATGTAAAGGCTTTAATAAATAAAAATTCAGATTTGAAATTTATAAGACCAATTCATGGTGAGGCGGCAGAAGGTGTTTACAGCATAAGTCAAGAAACAACAATTGTTCTTAAGATAAGAAAAAGTTCCTTTGAGAAGAAAGAGTTGTTAGATACTTATAATGATGTTAAAGATATTATCCTTGCTGAACCAAAAAATAATACTTTTAGGATACTTGAAACACAAAGATCAAAACCTCAAGGTATTCAACTTGAGGAGGCCGAAATAGTCATTTCTGGAGGTAGGGGATTAGGTAGTAAAGATGGTTTTAACGATATTAGAGAACTTGCCTCAATATTGAATGGGGCAGTTGGGGCATCAAGAGCTGCTGTTGAGTCAGAATGGATAGAGCCTACTAATTTAGTAGGACTTACAGGTAAATGGATTAGCCCTTCGCTTTATATGACTTTTGGTATATCAGGGGCTAGTCAACATTTAGCAGGGTGTTCAAATTCAAAAAATATAATTTCAGTTAATACAGATCCTGATGCATCTATATTTAATCATTCTAGATTTGGTGTGGTTGCAGATTGCAATGAATTTATAAAAGAAATTATTGAAGAGTTGAAAAATTCAAATTAGTAAATTAAAAAATATTTTTATAAGTTTTCTAATTTCTGTAATTTTTCTTTTCTCAGGAGATCGTTCACATATCTCTTATGTTGATAAAATTACTTCTGGAGTTCAGTTTGATATTATTTCATGGGAATTTAAGAATTTTCCAAAAAAATATTTTACTATTTTTAGCTCTGCAGATCTTAAAGAGGATCAAGTTCGTAAAGCTCTGTTGGGTGATAATGAAATTAGTGTAAACGAAATTGAGTTATTTTTAGAAAAAGAAGTCTCAAAAAAAATAAAGAATAAACTAAATAAAAATTTTTTATTTCCTCCTTTAGATTTTACTTTTCAAAAAACACCTAAAGTCTTAATTATTTCTCCCAGAGATAGGATTTATCAAGAATTTGCGTTGTTAATTTCTCCTGAAATTTCTTCTGAAAGAATTTCAGATATAGAAAATAAAATTTATGAAAAAAATTTATCAGGAATTATAGTTAACACAGGTGGATTTGCTGCATATCCTAGTCTCATAAAGAAAAGATCAGATTATGACTATATTGTTTCAACAATAGCTCACGAATGGCTCCATCAATACTTATTTTTTTCTCCTCTTGGTCAGTCATATTTCAAAGGAGGTGAAATGATATCTCTTAATGAATCTTTAGCTGATATTTTTGGAGAAGAAATATCAGGCTCCAATGAAAATAATATTTTTTATCCCGATGACTTTTATAACAATTTCATGAAAGAAACAAGATTAGAAACAGATAGATTATTATCTAATAATCAAGTACAAGAAGCTGAAATTTATATGGAAAACAGAAGGCTTATCTTGAATAAAAATGGTTATAAAATAAGAAAAATCAATCAAGCCTATTTTGCATTCCATGGTAACTATGGATCTTCACCATCTTCAATTTCAGATTACGATCAAAAATTAAGATTATTAAGAACTGAATACAAATATCTAAATGATTATATTGATGATCTAAAAAAAATAAACTCAATTGAAGAATTTAATAGATTAATAATTCTAAAAACGACTGAAAATTAATAAAATAATATATAATTGTAATTATGGAATTTCTAAAGAGGACATTTGGTATTGCTAAATCATATAGACCCCCTTCAGGAGGAGGTCGTGAGGAATATGATATTTCCTTTCAAGAGTTTTTTGATAATCTCAAAAAAAATATACCTTTCTTAAATAATTTACCCAATGGAAATAGATCGTTTATTGTTATTGGATTAGTTATATTGCTAATTATTTGGGCAGCGTCAGGAATATATACAGTTGGGCCTGATCAACAAGCAGCTACAAGAATGTTTGGAAAATTTCAGTCAATTCAAGGTAATGGATTGCATTGGTGGTGGCCTTCTCCAATAGGTCAAACAGATACAGTTGTTGTTACTGCTACTAGACAATTAGAACTAGGATTTAGATCCGAAGGGCAGGAAATAACTAAACCCGTCAGATATGAATCAATGATGATCACGGGTGACGAAAACCTTGTAGATGTTCAAACTGTAATTCAGTACAAAATTATAGACTTAAGAAAATATTTATTCTTTGTTGATGATCCAGGTGAACAAGACCGTGATGTAAGCCCTGGAAGTCCAGATGGAGTTACATTACGAGATATAACTGAGACTGCTCTTAGACAAGTAGTAGGTAAGAGAAATATCGATGATGTTCTAACTACTCAAAAAGGAGAAGTTCAGGATGAAGTTCTCAGGCTAATGAAATCCCTTGCGGAAAATTACGATACAGGTCTTGAAATAATTGCAGTAAGATTACAAAATGTTAACCCACCCGTACAAGTTCAGGATGCATTTGATGATGTAACCCGTGCTAGAGAAGAAAGAGACAGGACAATTAATTTGGCTCAAGCATATCAAGAATCAGAAATTCCAAAAGCTATCGGTGAAGCAGCTAAAATAACTGAGTCTGCAAATGCTTTCAAGCAAGGAAGGATTGCAAGAGCAGAAGGTGAAGCAGAAGGGTTTAAAAAACTGCTAGAGGCTTATGAAAAATCTCCAGATGTTACAAGGCAAAGACTTTATCTTGAAATGGTCGAAAGAGTCTTTCCAAATTTTAATAAGTACATCATTAATGATTCCAAAATTTTACCACTTTTAGATATAGAACCTAACCAATAAATTATGAAAAAAACAACTCCAATATTAATAGGATTAGTAATATTAGCAGTAGTAGGGTTTCAATCAATATTTACCGTTGATGAAACAGAAGTGGCTATTGTAACAACTTTTGGTGAGTTTAAGTCCTCATACACTGACCCTGGATTAAAAACAAAAGTTCCATTTATTGATTCTGTTACTAAATTTGATAAAAGGCTTCAGAGAGTTGATGTACCACCTGAAACGATTCTAACAGAAGATAAAAAAAGAATTAGAGTCGACGCATATGCTAGATATAAGATTATAAACCCATTGTTATTTTTCAAAAATCTTACTAATGAAACTACAGCTGATTCTCGAATTGGAAGTATTGTTGCTTCTAGATTGAGAGAAGAAATTGCTCAAGATACACAAGATGAGGTAATTTCAGAAAAACGTGAATCTGTAATGGAAGCAGTAACAAATACATCTAATTTATTTGAAATTTCTGAATCTGAGGCATTATCTATGGATAGCGGTTTACAGAGTCCTGATTTGTCATTTTTTTCAAAATCACCCGGTGATAATTCTTTTAGTCCTGTAACCTCTGATACGAAGGCTGCTATCTTAAACAATACTTTAGATGCATCCATAGAGCTAAAATATTTTATCCCCTTGCAAGATGTATGGGGAGTTGAAATTATAGATGTAAGAATAAAACGAGCTGACTTTCCAGATGAAGTTGAAGCCTCAATATTCGAAAGAATGGTAGCTGAGAGATTTAGAAAGTCTAGTGCATTTAGAGCTGAAGGAGAACAACAAGATAAAGAAATTCGAGCTTTCGTTGATAGGGAAGTGGAAATAACACTTGAAACAGCAAATGGTCAAGCTGCTATAACTCGAGGTGAGGGTGAAGCTCTTGCTATTGAAGCATTAGCTGAAGCTTTGAAATCCGACCCAGAATTCTATGGATTTGTAAGATCTTTAGAAGCATATGAAAATTCTTTAGATGGTTCAACTATTATTTTGGATCCAACAAGTGAATTATTTAAGTACTTAGAAACATATTCAAACACTAAATAGTTTTAGTCAAAACTTGTATTTCTATTAGCCTTGAGATCTTCCCAGACATCATTTATTGAAACCATGTTAGTGCCTAACTGTTGACCTGTGGTTCTCTTTCCTCCAGCAGATTCAAGGAAACCATAAACTATACCAATAGCATATCCGTCTTTATCAAGTATAGGACCTCCTGAATCTCCGGGATCAGCAGCAGCATCGAAGACTACAATAGAAACTTTTGAATCAACTTCATCTCCCCTATAATATGATTTTCCTTTCTCAAATTGAAGTGTTGTATCAGCTAATTTTACATAACTAATAATACCTGAATGGCTTGAAGGTACCCCTGGATTCCCAGCAGAGTAGCCAAGGGTAAAAACATCTTTACCAATATCTCTAACATCAACCTCTCTTGTTTTTATTGGATCAATGCCATGATCTAATTTTATGGCAGCTAAATCTCTCTTCCTATCAACTCCAAATACACTCCCTCCAAAGCTTGTATATCCTGCGGCTTCGCCAGACATTGGGATATGAACTATCACATTTTTATTTGATCCAACTACATGTTCATTAGTTATAATCCATCCTTCTTCTATTACCCAGCCAGTTCCAGTACTATTTCCAACCTCAATCATCAATACTTTTTCTCTATTCTTTTTATAAATATCATAAGCTGTATCTAAACTAGATATAGCTTGTGGAGTAGGAGTCGGTTGTGGGGTTGGCATAGGCGCTAGCTGAGGAACTACTTCTGGTATAAATTCTTCTATAATAAAATTATCCCTTTCTTTAGAAAACTCATTAACATCATTAGCATAAACTTCTGCAATCTCTTTTGCAATTTCCTTAACACTTTCTTCTTGAAAAGGTATAACAGTAGGTGTGGGCTGAGGAGTTGAAGTTGGTAATGGGGTCGGAATAGGTTGAGGGGTAGCTGTACTTATATTATTTATATTATCCATTGAAATTCTTAGTGCTCTTGCATCAATAGTAGCTTCTATATCAACTGCTTCACCACAGGAAATTGAAATTATAATAATTAAAAAAAATCTTTTCATAACTTCATTTTATTCAAATCTAAAATTATTGCTGAAATTAGTTGTGTCATTCTGTACTCATTTAATTCATCAGATAACAATAGGTTGTTTAGTATCGCAATTGAAATATTTTGTTCAAATGAGCCTAATCCAACACAAGAAACTAATCCTGAATGACCAAAAGTATCTGAGTTCTCATTAGAACTTATATTTATTATCTTACTATTTAATCTTACTCCTAGGCCTAGTTTAGTAAACTTTAGTTCACTATTATAATCATTTCCTTCTATATGAGATCTTAAAATATTCTTTTTAAATTTTCTTTTTAACCATTTATTATTGTTTATAAGTTCGTTGTAGAATTTTGCTAAATCATAACTATTTGAAATACAAGTTCCTGAAATTAGTGGAATCTGATTTGCATAAAAAATATTAAATATTGTTGGAATAGTTGTAAGTTTCGAAGAGTTATGTCTAATTATTTTTTTTGGATATTTTTGTGTTCTTGAATTGAAAGATATACTACTTAATCCCAAAGGATCTCCTACTAAATCTTTAAAATTTTCTTCAAATGTTTTATTGGTAACTCTATAAATGAGTTCTCCTAATATCCAACCATAAGTTACCTCATGATAAGCAATTCTTTCTCCAGGTTCCGATTCTGGAATGTAATTTTCTATCCATCTCGATACCCTATTTAAGTCTGTATAATCTCTATCAGGCAGACTTGAGGTTAGTGAGACTCCTGAAGAATGTGTGAGCACATGTTTTATAGTAATTTTATCTTTATTTTTCTTTCCAAATTCTGGCCAAAATTTACATATAGGATCGTTAAAATTTATAATCTCCTTTTCAACAAGCTTCCAAATTATTGAAGCTATTAATGGTTTTCCAGCAGAAAAAATATAAAAAGAACTGGTTTCACCTATTTTTTCAAACTCTTTTATAAATTTATTTTTACTAAATACAGATATAGATAAATCTTTAATAAAACCCTTTTTAGTAAGTTCCTTTATTACTTTTTCAGTATTTATAGGAACCATTTATAATTTGAAAGGAATAGTTTGTGGCCCCTCTGGTAAAACACATATTGAAGGATTACTAATTTTAGTTTTAATTTCTTCAATAATTTTTTCAACATTTTCTATTTTTGAAAGATGAGCTTCTGAAGTATCTAATTCATTAAGTTTTGAATATAAAAACACTTTATTTTTTTCTTGTAATTGAGCTTGAATTTGTAACTGCCATTGATCAGGCTCTAATGTGTCACTATTTCTTAGACGTTCAATATATTCTTCAGGATTATTTACAGATTTCAGTAATTTTTCATAAGGGCTATTAAATGGAATTCCATCTGAGCACTCTGAGATTGCAATTATGTATCCTCCCGGTTTTGTTATTTGGGAAGCAGCAGAAACACCCTTAATTGTTTGGTATAGATTTTGATCCAAAGGGTATCCGGAATTTGAAGTAATAACTAAATCATATAGTTTTTTTGTTTCTATCATTGAATCTTTTCTTACTTCATTACAAGCAATACTATGTTCTGAAAATAAATCACCTGAAAAGATCCCAGTGATATGGTTTTCTCTATTCAGAGTTAGATCAACTGAAAAATCAGGTTTTAATACTCTTGATATCTCACTTATTTCTTCATGAATAGGATTCCCTTCAATAATTCCCCAAGAAGATTTGTGATTATTTATTCGATCATAATCATGTAAGTTCATAATTGTTTCTATTCCTGCAAGACCTGGAGCTGTCATTTTGGGACCCCCTGAAAATCCCGCAAAAAAATGTGGTTCTACGAATCCTGTTGTAATTCTTAAATCGCAGGAAATCCATTCTTTATTAATTAAAATAGGAGTTTTTTTTGATGTTTTACCTAAATTTTTAAGATTAGAGCTATCCTCTGAATCATGGATTATAATTGTAGTATTAGAAATTATTTCAGTATTAAAAATTTCATTAATTTCTTCTTTTGTAGTTGCTCTATGGCTTCCGGTAGCAATAAATATTATTAGATCTTCTTTTCGTATACCATCAAAAGTTTTTAGTAAAGAATTAATTATTTCATTTCGAGGTTGAGCTCGAGTATGATCACAAACTGAAACACCAACTTTCATTCCCTTTTTGTAAAGAGCTCCTAATGGGAGTGAGTCAATAGGATTTTCTAGTGACTCAATAATTTTACTTACTGGATCAGATAATTTTTTTTTATGATTAGGTAATAGAATATCTGAATTATCAGGCAACTCAAAATATACACCCTCTTTACCATAATCCATCTTAATCTTCATTTTTACTCCGTTTAATTAAGATTCCTACATTATTAGATATTTTTAATGCCTCAGGTTTATTAATCTTTACTTCAACTTCCAATACCTTTTCATTTCTTAGGCATAGAAAAGCTATCTCTTTACCCATTGTTTCAATTAGTTCAAAATTATTTTTTTCAACTAATTCTTTAATTGAATAACTTATATTTTTATAATCTACAGTCTCTTCTATCTTATCTCTATTATTTTTCTTAATTTTTTCAATAAAAAGACTTAAGTCAATTATGACTGGCTGTTTTGTATTCTTTTCCCAATTATTTATTCCTATCACAGAATAAAATTTTAGACCCTCAATAAAAATCTTATCGTAGTTTTTCATAATCAATAAATATGCCTTCCTCCATCTAAGTAAATTTTTTCACCTGTAATAAAATCATTTTTTAGTAACATTTCGATACATTCATTTATTTCTGACATTTTTGCAATTCTTTGCATAGGCCCAAGATTGATTTTTTGAGGTATGCGATCTGGCTCATCAGCAGGAGGCAGCATAGCTCCAAAAGCTATTTCATTAACTTGGAAATTTGGTGCCATAGATACTGCTAAAGATTTAGTCAGTCCAAATATTCCTGATTTAGAAACTCCATATGAAAACCTATTAGTTCTTGCTGTTTTCCAGTCACTAATATTAATTATTTTTCCTTTGCTTAGATTTTTATTTTTGAAAATATTTTGAGCTAAAATAAAAGGTGCCAATACATTTACAAAATAGTCTTCTTTCAACTCATTAGTTGTAGTATTTTCTAAATTATTTTTTCTAAAAGTTGATGCATTATTTATTAATATACTTATTGGTCCTAAAGATGCATTTACTTTTTTGTAGAGTTCTAAGCATTCAGACTCTACTGAAAGATTTGCATTAAAGATTTCTGATTCAACATTATTACTCATAACTTCATTTAAAGTTCTTATTGCATTTTCTTTAGAATTATTATAATGAATTGCTACATTAACCCCAAGTTTAGATAAATGAATTGCTATTTCTCTACCAATTCTATTTGCAGAACCCGTGATCAGGGCATATTTACCTTTAATTTCCAAAATAAAAGCCTTACCTTATTAAGTCAAGAAACTCGTTTCTTGTTCTACTATCTGACTTAAAACTTCCAAATAGTGAGCTGGTTACCATTTCTGTTCCAGGCATTTTTACTCCCCTCATACTTGAGCATAAATGTTGAGCAGTAATTACAACACCTGCTCCTAATGCGTCAGTTTTTTCATAAATAGCCTCTCCAATTTGTTCTGTCAATCTTTCTTGTACCTGTAGTCTTCTTGCAAACATTAATGCAATTCTAGGCAATTTAGAAAGACCTATAACTCTATCTTTAGGCAAATATCCAATATGAATTTTTCCAAAAAAAGGTAAAAGATGGTGTTCGCATAAAGAGTAAAAACTTATATTTCTTACAGTTACTATTTGGTCGTGTTTTACATCAAACAATGCATTATTAATAATTGAATCTATGTCAGCACTATAGCCTTCAAGAAGTTCTTCATACGCTTTTGCTACTCTCTTAGGTGTATCTTTAGTTCCTTTTTTATCAATATCATCTTTAAGACTATCTAAAATATTTTTAAAAGATTCTTCGATGATTTTTTTATCTACTTTACCTATTTTATCCTCCTGCAATAGATGGCAAAAAATGCACTTCTGTTTCTGGTTCTAGTTCTTGTAAAAGGCCTTTTCTTGTAGCAGAAAAACCACAAATGGCAGCTAAACCTGGTTTTATTCTCTCTTCTTCTACAAGATGCTCTTTAGTTCCAGGAAACATTTCTTCTAGATTATCTATAACTTCTCTCAAGGTTTTTCCTTGAACTTCTATGTAGTCTTGATTATTTGTAGCCTTTTTTAATTGGTAAGGCAAAAAAACTTTAGCCAATTTATAAAACCTCTAGAATTTTTCTTGGATTCATTGGTGTTTCAAATAATCTTTTCCCAATAGCATTATTAATTGCATTTCCTACAGCTGCTAATGGTGGAACTATAGGTACTTCGCCAACACCTCTTACACCAAAAGGATGAAGTGGATTAGGTACTTCTACAAGTATCACATCGATGTTTGGCATATCTAAAGCTGTTGGCATTCTATAATCTAAAAAACTAGTATTTGCCATACTTCCATCATCTTCAATATAGTACTCTTCATTTAAAGCCCATCCAATACCTTGAACAGCACCACCCTTAATTTGTCCTTCCACATAAGCAGGATAAATTGCTTTTCCAACATCTTGGATAGCTGTGTATTTAATGACATCTGTTTTTCCTGTTTGGGGATCAATTTCAATATCACAAATCCCTACCCCAAATCCGTTTCCTGCTACAGATAAATTAACGGAAGCAGTCGATGTTACTGGTCCTCCAGTAGGATTTATTTTTGATGCTAATTCCGAAATATCTATTTCTCTTTTTGAATCTTCAGAAATAAAAATACCTTTATCAAAAACAATTTCAGATTCAGGTTCTTCCCAAAGTATCGAAACTCTTCTTTTCATTTCTTCAATCAATTTATTTGCTGCTTGCCAACCTGCATATCCTGTTGCATATGTAGTTCTAGAACCACCAGTAGTTTGAGTAAATCCAATAGTATCAGTATCTGGAATTGATGGGTGTACACTTTCTGCGGGAATTCCAAGAGTTTCTGCAACTTGCATAGATATTGAAGTTCTTGATCCTCCGATATCAGCTGAACCTTCATTCAATGCTATATTACCGTCATCCTGAAGCATTAGATCTACAGTTGATCTACCTCCTCCATTATGCCAGTAACCACAAGAAAGTCCTCTGCCATAAATCTTATTTTTATTTCTTTTATTAATTTTTGAATTCCAATGCTCACTATGTTTTGCGGCTTCTAAAGTTTGGATAAAACCTATCTTGTGAAATAGTACTCCATCAGGTTTTCTAGTTCCTTCTTTAGAAGCATTATTGATTCTAAAATCAATTTTATCCCAAGTCATTTTTTCGCATATTTCGTCTATAACACTTTCTACTGCAAATGATACTTGAGGTGAACCAGGAGCCCTATAAGCAGCAGATTTAGGTTTATTAACCAAAACGTCAAATGCATCTACTTGTATGTTAGGGATGTTATAGCATGCAAGGCAACAAACTGATCCTGCTGCTATTGCAGAACCTGGAAAGGCACCTGCTTCAAACTTTAGATCTACCAATCCTGACTGTATTTTTCCATCATTACTTACACCCATCTTAACTATGACTTTACCTCCTGGAGCAGGACCTGATCCTTGAAACACTGATACTCTATCCATAATCATCTTTACTGGCCTATAACCTGATTTTTTAGATAAAATAGCCGCAATTGGAGGTAGATATACTTTAGTTTTACCTCCAAATCCTCCTCCAATTTCAACTGGAAAGGTTGTCACTTTTGAAACTGATAAATCTAGAAATCCAGCTGTTAGATCTCTCACTGCAAATTGTCCTTGAGTGCTTGACCATAATGATAAATGATCATTTTCGTCCCAATGAGCTGTAGCATTATGAGGTTCAATATATCCTTGATGAACCATTTTAAGATTGAATTCTCTTTCAATTATAAGATCACTTTTTTCAAATCCATCTTTTATGTTTCCTAATGCATGTCTAAAATGTTGAGCAATATTGCTGTTTCTAACTTTCTCTCCCAAATGATCAGATTCTAAATCTTCTAAGATTATTGGCGCATTTTTAGCTATGGCTTCATCTACATTTTTTACGGGATCTAGGACTTCATATTCAACTTTTATTAATTTACATGCTTCCTTAGCTGTATTTCTATCTTTTGCTGAAACTGCAGCAACTGCATGACCTTTATACAGTACCTTTTTACTAGCTAAAATATTATCAGCGTCTCTTTTAATAGATTTATTTCCGTCAGGCTTTTGATTAATTGGTATATCTTTTGATGTAATCACAGAAAAAACACCTTCCATTTTTTCTGCCTTGGATGTATCTATTGAAATAATTTTTGCATGAGCATACGGGCTTCTTAATGTTTCAGCCCAAATCAGATTAGGTAACTTGACATCTGCTCCATAGATAGCTCGCCCTGTAACCTTATCATAACCATCATGCCTAATAGGATTGGTACCAATTACCTTATAATCCTTTTTTGATTCAAAATTTATTGTCATACTTATTATGTTCCTTTCAAAAAAAAACCGTGATACCTAAATTTTATAATTATGTTAATAAAACTCACAGATCACGGTTTTAAATTTTCAATTTTTTTCTTATCTTGGATTAGTCAGATATTTTCCCTAACACGTTTAGAATTTTTCCTGGTTTCATTGGTGCATCATAGAATCTTTTACCAAGAGCGTCGTGAAGAGCATTACCAATTGCTCCAACAGGAGGACAAATAGGTACTTCTCCCACACCTCTAACTCCAAACGGATGTCCTGGATTTGGTACTTCTACTATGATTGTTTCAATGTTTGGCAGGTCTAATGCTGTAGGCATTCTGTAATCTAGGTAAGAAGTATTAGCCTGAGACCCATCATCTTTCATATAATACTCTTCATTTAGAGCCCAACCTATTCCTTGTACTGCTCCACCAGCCATTTGACCTTTTACATATGCAGGATAAATAGCAGTTCCAACATCTTGTACTACAGTATATCTTGCAATATCTGTTTTACCTGTTTCAGGGTCAACATCTATATCAACAATATGAGTCCCGAATGCACCTCCAGCTGATTCAAGGTCTACACTACCTGTAGATGAAGCAGGTCCTCCTGTATTATCAAGATTGGATGCAAGTTCTTTGAAAGAGAACTTCAATTCTGGATCTTTTGATGCAAAAAATGTTCCATCTTCAAAGTCAATATCATTTTTATCTAGTGACCAAATTATTGAACACCTTTCTTTTAGAACTTCAATTAGATTTTCTGCTGCTTTGACAGCGGCAAACCCTGTAGCATAAGTTGTTCTTGATCCTCCTGTTACATCGGCATAACCAGCTGTATCTGTATCTCCAACTGATGGTATGAAATTCTCTACTCCTATACCTAAAACTTCAGCAGCTTGCATTGAGATTGATGTTCTTGTTCCTCCAATGTCAGTTGAACCTTCAACTAGTGCGACAGAACCATCATTATTCACTGTGAGTGAAACAGCAGATTTTAAACCTACATTAAACCAGTACCCTGAAGCTACCCCTCTTCCTCTTACTCTTCCTTGAGCGGGTGTACCTAAATCAGAATTCCAATGGTCACTTGATTTTGCTGCTTCTAAAACTTCAACATTTCCTATTTTAGGGAATACAACTCCATCAGCTCTTCTAGTATCCTCTTTAGAAGCATTTCTGAGCCTAAAGTCAATTGGATCCATATTATGTAATCTGGCTAACTCATCAGAAACAGTTTCTGCTGCAAAAGCAGCTTGAGGTGAACCAGGTGCTCTGTAAGCAGCTGATTTAGGTTTATTTACCACAATATCATATCCATCTATCCTAGTATTTGGAATATCATAAGGAGCAAATATACATTGAACAGCAGCTCCTACTGCTGCTCCGGGGAAACCACCAGCTTCCAATTTTATTGAAGTTTCAGCAGCAATAATATTAGCATCTTTATCTGTTCCCATTTTTACAGTTATAGTTCCTCCTGGAGCAGGTCCTGAAGCTTGAAAAACGCTTGACCTCTCCATTACAGCTTTAACTGGTCTTTGAGATTTCTTTGAGAGGATTGAAACAACGGGTTCCAAATAGACAGGTATCTTACCACCAAATCCTCCTCCAATTTCAAGAGGAGTTACTTTTATTCTTGATACATCCATGTCTAGTATAGCTGCTGTTGAAGTCCTTACAGGAAAAGCACCTTGTGTAGACGTCCATACCTTAATTCTGTCATCTTCATCCCAATGAGCTGTTGCATTATGTGGCTCAATATAACCTTGGTGAACCATTTGGAGAGTAAATGTTTTTTCTACAACGTGGGCAGCATCCTTAAATGCTTTATCTGGATCACCAAATTCATGCCTTGTTATAGAGGCAATATTAGTATTGCTTACTTTTTCACCGATATGGTCTCCCACAAGATCTTCTAGAAGAATTGGAGCATTTTCTTTAGTAGCATCTTCTACATTAGTTACAGACTCAAGTACTTCATATTCTACTTTAACTTTTGAAGCCGCATAATCAGCTACGTATCTATCTACGGCTGCAACAGCTGCAACAGCATGGCCTTTGTATAGAGCTTTTTTTGTTCCCATTATATTTTCTGAAGACCATGATACATTCTCGGTACCCTCACCATGATCAATCCAACTATCGGCTAACTTAGGTAGATCCTTACCAGTCATCACTGCAAAAACACCATCAACCTTTTCAGCTTCAGATGTATCTATATTTTTGATTACAGCATGTGCATGTGGACTTCTTACAATAGATGCCCAAATCAACCCTGGAAGCTTTATATCTGCTCCATAAATTGCTCTTCCAGTAACTTTATCGTATCCATCATGCCGTATTGGATTAGATCCAATTACTTTATAATTTTTTGAGTCTGATACATTTACCATAATATTCTCCTTTAATTATGAATTCTTTGCAGCCTTCTGAACTGCTTTTATTATATTTTCGTAACCTGTACATCGGCATAGATTGCCTGCAAGCCAATGTCTAATTCTTTCTTCACTAGGATCAGGTTCATTATCTAGCAATCCCTTTGCAGCTACTAAAAATCCAGGAGTACAAATTCCACACTGCAAAGCAGCTTCTTCTAGAAAAGCTTGTTGCAAAGGATGTAACCCTTCAGGTGTAGCCATACCTTCAACTGTTTCAATATTTTGTCCATCAACTTCAGCTGCAAGCACTAAGCATGAATCAACGATTCTATCGTTTACTGATACTGTACATGCACCACAGTTACCATCCAAACATCCTTCTTTACTACCTGTAAGACCTACTATTTCTCTAAGTGCATCTAGCAAGCTAACGTATGGATCAGTGAGAAATTCTTCGGGTCTACCATTTATAGTAGTTTTAACATGAATCTTTTCAGTGGCCATTCTATACTCCTATTCTTTCTAGTGACTTAGTTAGAGTTCTTTTAGTTAGAACTTCAACCAAATGTTGTCTTTGTTCAACTGTACCTCTCATATCTTCTATAGGAGAGCATTCAGTTTTAGCAATACTTGCAGCTTCACTGAAAGATGACTCATTAGGATCTTTTCCTATTAATGACTCAGAGGCTTTTTTTGCAAATACTGGAGTTGGACCAACTGAAGCTAATGCTATTCTTGCATCCTTAATCTTTCCATCTGACCCTAATAAAATACTTGATCCGACGGCTGCCACTGCAATGTCCATTTCGTTTCTTGGTATAAATCTTTCATAAGCAGAACCGAATTTTTCTCCTTGATTAGGTATATCTATTGAAACTAACATTTCACCCTTACCTAGGGCATTAGCTCCGGGTCCTGTACAAAATTCTTCAACAGGAATATCTCTTCCACCAGAAGGCCCTTCAACATGTGCAACAGCTGAATGGACTATTAGTGGGCAAATACCATCAGCAGATGGGGTTGAATTACATAAATTTCCTCCGAATCCTGATCTAGACTGAATTTGTATTCCTCCAATTAATGAAGCGGCATCTATTAATCCCGGGAATAATTCACTAATTTCTTTATCTTCGTAAAGCATATGACAAGGAACTGCTCCACCAATTTTTAAATTATCTTTGCTATTTTTTACCTCAGTCAATTCAGGTATCTTTTTTACATCAACTACAACATCTAAATCAAATCGTCCACCTCTAACTTGAACCAATAGATCTGTTCCCCCTGCCATTGGCCTAGCTTTATCTCCATGTTTAGTTAATATCTCCACAGCCTCTTCCACTGTTGAGGGTGCAGCATATGCAAATGGTTGCATCATGACTCCTTTCGAGTTTTATCTTTAGTTTATCTCTTTCTTCTTACTATTATTTTATAACTCTTTACTCAAGAATCAAAGAGTTATAAAAATTTTTTAAGGTTATTTAACTTTTCCTACTCTATTTAAAGTGCTAATCAAGAGTATTGCTCCCATAGCAATAATAATAAAACTCGTAAATCCTATAAACTTAAATGTGAAAGATATTGATATAAATTCTCCTAAATAACCTACTAATATTGCACCCAAAGCTACTGAACCCCAACTAAGTTGGCTAATACTCATTACCCTTCCTCTAAACTTTTCTTCAACATTTGATTGGATTATAGTTGAACTCATAGTATTAAATATTACTTTTGAAAATGAAAGTAAGGAAAATATTATAAATACGTTCTTTATACCAAAGCTTGTTCCCAAAAGTATAAGAGAAATAGATANGATTATNCCAAATAAAAAATAGAATATATACATATTTATTTTTTGGCCAAAAATAATCAAAAAAGTCGTTGATANTAAGCCTGAAATACCTCCAAATAGTAGTAGCTGTCCGTAGGTTTCAGAATTCCCATCTAATAAATCTGTCGTAAGCGCGGGTAGGAGGACTTCATTTGATCCAGCAGTTATGCCAACTAGTAAGCCAATTAATGTTATGTTTCTTATAATTTTGTTAGAAAATAAATATTTTGCNCCAGATATAAGATCATTTTTTATACTTTGNGGACCNATATCTTTAGGTACGAAATGTAGAGAAGNATCCATTTTTAATAAAGTGATAAAAGTTAATATATAAGAGCTACCAATTATAAAAAAAAGCCCTTCTAGCCCTANNTTCATAACAATTGGATGAAAGAGAGAAGGGCCAATTATTCCCGATACCCCAAATACTATTGAGTACATAGATATACCTACTGCAAGAGATTCTTTTTTTACTAATTTTGCAATCATCGATGCCCTTGATGGAATATCTATTGCTAGTAAGCAACCTGTAAAAAAACTAATAATAATCAAAATCAATGGATTCATCAGATTTATAAATATTATTATCCCTGTTAGAAGGGTTAAGATAGCAAAAAAGAATCTAGTAGTTTGAAGAATTCTTAGTCTATTATATTTATCTGCTATTACTCCGCCAAAAATACTAAATAGTAATACAGGGGTTAAATTTGCACTTGATACCAGACCTAGTAGCGCTTCTGAATCTGTCATGGTTCTCATTAGCCAAAGCCTTCCATAAATTAATGCCCACATTCCTATATTTGAAAATAATGCAGCTACCCAAAATAAAGAATATTCTCTAGAAAAAAATAATTCTACAAAAGGTTGATCTCTAATTATCATCTGGGTAAAGTCTTTTAGAGTGGAACTCTAAATCACCGCCTAAGCTTTTGTTAATTAGGATTTTTTTTGTAAGTAAGTGTAAACCATAATCCCAAGTGAAACCAATGGCACCATGAAGTTGATGGGATAACCATGATAATTTATCTAGTTCGGTGTCACATTTGATTTTTGTCATAGATACTTTTTTTGAAAATTCCTTGGTATCTATATTTTTTGATGTATTTCTAATTAATTCTCTGGTTTCATTAATTGAAATAAATATTTCTGAGCATTTATGTTGTAATGATTGGAATTCACCTATTTTTTTACCAAATGCCTCTCTGTTAGATATATATTCAATAGTTTTATCGAATATTTTTTGACTTAAACCTATTGATTCTGAGCATTGAGCAAGGAGTGATAAATTAAAAATTTGTTCTAAGATTTGTTCAGAGACATCGAAATCAATGATATGTTTTTTTTCTACTTCGTAATCATTGAAAACCAATTCAACAACTTTGTCTCCTATAAGACTTATTTTTTCATTTCTGGGAATTAATAAATTATTTGGAATAATAAATAACTTAATTTTGCTATTATTTTTTCCTACGATAATTGTATCTGTAGAATCATTAAAAAATTCTAAATTTAGAATTTTTCCACTTAATATAAAACCATTATCTTTCATTTGGAAATTAATAAATTTATTTGATTCAAACTGATTTGATATAGAGCTGGTGATAATTTTTTTAGATGAAGATAGTTTTTCGATTAGTTTAGAAGAATTTTTTTTGTCAATATTTTGAATATTAAAAATACCTGAAATCAAGTTATTTATGATTGGTCCATTACATAGATAATATCCCCATTTTTCCATAAATAGGCAAAAGTCAAAAAAATCTAATCCAAATCCTCCGAATTTTTCATCTGTTAGCATACCTAAATAACCTAATTTTGCAACATCTTCATAGCCATATCGATATTCATTTAAATTTTCAGCTTTTTGATTCAATTTTCTAAAGTCTACTTTGTCAGAAAATGCATTATCTAATGATTCTAAAATCATTTTTTGTGACTCATTTATATTGAAATCTATCATCTTGGTAGTCCTAATCCTCTTTGAGCGATTATATTTTTTTGAATTTCATTAGTTCCTCCAAGAATACCTCCTGAAACAAAAAAGAATCTATTTTTTATTATTCTTTCTGCAAATAAATCCTTATTTTTAGTATCAAGAAAAATAGCTTCGGATTTCAATAACTTGAATGCATAATCATGAATATCAATATTTATTTCGGTTGCTAATATTTTGCTCATTGATGGTTCCATATGAATTTCGTTGCTTTGTTCTTTGATCCACAAGGCTTTATAGGTCATTATTTTTGCAGATTCTAAATTAGCCCTTAATATTGCTAAGTTATTTTTAATTTCAGGATTTTCTATAAGATTATTTTTATAGCAATAATCTACAAGATCATCCAAGCATCTTTCAGCCCATCCAATGTAATCAATTCCAGATCTTTCAAAATTTAACAAATCTAGAGCAATCATCCATCCATCATGTAATTTACCGATAACATTATCTGCTGAAACCTTTACCCCTTTAAAAACGACTTCATTAAACGAAGATTTACCAGAGATATTCTTGATGGGGTTAACTTTTATTCCAGGGTCGTTCATATCTAACAGAAGTAATGATAGCCCTTTATGTCTTTTAGTATCTGGTTGAGTTCTAATTAATATGAACATTCTATTTGCTCGATGGGCGAGTGTGGTCCAAATTTTAGATCCATTAATAGTAATGGTATTTGACTCTTCATCATAATCACCTTTGGTTGTTATTGATGCTAAATCTGATCCTGAATTAGGTTCAGAATAACCTTGACACCATTGGGACTTCCCCGATGTTATTTCTGTAAGAAATTTTTTCTTTTGATATTCAGAGCCATATTTTAATATCGTGGGACCAATCATTCTAACGCCAAATCTATCATTGCCTGGAGCCATCCTATATGCCATTGTTTCTGAAAGTATTATTGACTTAGAAAAATCACCACCTAATCCACCATACTCTTTTGGCCAAGAAGGTGCTATCCATTTTTTTTTAGATAATGCATTCTTAATTTTATTAGATATATCCCAATGGCTATCTAAACTTTCGTCAGGATAATTTTGCCAATTATTGGGCAAAAAGTTATCTAGCAAAGAGTTTAATTCTTTTTTGAATGATAAATCTTCTTCTGAAAACATTGAAATTCGAAATTATATTAAAATATTCTAATTATACTTTAAATTGGTATTTCATTATTCCTTTTTTCAAATTCGTCTATAGAATTTAGACGCTTAATTTTTTGCCTCGAAGCTAAATTAGATTTTATGACATTTTTTTCATCCACAGATTTAGCGGATTCAAATCCAAATCTCTCGAAAGATAATTGTGATTTTTTCTTTGGGTATTTTTGAAATGGGAATCCAGCAGTTCTTCCCAAAAGATTGAGGAGAGTTATAGAAGCTCCTCTTGGTTTATATTGACCTTGTTCCCATTCACTAATAGTTTGTTGCCTTACACCTAATTCACTGGCAAGTTTTGTCTGAGAATTTCCAATATGATCTCTAAGTGCAAGAACTGTTTCAGAATTCCACTCAAAATTGTTAATTTTATTGATGTTATTTATAACCATAGAAAAAGGTTATTTTAATTTTTTTATCATCGCATAGGATTTTTTAATCGAATTTTTATAACTTTAGAAATTAGAGAAATTTAATTTTAGCCAATTTTTGAATAACGTTAGAGATAGTTTAGTTTGTCATAAATGAATAAATATTTTTTCTTATGACATAAAATAATTATGATAGATGTTTCATCAGCAAAAAATATTTTATGAATCTTTTATATAAGAATAAATTTTATACTAATTATTATTTCGGATTGTTATTATTATTTTTATTTTCTTTTTTTATAAGAATAATAGGTCTAAATTGGGATGATGGATTTCTTTTTCATCCTGATGAAAGAGCAATTCTTATGTATACATACGAGATTAATTTTTCTTCTTTATCAAGGGGATTTGAGATTTTTGATGCAAGTAAAAGTTCTATAAATCCTCAATGGTTTAATTACGGTTCGTTACCTATATATTTCTTAAAATTGTCTTCAATACTTGTAGGTTTTTTTTATAACTTAGATATTTATGAACTAAGATATCCTGGCAGACTTTTTTCCATAATCATAGATTCATTATCAGTTGTTTTTATAACAATTTTATCTAGTTTTTTTGTTAGTAGAAAATGGAGCTTTTTATCAGGGATATTTCTTACTTTTTCAGTAATAAATATTCAAAATAGTCACTTTTATACTACTGATATTTTTATTACATTTTTCATAATTATTTTGATTATCACAAGTTATAAGAATATTGAAAATCCAACACCTAAGATATCAATTTTTCTTGCCCTATTTTTTTCAATGGGTTTGGCTTTCAAATTTTCTTTTTTACCATCTATTATTCCAATATTTTTTTCTTATTTTTTTGTTTTCAGGTCAAATTATCTTTCTAGATATGAATTCCTAAAATTATTATTAATTTTCTTTTTTTCTGTAATATGCTTTTTGGCTATTTTTCAACCTTATATGTTTTTGGATTATTCGACTTATATTTCTCATATTTTAGAACAATCTAAGATGGTAAGAGGTATTTATGATTTTCCTTACACAAGGCAATACGAAAATACTTGGAATTATGTTTATCAATTTGATCAATTATTTAAATGGGGACTAGGACCTATACTTGGAACTATTTGTTATTTAGGATTTATTTATTTTATTTTTTATACTTACAAATATAAATCCAAATTAGGTTTCATGATCCTGTTATGGGTTATTATTTATGTAATTATAAATGGCAACTTTCAGGTGAAATTTATGAGATACTTTTTACCTGTAGTTCCTTTTTTAGTTCTTTTTGGAACGGTTTTATTAAGAGACCTAAATAAAAAAATATTACAATTCTCAAAAAAATATTTTTACGTAAGATATTTATTGTTATTGTTGTTACTGGTTCCAATAATTCACTTCTCAATCTCATTTATAAACGGAATATACCTTACTGATCATCCAGCTGTTTTAGCATCTAAGTGGTTAGAGGAAAATAATAACTCTAAAATTTCTGTAGTTCAGGACCATTGGGAAGAATCTATTCCAAATTCTTCAAAAATAAATTTAGTTCACGAACGTTTGGAGTTATATAATATGGATTCTGAAGATAAGTTCGATAAAATTTTTTCAAATTTATCATCAGCAGATTATTATGTTATTTTTTCAAATAGGCTATATGGAACAATTCCTCGTTTAGAAGAAAGATATCCTGCCTCTTATTTATTTTATGAAAAATTATTTGACGGATCTTTAGGTTTTGAAATAGTTAATTTTCAAAAACAATCTATGAATTGGTTATCTATAAATTATTCAGAAAACTATTTTGAAAGGATAAATATTATTAAGCCTGAAAAAATTTCAAATTATGAGGATAAATTCCTAATAAATATAGATTTAGGATTTTCCGATGAAAGTTTTTCTGTTTATGACCATCCAAATGTGATAATTTTCAAAAATAATAAAAATTATACTAAGGAACAGCTATTTGATATCTCCACTATTACAAATTCAAATGACAACTTCCAATTTAATTTTTTCTCTGAAGATTATTATAAAAAATACCTCAAAAATAATTCAATAGATGAAATAAATATATTTAAGTCCCAAATGTATCAAGATGGTAATAAGGATATATTAAAGGTTATTTCATGGATATTTATAATTAGTTTACTGGGATACTTGTCGGTGCCTATTTTTTATAAGTTATTTATAAATTTTCCGGATTTTGGTTTTTCTTTTTATAAATTTTTTGGATTACTATCTTTTTCTTACATTATTTGGATTCTTACATCCTATGATTTTATAGATTTTAAGCTTACTGATATTTTATTTGTATTAATGATTATATTTATAATTTCTTTTTTCATTTATTTTAGGAATAAGCAAGAAATTAATTTTTATATAAAAAGATCCTATAAACAAATTCTTACAGTAGAGTTATTATTCTTATTGTTAATTTCCTTAGGAATAATAATAAGAATAATAAATCCTGATCTCTGGCATCCTCATAGAGGAGGTGAGAAACCAATGGACTTAGCTTATTTGAATGCTATTGTAAGATCTTTTGAAATGCCTCCTTTTGATCCATGGTTTTCAGGCTACTCCTTAAATTATTACTACTTTGGACAATTTATTGTTTCTGTCTTAGTTAAATTAACAGGAATACCAACTAATATTAGCTACAATTTAGCTATTCCAACTTTTTTTGCTTATACAGGTTCAATTATTTTTGGATTTTCTTCAGGTTTTGTATATCTTTACAAAAAAGCAAGGGATATAGATGCTAATTGGTTTAAGACTCCTCTATATATTGGATTCTTTGCTCTTTTTTCAGTTCTTATCTTTGGAAATATTGATGGATTAATTCAGCTAATAAATATAATTTTTGATAGACAAGATTTCTTTGACTATTGGAGAAGTACTAGAATAATTTCTATGAATTCTTCTGGATTAGAAATAAATGAATTTCCTTTTTTTACATTTTTATTTGCAGATTTACATGCTCATTTGCTTAGTATACCTTTGTTAATTTCACTAATTACAGTTTCATTTATTTTTTATTATGAGTTTTTTAATAATAATTATGTGTATAAAAATTTAATTATTCTAAGTTACTTAGCTCTAATAACCGGATCAATTCAAGCAACAAATACTTGGGATTATCCAATTTCAATTACAATTGTTTTCATTTCTATAATATTTTCAACTTTATTTTCAGGAGCCCAGAAGCTAGAAAAGATTAGGTTTCTTGTTTTTTATGGATCATTTTACTTTTTTATGACTAAAATACTATTTTATGATTTTGAGAAAAATTTTATTATGCCAAATTTAGGTATTTCTTTTTCAAGCTGGCAAACACCAATTTTTTCAATATTCCAAATATCATATTTGCCTATAATTATAATATTTTTATTCTCTTTTATTTATCTAAAGAATTTATTTGGTAAGAGAATATTTTTTCCTAAAATAAACTTAAGATTTTTAAGATATAAAATTTTAGCTCTGTCTATTATTTTTATTCTATATTTTTCAATTCTAATTATTCTTCAGCTTTTTACAATTCTGCTTTTTTCAATCTTAATTATTTTCATTCTATCGATTGCAGTAATAAAGCTCGTTTTATTTGAAGGCGATTCAAAGTTATTTCTCTGGATTAGTTTGTTGATTTTTCTAGGATTATCTTTACCAATATTTACAGATATTTTTGTTATTAATGATGATATCAATAGGATGAATACTGTATTTAAGTTTCATTTCCAGTCTTGGATACTACTTAACTTAGGAGTATCTTTACTAATTCCTATTATTTTTCAGGAAATAGATAAAAAAATAATTAAGAGTCTAACTTTATCACTTATTTCTGTTCTAGTTTTTGTAGGAATGATTTATCCTATTTATTCAATTAAGCCAAGAATTTTAGATAGATTTAATAATGATTATAAGGGTCTTGATGGAATAGATTATATGAAGACTTCCACTTACTTGCAAACTGGAAGTTCAATAGATTTATCTAGCACATATTTTGCTACACAATGGATTAATAATAATGTTCAAGGTAATCCAATAATCATAGAAGCTTCTAAGGATCTATATACCTGGTCCTCGAATATATCTATAAATACAGGACTCCCTTCTGTTTTAGGTTGGGATTGGCATCAAAAACAACAAAGATCCTTAAGTCCTGATATGGTAAATTTAAGAAAAAAGCAGATTGATGAATTTTATTCAACTAATTCTTTACAATACTTAGAAGACTTTTTAGATTATTACTCAGTAGAACTGATCATATTTGGACCTATTGAAAGAATACATTATCCAGATTTCAACATAAGATTTAATCAAAATATGAAGAATAAAATTAATGAAATTTATAACAATAGTGATTTTATAATTTATGAATATAACCAATAAATCTATATTTTTTGATATTTATGGAACTCTTGCTGGTTTTTATCCCGAAAGAGAAAAAATACAAAGAAAAATTTTGAGTAAACATAATATTTTCTTGTCTGAATCTCAAATCTTAAGTGGTTATAAAGAAGCTGATGAGTTTATGGTTTATCAAAAGAAGGTAAAGCCTCTCAGATTAATGAATAAAAATGAACTTCAGATATTTTTTTCCGCTTATGAAAGTAAGATATTAGAAAAAAATAATATATTTATTGATAAAAATAAAACTTTAGAAATTTGGGATGAAATATCTAAAGAAAAGTATGAATTGAAAATTTTTTCAGATGTGTATGAGAACCTTGAGTATCTACGAGAAAAAAAGATTATTTGTGCAGGAATTACTAACATGAATATATCAGGAAAAAAATTAATTCAGGACCTAAAACTTCAAAAACACTTAGAATTTATAATTACCTCTTATGATTGTAAATCAGAAAAACCTAATCCAAAAATTTTTGAATATTGTCTTGAAAAATCAGGAGCAAAGAAAAAAAATTCTTATTTAGTGGGAGATCAAATTGAATCTGACATAAAAGGAGCCAAAGATTTTGGAATTACTCCTATACTCATAGATAGGTATAATCACTACAAAGAGTTCAATTTATCAGAAAAGATTTCTAATCTTGATGGTCTAAAAAAAATATTTTAGACCATCAAGACAATAAATTTACGCGTCGAAAGATAGATAGAACTCATATGGATGAGGTCTTAATCTAACTGGATCAACATCATTTTCTCTCTTAAAATCAATCCATGATCTTATAATATCCTCTGTAAAGACTCCTCCTTTAAGTAGAAAGTCATGGTCTTCTTCTAGAGCATTCAAGGCTTCTTCAAGGCTTGAAGGGACCTGTGGTAACTTTGCTTGCTCTTCAGCTGGCATTTCAAATAAATCTTGTTCCAATGGATCACCTGGATCGTAACCATTCTCAATACCATCTAAACCTGCTAATAACATTGCTGAGAAAGTTAGGTAAGGATTACAAGTAGGATCAGCTGATCTAAATTCAATTCTTTTTGCTGCAGGATTTTGGAAATACATAGGAACCCTACAAGCAGCCGATCTATTTCTAGCAGATAAAGCTAAAATAGTTGGAGCTTCGAAGCCTGGTGTAAGTCTTTTATAAGAATTAGTGGTTGGAGCAGCTAAAGCCATTAGGGCTTTCCCATGCTTGATTAATCCTCCCGTATAATTTAATCCTAATTGGGAAAATCCTCCATAAAGATCTCCAGCAAATAAAGGCTTTCCATCTTTCCAAATAGACTGATGTGTATGCATACCCGTACCATTATCTTCAAAAATTGGCTTAGGCATAAATGTTGCTACTTTTCCATGTCTTTTAGCAACATTTTTTACAACATACTTATATGCCATTACATTATCAGCTGTTTCCAGTAATGTGTTATAAACTATATCAATTTCACCTTGACCACCTGTAGCAACTTCGTGGTGCTGTTTTTCAACTTTTATACCGAATGAATCCTGCATAACTCTTATCATTTCATTTCTAATATCCTGTTGAGTATCAACGGGAGAAACAGGAAAATATCCACCCTTATGTCTAGGTCTATGAGATTTATTTAATGTAACTCCATCTAACATATGGCTTTCACCTGAATTCCATATTCCTTCATCAGAATCAACATGATGGAATCCATGATTTGGTCCGTAATCGAAACTAGCAGAATCAAAAATAAAGAATTCAACTTCAGGACCCCAAAAGGAAGAATCTCCAATCCCAGTACTCTTGAGATATTCTTGGGCTTTCTTGGCTACATTTCTTGGATCTTTAGAGTAAAGCTCGCCAGATACTGGATCTTTAATATCAGCGATAACTGTAACCTGACCATCAACAAATGGATCAATCTTTACTGTAGACTTATCTGGTACTAAAAGCATATCAGACTCATCAATGGATTGAAAACCTCTAATACTTGATCCGTCAAATCCTGTACCGTTAGCAAAAAGACTATCTGTAACTTCACTTATAGGAACGGACACATGTTGCCATATACCTGGCAGATCGATAAATTTTATATCTAGTACATCGCATCCATTATCTTGCATTAATTTTAGTGCTTCTTTAGATTCATTAGCCATTTAGAAACTCCTGTCTTAAAATAATAATTGTTATTCTATAATAACTAGTATGTGTTACAAAATTGTAAATAATTATCAAACTATGAATAAAGAAGAAAAAATCGTTAAATTAGGTAAGAATTATATAAATGATTGGATCAAGAAAAATCCTAACAAAAGATTTGATCTAAGCAACCTTTCATTTGAAGGTGTAGATTTTTCTGGATGGAGATTTTCAAAATCATCATTTAACAATTCAAAATTTATAAATTGTGATTTCTCTAATTCAGATTTATCTGAAGTATCTGCTTTAGGAGTTGATTTTACAGGTTCAAAGTTTATCAAATCTGCTTTGTACAGAGCAAATTTATCAAGATCAATATGCATTGATGTAAACTTTGAAAATGCTTGGTTATATCGATGCGTATTTACAAATTCAAAAATTATAAACTGTAATTTTCATTTAGCTAAGATTCAAAAAGTTAGATGGCCAGTTGGATTTAGACTAGATTAGTTGACTGTTCTTTACGAAAAGATTTATTTTATTAGAGTCTTTTTGTTTATTTGATTCTACTCCTGAAGAAACATCTATCCCCCAAGGGTTATATAGATTTATAAATTTATTGATATTTTTTGGATTTAGACCACCAGCTATTATTATATTTTTGTTGAAAAATTTTTTATATTTAGACCAATCGAAAGTTTTTCCGGTACCTCCTGCTGTAGTGTCTGAATATGTATCTAAAATGATGAATTCTGAAACTTTTGAAAAATATTCTATTTTTTCTCCTAATTTTTCTATGCTCATATTTTCTATAATATGAATTACTTTTATTACAGGTATCAATGATTTTGAAATATATTCAGTATTTTCATTCCCACATAGTTGGACTAGGTCTAGATTTAATTTTTTAGAAATTTCATTCATTTTTTCTACATTTTCATCAAGGAATAATCCAACTTTTTGAATTTTAGCTTTCTTTTCTTCTCTATATTTATCAATATATTTAGAAATAGATTTTGCTGTAAATTCATCTAAATATCTAATTGATTTTTTAATAAAGTTCAGTCCAATAAAATCCATATCTAAATCAATCAATAGTTTTGCTATATCATTATTTTTCACACCACAAATCTTAATTTTTGGATTATTATTTTTCATTTATTTACTGATATTTCTGAAATTATTTTTCTAATATTATTTGATTTAATAATTGATTCTCCAATAAGCAAACCATTGGCTCCAGAATCTATCATTCTTTTGACATCCTGTGAGTTTTTTATTCCACTCTCTGCAATTTTATAAATACCAGCAGGAATATATTTAGAAATTTTTTCAAAATTCTCTAAATTAGTTGTAAGATTATCAAGATCTCTGTTATTTATACCTATAATATTGAGATCAGTTCTTAATGCCATATTAAGCTCTTTTTGATTATGAACTTCTACAATAACACTCAATCCTATTTCTTTTGCTATTTTATAAAGCCTTAAGTATTCATTTTCATCAAGTATTCTTGCTATAAGTAGAATGCAGTCTGCTCCTAAATATCTTGCCTCATAAATTTGATATTCATCAAAAATAAAATCTTTTTGTAACACAGGAATTTCTTTTGGCTTTGATATTTCTAGAACATTAATTAGATCTTGATTACTCCCTTCAAAATAATCTTCTTCTGTCAAAACAGATATAGCATCAGTGCCTGATTCTATATAAATTTTTGCTTGATTCTTGGGTATTAAGTCTTTATCTAAAACTCCTCCAGATGGTGATTTTCTTTTCATCTCTGAAATCAGAATATTTTTTTTTTGAAATATATTTTCTAGATTGTAGATTTCATCATAATTTGGACTTAAACTTTGTAACTCAAGTAAGGACAAGGCTTTTTTTTTGATTTCAAGCCTTTGTTTTTTCTTTTTAACTATTTCTTCTAATATTCCCATATTTATTTGTTAGTCAAATTGATAAGATTTTTGAGTTTAGTTTTTGCATTACCGTTTAGAACATTTTCTTTAGCTACGTAATAGCATTCTTCAATACTAGACTTAATATCAGCAAGATAAAGTGCAACCGAAGAATTTACTAATATAGAATGGAGTACTGACCTTTCTTCTTCTTCTGAAGGCTCTTTAACTAATTCAAAGGTATTGATAATTTTTCTAGCTGATTCTTTTGGAGAATTAACTACTAAGTATTTTGATTCATAGCCTTTTTGAAAATCTATTATTTCTTCCTTGAAATTATTTCTTGAATCGTATAATTTTGTTACGTTATCTATTTCAATTTCATCTGCTCCAGAATCGCCACTAACAGTTATTATTCTTTCCGAATTTAGAATCTTAGCTGCTTCTGCTAATTTTTTTGCAATATTATTATTCGTAGTTCCAATGATCTGTTTTTTTACACTAGCAGGATTTGTTAAAGGCCCTAGAAAGTTAAAAATTGTTCTGATACCTATCTCACGTCTTAACGGTGCAGCAAATTTCATTGAAGGATGGAATGATTGAGCAAATATAAAAGTTAGGTCTATTTCATGTAAACACTTTTCTACTTTTTCTCTATCAATAAGAATATTTACACCTAATTCTTCAAGAACATCTGCTGATCCTGAATTACCTGACATAGCTCTGTTTCCATGTTTTGCGACAGGTATTCCTAATGAAGATATTAGAATTGCAGAAGCTGTAGAAATATTAAACCATTTCAACCCACTGCCACCAGTACCACAGACATCAATAGCATTTGGTTTGGGTTTTATTTTTACAGAAAATTCTCTCATAATTGAAGCCATACCGGCTATTTCTTCAGAAGTCTCTCCTTTTATAGACATAGATGACATTAAGGCCCCAAATTGCGAAGCAAGAATTTTACCTGACATTATCTCTTTCATGCAAAATTTAGATTCTTCAAAGGTTAGATTTTTATTAGATGAAACTTTTTTAATTAAATCTATAACATTCATTTTATAAACTTATGAAATTCTTTAGTATATCTTTCCCGTTCTCAGTTTCGATTGATTCAGGGTGAAATTGAACGCCTTCTATTGAGAGCTTTTTATGCCTTATTCCTTGGATTATTCCTGACTCACTTCTTGCTGAAATATCAAATTCATCTGATAAGGTGGCTTCTTCAATAATTAGTGAATGATATCTTACAGCATTAAATGGATTAGGTATGTTCTTAAATATACCCTTCTCATCGTGAGTGATAGAAGATTTTTTACCATGCATTATTTCTTTGGATTGAACAATATTTGCTCCATAAGTATTTCCTATGCATTGATGTCCTAAACACACTCCTAAAACAGGTATTTTATTTGAAAAAAACTCTATCGCTTCTTTCGAAATTCCTGCATTTTCAGGATTCGAAGGTCCTGGAGAAACGACTAAATGACTAGGGTTATAATCTTCTATTTTTTCCGCTGTTGTTTTATCGTTTCTAATTACTAAAACATTTTGATTAAGTTCACTCAGAAATTGATATAAGTTGTAAGTAAAAGAATCGTAATTATCTAATAATATAATCATTCTAAATTGCTTTCCGCTTCATTTACCGATTTTATTAATGCCATCATTTTATTTAACGTCTCTTCATACTCATTTTCTACTTGAGAATCTGCAACAATTCCTCCACCTGCTTGGATGTATACTGTGCTATCTTTTAATACAAGTGTTCTAATTGCTATACATGTATCCATATTTCCATTATATGAGAAATATCCTACTCCTCCTGAATATGGACCTCTTTTTTCAGGTTCTAGATCGGATATAAGTTGCATTGCTCTAACCTTTGGAGCTCCTGAAACTGTGCCAGCAGGGAAAGCGGCCCTTAAGACATCGAATTCATCTAAATCATCTTTTAGTTCGCCTGTAACATTAGATACTATGTGCATAATATGGGAATATTTTTCAATTTCCATTTTTTGATTTACACTTACAGATCCTGGTTTTGAAACTCTTCCAACATCATTTCTGCCTAAATCCAGCAGCATTAAGTGTTCTGCTAATTCTTTTTCATCATTAATAAGCTCTTCAGCAATTGATTCATCTTCCATTGAATCTGATCCTCTTGGTCTTGTTCCTGCTATAGGGTGAACACTAATTTGTTTATTGGAAGACTTAACCAGCAATTCTGGAGACGCTCCTAAGATATGAAAATCATCAAGATTTAGTAGAAACATGTATGGTGAAGGGTTTATTGTTCTTAGACATCTGTATATTTCTATTGCAGACGCTTTAGTTTTCTTTGATAATCTTTGAGAAAATACAACTTGTATAATTTCGCCTGAGTAAATGTTCTCTATACATTTTTCGATAGCACTTTTATATTCTTCTTTAGTCATATTTTTTTGATATTCATCAACTAATTCATTATTAGATTTATCGGATGAATTATTGATATTTGAAATGTTATTAAATTTATCTGTAATGGGCTTTTTTATTTTTTCGTAGATATCATCAATTTTTTTTTGAGATTCTAAAAAAACTTTTTCTAGATCAGAACTTTCTTCTATTTTTGCGTAATTTACTATAAAAATAGTCTGCTTAACATGATCAAAAACAACTAAAGAATCAGTAATAAGAAAAATGGATTCTGGTACCTCTAAATTAGAATTTTTTTTCTTAGTAACAGTATCCTCAAAATATGAAACAGTTTCGTAAGATAAATAGCCTACTGCTCCACCAGTAAAGACAGGCAACTCTTCAATTTCAGGTACCTTAAATGACTTGATTTCTTTTTTAACTATTTCTAAGGGATCACTTTCTCCATATTTTTCATTCTTCCCAGTTTTTATGACTTTTCTTGGGTTAGTTCCAATAATTGAATATCTAGCTAGATTTTCTCCACCGGTGATAGATTCTAGTAAAAATGAGTACTTGTTATCTGATAGTTTTATATAAATAGATAAAGGAGTTTCAAGATCAGCTCTAATTTCTTGATAAACCGGAATAAGATTATATTTTTTTGATTTTTCTATAAAATCATTAAATTTTGGAGAGTCTAACATATCTACCAAACTTTTTTATACGATGAGATTTTCATTTTATCACGTACAAGTTCCATAGTTTCTTTAGCGATAGTTCTAGCGTTTGAAACTCCATTATCCAAAGCATCTTCTACAAGATTAATATTATTCTCAAAATGAGCTCTTTTTTCTCTAATTGGTTCCAAGAAATCATTAAGAGTATTTGACAAATAGTTCTTGATTTCTACGTCTCCAATATTTCCAGTAGTATATCTTTCTTTAAATTCTTCTACTTTTTTATCATTTTCTGTAAAAGCATCAAGATATTGAAAAACTGGATTCCCTTCTATTTTTCCAGGAATATTAGCTCTAATTCTATTTGGGTCTGTATACATACTTCTTACTTTTTTTTCCACAGACTCTTTAGTATCGGAAAGCAGAATTACATTTCCTTGACTTTTACTCATTTTCCCTTTTCCATCGATTCCAGAGAGCCTTCCAACTTTTCCTATCAAAGTTTCAGGTTCAGGGAAAACATAACCATACATATTATTGAATTTTCTAGCTATTTCACGTGACATTTCCAAATGTGGTGCCTGATCTTCTCCAACTGGAACTAGATGAGCTCTGGGTAAAAGTATGTCTGCAACTTGACTGATTGGGTAATTAAAAAAGCCAGCACTTCTTCTTTCAACTGGAAGAGAATCCAGTTCTCCTTTGAGTGTAGGGTTTCTTTCTAGCATTCCTAAAGGTGTTACAAAGGATAGAAGCATTGATAATTCTGCATGTTCTGGTACGTAACTTTGTATTACAAAGTTTGATTTATCAGGGTCTAATCCAACTGATAGCCAATCAAGAGTCACATCTATCACTGATTTTTTTATAAGTTCTATATCATTGAAATGGTCACCTAAAGCTTGATAGTCGGCTATTAAAAAATTGCAATCATATTCATTTTGAAGCAAAATCCAGTTATGCAGAGCTCCAACATAATGACCTAAATGCAATGCTCCAGTAGGCCTAATTCCTGTAAGTATTCTTTTTTTATTTCCCATTGATAATTATTTCTAGGTATCGTTATGTTAATTGTCTCCAATTTTCATCTAATTTTTCAAATATATTTTCATACTCTTTTACGTTATTTTTGAATTTATCAATTTTTTCAGACATGAATTTTATATTTTCTCTAACATGAGATAAATTTTTTGAACCTATGATCAACACATGAATTTCATTTCTTAAGAGAGAAAATGCCATTGATAGACCTATGGTATCAATATTACTTAAGTTGATTTCTAGTTTATCGGACATACTTAGAGCTCTATTAAAGTATTCTTCGTAGGCACTTCCAAATGATTCGTGAGTTGCATTATTTTTATGATTTTTCACTCCTAATAAAGCTGCGTTTCCGATGGGTCTTTTTGCAATTACTCCTAAATTTCTTGATTGAGCTTCTGATAAAATATTTTTCGTACGAGCTCTTTGATCAGAAATACTATAGCTAGTTTGAAGAGTATCAAATAGATTCGATTTTACAGCCCACTCTGCAGCTTCATTATCACCGGAGTATCCAATAAACTTAGTTTTACCTTCTACCTTACAGTCTTGCAAGGCCCTTATTACGTCTCCTTGTTCTAAAAGATGAGTTTCACATGAATGTAATTGAACTAAATCTATAATATCTGTTTTTAGATTTTTTAAGCTTTTCTCTACAGAAGTTTTAATTTTTTCATAAGTCCATTCTGAATCTGGAGAAGTAGTTCTTCCTGTACCGGCCTTGGTTGCTAAAAAATATTCATCTCTTCGATGGCCTACTGATTTTCCTATAATTGACTCACTGTCAATATACATAGCAGCAGTATCCAAAAAATTTATACCATTATCAAGACTAAAGTTTAATATACTGTCAGCTTCTTTATATCCATCAAATCCTAGTTGAAATCCTACTTGAGCTAAGCCTAAACCAAGTTTACTTACACTTATATCAGTTTTTCCAAATATATTATTTTCCATTCTCAATTCCTTTTTTAAACAAAATTGCAAAAAAAACATCCGTTTTTTTTGCAATTTGTGTTACATAAAAATATGTAAATTTCATAAAAAAACTATGAGCTAAACACGGCTTTGCCAATAATGAAAATTTTTGTTTCACAAATGAGGTGTATACCTTGATTAGCAGGGTTACCATTTTTCATAGTAATTAATTAGAGGTAAGACTCAGTCTGTTCCCCATTACCTTTCATGCCTATAAGCTTCCATTTAAACCTTTGGATAATTAACCATTGGTTATTTATAATTTATATACTATTTCAAACTAAAATACTACTTTAGTAAAGTAAATTAATTAAAATAAATGAACTAAGATTTTATAAATTTCATCTTTTTAATATAAATTTTGATCATATATGAAATATAATTTATGGTAATCAAAAGGATAAAAATTTGAGTAATACTGAATCTGCATTAATAGAAATTGAAGACCTAAGGCAAATTGCCTTCAGCGATTTGGACAACGTAATTAATAGTGATGACTTAGAATCTTGGAGAATCAATTATCTGGGTCGAAATGGTAAATTATCATCACTAATGAAAGTCTTAACAACTATAACCAACGAAGAGAAAAGATTAGTAGGACCCAAGATAAATGAATTAAAAGTTATTCTTAACCAAAAGTTCTCAGATAGAAAAAATAAACTTATTCAGAATCTTACCCCAAATGATAATTTTGATAATTCATTACCTGGATTACTATTAGAAATGGGAAATTATCATCCAACAACTCTAATAATTCGAGAGATTTGTAATGCATTTGGATCCATGGGATTTGAAATTTTAGAAGGTAAAGAAATTGAAACTGAAAAGTACAATTTTGATTTATTGAATATACCATCTGACCATCCAGCAAGGGATCAATGGGATACAATTTGGCTTAATGCTTCTACAAATGGTGAGAAGCATCTTCTCAGAACTCATACATCCCCTATGCAGGCTAGGATTATGGAAAGAAAAGACCCTCCTATAAGAGTAGTTGTTCCTGGTAAATGCTATAGGTATGAAGCAACAGACGCAACTCATGAGTGGGAATTTCATCAAATTGAAGGTTTAGCAATTGATAGAAATATTTCTTTTTCAGAACTCAAGGGAACTTTATTTGAGATGGCTAGAAAAATTTTTGGTTCTGATCAAAAGGTTAGATTTAGATGTGACTTTTTCCCATTTGTTGAACCTGGAGTAGATATGTCTATTTTTTGGGATGGGAAATGGATTGAAATTTTGGGAGCTGGTATGGTGCATCCTAAAGTTTTAACTGGCGTAGGCTATGACCCTAATGAATTTAGTGGGTTCGCTTTTGGAATAGGTCCTGAGAGAGTCGCTATGTTAAAAAATAAAATTAAGGATATTAGGCATTTTCATGTAAATGATCTTAGATTCCTAAGTCAGTTTGTAAAATAAATTATGAAACTTCCAATTAGTTGGTTAAAACAATACATAACTTTTAATAAATCAGATGAAGAGATTTCTGAAAATCTAACTATGATCGGAAATGAAGTTGAATCAGTTGAAATCAGAGGAAATATCAAAGGAGTAGTTGTTGCTACTATAAAAAATATCCGCTCTCACCCTAATGCAGACAATCTTCAATTAGCACAAGTTTTTGATGGTAAAAAAGATCTCCAAATAGTATGTGGAGCCCCAAATATACAAGAAGGTCAAAAAATATTCTTAGCTACCATGGGTACTAAACTACCAAATGGTAAAGATTCCTTTATAGAAATAAAGAGATCTAAAATTAGAGGAGAAATATCTGAGGGAATGATCTGCTCAGAAAAAGAACTTGGAATAAGTGAAAATCATGACGGAATAATGGTCTTAGAAGATGATTTTCTAGTTGGGGATTCCATGTCAAAGTATTTTGGAGAAACAGTATTTGATATTGATGTGACTCCTAATAGGGTTGATTGTCTATCAATTGTTGGCTTGGCAAGAGATTTATCGGCAAAATTTTCTAGTAAGGTGAATTTTGAGTATAAGAATAGCTATAAAATTGATAATTCTAATGGAATAGTTGATATTTTAGATAAACAAATATGTTCTAGATATTCTGGAGTAATCATAGATTCAGTTAAGATATCTGAATCTCCAGATTGGTTAAAATCAAGGCTTTTATCTATTGGAGAGAGGCCAATAAATAATATTGTAGATATAACTAATTTTGTAATGTTTGAGATGGGACAACCTCTGCATGCATTTGATTTGTCAAAAATATATGGAAATAAGATATATGTAAGAAAATCAAAAAGGAAAGAAAAAATTACAACACTTGATGGAGAAAATAGGGAGCTACCTGAAAATACTATTGTCATTGCAGATGAAAAAAACTCAATAGGATTAGCCGGAATAATGGGGGGATCAAATTCTGAGATCGATGATAAAACTACTAGTATTTTTTTAGAGTCAGCAAATTTTAATCCAAGTTTGATTAGAAATACTTCAAAAAGACTAAATCTTTCTACTGAAGCTTCTATCAGATTTGAAAGAAACTTAAATCCAGAACTTACTGAATATGCATTATCTAGAGCTATTGACTTTATACTCAAAATAGCAGGAGGAAAAGTTAGAAATCATATTGAAGATTTATATAAATATCCAAAAAATAATGAATCTATTATTTTGAGTAAAGAAAAAATTAAAAATCATTTGGGGCTAGAAATAGATGATGAAAAAATTAGTCAAACACTAGAAAATTTAGATTTTCAATTTGATATAAATTCTGATAAATCTAAATGGTATGTAAATAAGCCATTTTGGAGATCAGATATTAATATTTCAGAGGATCTTCATGAAGAAATTGCAAGAATTATAGGTTACGATGAAATACCTTTGTCATTTCTATCAGGACAAATTCCTAAATGGGAGCCCAATTTAGAATATGATACAAAAATTTTTTTGCAAGATATTCTTGTTGGAATAGGGTTAAGTGAAACAATTTCATATTCAGCTACATCAGAAAAATTAATTAAATTAACTCCAGATATTCATAATAATGGAGATTTTATTAAATTAGATAATCCTATTTCTAATGAGCATTCATACCTAAGACAAAGCTTAATTCCCTCATTGTTACTTAATGCTTCAAGGAACACACATAATTGGAAAAAACCTATAAAATTATTTGAAATTGGGAATGTATTCTTCAAAAATAAATCTGAAGTACATGAAAAAACAATGGTCTCTGGAATTTTAACTGGATATAGGAATGAATTAAATTGGAATAAAAAAGAAGAATATGTTGATTACTATGATGTAAAAGGAATAGTTGAGTTTATGCTTAAGAAATTTAATATAGATATACAGACTAAAGATTATGATAGTCAAATATTTCTAAATAATAGGTCAGCAAAACTTTATAATAAAAAAATTGGAAAAGATATAGGATTTATTGGTGAAGTATCATCTGAATTATTAGAAGATTTGGACTTTAATTTTAAGAATGCTTCCATATTTGAAATTGATTTAGGATTGATAATTAAATCCTTATCTGAATATAAATATGAAGAGTTCTCTAGTTTTCCACATGCTCTAAGAGACCTTTCGTTGATTGTAGATAAAAAGGTTAAGTATGAAGAAATAAAGAATATAATCTTGTCAGATAAATACGCAGTTGATACCGTAATTATAGATTCATATGAGGGTAATGAAATTCCTCAAAATAAGAAGAGCATTTCTATAAGAATTAGTTATCAATCTTTTGACAATACTTTATCATCAAAAAATCTGGATAAAATTGAACGAAATATACTCTCTAAATTAAATAAACAGTTAGATGCATATATAAGAGAATAGTCATAATGAATAATAAAATAAGGAAATCCCACTATCATGCAGATATGCTTTCTGTAGAAGAAGCAAGAGATAAAATTTTATCTAAATTTTCTACTCTTGAACCAAAAAATATAGATATATTAGAATCTTTAGGTTGTGTTGTTTCTAAAGATATTATTTCGGATATAAATGTTCCTCCCTGGGATAACTCAGCTATGGATGGATATGCAATAATCAAATCCGATGTTGAGAAAGCTAATGATAAAAATATTGTTTATTTGAAAGTAATTGAAGAAATTCCTGCAGGTTCAATGCCGGAATTAACTTTATCATCTGGACAAGCTTCAAGGATAATGACAGGAGCCCCTATACCTAATGGCTCAAATGCTGTAGTTCCATTTGAAGATACTACAGAGTTAGAAAATACAGATAAGAATTCAATCGGGATAAAAATTAAAGTAGAAAATTATGAAAATATAAGAAAAAAAAGTGAAGACATAAAAGAAGGAAATGTGATTATAAATAAAGGCTCAATAATAACATCAGCAACTATTGGAATGTTAGCATCTATCGGCCTAAGTAAGGTTTCTGTAATAAGAAAACCAATTATTGGTATATTGTCTACAGGAGACGAGCTAATTGAGCCAGGAGAAAATAATCAATTAGGAAAGATCTATAATTCGAATACTTATACGTTATCATCCTTAGTAAATGAATACGGAGGAATTCCTTTAATTCAAAAACATGCTAAAGATCAAGTTGAAGATCTTGAAAAAAAACTCTTAAAACTAAAAAATGTGGATTTAATTGTGACATCTGCAGGAGTATCAAAAGGTGACTACGATATTGTTAAGGATGTTTTAGATAAAAATGGAGATATAAATCTTTGGTCAGTTAATATGCGCCCTGCTAAACCGCTTGCATTTGGAATTATAGATATTGAAGGAAAAAAAATTCCACTTTTAGGGGTACCAGGGAATCCTGTTAGTGCTATGATAGCTTTTGAAAAATTTGGTAGATATGCTATTGATAAAATGAAAGGTAAAGAGGTTAGGAATAGACCTATTATAAAAGCTATTCTAGACTCAGATATTATAAATCACGACGGCAGAAGGTTGTATGCAAGAGTGAAAGTCTTTGTGGATAAAAATTCTAAAAAAACTATAGCAGTTCCTATAACGAATCAAAGCTCTGGTGTGTTGACTTCTATGCATGAGGCCAATGGCTTTGGAATATGTCCATCAGATGTTGATATAATTAAAAGAGGTGAAAAAGTCGATGTTGAAATGTTTACCTGGAATGACGAAATTTCAGAAATACTAAATAATAAGGATTAGATTATGACAATAAATAATGAAAGTGCAATTGGATTAGAAAAATATCAAATAAATATTGAAAAATTTGCAGATTCAAATCTATCTTTTAATTTTTTGGTGATAGAAAAATTTTTCGACAATAATAAGCAAAAAAAAGAATTAATGAATATGTCTACAGATCAGATATATAATGAAATTGCTAAAATACAAAATGATACTGATGATTCTCAAGATGATTTTCTATTGAAAAAGTTTGTTCTTCCAGGAACTTCTTTAATTGAAGCAGTTTTTAGAATATTAATACTTAATCATAATAATCCTATGAGTATATCTGAAATGGAACAAAGCTTGAAAAAAGCTTGGGCTACTGTTATATACCTAAAGTCTTATACTAATGAAACAATTAGTACCATGCTTAATGTTAGTAATGAGTATTTTATTTCTCAGGTTGATTAACCTTTATATTTTCTAGATTCCTTCGATTGTTTGTAAGACCATTTAAAAAACAACACTGTTAAGGTTGCTATAAATATAGTATTTCCTGGTATCCACATAATTAGACCACCTATTTTTTGATCTTCTATCGCTGAAATGTTTAATAATCTAGGAATGTCGTCTCCATAAATAACTGAATCAGAAAGAGTTATAAAGGCCGCAACAACTGCAGTTGGGGTAACAGCTAGAAGTAAATATACAATTCTCATAGGAATTGAAATTTTCTTCGCTCCGATACTCAATCCGATAACAGGCCACCAAAATAATATTCCACTAATGAAAAAAGATAAGTGTTCAAAGTTATGAACTACAGCATATTCTAGAGCATAATTAAAAAAAATAGGAAGATGCCAAGTCCAAAGAGAAATAATATAAAAAATCAGACCAAATTTAGGAGAAGTGATTATATTAAGAATTTTTCTAAAAATCTTTTTAGGTCTAAGAAAATCTGCAAATCCAATTCTAATTATTCTTGGAAAAAACCATAAATTTGCAGAAAATAAAAGCCCACTTAATATCAGAGGAGGAACCAACATAATTAGTATTAAGTGTTGTATCATATGAATCCAGAATGTATCTTCAAAAGCTGATATTGGTCCCACAAGTGAAAATATTAGAAGAATATAACCTAAAAAACCTCTGTAAAATTTTATTTTTTGAATTTTATTTTTTGAAATAGATAAAAGTCTTACTGAACCAATTATATATATAAGAAATATGATTATCAGAAAATAGAAAAAATAAGAGCTATAATCCCATGAAGTTATAAATTCTGAAAATCCTATATCTTTATTCAAAATAATTTTGTTCTTTAGTTACCAAAACCATGAAAAGCTGAAAGAAATAAAAATAGAGTAAATATTATGATTCCTATAATCATACAAGTTACAAAAACTGTAGAATACATTTTATTATCAAATCTTAGATGCATAAAAAATGCAACAACAAGAATAAATTTTACTAAAGAAAATCCTAACATAGCTGGAACAAGTAGGTATTTCAATGCTTCAACATCAAACCACCATACTTCTATAAGCGTTATTACTGCTAATATACCTGCAATTGTCCAGTAGTAACCAGGACCTGCATGACCCTTACCAGAAGTGATATATGTAAGAAAGTTTTTAGTAAAATTAATTAATCCTCCAAAAGGATGTTCTCTTGGAGGGTTAGATTCGGCTTCTGCAGTTTTAGGAATTTTCCACCAACCATTTCCGTCATGATGAAATAAATCTTTTATTAACGACACTTCTCTTCTCCTATTTAGTGTCCTCCAGTCCATGGAACTCCACCAGGTGGAACCCCATCACCGGCGGTGATTAGGTATAATAATCCAAAAATAATAATCCATACTATATCAACAAAATGCCAGTATAAACCAGCTAATTCTAGATCGATGGCATTTTCGCTTGTAAGGTTTCCATTATATTCATTATAAAGTAAGAATGCTAACCAAAGAATACCTAGGCTTACATGGGCTCCATGAAGACTGGTTAATGTGAAAAAAGTAGATCCAAATAAATTAACTTGTGGAGTCATGCCAATATGAGCAAAATGTGAAAATTCATAAACTTGAAATCCCATAAAAATACAGCCCATTATTATTACTAGCCAAAGCCACAATTTTGCTAATCCTATTTTAGATTCTTTCAAATAATGTAAAGCAAGAACTACTCCAAGTGAACTCATTAATAGTACAAATGTACTAACTGAAGTGATTGGAATATCTAATGTATCCTCAGGATATGGACCCACCAAGCTTTTATTTCTATAAGCCATAAAAGTACCAATAAATGTTCCAAAAAACATAACATCAGAACCTAAAAATGCCCACATTAATAATTTTTTATTACTGACTCCAGTTGAATTATTTATTTCTTCACCGTGGTGAACTGTTATTCCTTCGCTTGACATTTAATGCGCTCCCTCATGAGGTTCGTTTACAGGCTCTGTACTCCATCCGATAGATCCCCAAAAGACTAAAATTAATCCTATTGTCACTAATGCATAAGAGTAAAGAACTCCCAATGCAGCAATTGACAAGCCTACACCAATAAAAAAGGGATAATATGACAAATCTGGCAAATGTATTTTTGATTCGTCAACACCTGTAGTGTCCTCAACTTGAGCAGAAGGTAGATTAGTTTTTTTAGGACTACCTTCTAATAGTTCAGGATACTTTTTATACCACCAATCATCAATATGTTCGACTTTTGGTAACTCTACAAAATTATAGTGTGGAGGTGGTGAAGAAATTGACCATTCTAAAGTTCTTGCATCCCATGGATCTCCTCCTGCAATAATCTTTCTCCTACTAGAAATATAAACATTTGCTAAAAATACTAAAACAGAAACTGCTATAAGGAAACCACCTGTAGTAGCTGCTAAATTAGATAATTCCCATCCCATATTTTCTGCATATGTATATATTCTTCTAGGCATTCCATCTAGTCCAACCCAGTGCATTGGAGCAAATTGAAGATTAAAGCCTATAAGCATCAAAACGAAGTTAATTTTTCCTATTTTTTCATCAAGAAACCAGCCAGTAAATTTTGGCCACCAAAAATATATACCTGAAAAAATCGCAAAAATAGCTCCACCAAACAAAACGTAATGGAAATGTGCAACCACATAATATGTATCTTGTTGCTGTGCATCAGAAGGTGAGACTGCATGGGTAACTCCTGAAAGTCCACCAATGGTAAACATAGCAATAAAGCCGATAGAAAATAACATAGATGTCGTAAACTTAATTGATCCTCCCCATAAAGTTGCAATCCAGTTAAATATTTTCACACCGGTAGGCACTGCAATAAGCATTGTGGAAATAGTAAAAGCTGTATTAGCTGCTGGACCTAATCCTACTGTAAACATATGATGACTCCATACAAACCACCCCATAAATCCAATAATAGCTCCAGAAAATACTATAAAAGTATATCCAAATAAAGGCTTCCTTGAAAATGTTGGCAAAACTTCTGAAACAATACCCATGGCTGGAAGTATTAATATATATACTTCAGGATGACCAAAAAGCCAAAATATATGTTGCCAGAAGATAGGATCTCCACCTGCTTCTGAATTAAAGAAATTTGTTCCATATACTCTGTCAGCAGTCATCTGTATTCCTGCTACACCAAGAACTGGCAATGCTAGTACTATTAATATAGATGTAATAAATGTCATCCATGTGAATACTGGCATTCTCATAAGAGTCATTCCAGGAGCTCTCATATTGATAATTGTTACTATGAAATTTAAACCTGCAGCTATAGATGCTATACCTAATACATTTAATCCTAATACCCAGAATGTCATACCATTACCAGGATTGAACTGAACTGTAGAATTGGGTGGGTATCCAAACCAACCACCATTTGGAGCTTCACCTGTAAACCAGCTCACATTCATAAGGATTGAACCAAAAACAAATACCCATAAGCTTAGAGCATTAAGTCTTGGAAATGCTACATCTCTAGCTCCAATTTGCAAAGGTATAAGCCAATTAAAGAAAGCAGCAGACAGGGGCATAACAACCAAGAAAACCATAGTTGTCCCATGCATAGTAAAGAGCTGATTATATAATTCAGGACTTATAATAGAGGCTTCTGCATGTGATAATTGAACTCTAATAAGTAGAGCTTCTATACCTCCCATAATGAACCAAAAAAAAGAAACGATACCATACATTGTTCCAATTTTTTTATGATCAACAGTTCCAAGCCAGTACCACAAACCGCTATGTGCAGAAGGTCTAGGGAAAATTCTAGGAATTTGAAATTGTTTTGGCCCGGTTATACTACTCATAATATCCTCTTTAATCCTTATTGTATGTCGCCATAGATTCATCTGATGGCTTTAGACTTAATAAATATTTTGCAATCTGTTCAATTTCAATATCTGAAAGTTTATTTTCAGTTGTATAAATAGCGGCATGATTTTTCATTCTTGTTCCAATTTTTATACTATCAGGATTTTCTATCCACTTAACAAGATTTTCATAATTATTTTCTTGAAGACCTGCTCCTAGAGTAATTCTTCCTCCAAAGTGGGTAAGATTCGGAGCAGAAACTATAGCAGAATTTTCTTTATCTTTTTTCCACTCTTCCCACCGGTTATATTGAGAGTTAAGCTCTTTATGATATGCTGCTTTTTTATAGGAATCATAAGTATGACACATGCTACAATTTCCTACAAAAAGTTTCCTTCCTTCATCTTCATCAGAACCACTCACAAGTTGCTGAGGAGGAGTTCTCATATATTCTAACCAGTTTTGATAATCTTCATTTGTATGTACAATAACCCTAAATCTCATCATTGCATGCGCAACTCCACAAAATTCTGCACATTGACCGTAGTATAAGCCAGGGTTATCAGCTTTTATCCAAAGTTGGTTTTCATGGTTAGGAACCATATCAACCTTACCTGCAATTTTAGGAATCCAAAATGAATGTAAGACATCTTGAGATTCAATTTTGACAATAATATCAGTATCTTCTGGAATATGTAGCTCATTTGAAGTTACTACTTCTTCAGAAGGATAGTTGAACTCAAACCACCACTGGTGACCAACTGCATTTATAACTAGAGATTCATCTTCATCAGGCATTACTTGAGTTTGCCAAATACCAATAACAGTTGGTATAGCAATAATCACAATTATTATCGCAGGAATAATAGTCCAAGTAATTTCAAGTTTTAGGTTACCATGAGTTTGTACAGGAAGGTCATCATTTTTTCTTCTGTACCTGAAAGTAACAAAAAGTATTGCTCCTTCAACAACTACAAAAACAATTACAGCTATCCAAAATGTAAATAAAAAAAGATTTTTTTGGATTTCAGATACAGGACCTTGCGCATCAAAGGTTGATTGAGGTCCTTCGGGGTTACATGCCATAAGTAGGGCTGATAATGCCATTACTGCTGACAAACTGAATATAAGTCTTATTCTTTTACTCAACATAAATTAATTTATTTTTAAAATTATTCCTGAAAATTTTTTTATTAATTATAATTGTAATATTTTTTTATCTCATTTAGACAGGAAAAATTATAGCATTTATTATGAATTATTGTAATTAAGTAAAAAAAATATATGAAAATTTTAGTCGCGACCACTAATAAAGGTAAAGTTAAAGAGTTTCAAGACATATTTAATTCAAAATTTTTTTTTGATATAGTAACCTTAAATGATCTAAAAATCTCTTCCGATGTAGAAGAAACAGGATCTACTTTTGAAAGAAATGCCGAAATTAAGGCAAAATACTATAATAAAATTTCTTCCTTACCCACAATTTCTGAAGACTCTGGTCTAGTAATAGATTCTCTTAATGGAGAACCTGGGGTTTATTCTGCAAGATATGGAGGCGCATCATTCAACGATGATGAAAGGCTTGATCTTGTTCTTAGAAAAATGCACAAAATTCCCAAAAATAAACGATCTGCTAAGTTTGTCTCTGTTATATGTGGAGTTGGTTTTATGAAAAATAAATTGTTCTTTTCTAGAGGGGAATTAAGAGGTAACATTTCTTTTGAAAGAGAAGGTAAAAATGGTTTTGGATATGATCCAATTTTTTGTGCAAATAAAGACAATCATACTTTGGCATCTAAATCAACTGAGTATAAAAATTCAATTTCTCATAGAAGAAAATCTATTGAAATATTCTTAAGTAAACTAATTAAGGATAAAATAATTTAATATAGTTCTATATGAATATGAACATGCCTTTAGATAAATTAAATAGACCTGTCAAAGACCTAAGAATATCTGTAACTGATAGATGTAATTTTAGATGTACATATTGTATGCCTAAAGAAGTTTATGGTGAATCTTTTAAGTTTTTACCTAAAGAAGAATTATTAGATTTTGATGAAATTTTTAGAATCGCAGAATGCTTTGCTAAGCTTGGTGTTAATAAAATCAGACTAACTGGAGGAGAGCCTCTTGTACGAAGAAATATTGATCAACTAATACGCAAATTATCTACAATTGATGAAATTGACGATATTGCTATGACCACAAATGCTTATCTTTTAGAATCAAAGTTAGATGCCTTAATTGATGCAGGGCTCAAGAGACTTACTGTGTCTCTTGACTCTATTGATGATAAAACATTTAAGAAAATGAGTGGACAGGATTTTGATGTAAATAAGGTGCTATCAGCTATAAATCAAGCAAATAAAAAAGGCTTTAAGAAAATAAAAATAAATTGTGTAATACAAAAAAATGTAAATGAACATTCAATACTTGATCTGCTAGATTACTTTAGAGATTCCGGAAATATAGTAAGGTTTATTGAATATATGGATGTAGGCAATCTAAATGGCTGGGAATTAAGAGATGTTCTTTCAATTACAGAAATACTAAAAATAATTGAAAAAAAGTATAAAGTCAGAAAAATTCCTCCAAACTATCAAGGTGAAGTAGCTAAGAGATTTTACCTTGAAGAATATTCAACTGAATTTGGATTTATATCGTCAGTTTCTCAACCTTTTTGTTCAACATGCACACGTGCTAGAATCACCATGGATGGAAAGCTTGTGACATGTTTGTTTGCGAATACAGGATTTGATTTAAGAGAATCCATAAGAAAAGGTTGTTCAGATGAAGAATTAAAAGAATTAATTAGAAATGTTTGGATAAAAAGAAAAGATAAATATTCTGAAATTAGAAATGAGTTGACCAAATCTAATTATAAAAAAATAGAAATGTTTCAACTCGGAGGATAATTTATGAATAATCAAGTATTAATATTTTCAGATGGATCTTCTATAGGCAATCCAGGTCCCGGAGGCTTTGGAGTTATTATGCGATGGAAAGATAAGCAAATAAAAATCTCTGAAGGTTTTAGAAAAACTACAAATAATAGAATGGAGCTATTAGGCCCAATTATTGCTCTAAAAAAATTAAAAAAACCACAAAATATACTCATCACAACCGATTCAAGGTATGTAATAGATGGTATTGAAAAAGGTTGGGCTAAAAAGTGGAAAAAAAATAATTGGATGAGAGATAAAAAGAATAAAGCACTAAATTCAGATTTATGGGAATTACTAATAGATCAATGTGATTATCATCTTAGTGTAAGATTTAAGTGGGTTAAGGGACACAAAGGTCATCTGGAAAATGAAGAATGTGATTTATTAGCTAAAGATGCTGCTATGTCCAATAATCTCAAAATCGATGAAATTTTTGAAATGAAAGAATTGAAATAATGGAACATAAAAACTTCTCACACATAGATAATGATGGGTCTGCAAATATGGTTGATATATCTTCAAAAAAAATATCTAAAAGAGAAGCTATTGCCTCTTCTGAAGTAATTTTGAATAATGAAACCTACCTTATGATAAAAGATAATCAGATGACAAAAGGAAATGTAATTAATATAGCTCAACTTGCTGGAATAACAGCAAGTAAAAAAACTCATGATCTAATTCCACTGTGTCATCAAATTCCAATTAATAAAGTTGATTTATCATTTGAATTTGATGATGCTAATAATAAAATTTCAATTATTTCTTATGTATCATCTGATTGGAAAACTGGAGTTGAGATGGAAGCCTTGGTTGCTGTTTCAGTAGCGAGTTTGACAATATATGATATGTGTAAATCTTTGGATAAGTCTATAATAATCAATAAAATTCAATTAGAGAAAAAAACTGGAGGAAAGTCAGGAACTTATATTAGGGATTAGATACTAGTTTTTTCGAAGTTTTTTGAACTTTTCATTATGATAAAATTTAAGTTTCACGGTTTACCGATTATGAAATGCTAAGTATTTTTCGGTAACAATTGGCTACGTAGCTCAGGGGTTAGAGCGAGCGCTTCATAAGCGTTAGGCCGGTGGTTCAATTCCACCCGTAGCCACCAAAATAATAAAAGGGAATATATTATGAGTAAACCAAAAGTTGTTGTTACTAGGAAACAATTTGATTCAGAAATGAATAGATTGAGAGAAGTTGCTGAATTAACTATTATTGAACAAGATTATCTTCCTACTCAAGAAGAATTGAAAAATAAAGTGAAAGGTGCAACTGCGATATTTGTTCACATTAATGATGATATTAATGGAGAAATAATGGATGCTGCAGGGGGTTCACTAAAAATAATAGGTCAATTTGGAGTTGGTTATGATAATGTCGATGTAGATGCAGCTAGCAAAAGAAATATAGCAGTTGCAAACACTCCTGGTGTGTTGACAGAAACTACAGCTTCTTTCGCATTTACTCTTATGCAATCTGCTGCTAGAAGAATTGCAGAATGTGACAGATTTGTAAGAGATGGCAAATGGAAGTATTTTGAACCCCTTGATTTATTAGGTTTCGATTTATCTTCTTCAGTACTTGGAATCATTGGATTTGGAAGAATTGGGTCATACTTAGCTAAAATAGCTTCTGAAAATAATATGAAAGTTCTTTACTTCAATAGATCAAACCCTAAAGAAACTTATGGTGCTGAAAAAATCGATACTATGAAAGAACTATTAGAAAAATCTGACGTTGTATCTATACATTGCCCTCTAACTCCAGAAACAAATAATTTGATATCAAAAAAAGAATTATCATATATGAAAAAAAACTCTACCCTTATCAATACTGCCCGAGGTCCAATAGTAAATTTAGATGATTTATATCAATCATTATCAAAAAATGAGATTGCATATGCTGCACTTGATGTAACAGATCCTGAGCCAATTAATATGGATCATCCAATTCTTCATTTAAGTAATCTTACAATATTACCTCACATAGCCTCAGCAACTGTTGAAACCAGAAGAAAAATGTCAAAAATGACGGTTGATAACATAATTGAAGGATTAAATTCAAAATTACCTACCTATTGTGTTAATTCTGAAGAAATTTCTTGGTGAGTTAATTTTTCTGTACAATCTTATTAAAACAACTATTTGCGCCTGTAACTCAGATGGATAGAGTGCAGCCCTGCGATGGCTGAAGTCGTGAGTTCGAGTCTCGCCAGGCGCGCCAGTGGAGGGAATAATGTCAATAAAATCAATAGAAATACGTGAAGATAATCTATTAGAAAATGGTAAAACCTTTGGAAATATAGGTCAATATAGAGAAATTAAGGGAATAGCAAAATTTATACTTGATCCCAACGATGAATATAATAAAAAAATTACTGATATAGAAAATATTTCAACTAATAATCAAGGATTAGTGGAATTTTCTTCAGATATCCATATTATGCTTCCTTTAGATTCAAGTAAATCTAATAAAAAAATTATTTATGACGTAAATAATAGAGGTAACAAAGTTATGCTATCTCAATTTAACTCAGCCTCTAGAGGGGTTATGGTTGCAGGAGTAGCTCCAGAAGATGATATTGGGAATGAATTCTTGATGCTAGAAGGTTATACATTAGTTTGGTGCGGTTGGTCTCACGATGCTCCTCCTATTAATGGAAAGTTAAGACTTTTCTCTAGTGAAATTGCAAAAGATGGGGAGCCAATTAGAGGAAAAATTTATTCCCAATTTCAACCTATGAAAGATGTAGACCAAATTATGTTAAGTGACAGAATGCATACCCCATATCCAGCAGTAGATACCAATGAAAAAGAAGCTATTTTAAGTTTTAAGAAATATCCAGATGATGATCCGATAGTTATTCCTCGAGATAAATGGAGATTTGCTTGGAATGATGGAAATGAGATTATAGATAACCCAAATTTCATATATATGTCGGATAAATTTAAAGCAGGAATCATGTACCAAGTTTCATATAATGCTTATGGAGCAAAGCCTACAGGATTAGGTTTAGCTGCAACTAGGGATCTTGTAGCTTATCTTAAGTATTCAGATAATTCTGATAATCCCACTAATGGAGATATTGAGCAGGCTTTTGCTTTTGGAGTTTCTCAAAGTGGTAGATTCTTGAGGCAATTCATTTATCTAGATTTTAATTATGATAATTTAGGTAGAGAAGTATTTGATGGAATTATGCCACATGTTGCAGGTGGAATGAGAGGAGAATTTAACCAAAGATTTGGTCAAGCTTCTAAAGATTTGCCCTCTGTAATATCTCAACTCTATCCTTCTGCATCAATTATTACTGATGATATAGAAGGATCATCTCATGATGGCCTTATGGAAAAATTTAAAGAAAGAAAATCGAAATCAAAAGTTTTTTTTGTTAATACAGGTGCAGAATATTGGAGGGGAGATGCTTCATTAATTCACACTTCTGCAGATGGTAAAAAGGATTTAGAATCTAATGAAAACTCAAGAGTTTATCATCTTTCTTCTTGTATGCATGGACCAGGTGTATGGCCTCCTACGGATACTCAAGAAGCTGATGGCATGAGAGGTCAAAATTACTTAAATTCCATAGATTATACTCCCTTAATGAGAGCCCTTCTAATTAATTTAGATAAATGGGCTTCTGAAGGAGTAGAACCTCCTGATAGCTCTCATCCAAAAGTTAGTGACGGAACTGCTGTTGACCCTAATTCTCTTAGAGAAAAATATTCTAAAATTCCTATTAATTTTCCTGAACATTTTTCTTTTCCTAGAAAAATGAATTTTGGTTCGAATGAGGATATTATTGAAACAATTCCACCGACTCATGGTGAAAAATACTCATCAATTGTTTCAGATGTAGATGAAGATGGGAATGAAATTGCAGGAATAAGGCACCCAGATGTACAGGTGCCATTAGCAACTTCTACTCCATGGAATCTCAGACATCCTGATGTAGGAGCTCCTTACCAAATAATTGGGTTAACTGGTGGCCCTCGAGGAGCTACTGTGCCTTTACCAAAAGAAAAAATAGATGATGATTCAAGATTATCAATTTCTGAAAGATATTCTTCTAAGGAGGATTATTTAGAAAAAATATCTAATTATTCTAAAAAATTAATAAAACAAAGATTTTTATTAGATTTTGATCTGGAGAATATTCTTAGTAGATCTGAAGAAAGATGGGATTATTTCAACAAATAATATCTAGATTAAAATATAATAAGTAGAGTAAATAATTTGAGGGAAATATGTGTGGTATTTTTGGTTGTGTAGGTGAAAAAGATGTTTCAAGTCTCATTATTAAGGGATTGAAACGACTAGAATATAGGGGTTATGACTCTGCAGGTTTATGTCTTGAGATAGATAGTGGTAATTTTGAGATATTAAAATCATCTAACTCAAATTATCCAGTGGATGTTCTTAATAAATCTTTAGAAAAATCAAAAATAAGCTCAAATGCCGGAATTGGGCACACACGATGGGCTACCCATGGTCCAATTAACAATATTAATACACATCCACATTTTTCTTACAGTAAAAATATTTCCATAGTTCATAATGGAATAGTAGAAAATTATGACTTTCTTAGTAAATTCTTAGTAAGAAAAGGGGTTGAAATAAATAGTCAGACTGATTCTGAATTAATTGCTCATTTGGTTGATTTAATGTTGTGTAGCAAGGGCAATTTACAATCGGCGATTTTTTCTGTTGCTAATATGCTTGAAGGAAATAATACAGTTGCGCTTATGAGTAAAGAAATCCCAAAAACTATTTTTGGCTTTACTACAAATTTGGCAGGTGGATTAGTTGTTGGTGAAAAAGATAATTATCGCTTTCTAAGTAGTGACTCTTATGCTCTAGAAAATTTTTGTGATTCAGTAAGCTTTACTAGTAAAGATGATCTTGTAATTATTTCAAATAATACTCTAAAAATAATAGATCAAAATAATTTAGCTACCTCTCCTAAAAATATAAATCTAATTAAGGATAAGAAAGATAATAATCATGAAATTAAAGATTTACAAACAAATTTTATAATTGAAAAAGAGATATCAGAGCAAGATATTACCTTGAAAAAATTAATCACAAAAAGAATCCTAGATAAACCACAAGAAGCCTTCCCTGAAATAAACCGCCATAGATTATTATCATCAAGAAAAATAATTTTTACGGGTATGGGTTCTTCTTATAACGCTGCTCAATATGGGTCGTTACTTTTTGAAGATTTGCTTGAAATTGATACAAAGGTTGAATTTTCATCGGAGCTAAAAAATAAAAAAATAATTTCTCCAGAACAAACTACTGTTTTTGCCATTACCCAATCAGGAGAAACAGCAGATACTATTGAAGCCATAAGAAATGCTAAACATCAAGGAGCATATGTAGTTTCAATTGTTGAGGAATCAAATAGTAAAGCTGCTATTAATTCTGATTCATATTTACTTTTAGAAACTGGTAAAGAAATTTCAGTTGCTGCGACAAAAACTTTTTCTTCTACTTTATTAATGTGTAACTCTATTTGTATTTATCTTGCAAGCTTGTTAGATAAAAATAATAACCTTGTCACTAAACTTAAAGAAGATTTTATGAAGATAGATAGTAACATCCAAAAAGTTCTTGATTGTTGCGATTATGATTATCTCAAAGTCTCTAAATTTATTTCAGATAGTGAAAAGGTTTTTTTTATTGGAAAAAATTTATCTTTTCCAATAGTAAATGAAGGTTCATTGAAAATTCAAGAAATTTCTAAAATAAACTCTAACTCATTTATAGAAGGAGAGTTGAAACATGGCCCCAATGCTTTATTAGATAAAAAATCAACAATTATTTCTTTAATAGGCCCTGATGAAAATATTAAGAAATCTATAAGTTCTCTTAGAGAGATTGCTTCTAGAAACGCAAATATTATTACAATCAGTTTTGTTGAAAATAGTGAAATACAAGAGTTATCAAATTATAATTTTGTTATAGAGAACAACAATAAATATATATTTCCAATTTTATCTGTTATTCCTTTGCAGAAATTGGCATTTATGTCAGCTTTGAATCTAGGATTAGATCCAGATAGACCCCAAAATCTGGCCAAAACAGTAACTGTTGAATAGATTTACCAATCTACATTAAAGTCTCTAACAGCATTTCTCCAAAAAATATCTTCAAGTTGATCATTACTTAATTCACAAATTATTGAAGCCTGTTTCATTGCAATTAATTGTTCATAAATACAAAGTATTGGCCTATTTCTCGTATGAGAAAAAGTAAGAGAAGGAAGATTATCCGTCTCAACCTGTTGGTGTGCATGACCATATGCTGTATAAGCTCCATGGAAAGATACAGATTCTACAGCATCACTTCCGTAGAAAATTCTTTTGTGATCTTCATTATTAAATAGAGTAATATATGGCCTTATATCTGTAACTGCAGATAAATCGTACCAAATATTTGGCAGATTCCTTAATGTGTCTATACCTTGTTGTATTGGTCTGTAGGTAAATGATCTTGCTATATGTGCAAGAATCCATTTAATATTAGGATATCTTTTTGTAGTAAACTCTGTTAAGTCATTTAGATTTTTTTCATCACCACCTCCGTCTTCTCTAGACAAATGTAATGTAACCCAAAGTCCTAGCTCATTTGCTAATTCTAATTGTTCATGAGGTAGATATTCTTCTATAGTGCAATTTGCCATATCACCAGTAATTGAATACATTCGGTAAACTTTTAATCCTTGAAATCCTTTATTTTTTATATCGTATTCAATATCTTCTAAAGAATCAGAAGGAGTGGTTAGTCTATGAGATTTAGTAAATTTATTATCTTTAAGTTCATTAAATAGCCAATCATTATATTCATTTATTCTTGTTCCTAAAGCTGGTCTTCCTAAAATTAAGTTATTTACTTCTCTATTTGGAAAAACGGTTTTTTGCCAACCTCTTATACCTTCAAAATCAGCATCAGGAAATACATCTTTATGCTCACTAGAATCGTCTATTAGGCTATTATTAAGCATATGAGCATGACAATCATAGATTCTTTTTGGTACCCACTCTTCTAATTCTTCATACCAAAATTCTTTATCGTAATCTCTATAATCAATTAATTTTGAAGTCATAATTTTTAACCTTATTTTAGGATTTGTTTAAAATTTTATTCCTAAATAAATATAAAACAACTAAACAAACAGTAATTATGCTTATGATTAGGATGATTATTCTTAAGCTAGATTCTTCTTGTTTTATTTCAAGACTTTCTTCTAAGTCAGGGTTATCTTCAATGGAAGAAGTCTTTGAGTACCAAGTCTGTATACCACTTGAACCTAATTCAACAGTATCTCCTGATGAATATTTTCTATTAAAAATTTCTTTATATCCTACAGAAAAAACAAATCTACAATTTTTATTAGACTTAACTATAATTCGTGCACTTTTATCATTATAGTTTGTATCTCTATATGTGATTACCCTTATAAGATTCATTCTGCTATATGGTTCATAAAACCCAATTCTTTCATAAGGTAAAAATTGCATTTCATCTTTAGATTCAGTTAAAAGTTTTACTTCTGGTAGTTCTGTTGGAGAAAATATATTTTCTGGAGATTTATCTGGTATAAGAATGCTGAATTGTAAAATAGGTGCTGAAAAACCTTTCAGATCAAAAATTATTTCTTCTTGATCAGATAAAAATTCTCCATAGTAGGCATGTGATACTGTAGCATCAGATAGTTCTATAATTGTCTGATCTGTGGAGTTTTTTATTTCGTAGGGCTGGTGAGCATAAATTTCATCAGTAGATACAATAAAAAAAGAAGTTAAAATTGCAGATACTATAAAAAATCTTTTCATTTTATTATTTTCTGGTGGGCGATGAGGGACTCGAACCCCCGACCCCCTCGGTGTAAACGAGGTGCTCTAGCCAACTGAGCTAATCGCCCTTAATAAATATAATTTTACCAGTAATAATTATATTTGAAGTGAGATAGCCAATATTTTTTCTAGAAATAATTTGTATTATAAATTTTCTAAAAAAACACTAAATCCTACTTAGTTAAGAACCAAGAAACAAAAATAACCAATAAAAATAAGGTAACTAAAATAATTAGAGCTTTGGCAATAGATTTATTCATCTATATAATCGCAGCCGTAATTTGTTATTTCAATTATTTTTATTTTGAAAGAGCTATTTTTTGGTACTTCAAATGTGTCGCCAGATTTCATAGTTATCCATTCTGATGAATTAGAGATTAATACTTCTAGCTCTCCAGATATTATTTCCATTATTTCTTTTTGCTCTGTATTAAATTCATATTCACCTTTTTGCATAACACCTAAGGTTTTTTTCAAACCATTTGGCAGTGAAATTGACATACTAACAACCTTGCCTTCAAAGTATATATTAGCTTCTTTTTGTACTGTCACATTATTAAGTTCAGTCATATTTTCCCTTTTCAAGAACATATATTAAAATTTTACATCAACCAATGGTCTTATTATTAATTATGAGTATCGTAACTAATCACCTTTTTATAAATTAGCTATATTATATTTTTGTTTATAATATGTAATTATGATTTTTTAATACATCTACTTAATTATATGAACTCAAGTATTGAAGGAATAAAAATAGGTCACTGGACTGATAGTGAAAATAAAACNGGTTGCACAACTCTAATTTCTGAAAAATCTTTGANTGCATCTGTAGATATAAGAGGAGGAGCTCCAGGTACTAAAGAAATAGCTCTTTTGGATCCTATTTCAACAGCTCCTAATATTAATGGAATATTACTGACTGGAGGAAGTGCGTTTGGGCTTAATGCTTCTGCTGGAGTAATGAAATTTCTTGAAGAGCAAGATATAGGAATTAAGTTTGGAGGTAGTACTATACCTTTAGTGCCTTCTGCAGTAATTTTTGATTTAAATGTAGGAAATTCTAAAATAAGACCTGGATTAGAAGAAGGCTANTTGGCAGCAAAAAATTCATCTAATGATTTTGAATTAGGTAACGTAGGGGTAGGTACAGGTTGTTCAGTTGGTAAATTACTTGGTTCAAAATATAGTATGAATGGAGGAATAGGTTTTTCTTCATTCATCTTTCATGACGGAACAGTTGTTGAATCTTTAGTTGCAGTTAATGCTCTAGGCTCCATAGTAAATCCGGAAAATGGAGAAATTATAGCAGGTCCAAAACGTGAAGGTAAAATTTATGATTCAGTTGATTTATACCTGGAAGGTAAACCAGAAAAAAGAGGATTTCAAAATACAACTATAGGAATAATCATTACAAATGCAAAAATAACAAAAGTTGATTGCAAAAGACTTTCTATTGCAGCNCATGATGGCTTAGCTTTATCAGTTAGACCATCACATACCTCAAATGATGGAGATCTTTTTTTTGCAGTTTCAACTAATGATAAACCAACTAAGCTCAGTATTGATCAAATTTTTACAGCTTCCATGAAAGTGACTTACCAAGCAATAAATAATGCTGTTATTCAATCTAACTAATCTTAACTAATTTTTGNAGAGACCTNAGCTCTCTTTTAGGATTTAGAAATTGNCCATAATCACTGTAAGAAACTTCNGCAACATAAATATTACCNTTNGAATCTACAGAAATTCCATGAGGAGAATAAAATCTTCCCACACTTGGACCATAGCTATTTACACCAAGTCTTGATAAAAGGTCGCCTTTTTTATTAAAAATTGAAATTCTTGGTCCTAAGTTAGTACCTGTATCATTAGATGCTATTCCAGAAAAATATTCACCTACATAGAAGATATCTTCTGAACCCCTTTTATCTATGTAAATACAAGCTGCTCTAGATAAATTTATCCATTGATCAATATATTTCCCATTACTATCAAAAATCTGCACTCTATGGTTCTCTCTATCGGCCACATAAACAAGGCCATCTCTATCAGTCGATATATTGTGGACTATATTAAATTGTCCTTCTCCAGTTCCTGACTCTCCCCAAGAAAAAAGATATTTTCCATCTTGATTGTATTTGTGAACCTTTGCATTTGAATAACCATCAGCAACATATAGTTCATTATTATTTTCATCTATTGCTACTTGTGTNGGAACTGCGAAAGGTAGCCCNCTCATTTTGCCAGCTTTTTCTCCTTCTTTTCCAATCTGAAAAACTAGCTCACCAGAGGAATTAAATTTTCTCACAGTATTATCACCGGAATCAACGCAATAAATATTATCTGAACTATCTACACTNATNCCGTGTGCATTTGAAAAAATATTTTCTCCCCAAGATCTTAGATGATTTCCATCTTGATCAAAAATTATTATAGGCTTTGTTCCTCTATTGAAAACAATTATTTCATCAAGACTATTTACAGCAACAGCAGTAGCTTCACTTAGGGTCCATCCTTTNGGAAGNTTACCCCATTCTTTACCATCAATTTGATACTTATAGGGAGAACTTCCATATANAACAGATNCACTTCCTTTTTCCATATCTTCATGGCTAGGAAGACCATACTCTAANTTTTCTTTTTGTTCTTCACTCATTTTATTTCAATTGGTAAATCTGAGTTACCCCATTCGATCCAAGATCCATCATAAACTTTTACATNATCATATCCTAANAGTTCTTGTAATACAAACCATGTATGAGTAGCTCTAACTGCTGTTTGGCATAGAGTATAAACGGCTTTATCAGTCTTGATTCCTTTACTTTCATATATAGTTTGTAGATTTTGAGCACTTAAGAATCTTCCAGATTCATCGACTGCATTTACCCAGTTTACATTTTCTGAACCAGGAATATGGCCACCTCTATCAGCTCTTACATCTTTTCCTATATACTCATCTGGACTTCTTGTGTCACAAACGATTTTTGATGGATCATCAACAGCCTCTAGTATTTCCTCAAAACCAGCTATNAAGCTACTGTTTATATTCCCAGAAAATTTATAGTCAGATTTCTCTACTGATTCAGATTCGCTAGTAGTTGGAAAGCTATTTTCTGACCAATAGTTCCAAGATCCATCTAGTAATCTTGAATCTTCATGTCCATAAACCTCTAAAGCCCATAAACCTCTAGATGCCCAAAGATTGCTGTTTCCATCATAAAATATCACAGTATCATCTTCATTAATTCCAACTGAACTTAAGGCNATTGCAATATGATCAGATGATGGAAGCATTCCTTTAACTCCGTTAGAGTCTTCCCATTGAAAAACTTCATTTGGAGTCAATCTAACAGCGCCTGGAATATGCCCAAGATCATAATCTTCTTTTTTTCTTACATCAATTATTTTTACGTTATTAATGTTTTCTTCCAACCATTCAGCTGATACTAATTTTTCAGTACTTGAATAACCTCTATCATCAAAAGAAGTTTCAGATAATTCTGAACTACAAGCTAATAATATTATAGCTATTACTGATGTTATTAAAATTATTTTTTTCATAAATCCCCCTTAATTTATTTATACCTTAACCATCTTTTTTTAATGTAATTTTCCATTCACTATTATCTATTTCATCTATTTCTACTTCATAGCCACGCTTAAGAGCTTGAGGAGGAATAGTTGATAATGCTGGCGAATGATCAGTTAGAACTTCTAAGATATTTATATCTTTATCCGAGTCTAATTCTTCATTTGTTTTCAACATAGGATATGGACAGATTTCTCCTCTAACATCAAGCTTTCTTATTTCTTTTTCAGACATTTTTACTCCCTTTCTAGCGTTATTCGCCATACATCATCTTTATACTTAAACTTAATTTTTATTTTCATTTCTATCGCTTTTGGAGGTATATACTTAACTAATAATTCTTCATTGGTAAGTATTTCTACTGAATTTGTTTTAGTAATACTTTTTAAGATTTCTTCTACCGCCAATAATTGATCTTTAACCGATTTCCCTTTTAGATTTAATTCACTCTTTGTACTCATTTTTATCCAATTACCTTTATTATTTTTGTTCCTATAAATGATCCTCCAAAAAGGCTTATACCAAATACCCAGCCGGAAAGAGAAAGGGAAGAAATAGCAGAAAAAAATGCTCCAATTGTACATCCTATTCCTAGGCTTGCAGAAAAACCCATCATTATTCCTCCACCTAANGATTGAATATATCTCTTNTANTTATTAGGAGTNCTTATNTTGAATTCCTTGGCCATTAAAGCTGACACTAATGCACCATAAAAAACTCCAACTGTACTTACAAATGTATGAGATATCAATCCTTGACCTACACTAGCGCCAAGACACCCACTTAATGATGAAATACCCTTAAGAACTCCATCAGATAAGTTTACAGATTCACTAAAACTCATTGATTGTTTCATTATTTCTCCAGTAACTCCTGGNGGTGAGTGAAATAAAAAATAAATTATTCCAATGAATCCAATTGCAACTCCTCCTGTTTTTGCCGACCAACTGTTAGAGAATATATTTATAATATTTTCATTGATTTTTTCTAGAAATGTTTTTGGTGTTACTTGCTCTTTTTTATTTATCTTAAATTCAGTAATTCCTGATCTAGATTCAATATAAATAACTAGCAGATAAAGACCTAAAAGTAGGATTAGTGTAATAAATAAGCTGAAACCGTAGCCTAAAGAAAATGTTGATGGTAAAAATATTTTACTTTCATTACTAATTATAGAATCCCACCAAAAATCCCAGCTTATTATCAATATTATNGATCCTATAAAAATACCAACCATAGTAACAACCGAAGCAACATATCCTTCTGCAATTCTATATATTGTTCCTGACACACAACCTCCGGCAGTAACCATTCCTATTCCAAATAAAGTCCCAGCAATTATTGTAGATAAACCTACTGGCAAAACATGGGCAGATGAAGGATATTCACCAGGAAGAGGACTAGGTAAAATCCAGCTTAATATACCCACAAAACCAATTGATGCTATTATAATTGCTATTATTACACCTTTCATATTCTGTCCAGATCCAAACAAAAATAGATCTCTAAATGAAGAAGCAAAACAGAATCGAGATTTTTGGATAGCAAAGCCCAAACCTGATGCAGCCAACCAAATTGCTGCATCTGAAAAGTTATTATTTGATATTAAATAACTAATCAAAAAAATCGACAATAGCAAAATAAAACCAATATAAAATTGGCTNGTATAGTAGGTTTTATATGTTTTTGTGGTCATAAAATATTCCAAAAAAAAAACCCCTCTCGGGGTTTCTTATAAATCTATTTGTTGAAAAAATTAGCAAATCAAAGAAACCCGTAGCGGTTGTTACTACAGCAACAAATACAGTTTTCTTTTACTAAAATTTCGTTTCTCATAATTGCCATACTATCATAAAATCAACAATAATAATGTAAAATATAATTAAGCTCTAAATTATTATTATGAAAACAAAATTAGATCCAAATAAAATAAGAAAAGATTTTCCAGTTTTAGAAAGACTTGTTAATGATAAGAAACTAGTTTATTTGGATAATGCTGCTACGTCTCAAAAACCAAAATCAGTGATTGATAGTCTTACGGATTATTATTCAAACTATAACTCTAATGTTCATAGAGGGGTGCATACACTTTCNGTNGAGGCGACAGATTCATACGAAAATGCAAGAGTAAAGGTNGCTGAATTTATTGGAGCTNTTCCTGAAGAAACAATTTGGACTAGAAATACTAGTGAGTCTATCAATATAGTTGCATATGGGCTTAAGAGTAAACTTTCGGCTGAAGATAATATAGTTGTTTCAAGAATGGAGCACCATTCAAATTTAGTACCATGGCAACAATTATGTACACAAACAGGCGCATCATTAAGGTATTTAGAGCATAATATTGAAGGAAGAATTGACTTGAAAGATGCGAAGTCAAAAATTGATGAGAATACAAAAATAATTGCTGTAACTCATATGTCTAATGTTCTTGGAGTTATAAATCCAATAAGTGAGATCAGAGAGATGTCTAAAAAATTTGGTTCTTATTTAGTGCTAGATGGTGCTCAAAGTGTTCCACACTTTAAAGTTAATGTAAAAGAAATAGATTGTGATTTTTTATCATTTTCAGCTCATAAAATGTTAGGACCCACTGGGATAGGTATACTTTATGGTAAAGAAGAGCTGCTNAATGAAATGCCACCATTTTACTTTGGAGGTGATATGATTTCAGAAGTTTCATATGAATCTGCAAAATGGAATGATTTACCTTATAAGTTTGAAGCAGGAACTCCTAATATTGCAGATGCTATAGCTACAGGGGTCGGTGTAGATTATCTTAATAGCCTAGGTATGGATAATGTATTTCAGCATGAAGAGGANATAACACANTATGCANTAGAAAAGATTATGGAATTAGGAGATTATAATATNATTGGTCCACTAGACGATCATTCTAGAGGAGGAGTAATTTCNTTTACTCATAATCAAATACATCCTCACGATATAGGNGAAATATTAGATAAATTTGGTATTGCAATTAGAACAGGTCATCATTGTGCNATGCCTNTNGTAAGATCGTATGAAATAGTTGCAGCAGCTAGGGCAAGTTTTTATTTCTACAATACTAAAGAAGAAATAGATATATTTATAGAAGCATTGAAAGAAACAGTGAACTATTTTAGCAAGTTCTAATTTATTTTTGGATTAAATGATTCAAATGATTTTCTACAAAGATCTGATGANTTATATTCTGTTCCAATAGTATTTTTTACAGATATAAATTTTGNATTTTTCCAAACACATTTAAGTTTCCACATATATTCCTTACCTTCTACCCAATAGTCATAGCTTGAGATATTATCTTTTATACAATTATAAATCTTAGAAGATTTACTATCTAAACTTGAATTTTTATCTAANGAACAGTTTCCATATCTAGACCTAGAAGCAAAATTTATATCAGGATCGTTATAAAATACTGATAATGTTTCANTAAAATCATTCATATTATCTACAGGATATATTGCAACTGCTAGATAAAGCTCTTCTTCTTTGAGTTCATTTAGGAGACTATATGAAAATCTTGGAATAAATATTCCTTTAGAGTAAGTATGAAATATGCTGATTTCATTTTGATTAATAAAATCAGCAGAAAGCTGTCTGTATGTAACTAGATCTTCCTCGCCCAATTCAGCTACATCCTGACCTAAAATAGAGTCTTCAGGGTAATAAATTTCAAAATATTTACATAAAGGATTATCAGATCTGCAGATATTTTCTGAATTTCCACATCCTAATATAAATAAAAAAAGTAAAATGTAAAAAATTTTCTTCATTTTAAAATTTCGAATCCTAGATATAATTCACTTATAATGTCTGATTGACCAGAATAAATTGATGCTGAAGGCATTGATTCGGTGCTCATTCTCATCAATGGNATATTTTTATTTTGACTCAATGAAGAATCAGATAATTCTTCAAAGTAAATTATATTACCTAAGTTTATACCTAATCTTTTTTCATAGAACGAAGCTTTATATTGAGCATCTTCAATTGCTCTTTCTCTTGCTTCAATTTTATTTTCTTCCTTATCCTTTGGTAAAAAATTAATATCACTAATTCTTAGTGTATTTCCTGTTTGNATTGTCGATTGATTGATCAATTCTGTAATAATGGTAATTTCGTTTGAGGTCAAAGAAATTGAGTTACTAACCTCATAAGCAATAATTTCACTCTCGCTCCACTCTCCATAATCATCTTTCTTCTTAATCCATCTTTCTACAGGAGATATATTAAATTTCTTTGTAAATATATCTTTTTCACTTATGCCTAAAGATTTAGCAATATCTACAACTTTATTTATATTTTCATTAACTATTTTTGAGGCATTAATAATATCTTTATCTCTATGTTCGATAGATATATTTATTTCAATAATTTCCTGTTCTTGCTTAACAGTACCTTTTCCTGAAATCCAAAAAATATTTGATTCAATATTTGTATTTTCGTTTAGTAAATTTGATTTAGACAATAAATTTATATCTTCATTATTTAAGCTGGTCTTAGTTTCTTCGTTGTTAATCGATTCACATGAAAAAATAATTAGCAAAGATACAATATATAGAATTATTTTTTTGTCATTAAAAATTTTCATTATTCCATAGTATTTTTTAAGTCTTTATATATGATAAATGTAATTATTAGACATAAAATCCCTAATATAGACATAATTCTCATACTTTGTGAAACTCCAAGGCTATCGCCAATAAAACCTGTAATTAAGCTACCTATAGGAAATAAGCTAATTCCTAACTGTTGTAATCCATTAACTCTACCCCTTAGTGGATTTGGTGTTTGAGTAATAAGGATTCTTGAATGCATATTCATAAAAAATGTTGTACCTGTTCCTAATGCAATTAGTANTATACAAGCAAATATGAATGAAGGAATATAAGTAAAAACTATTGATCCNAAGCATAGAAATATAGTTGCAATTAAAAAAACTAAAGCAGGTCTACTTACTCTAACAATCATAGGTAGTAAAAATATAGAACCAATTAAAGCTCCTAGTCCTTGGCATGAAACCATGAATGAAAATTCAAGTGGGCTAGCATCATAAATAAATTTTGCAAAATAAGGACTCATAGATTCAAAAGTAAAAGCAAAGAAATTGCCTACACTAATAATTATGAGTGTGACTAAAATTATGGGTTTAGTTTTTGCGAAGCTAAATCCAGCNTTAAAACCAGAGTATGTTTTTATTTTGTTACTCATTATCTTCAACTTAGGAATCTTTATAAGAATAATCAAACCAAAAATATTAATTATAGAAAGAGAGATATATAGTAATGTAAATCCACTAATTTCTAAAATAAACATTCCGATATTTGGGCCTATAAACCATGCTAAGTTTATATAAATTACATTTGCAGCTATTCCAGATTTTATTATCCTTCTCTTGACTAGTGAGGATAAATAAGAAATTCTTGAAGAAATGTCTACTGACATAAGTATTCCAGAAAAAAAAGTAAAAATAAAAATAAGCTCAATATTTGGTGAGTAAAAAGCAATATAAATAGCCCAAAGAAGTAAATAGATACTGTAGGACAAGATGACAAGTTTTATAACTATCAGTCTAGAAAATTTATCAACTAGCCAGCCTGATAATACACCTGAGAATATCATGGGTATAAATTTAATAAAAACCAAAGCTCCAATGCTAGCAGCATTATTCGTGACATTAGTTAGAATGTAGGCAATGACTGTAAAGTCTAAAAACCTTATAGAGTATATTAGGATGCAAGAGACTGCAAACTGAGTATAAAATTTTTCTTTGAAGATTAAAGATAAATGGTGGTAGAAATACATAATTTCATTATATATTTCATGTTCAAATAATTATATTACAGATTATGTTTGTTAGAGAGTAATTCTAGGAACTTGCTAGACTTTCTAATAATTTATTAAACTCAGAATTCTCATCATTAATAGAATTAATTTCTAAGTTTTGAGATGAATAATCTAGATTCGGAATTTCAAAAATCTTTTTTTTCATTGTACTATCCTTGAATTAATATTATTCAAGCCTCCTCCTATATTTATTGTTTGACCTGTTACAAATTTAGAATCTTCTGAAAGTAACCATAATATACACTCAGTTAAATCTTCAGGAGAACCTATTTTCTTCAATGGATTCATATTTATGGCAACTTTTCTACCAGAATCAGAACCTACTATTCTACTGGTTAATTTACTTTCAATTAGGCTTGGTGCAATACAATTAAATCGNTAAGATTTATGTCCATAACTTGATGCACAAGATCTAANTAGTCCTTCATTAGCAGATTTTGCAGCAGATATCGCTTCGTGATTTGCAAGACCGTAATTNGCAGCAACTGAAGAAAAGGCAACATAGCTGAAGTTTGTCATATTCTTCTTGAGAAGACGATTAAGTATTCTGTAATTTGTCATAAAATTTACATCTAAAATATCTACCATTTCTTCCTCTTTAAGGAGGTGTAGCGGCTTTAGGATCATAGATCCAATAAAATTTATTGCACTAACTTGTGTATTGTCTAAATCCATATTATCTATTAGTGAAAATAATCCATCCTTATAGTCTGATAATAGAATTGTTTCAACTTTATTTTGAATATTAGTGGGATTTCTACTAATTAAAGTTAGGTCATGATTGTTATCAATNAAATAGTTTATTACTGGAAAAGCTATATCGCTACTTGCACCAAAAATTATAATTTTTTTGTTATTTATATCCATACAAATTTTTTTAGTTTTTTTGAAATGTAAGAAAAAAGTTTGTTTGAACTCAAGTCACAACCTGGATATACTCCAAATATGCTTATTTTTGACAAGTGATCANTTGGTTCTAAATCACACAATTTACATTTCTTATCATCAGGCCGCATGTGACATGTCTCTTATACTTGTCTTAAAACTATCTTTATTGAATTCTCTAGAGCATTGCATACATTTTAGGCTCTTAAAATTATCAATGTCAGTGTGAACATACAAGTCACCTGAACATATAGGGCAAGATTTCAATACTATAGTCATTGTTATACTCCTGTTTTCTACTATATTTAACATAATATTCTCTATTGACATATATAATGTTCCATTAATGCAATATGTCTGTTATAGTAAACACTATAAATAGTTTTAAAGTGAGAATGACATGAACTCAAGTTGGTATGTGCCGTCAAAAAAAGAAATTCAATCAGTAGCTAGTCAGCTTCAGTATGCATTGGTTCATGGTCATTATAAGCAAGCAAATATCATTTCTAGAAATATAATAAATCAACAGTGGTCTCCAGCTGTTATATATTTAGATCTTATTAGAACAACTCTAAATCATATTGGTAATCTGTGGCATGAGGGAAAAATACTTATATCTGAAGAACACCGAGCAACTCAATTCTGTCTTTTATTAATGGATAGAGTTAGAAATAATTTTAGAATACCTCAGCCAAATGGTTTGAAAATCTCAATTACAGCTATAGAAGATGATAAGCATGTAATGGGAACATACATGGCCGCAGATTTCTTTAGATGGGATGGATGGAATGTAGAGTTATTAGGCAGCTCCATTCCTAACAATGATCTTATAATGTATATAAAATCTTCTAAGCCTGACTTTGTTCTTTTATCTTCTACTTATCCCAAAAGTACTGAAAAGCTCATTGATGCTGTTAATAGTATTAGAACCCTCAACAAATCTATTAAGATTTTAGTAGGGGGTCCAGGAGCACATAAGCTAAAAGGAAACAATGATCTCATTGACGGCTTTGCAGAAGACCCCTTGCAAGCAACTTATTTAGCCAACTCTCTGGTTGAAAGCAACCCGTCAATGGTACCCCTAGAATCTGTTCTCATATCACTTGGCAACAAAATACAAACTGTTAGAAAAAATAGAAATATCAGCCAGCACGTGCTATCAGAAAAAGCAGGGCTTGCAAGAACCTTTATAAGTGCTGTCGAGCAGGGCAAACAAAATGTATCCCTTGGGTCATTAAAGTCTATTGCAGACTCTCTAGACGTGTCATTNAGTAGCATGCTAGAAGATTAGTACGTTTTTCGTAATAGGGGTATCTTTTAAATTTATAATATTTAAAATGTTAACAAAAACGTAACAGTCAATGCTTAGATGAAGTAGAGTTTTGTATGTTATAATTTAANTATAAGTATTTTTACTTAATTCGTAATTATTTTNGAAATTAGTGTTTCGATTAAAAGGTAAAAAAGAAAGGTAAGTATCAAGTGTTTTTAGTTAGTAAGAAAATAAACAAAAGTTTTTTTGATTCATTCAGTTATAAAGAGGATTTTCAGCATTCAATTTTATCTGAAAAAAATTATTCAAGACTGAATACACCTAAAGATTTTCCTTACATAGAATCCTTATAATTTAACTTCTAATTAATAGAAAAACTTTATTGAATCATTACCATGTAATAATAAGTTATTTACATGACAAATGGGAATTTTTGAAAAATATTTATCAATATGGGTTGCTCTATCTATTATAATTGGTACTTTTTTAGGTTATATATCTCCCGGTTTTTTTAATTCTATTGCAAATTTTGAGTTTGAAAATGTAAATTTGATTGTAGCTCTACTTATTTGGCTCATGATTTTTCCTATGATGATAAATATTGATTTTCTCAAAATCAAAGAATTTAATTCTGCGCCAAAAGGATTAGTTATTACACTAGTAATCAATTGGATTGTTAAGCCATTTACAATGGCTATGCTTGGGATTTTATTTTTTGAGTTTTTTTTTAAAAATCTAGTCTCACCTGAAGATGCAAAACAATATATTGCAGGAATGATACTTTTGGGAGTTGCTCCCTGTACGGCCATGGTATTTGTTTGGAGCACTCTAACTAAAGGAGATCCAAATTATACATTGCTTCAAGTTTCTATTAATGATCTTATTATGATTTTTGCTTTTGCTCCATTAGTAGCCATTTACTTAGGAGTAACAGAAATTAATGTTCCTTGGAATACATTAATTATTTCAGTTGTTTTATATGTTGTTGTACCCCTAATATTTGGATATTTTATAAGGCAATTTGTCTTATCTAATGATGATGTAAGAATAATTAGATTTAATCAAAATTTTAAACCTATTATTATATTAGCTTTACTACTAACGGTGGTTTTACTTTTTGGTTTTCAAGGTGAAAAGATAGTAGAGTCTCCTTTCATTATTATCCTTATTGCAATTCCACTTCTTATACAAACCTATGGTATCTTTTTCATAGGTTATTTTATTTCTTACATTTGGAAACTACCTCATCAAATCGCTGGGCCTGCTTGTTTGATAGGTACTTCAAACTTTTTTGAACTTGCGGTTGCTGTAGCAATAGGTTTGTTTGGAATTGAATCTGGAGCAGCTTTAGCTACAGTAGTTGGAGTTCTTGTTGAGGTTCCTGTGATGCTTTCTCTTGTATATTTTGTAAATAAAACTAGAAATAATTTTCCTCAATCATAATTTATTTTAATATAATTTAAATATGGAAATAGAAAAAAAAATTCAAGAACTCGATGAAAGAATTAAGAATTTAGAAGAAATCCAAACTGATGTATTAGATATGTTAGAATTTCTTGCTAAAAGAAATAATATTATTACTGATTAAATCCATCTTCTGGTTTTTTTCTTATATTCTTTGTAACCTTCAATTTTCGATAGTTTGTTTTCTTCGTAACTAACTATTCTTAAATTAATTAGATATATTCCAATTAATGAACCTAGAATTATTCCGAAAGAATTAAGTGAAATGGATAATCCTGAGGTAAATATAAAGAATGAGAGATACATTGGATTTCTTGAATATCTAAATATACCTTTTGATAATATTTTATTAGTTTTTTTAAAAGGAGAGGGTGATTCTGAGTTTTTAAAAAATTCTATTAGAGCTAAGNTCATAATTGATATTGATATAACTATTATTATTATTCCAAAATTTAGAAATAGTCCAGAGCTTATGTGTATATTCCTTATAAAAAACAATTCAAGTATCCCCCCAATTATTACAGGGGAAAAAAATAAAAATGGAGGAACTCTTAATATTTTGTGAATTTTATTCATTTGAGTTATTCAATTTTATAAAAAATAAAAATAACAATCCAGAAATTAGTAAAATTATTCCTGTAAAAAGGATTGTTATTTCTAGTCCATAACTATCTGACATATACCCTAACAATATGTGTCCTAACCATCCAAAGCCTATAGTAATAAACCAAGCTGAAACTGCTGTGCTTCTTAATTCATTTGGAATATTTTTTTGTAAAAATATCCATTGAATAGCATCAAAACAAGCAGAACATCCTCCAATTATAAATAATAAAATTACTATAAAAAAAAGATTAGAGAAAATAGGAATAAATAAAATACTAGCTCCAAAAAATATGCTTATAGAAGTTGCTAATAAATAAGCTTTATTAATATCTTTCCATCTAAATAATAAGATTATTCCAACAAACGATCCAATAGACATNGTGGTTTGAAGAACACTTAATGTTCCAATCTCTGATTTTAATATAAATTTACTAATTGAAGAAAGAAGACTGAAAAAGGAGAATCCAAAAATTTCAACTATTCCAGCAAAAAGAAGAAGATTTCTTGAATAAAAATTACCAAACACTAGATTAAGTCCTGCCTTTATAGAGCTAAAGTAATTTTTTTTATTTTTTATTTCAACTAAGTTATCTGACCTAAGTAATATACTTAACGAACCTAAAATTCCAAATATAGCNGATAGTATTATTGCTTCTTCAACTCCAAATAAAACTGAAAAAAAACCTCCTAATAATGATCCAATAACTCCAGTCATTCTCATAATTAAGGAATAAATTAACATAGCTAAAATTTTTTGATTATCCTCTACAGAATTGACAACACTACCTTGAAAAGCTGGAACTATAAAAGATCTATTTATGCCTGTCATTGCTGATGCTAAATAAGCAATAATAATAAAATTTTTATTCTGAATAACAAGAAGAGCAAATATAAATAGAATAATAAATCTCAATATTCCGACTATTATAATAGTTTTATTTCTTCCAAATTTATCCGCAGCAGCGGCAGTAAATGGTGAAAAAAAAGTTTGAATTATTGAACCAATTGCAAAAGATATAGTTGTAGCTAGAATGGAATCTGTTGATTCCAATATCAACCAACTTATACATAATCTTTCTATCCACTCCGAACAATTATAGAAAAATAATCCAATCATCAAGCTGCGAAATATTGAATTCTTAATAATTAGANTTTTTCTAAAGTTAATTACTGGGTTTAGCATAAAAAAAATGTTAATTACACTAGAAGTAACAAATATAATAATTTAAGTATATAAATCTAAGTCTTAATTTATAGGAATATTGTGAATCAAATACAAATAAACGAATCATTAATTGTTGTAGATATAGGTACTTCATCTATAAAGACTTCTATTTTTGATTTAAATGGAAAGATATTACCACAATTTTCTGTAGCAATCCCTCACAGCATTACAAGTAGAAATGATGGAACATCAGAGCAAGATCCAGAACTCTTAAGATCTATAGTTGAAGATTCTATAGATCTTGTCTTAGAAAAATCACAAGGATTCATTAAAAATATAATAGGAGTAGGTTTTGATTCCATGGCTAGCACTTTAGTTGGAATAGATAAAGATGGAAATGCTATCACTCCGATCTATACTTATGCAGATACTAGGTCAAATAGCCAAGTTGATAAAATCAAAAAAGAATTTAATGAAAAAAGACTTCATCAAGAAACTGGAGCTGCTCAACATACATCATATATTCCATCAAAAATAATATGGATTAAAGAAAATCTTAGTAATTATAAAGATATTGATAAATTTATTGATTTTTCAACATACATATATTCNAAATGGTTTGAGAATAAAAGCTTCAAAGCAAGTTATAGTATCTCTTCTTGGAGCGGATTGTTGGATAGAAATAAATTTGAATGGCACTCAGATCTAATTAAATATTTAGATCTTACCAAAGATAGATTACCTGTTCTAAGTAGATATGACAATTATGAAAAAGGATTAAATAAAATTTACTCAAAGAGATGGAAGAAGTTATCAAAAACTCCATTTTTTTTATCTGTTGGGGATGGTATGGCTGCAACTTTAGGAAGTGGATGTAATAATAGAAAAAAAGTTGCTATAACTATAGGTAGCACTGCGGCAATAAGAATATTGACAAATTCAAAAGTAGAAGAAGTACCAAAAGGGCTTTGGTGCTATAGGTTACTTAATAATTTTACATTACTAGGTGGATCTTTTTCTGAAGGCGGAAATCTTATCAATTGGGCTAATAAGAATTTAAGGCTTCCTAAATCAGAAAACTTAAATAATCAGCTATTAAGATTAGAGCCAGGTGCACATGGAATTTCAGTATTACCTTTTTTATTAGGTGAAAGAGCATTAGGATGGTCAAATAACTCTAAAGCTATAATTTCTGGACTGAAATACTCTAATACATCTACAGAAATACTTCAGTCTTTTTTAGAATCTATAAGCTATAGATTATTTTTGGTTTATCAATTGTTAGAAAACTTTATTGATAATGAATCAGTAGTAATAGCAAGCGGTGGTGCAATAAAAAATTTACCTTGGTGGATTCAAACTACATCTGATGTTTTAGGTAAAGAAATAAATATTTCAAAAGATAATCAAGATACTGGAAAAGGTGTTGCAATACTTATACTAAAAGCTTTGGGTCTAATAAATAATTTTGAAGATATTAATACTGAAATAGAAGAAAAATATTATCCAAATCAAAAAAATCACAAAATTCATCAGAAATTCATAGCTTATCATTTAGATCTTTATAATAATTATCAATCCTTTAGTTAGATATATGAATAATTAAGTATAATTTAATTATGGAAGAAAAATTTGATTTAGCCATTATAGGGGGAGGGATAGTAGGCTCAGCTGCAGCTTATTATTCGTCCTTAAAGGGTCTAAAGGTTGTTCTAATTGAAAGAGACTCAGTAGCTAGTCATGCCTCTGGTTTCGCCTATGGAGGCATAACTCCAATGGTGGGTTTGGATGAAAATTCTCCNTACGANAAAATTAGCAAATATTCTTACGAGTTGCATAAAAATCTATCTCAGGAATTACCTGACTTTTCTGGGATTGATTATGGTTATAAGATTTACCCAAATATAGAATTAGCATTAGATGAGGAAGAAGAATCTACCTTAAGGGATATATATAAGGAAAACTCAAATAATTTTTCTTGGTGTGATAAGAATGATCTAAAAAAAATTGATAAAAGACTAGGTCCTAAAGTTTTATCTGGTCTTGTATCTAANTATTCATCAGGTGTAGAACCTTACAAAATAACCTTGGCATTAGCGACTGCTGCTGAAAAATTAGGAGCAAAAATAATCAATTCCGAAGTTTTAGAATTTATTCCCTCTGGTTCAAAAATCTATGAATTGAAGTTATCTAATGGTAATAAAATAATTTCTGAAAATACAATTATTGCAGCTGGTCCTTGGAGTATGGATTTTTCTGAATGGTTTGGTATACAGATCCCAATTAAACCATTAAAAGGTCAAATTCTAAGATTGAGAAGTAACGAAGTAATTGACAAGGGATTTCATTGGGGTCCAAATTATGTCACTACAAAGCAGGATGGGTTAATTTGGGCAGGAACAACTGAAGAAGATGAAGGATTTGACGAGAATCCTTCAAATTATGGCCTTAANAATATACTTGAATCTGTTGTTGAGATATTTCCGTTTTTAGAAGAGTCTGAACTTGTACTACAGACAGCCTGTCTAAGACCACTTTCAGTAGATAAATCGCCTATTATTTCTAAATCTGATGTTTATGAAAATTTATTCTTGGCTTCGGGTACTGGAAGACAAGGAATACTTCTAGCTCCAGCAATGGGTAAATTGATCTCAGATATGACATCTAATGAAAAAACAGAAATAGATGTTTCTGCTTTTTCTCATGAAAGGTTCAAAAATTAAGCCATTGATGCGCTGGCCCTATACGCTGTCCTAAGATCCTGCTGTTCAAATTCTAATGGTTTTTCTCCCATTGCAAATTCATAAAGCGCAGCTTTATATATTCCTTCCAATGTATAAATAATTGAAACTGAAATACTAGCACATAAAACTCCAACTATCATACCGAGTGTAGGGCTTATTAATCCAAAAAACCATCCTAAAGCACCACTAGCAAGCAAGGATAGAATTTGGAAAATACCAAATCCAAAGTTTGCAGCAACTTGGTTACCCCATGTTTGTCTAAACAAACCCGAAGATCTTTTTATTGCAGAAATAGGACCTAGATTTTCTGAAACAACAATTGGGACTACAAAAAATGTCATCATAGCCCAACCAGCTTGTAGAAAACTTGCAAAAATTTCAGTCATGATTTGTCCCATCATTCCTCTATTTCTACCACTTGATCTTATAGCTGCAAAAATTAGTGCCATTATAGTTACTATTATTGACCAAAGGAATATATGGTGAATATGTTTGAATGCGTGGCTTAGACCAGAAGATATATTTGGATCACCACCCCTAAGTCTTTCTAGTGCTGCAGAAATTAAGGCTGAGTTAAAAAATACAATAATAAAATTAGCTCCAAAAATTAATATTGCTAAAGGAATTATAGAACCTTGTTCATCTTGATTATCAGATAAACTGATTCCACCCATAGAAAATATAACTCCTAAAAGGATAATTACAAATAATGCGGCTAGAATCGGAAATAAAACAAGCTCCTTATCTTTTTTCAAGACTTTTACGCATGATTTCATAAGGTGAATAGTGTTTGATATATTACCAAAGAATCCTTGATTTACCAAAATATGCTCCTGATCATAACTAGATTATACTTAATTATATTATTTTTTTTATGAATTACTCAAGAGTTGCTGTCTGACCTTTCTTAAGTAAATCCCAATTAATTTCATATCCAAGCCCTGGTTTAGTTGGAGCAGTTACATATCCGTTATCAAAATTAATATCCTCAATCAAACCAAACATGTTAGCTCCTGTACATGGGAAAAACTCGAAGAATTCACAGTTAGGGACTGCCATTGTTAGGTGAAGATTTGCAACATTATTTAAAGAATTACCTCCATGATGAATCTCGCATTTCATATTAAAACCTTCAGCGAGATGACAGAGTTTTATCATTGGAGTAATACCTCCAGTTACTGGGACATCTCCTCTTAGAAAGTCTGTGGCATATTCTGTGATCCATTCTGCCATGCCATAAAATCTTCCTGGAGCATATTCTGTAGACATTATGGGAATATCTAACTTTTGATGAAGTTTTTTGTAGCTATAAATATCTTCTTCTACTAGTGGGTCTTCATACCAATAAAAATTAAGATCTTCTATCGCTCTTCCTACTCTTACTGAATCTTCATATTGATATGACCACATAGAATCTAACATTAACTTCATATCATCTCCTACTGCTTCTCTTACTGCTTTGCAAATTTCAATATCATACTTGGGTTCACCATGTGGATGAATTTTATGAGCAGTCCAACCCATCTCTTTGAATTTAATAGCTTCTTCTGCATATTCTTCTTTTGTAGCATGATAAGCGGTTGAAGAATAAACAGGTGCAGTTTTCTTATATGTGCCTATAAGCCTATGAATAGGTTGATTAGCTATTTTTCCATTAATATCCCATAAGCAAACATCAATTGCAGCAATTACATAAGTAGAAACAGATCTATTCATTTTCCACATATCTTGCCAAATTGCACCTATATCTAGCGGATTTCTTCCAACAATTATTGGTTTTATAAATTCAATTAATCCAGGAGCATGGTGATTTGCTCCAACTCTAGAACTTCCTAAAAAGGAATTACCGCTAATACCTTGATCAGTTTCTACCGTAACCACCCCTAGTTGAACAGTACCTCCAAATTGTGTGTGATCATTGGTTTTCCAAGGCTCTGTCGGCCAGTCAAATAATTCTACTTTCACATTAGTAATTTTCATCTCTTCTCCAGTTTAGAAATCTAATTTGAATGTTATGTTATCATACCTGTTGTATGAAAAATTATAAATGGATTGCATTCTTAGCAGTTACTCTATCTTTATTTGTAAGTGTAATGAGTATGGGTGCTATATTAATATCGTTAAAAGATATTTCTGAATCATTCAATACTCCTATTCATCAAGTATCTTGGCTTGTAATAGTACATTTGTTAACTGTTACAGCAATTCTTCTTCCAGCAGGAAATATAGCAGATAGATTTGGTCGAAAAAATATTCATATTTTTGGAATCTTAATTTTTATATTAGGAACAATAATTGGTGTTTTTGCAAATAGTTTTGGAGTATTAGTTTTTTCAAGAATAATAATGGCAATTGGATCTGGAATGGGGCAATCTGTAGGTGGTGCAATAGTAAGTAGTTTATTCCCTGAATCTGAACGTGGTAAATCTCTAGGAATGATGAGTACTAGTGTTGGTTTAGGTCAAATGTTTGGGCCAGTTTTAGGAGGAATATTAGTCTATAATTTTGGATGGGTATACGTATACTTATTTTTATTACTACCTATGATTTTAGCTTTAATGTTAGGTTACTTTTTGTTAAGACCTGATAATTTACGTTCAAATAGAAAAGATGATTATTTTGATTATAAAGGAACTTTATTTGGTATAAGTTTTATTGTTACTTTGATTGTTGGATTAAAGAATTTATCAATTGATAATATTTTTTCAAATTATGCTTTTATATTTCTAATTTTATNTATTCCGTTTTGCATAGCTTTTATCATTACGGAATTAAGAATCTCAAATCCTATTCTAAATTTCGGATTATTCAAAAAGAAAAATTTTAGTTTAGCAATTAACACTAGATTTTTTGCTTTTATGTCTATGAGTACAGATATGATTATGATGCCTATATTCTTAACCGGCTTATTAAATATCAATGAATCAGAGGTAGGATTTATGTTGATTTTTGGAGCTTTAGCTTTTGCAATTTCTGCGCCAATTGGAGGTAGACTTTCAGATCAATTTGGGAGAAAAAAATTTATAATATTAGGCCTTTTAATGCTAATTTTTTCATATGCAATGATTTCTCAANTTAATATAAATTCATCTAAGAAATTTATAACAATATTTCTTGTAATAGGGGGAGTTGGTAAAGGACTTTGGGGATCTCCCAATATGGCTTTGACGTATAGCTCTTTGAGCATAAATCAATATAGTTTTGTTTCTTCAATAATCAGTTTTATTAGAAATATGGGAAATACTTTGGGGCAAACCTATGCAACAGTAATTCTTTCAGTATTTTTACTCATAGGTGCTAATTATAATGGAGATATTAGTGGCTTAGGCTCTCTTGAGGAAAATTCCATTAATATTTTTCTAAATGCTTGGAAATTTATATATATTTCTTCTATAGTTTTTTTATTGATTTCATTAATTCCTAATATTTTTGTAATGAAGCAAAAACAAATATAATAATATTATGAAAATTTATTTTATTTCTAGCTTCATATTTCTTATTTTTTTTTCTTGCAATAGTCAGGATACTTTAACAGTTGGTTCATCTGAAATAAAAGGAGAAATATTTATAAAGAATGATGCAGAATTGATTAGAACTTTTGAAAATGATTATTCTTTATGGCAATCTAAAAATAATAAAGAAATATATGAAGATTTATCATCTAATTTAGGTTTCTTCAATTCATTCCAAGAACTTAGAAAAGCTCAATATAGATCTATGGGTATTGTAACTGATTTATCAGAAATACAATCTCTTATAGATTCAGGAAGCCCTACTTTTCTTGAGGGATGGAGTGAAACTTGTGTTTATTGTAAGCTAAGTGAAGTAGTACTAAATAGCCTAAAAGATGAATATAAAAATGATATAAACTTTGTTGTTGTGGATGTTGCTAATAGATACCTAGAAGATGTAACTCCAACTCTTAAGAAATATGAAATCTTAAGTACACCAACTTATATAATTTTTGATAGATATGGAGATGAAATTTATAGATCTGTAGGCTACTCTGCACAAAAAGAAAAACTATCAGAGATACTAAGTCAATCCTTACAAAATTAATTATGAAACTCAATTCTCTATTAGAAAAAAATATTACTAGATTGGCTCCTATGGCTGGTGTTTCAAATGAACCATTTAGAATGATATGTTTAGAAAATGGATCAGGATTTGTTACTAGTGAAGAAATTGATTCAGTTTCATTACTTTATAATAAATCAGAAAGAACTAATCTTATTACACAATTTTCCAAATTTGAAAAACCTATTGCAATGCAACTTTTAGGTTGTGATCCTCTATCATTATCAGAATCGTCTAAGATCCTCCAAGATTTAGGAGCCAGCATAATTGATATTAATATGGGTTGCCCAGTTCCAAAAATTACTAAAAAGGGTAAAGGTGCTGCTTTAATGAAAGATATAAAGAAAACAGCTATTCTTATAAGAAGTATCAGAAAAGTTACTATAGTTCCTTTGACTGTAAAAATTAGAAGTGGNTGGGATGATAAAAATATTAATGCAGTTGAATTTGCTGAAATGCTTCAATCAGAAGGAGTAGATGGAATTACTGTTCATCCAAGAACCAAATCACAAAGATATGAAGGTAAATCAAAATGGTCAATAATCAGAGATGTTGTTGATAAGGTAAGCATACCAGTAACTGGAAATGGAGATGTTGAGTCTTATGAAACTGCAAAAAAAATGATGAATTTCACTAATTGTAAATCTGTAATGGTTGGTCGTGGAGCAATAGGTAATCCATGGATATTTAATAAAGAATTTAATAACTATGCAGCTGAAGAAAAAGAATTGTACAAGAAAAAAACAATTATAAAGCATATTGAATTAATGAAGGAATATTTTCCAAAAAAAAATCTTGATTTAGAAATAAAGAAAAATTTGGCCTACTATACAAAAGGTTTTTATAACTCTAGGGAACTAAGACAAAAAATATTTCAGAATTCTAATGATATTCAAAAAATAATAAGTTTATTTTTTGATTTTTTTGATAAAAATATTGAGGCTAAAACTTTTGAAAAGATTTCAATTTAAGAAAAAAAAATTAAGACCAACTTCGTCAAAGGTTCTTGGAGCTATATTCTCTATCCTAGGTCATAGAAATCTAGAAGGAAAAATTTTTTTAGATTTATATGCTGGAACAGGTGCTGTCGGAATAAAATCTCTTGAACTGGGAGCCTCTCAATGCTTTTTTGTTGATATAAATAATAAATTTCTACAAAATATAAAAAAGAAATTAGAAAAATATGGATTTGTAGACAAAGGAAAATTTATAAGGGCAAACTGTGAGAATCAACTCTCTAAGGTGAATGGAAGTTTTGATTTTATTTTTGTTGACCCACCNTATAAAGAAGATCCTTTTGAAAACATCATAACTCAAATAGTAAATGGAGGCCTTTCAAATGAAAAAACTGTACTCATTTTAGAGCACTCTTCTAGACAGAATATAGATAAATCAATTAAAATTTTTAATATGCAAGGACAAAAAGAATATGGAGATAGTTGTATTTCAATATTCTCTAGAGAATAAGAGAGAAATAAATGGTAAAAAGTATATATCCTGGAACATTTGATCCAGTAACAAACGGTCATCTAGATATTGTCAGAAGAGCCTCATTGCTTTTTGAAAAAGTTATAGTTTGTGTTTATTCTGGATCATTAAAAAATGTAATTTTTGATATTGATGAAAGAGTGAGTATGTTCAAGGAAACTGTTTCAGAAATAAAAAATGTAGATGTTATTCCATTCAATTCGCTAACTGTTGACCTAGCTAAACAATTAAGAGCTTCAGTAATGATTAGAGGCTTAAGAATCGGAGCAGACTTTGAATATGAACGAGAAATGGCTCTAACTAATCGTGAAATGAATTCTGATATAGATACTGTTTGCTTGATATCTTCATTGAAATATCAATATGTTAGTTCAAGTAGGGTGAAAGAGATAGCTTCTTTACAAGGCGATATAAAATCTTTAGTACCTGAGCACGTGTTTGAACCATTAATGAAAAGAATCAGTAAATCTGCTTAAAATAATACAGAATTTTACTGTAAGAATGTCATAGAATCTATATATTGGGAGGATTTATGAATATTATTGAAGAAATTAAAAATTTAGAAACTATTGTGAATGAATCAAAATCTTTACCTGGAACATCAAAGGTAATGATAGATAAGTCACGTTCGCTAGATATCCTTAGACAAGTTATATCAAATTTGCCTAGTGAACTTGATGAAGCTGGAATGGTTACAAGGCAAAAAGAAGCTATAATTGATCAAGCTAACAAAGAAGCCGAAAGAATAAGAAATTATGCTGATGAAGAAGCTTCTACAATGAGAGAAATAGCAAANAGAGATGCCTCTAAGATTCTTTCAGATGCTGAGGCAAAAGCTGAGGAAATGATTCAAGAAACCTCTATTGTTGATGGAGCAAATAAAAGATCTGAAGAAATCATAACTGATGCTCAAAAACAATCTGAAAGCATAATAATGAGTGCCCAGCAAGACTCTAGTAAACTACTCGATGAATCTGAAAAGATAGCAAGAGATAGAAGAGATGGTGCTGATAATTACGCTAAAGAAGTTCTTTATGCATTAGAGGAAAGAATTTCTACAATATTAAGTCAGGTAAGAAGTGGTTTAGATCTATTAGATGATCCTGCTGAAAATATAAGTGTTGAAGAAAATCAATAGNTTAACGACCGTAGTCGTCAGATAATCTTTCTATATCTTCTTCATCTATGTAATCACCAATTTGAACTTCTATTATTTCAAGAGGATCTATTTCTGAAATATTCTCTATACGATGCTTTATTGTTCTTGGCACACTAGCAGATTCCCCTCTTCCAATTTCAAAAATTTGATCTCCAACCGTAACTCTAGCAGTTCCTCTAGCAACAACCCATTCTTCATCTCTATGTTTATGTGTTTGAAGTGAGAGTCTACTACTTGGGTTAATAATAAGTCTTTTAGTTTGATAACCTGGACCTTTACATAAGATTTCATAGCTACCCCAAGGCCTAGTAGATTTTTGCTCTTTTTTATCAAANGAAATATTTACAGGTTTGTTTTCTTGCATTTTCAAATTATATTTTTAAAGAATCATATATCAAAAATCAATAACATCATATATTAATGAAATATCACAAGAGAAAATTACTGCGATTGATATTGAAATAGTTATAAAATTATAAATTATAAATATTTAGAAAAGATTTACATGGAAAATTTATCTGAAGATAGGATTATAAAAGACAGGCTTGAAAAACTTGAAAAATTAAGAATGTTGAAAGTCGACCCTTACCCTAATAGATGGGGTAAAGATAGACTCATAATTTCTGATGTGATTTCTTCATATAAGGATGATCATAATACTGCCACTAAAAAATTATATCTTTCAGGAAGAATTACAGCGAAAAGAGCAATGGGTAAGATAATTTTCTTTGATATAAAAGATCAATCAGGAAAAATACAACTTCATTATAAAGAAGAAGAATCAGATATTTCAAAAGATTTTTTGGATCTTATAGATATTGGAGATATTGTTGGAGTAGAGGGCAATTTATTCAAGACTAGACGGGGAGAATTGACTCTAAATCTATCTGATCTTACTCTTTTATCAAAATCAATCAGACCTCTACCAGATAAATGGTCAGGATTAAAAGATAATGAAATTAGATATAGGCAAAGGTATCTAGATTTAATTTCTAATGATNNATCATTAGAAATTGCTGTAAAAAGATCCAAGGCAATCTCCTCAGTGCGTAATTTTATGAATGAAAGAGGATTCTTAGAAGTAGAAACTCCTATATTAGTTGATATTCCTGCTGGTGGTAGAGCAATTCCATTTTCAACTTACCATGAGTCTTTAGAAAAAGATTTATTTCTTAGAATTGCTACAGAGCTACACCTAAAAAAATTAATTGTTGGTGGNATTGAAAAAGTATATGAGATAGGAAGATTATTTAGAAATGAAGGTATTGACCATGATCATAATCCAGAATTTACAACAATGGAATCATATGAAGCTTATGAAGATTATAATACAGTCATGAAAATGGTTGAAGATTTAGTTTCTTATGTATCAATCCAAGTAAACGGAACAACGAAAATAAAAGTTTCTGATGATTTAGTTGTAGATTTAGATCCACCTTGGCAAAGATTAGACTTAAGAAAAGCTATCATTGAAAATACTGGTATAGACTTCTTGAAATATAAGGATAACAAGGACTTAGCTGCTGAAATGAATAAAAAAGGATATGTTGCTGATGAGAAAGAAGCTTGGGGAATATTGTTGGATAGACTTATCTCTCAAGGGGTTGAGCCAAAATTAATTCACCCAACTTTTCTTGTTGATTATCCTATAGAGATGTCTCCTTTAGCTAAACTTAAACCTGATTCTAAAGACGTAGTTGAAAGATTTGAAGCTTTTGTATTAGGTCATGAATTAGCAAATGCTTTTACAGAATTAAATGACCCCATAGATCAAAGAAATAGATTTATGGAACAAGAAAAACAAAGACAAAATCTTGGCGATGAAGAGGCTGATAGGCTTGATGAAGATTTTTTAGTATCTATAGAGCATGGGATGCCTCCAACAGGTGGATTAGGAATTGGTATTGATAGATTGATTATGCTAATAACAGCTCAAGATCAAATAAGAGAAGTATTATTATTTCCACAATTAAAAACTAAAAAATAATGTTAGATATAAAGAAAATTATAGAAAATAAAGAACTCTTTTCTAATGGCTTAGCAAATAGAGGATATGATGTATCTAACTTAGATATATTATTAAAACTTGATATACAAAGAAGAAATTTTATAACAGAGGGAGATGAAAAAAGATCAAAGAAAAATGAAATTTCAAAAAAAATTGGCCTAGAAAAAAGAAAGCCATTAAAAGAAGAAAGCCAAATCATAAAAGATCTTTCTGGAGAATTGAAAAAAATAGAGCAAGAACTCTCAGTTATAAATAAAAAAATAAAAGACATNATGTTAAATATTCCTAATTTACCTAATGCTTATGTACCTATTGGTAAGGATGAAAAATCTAACGTAGAAAAAGATATTATTGGAAATCAAAGAAATGAAAATTATATAAAACCTCATTGGGATATTGGCCCTGAAAAAAATATTTTAGACCTAGAAGCAGGAGCAAATATCTCTGGTGCTAGATTTTTTGTATTTAGAGGAAAAGGAGCAAGACTACACAGAGCTCTTATGAACTGGATGATGGATGTTCATACAGATGAATTTGGGTATGAAGAAATTGACCCTCCTTACTTAGTAAAACAGGAGACTATGATAGGCTCGGGTAATCTTCCTAAATTTAAGGATAATTTATATAGGGATGATGAAACTGATCTATGGTTAATTCCTACTGCAGAAGTTTCTTTGAACGGCTTACATCAAGGTAAAATCATACCTCCAGATAGTTTGCCTAGAAATTATGTAGCGAGAACTCCAAGTTTTAGAAAAGAGCATACATCTGCAGGAAGAGATATAAGAGGAATTAAAAGAGTTCATCAATTTTATAAAGTTGAGATGTTTAAGTATGTTCACCCAGATGATTCTGAAGAACAATTAGAATCTATGATATCTAATGCAAGAACTTTGTGTGATAGATTAGAACTCAGCTCAAAGCTTGTTCAATTATCTACGGGAGATATTGGATTTCAATCTGCTATAACTTATGACATTGAAGTTTGGGCATCGGGATCAAAGGAATGGCTAGAGGTATCATCTATCTCTAATTGTTATGATTTTCAGTCTAGAAGGAATAATACTAGATATAAAGAAACTCAATCATCATCAACAATTTTTCCTCATACATTGAATGGATCAGGTCTAGCTCTGCCTAGGATATGGGTAGCTATTATAGAAAATGGCCAGCAAGAAGATGGAACAATTAAAATTCCTGAAGTTCTGGTACCCTATACAGGATTTAGTTGGATTTAGTCATTTTTTCTGACATATTTAATATTTCCTATACTTTCAAAAGATCTTTGATATTGTAGGGGCCANGCCTTAATATCTTCTTGAGAATATAAACTCCAATATGGATTTCTTAATAGTTCTCTACCTAAAAATATTGCGTCAGCTTCATTATTATTTAATATTTCTTCAGCATGATCATTTTCAGTAATTAATCCTACCGTTCCTGTAAGAATTTCAGCTTGAGATTTTATAGATTTCGAAAGTGGTACTTGGTACCCCTTTTTTAATTCAATTTCTTGATCAAAGTAATTACCTCCTGAAGAGCAATCGATTAGATCAACTCCTGCTTGCTTTAATTTTTTTGATAAAATAACTGAAGATTCTATATCCCAACCATCAGGATGATATTCAGTTACTGATATTCGGGCAAATATTGGTATATTTTTTCCTATTTTTTGCCTTATTTTTTTAGCTATTTCAACACCAAAAGAAGTTCTGTTATCTAAAGAACCTCCATGATTATCTTCTCTAATATTTGAAATCGGAGAAAAAAATTCATGAACTAGATATCCATGAGCAAGATGTAATTCAATACACTTAAATCCAGCTTCAACAGATCTTTCAGCTGCTTTTACAAAGTTTGTTGTAATATCATTTATTTCTTCACTGGATAATTCACTAGGTATTTGAGATTCTTCATCAAAGGGTATAGAACTAGGTCCTTTCGGAATCCAGCCACCGTCTTTACTTTCAATTCTTCCTCTACCTTGCCAGGGTCTTTTGGTAGAAGCTTTTCTACCTGCATGGGCTAACTGTATTGCTGGGATAGAGTCTTGATCAGAGATAAACTTTGTTATATCTTTTAGCGGTTTTATATGCTCATCTTTCCAAATACCCAAATCCCATGGACTAATTCTTCCTTCAGGTTCAACTGCGGCTGCTTCTGACATAACTAAACCTGCTCCACCTACAGCTCTTGAACCTAGATGTACTAGATGCCAATTATTAGCAAATCCATCATCGCATGAATATTGGCACATAGGGGATACCCAAGACCTATTTTTTATTTCAATCCCTCTTATTTCAATAGGTTCAAAAAGTTTAGACATCAATTTCTCCATTATATTTTTCCATAGCTTTAGTTATACCATTTTCGATTATACTTATGCATGCTTCAGCTGCATTTTCACATGATTTATTGACTAAAGTTATGTTTTTTACTTTAGATAATACGTATTTAATTTGATCTTCATTCTCATGCATTTTTCCAATTCCTATTTTCAATCTAAGGAAATCTTCAGTGCCAAGATGATTAATTATTGATTTTAATCCATTATGTCCACCACTACTACCTTTTCTCCTTATTCTTAGCTTTCCTTCTTCTAGATGAATATCATCAGATATGATTATTGTTTTATCCAAGGTAAATTTTTCTTTATTCAAAAGTTCAATTAATGCTAAGCCAGAATTATTTACAAATGTAGATGGATAAATTAAATAAATGCTATAGCCTTTTAGATCTAATCTTATTTCAGTATAATTTTTTTCATTCTTTTGATATTTCTTATAAACTGAAAATTCCTTATGTAAAATATCTAGCATCCACCATGGAACATTGTGTCTAGTATCCGAATATTTTTCGCCTGGATTACCTAGTCCCAATATTATCCAGTTATTTATCATTTAATTTCCTTCCTTTAGGAAAGATTTTAGCTGAGATAAATTAATTATTGGTATGTCTTTTTCTTGAGCATCTAATAATTTTGAACCAGGATTTTCTCCTAAAAGAAGGTAATCAGTTTTATTAGAAACTTTGTTCGTAACTTTACCAGAATTTGTCTTTATNATTGTTTCTAANTTNTCTCTTGTTATATCACCAAAACTTCCAGTTATAACAAAAGCTTTATTTACAAAAATTTCGGTAGATAGCTGATTTTTCTTATTTTCTTTTCCTAAACCAATATTTTTAAACTTCAACACAAGTGAAACATTATTCTCATCACTCACCCATCTAATAAAATTTTCTGCAACAACGGGGCCTATCCCATCAATTTCTAATAAAATTTCTCTTAGGTGTTCTAAATTATTTATTTTTTCACTTAGTTCATTTATGTTATTTATTTTTTTTGAAATCATTTCTGATATCTCAGAACCAACTCCTTCTATACCAAATGATGTTAACAATTTACTGAAACTTTTTTCCTTAGATTTTTCAATACTTATTAAAAGTTTACTTATACTTTTATCTCCAAATCCTTCTAATTCCTTTAGTCTATCTTTATGATTTTTTAATTCATAAATTTCATCTAATGAATTTATGATATTTGCTTTGAATAACAATGAACAAATTTTATTTCCTAAACCCTCTATATCCATACAATTTTTTGAAGCAAAATATTGTAATAATCTTTCAAATTTTTGTTCACATGATGAATTATTACATACTATTGAGGCCTCATCTGGGTCTATAAAAAGGATATTTCCACATGGCGCAGGACAATTTTTAGGGAAAGTAAATTTTTTTGAATATTTATCTCTAACATTATTTTTAGAAACCCCAAGTATTTGAGGTATTACTTCACCTGCTCTTTGTATTTCTATAAGGTCATTTTCTCTAAGATCTTTTCGCTTGATTTCATCTTTGTTATGTAATGTTGCTCTAGATATTTTAACTCCATCAATAATTACAGGATCTAACTCAGCCCATGGGGTTAAGACTCCCGTTCTTCCAACATTAAAATTTATCTTTCTTAATTTAGTTTCTACTACTTCAGGAGGAAATTTAAAAGCTGTAGCCCACCTAGGAATTCTACCTGTACTCCCTAATCTTTTTTGATAATCTACATTATCAATCTTGATAACTATTCCATCAGTACTATAATCTAAATTAGANTTATTTATATTCCAAAAATCTATAAATTTTTTCAATTCGTCAAATGAGTTGATTTTTTTATAATTTTGTTCTGTCCTCATGCCTAATTTCTTTATATGTATTAAAGATTCTAGTTGAGAATGATAAATCTCTTCTCCTATTCCGTTTAGTAGACTATAGAAAAAAACATTTATTGGTCTTTTTGCACTTTCTGAAGGGTCCAATTGTCTTACTGAACCAGATGAAGCATTTCGTGGATTTGAATAAAGACTTAATCCCGCTTTTTCTCTAAGATTATTGAATTCATTGAACTTAGAAATTGGAAAGTATATTTCACCTCTAAGTTCTAATTGATCAATACTGCTTATTCTTAAAGGAATTGATCTAATAGTTTTTACATTATTAGTTATATCTTCTCCTGTTACACCATTACCACGGGTTGAAGCTAGATTCAGCATTCCATTCTCATATTTAACTGAAACTGCTAAACCATCTATCTTAAGTTCACATATTAATGGATATATTTCCTGACCTATTATTTTTTTATTTCTTTCTATCCACTCTCCTAATTCTTCAAAATTAAATACATTTGAAAGACTTAGCATAGGAACAGTATGATCAATTTGAGAAAAACTTTCTGAAGGCAGCCCTCCAACTCTTTGAGTTGGAGATTCTAAGGATACAAATTCTGGATATTTTTTTTCTAATTCAACTAATTCTCGAAATTTTTTATCATAATCAAAATCAGACATTGAAGAATTTTCTTCAACATAGTATTCTACGTTTGCATTCTCTATTTCTTTTCTTAACTCTTCTATTTGTCTTTTTATTTGATTTGAATCCATAAAAAAAAATTATAAATTATTACTAAATTATAGATACTAAGCATGATTTTGGAAGTGTTATAAATGAATAGATTAGAGGTCATTCAAGCTTCTACAAAAAAACTTATTTCTGAATGCTTAGAAATAAGAAGAAAAGTTTTTATTGAGGAGCAAGGAGTTCCTGAGGAAGAAGAACTTGATGACTTAGACTCATCTTTTTTCAATGTTATAGGATTTTTAGACTTAAAACCTGTTGCTACAGGAAGGCTAATGTATATAACAGAAAAAAAAATGAAAATAGGTAGGATGGCAGTCTTGAGAAATTATAGAAAATTAGGATATGGAACAATTATTTTAAGATTTTTAGAAACTGCTGCTTTGAATTTAGGAGCAGAAATAGTTTCTCTAAATTCTCAAGAATATATTAAGAACTTTTATATAAATTCAGGCTATCAAACGAAAGGAGAGATTTTTATTGAAGCTAAAATTCCCCATATAGAAATGTTTAAGAAAATCAAGAATTAGATATTATTCTTTTTCCCATCCAGACTTACTTCCGCATCTGAGGCATCTTCTAGTATTGAAAATATTTTCCCAATCTCCATCTGAAGCTACATAGTCTAAAATACATCTCATAGCCTTATTTATATCAGGTAAATCATATTTTTCTACTGCATCATTCAACATCTCAACTAAATCAGATTGTATTTCAAAAGAAATAGATTTTTTACTTCCAGCCATATTTCCTCCCNCATTTTTCTATAATGATAAATAAAATTTATAAGCTTACAATGTTTTCTTCAAATTTTCTATAAAATAACTAAATAAGAAAAAAATATAATCTAATTTTATGGCAGAACTGTTTCCATTTAAAGGCATAAGATATAATCAAAAGATTTCAGGAGATTTATCCTTAAACGTTTGTCCTCCTTTTGATAGTATTTCTTCTACTCTTCAAAGAAAACTTTATGATGTAAGTAATTACAACACAGTTAGGTTAGAACTAGGCTTGAGAGGATTAGATGAAGATCCTTATTTTTCTGCTGCAGAAACTCAGAACAAATGGATTCAAGATGGTGTATTAATTCAAGATGATTCACCTTCAATATATGTCACAGAAGAAGAATTCTTATATGAAGACAAAATCATAACTAGAAAAGGTTTTATCTGTGCAATTAAAGTTGAAGACTATTCTAAAAGAATAGTTATGCCTCATGAAAAAACCAGAGATAAATGGGTTGAAGATAGATTTAAATTAATGGATGTAGCAAAATCAAATTATAGTCCCTTGCTATGTCTTTATAAGGATGACTCTAGAGAAACCGTAGCAAATTTGGTGAAATCTATTTCAGGTAAAAAGCCTTATATAGATATTGCTCCTGATGGTCTCCAAAAAATAAAAGTTTGGAGAGTAACAGATCGAGGTACAATTTCATTAATTTGTAAAAAATTTATTGATTCAAAAATTTATATTGCTGATGGTCATCATAGATATGAAGCAGGTCTTAGATATTTGTCAAATATTCGATCTAAAAGAGAAATCAATTCAGATGAATCAATTAACTATAGAATGATTCAGCTAATATCCATGAATGAGCCAGGATTGATTACAAGATCTTATCATAGGTACTTGAGAATGAATTCTGATGATCTCACTGATCTAGAAAAAAAAATTACTCTTAACAAAAATATTCAATCTATTAGTAAATCAAATATTAAAATTCATGAAAATTTTGTTAATGAATTTTATGGAAATGTTTGCGAGGAAAAGGATTTTAATTATATTCATTTTGGAATAATAATAAAGAATNCTAATGAGATTCGAACTTATAAATATACAGAAAATAATCTTTCACAAATAAATGATTATACATTTATCCATGAAAATTTTATGACCCAAAATTTTATGTCAAATTATGAAGAAAATATAATGTTTGAGACAGATCTCAAAGAGATAAACAATTTACTTCGATCTGATGGTAATTATGCAATACTAATGATGAGACCAATCCCAATGAATAGTTTTTTATCTGCTGTAAATTCTGGTGAAAGACTGCCTCCAAAAGTTACTAATTTTTTACCCAAGCCACCTGCTGGTCTAGTATTTCAAAGTCTAGAAGGTAAAATTTAATTTTGTATTATTTGATACTATCCAATCGTTTCATATATACATTTACTAATGTAATCGATGTTTTTACTTGTAATCCCGGCAACATTAATTCTTCCAGACTCGACTATGTAAATTGAGTAATCACTCTTAAGCTTTTTTACTTGTTCACTATTTATTCCACTAAAACTAAACATTCCTTTTTGATCTACAATAAAAGAAAAGTCTTTCTTACATCCAAGGTTTTTAAGATTAGAATCTAGAGATGATCTCATCTTCTTTATTCTTTCTCTCAATATTGTTAAGTCTTTGATCCATAATTTTCTTAATTCATTATCCCTGAGTATAATCTTTACAATTTCTGAACCGTGTGCTGGTGGATTTGAATATATTGTTCTAGCTGTTTTCTTTAGTTGACTAAGGATATTTACAGACTTATTTTTATCTCTACTTTTGTAGATTAAACATCCTACCCTTTCACTGTATAAACCAAAATTTTTTGAGTAGCTAGAGCAAATAAATACATCATCTAACTCTTCAGATAATATCCTTACTCCCATAGCATCCTCTTCTATTCCATCACCCAGACCTTGATAAGCAAAATCACAAATCGTTATAATTTTCTTTTTTTTCAGCAACAAAGATAACTCTTTCCATTGATCGAGACTTAAGTCACAACCAGTAGGATTATGACAACATCCATGAAGAACAATAATATCTCCTTCAGGAATTTTATTTATATTGCTAATCATAAGTTGAAAGTCAATTTTATTAGTACTTTTATCAAANTAATCATAAGTATTTGAGTTAAAACCTGAAGACTCAAAAATAGGCTTATGATTAGCCCAAGTAGGATTACTAAACCAAATTGTTGAATCTTTAGAAAAAAGATGTAAAAATTCAGAAACTAGCTTGAGTGCCCCTGTGCCTCCAGGAGTGTTTAATGCAATAGGAAAAATATCATTTTCTTCTAAAATTTCTTTACCTAATATCATTTCAATAGATTTATCAAGAAACTCTTTATCTCCATCAATAGGNTTATAAGTTTTTGATAAATCCATATCAAGAATAATCTTTTCTGCTTCTAGTACTGATTCAAATGTACTAGTTCTACCATTATCATCTTGATACACGCCAACGGCCAAGTTAACCTTATTAGGACTTAAATCATTAGTATATTCTTCAGACAAACCTAGAATTGGATCTTTTGGTGCTTCATTTACATCATTAAAAAACATTTTATATAAGTAATAGTTTTTATCTAATAAATTTTACTGCTCATCGTTAGATTGCTCTTGAGAAGATTCATCCGGTACTCCTTCGGAAGATTCATCTCCTGTTGCTTCTTCACCATCTTCTGAGTCTCCGGCTAATGCTGCCATTTCCTCCTCAGTAACCTGAACTCTAGGTGGTTGAATCCATGCAATTTGAGATTCTGGATCTGAAGTTAGTTCAGCTCCTTTAGGAATATTTAGGTCTTTTGCATAAACATAGGTTTCTAAGTCTACTAATATTGAACAATCAGCTTCCAAAATTGATGGAATTTCAAGAGGTTTAGCTAAAATCGTCACTTCATAAGTACCTTGAGTTACAACCCCTGCACCACCCCTGGTACCAGGAGCATCTTCTTGATTTACAAGAGAAACCGGCACCTGAACTTCTATTGCTTTTTCCATGTCAACTCTCAAGAAATCAACATGTANTAATTTATCAGTTACAGGATGTGTGGATATATTTCTAACCAATGTATATGTTTCATCTTTACCTTCTANAGATATTTTTAGTGGAGTTGTAAAACCAACTTCCTTGAGAGTCTTATACAGTATATCCTCTTCAACCTGTAGGCTAATTGATTCCCCAAGTCCATACATGTTTATTGGAACAATTCCCGATTTTCTTAAAGAATTATTTTTCTTTCCAAATGTACTTCTAGTTTGAGTTTCTAGTTTTACTTCTGCCATATTAATTCCAATAACTTTTTATAATGCATCTATAAGTATAAGACATCTTAATTATTTTAGATGTTTTTATAGTGCAATTTAATTCAAAAAAGTATTATTTAGTATATTTATGGTAGTATATAAATATGTTGATTCCTATGAAAATTGATTATGCACTAAGATTATTAGTCTATCTTACTCTAAATAAAGATAGAGGTCTTATTAAGACAANTGAAGTATCTAAAGATCAAGGCATACCAGTAAAATTTTTACAAAGAATCGCGAATGATCTACAGAAATCAGAAATAATAAATTCAACTAGAGGTCCTTCTGGAGGCCATGAAATTATAGTTGATCCAAAAGAATTATTTGTTTCTCAAATAATCAAGATACTAGATTACACTCTTTCTCCCGTTGACTGTCTTGATGATTTAGATATATGTATTCACACGAGTTCTTGTAGCCAAAGAGAGCTTTGGAAAGATGTTGAGAATGTTTTAATTGATCACCTCAGCAAGATTTCAATATATGAACTTTCTAGCAGACAAGGAATTCTTAATCAGCAAGTTAAACTTAGCTAATATGCTAATATAAATTACTTTTTGGTTCATCAGATCCTATAATATCACCTAACATTGACAGTGGAGAAGCTGCTTGTACCCCTGCATCAACTGGCAGAATTACTCCTGTTACCCATTTAGCTTCATCACTTGCAAGATAAACTACTGCCCATGCAACGTCCCAAGCAGTTCCTTCTGTTCCTAAAGGTCCTGCCTTTTTTCTTAATTCTCTCCAGTCATCTTCCATTTTCTTAAATCTATTTGGGAACGCCCCATATACATGACCTGGAGCCACACAATTTACTCTAATATTTTGCCTACCATGATGTACAGCCATTATTCTAGACAAATGTGAAATAGCAGCTTTGGAAATTGAATAAGGCACGTTCCTTGTAGAACCGGCCTGTGTTCCATCTATAGAAGAGACGTTTATAATTGATCCTCCTCCAGACTTTTCCATTGTTGGAATTGCATACTTAGAGCCCATTACTGCACTTTTCATATTTAGATCTATGGATCTATGCCAATCTTCTTCCTCTATTTCCGTCACCATTCCGCCTCCAGGACCACCAACATTATTAAATAAAATATCTAATTTACCAAACTGCTTAACGGATTCGTTTACCATCGCTTCGCAATCTTTTTCTGATGTAACATCTCCTATAAAAATTTTTGCTGTACCACCCTCTTTTTCAATGGTATTTAATGTTTCTTCCGCTCTATCAATATCGATATCACTAAGCAGCACTTTTGCTCCCTCTCTAGCCATCAATATTGAAGCTGCTTGTCCAGTTCCAGCTATTTCACCTCTTGTACCTGCACCTGTAACTATAGCTACTTTATTCTCTAGCCTTTGTCCTGATGGCATTTTAGTCTCCTATATTTATATCAATTTTCTTATATTATTCATTTATACATAGATATGATTTTTTTTGCATGAAAAATCAATATAATTCTTTTCTTTTTATCTATATAATATAAACATGAATAAAATGAACCTAAAAATAAATATATGTTGTTGCAGGAGATCAGTCGAACTCTAATTAAAATTTATTTTAATATTGTTCGAAACCCCAACTTATAGGGGTTTTTTTATTTAAACAAAAATAATAGGAGAAAATTATGGCGATCACACAATTGAATCCCTCTCAAGTTGAAAGATATAGTAGGCATCTTATAATGCCTAATGTAGGGAGTAAGGGACAAAGAGCTTTGATTGATTCAAAGGTCTTGATTATTGGTGCAGGAGGATTAGGTTCGCCTGTTGCTCTATACCTTGCTCTTGCTGGTGTGGGTAATATTGGAATTGTTGATTTTGATGTTGTAGACACCTCCAATTTACAAAGACAAATATTGCATACAGATGCTGATGTTGGAAAAAGAAAAGTAGAATCAGCTAAGGAAACTTTGATAGCTCATAATCCAGATGTTAATGTAACTATTCATGAAGAACCAATTAATTCTTCTAATGCATTTGAAATTATGGAACAATACGACATTGTCATAAATGGAGCAGATAATTTTGCTACAAGATATCTAGCCAATGATGCAGCGTATTTACTAAATAAACCTCTTGTTGATGGAGCAATTCTAATATTTGATGGTCAGGCAACGACTTATATTCCAGGAAATGGTTGTTATAGATGTATTTTTCCTGATCCACCACCTCCTGGAGAAGTTCCAAGCTGTGCTGAGGCAGGGGTTATAGGAGCTCTACCTGGATTAGTGGGTTCTATTCAAGCACTAGAAACCATAAAGATTATTTTAGGGGTAGGGGAATCACTTTCAGGAAGAATGTTACTAATAGAAGCTTTAAGTATGGAATTTAGAGAAATCAAAATAAGGCAAAATCCAAATTGTAAATTATGCGGAGAAAACCCAGAAGTAAAAGAATTAATTGATTATGAAATTTTCTGTGGTGTTCCAGTAAGTTAAGTTCAATGAATATAAAATTGAGTATTGAAAAATTTAATACCGGGACATTAAATAATATTGGTAATACTAGCTTAATTGATCTTTCCTCATTGAGTGAGAACAATAGTGTAAAAATTTATGCAAAGCTAGAAGGTGAAAATCCTACTGGTTCAATAAAAGATAGGGTTGCTAGATGCCTAATTTTTGATGCTGAAAAAAATAACAAACTAAAACCAGGTCAGACTATAATAGAACCTACATCTGGAAATACTGGTATAGGCCTGGCAATGATATCCAAGATAAGAGGATATAAGATGATAGCTGTTATGCCTGATTCTGTAAGTTCAGAAAGAGTATCTTTGCTCAAGTCTTTTGGTTCAGATATTATTTTTTCTGAAGGCAAAGAGGGTACAAATGGTTCTATAAAACTAGCTCAAAAAATTGCATCTGAAAACCCTGATTATTTTATGCCTTTTCAGTATGGTAATCAGGCTAGTATAAAAGCTCATTATTATACAACGGGAAATGAAATTATAAGACAAATGCCCAATATTACTCATTTTGTAGCTGGCTTAGGAACTGGAGGTACATTAATGGGAGTTGGTAAAAGGGTTAAAGAATTTAATGACTCCATAAAAATCATAGCAACTGCGCCTCATCCAGATGATGTTGTTCAAGGATTACGTTCAATAGAACATGGTTATATACCTCCAATACTTGATTTAGATAAACTTGATGGAAGGATTATGGTAGAAGCAGAAGAGTCTTTTTATTGGACGAAAAAAGTTATGGAAACTCATGGTTTATTTGTTGGTGTTTCTTCAGGAGCTACATTAGCAACATGTATTAAGATGTCTAAAAGATTAAAAGATTCAGTTATAGTTACTATTTTTGCTGATGGAGGATGGAAATATCTTTCGAGCGGAATTTATGAAAAAGAATTCTCTGAATTGTCAGAAGAAATTGATGGAAAAGTTTGGTGGTAGTTTGAATAATTTTTCTAAATCTGAAAAACAAAATATTTTAGAGATGAAAATTTCTGAAATTAAAAAACTATTAAAAACGAAAAAAATAACATCTGAAGAATTGATAAATATCCATATTGAGCAGGTACAAACTTATGATTCATTGATAAACGCGGTTTGTACATTTACACCTGAAATGGCTATTGAACATGCAAAAAAAATAGATCAAAATTTTGATTTTTCATCACCTTTGTCGGGCATTCCAACATTCATAAAAGATCTGAATTTAACTAAAGGTATTAGGACAACTAAAGGATCTCCAATTTATTCAAACTACATACCTGATGAAGATGATTTAGTTGTAAAAAAAATTAAATCTTCAGGTGCGATCATTTTAGGCAAAACTAATACGCCTGAGTTTGGAGCAGGCTCCCATACATTTAATGAAGTTTTTGATACAACTGTTAATCCGTATAATTTAGATAAAACAGCAGGAGGATCTAGTGGTGGAGCAGGAGCCGCTCTTGCAGCCAGAATGATTACGATAGCTCAAGGATCTGACATGGGAGGTTCATTAAGAAATCCTGCTGCATGGAATAATGTGGTTGGATTCAGAACCACTATAGGTAGAGTTCCTAATCTTCCAAACTCTAAACCATATAACACTTTGAGTGTTAACGGACCAATGGCAAGAAATATAGATGATCTATCTATATTTTTGTCAATAATGGCAGGTTATGACAATAGAATCGGAAATAGTATAAATGAAGATCCCAAAATTTTTTCAGAGATAAAAAATATTAAAAACTTAAATCAAAAAATAGCTTTTACTCCTGATTTAGGTCAATATCCTGTATCAAAAGAAATCAGAGAATCTTTTAATAATTCTGTAAAAACCTTTGCGAATCTCGGTTTCGAATTAGAAGAAGCAGCACCTTCTCTTCCAAATGTAGATAATGTATTTCAAGTTCTAAGAGCTTATATTTTTGCTGATGAACATAAAGATCACATAAAAAATAATAAACATCTGATGAAAGATACAATAATTTGGAACGTTGAGAAAGGTATGAATCTTTCTTCCTTAGAAATATCTGAAGCAGAATCACAAAGATCTATTATTGATCAAAAAATTTCAGAATTTTTTAATCAATATGAATTTCTAATTTTACCAACTACTAGTGTTCTTCCTTTTGATATAGATCAAGAATATATTAAAAATATAGACGGAACAGAATTAAATACATATATAGATTGGATGGCTCTTTGTTATGCAATTACTGCCACAGGCTGTCCAAGTNTAAGTATTCCATCAGGATTTAGTAAAGATGGATTACCTATAGGGATACAAATAGTTAGTAAAAAACTTAACGAATTGAAAATTCTAGAATTAGCAAAAGTTTTTGAATCAGAAACAAATTATTATAAAACGAAACCCAAATTAATATCATAAGGAGTATTTTATGAATAAATATGCAGCAAACCTATCTATGTTGTTTAATGAAGTTGAATTTTTAGAAAAGTTTACACTTGCCAAAGAAAATGGCTTTGAAGGAGTGGAATATCTTTTCCCTTATGATTTTGATAAAGACGATATAAAAGCAGAGTTAGAAAAAAATAATCTAAAACAAATTTTATTTGATTTTCCAGCTGGTGATTTTGCAGCTGGAGATCGAGGAATTGCAATTTTTCCTAATAGAAAATCAGAGTTTCAAGAAGGCGTACACAAAGCTTTAGAATATGCCAATCATTTGAGCTGTGAAAGGCTTACAGTTTTAGTTGGGATAGATAATGGTAAATTTACCAAATCTCAGTTACACGATACTTTGATTGAAAATCTTAATTATGCATCTGATGTATTAAAAAATACGAATATCATGATCTTGGTAGAGGCTCTAAATACTATAGATGCCCCTAATTATTTTATTTCTAACACTCAACATTGCAGAAAAATTATTGATGAGATTAATTTTGAATCAGTAAAAATTCAATATGATATTTATCATATGCAAATTATGGAAGGAGATATTATTAGAACCTTTGATAATAATAAGGATAAAATTGGACATATTCAAATTGCAGATAACCCAGGTAGAAATGAACCAGGTTCAGGAGAGATAAATTATGAAAATGTTTTTAAACATTTGTCTGAAAATTATCTAGGATGGATTGGATGTGAGTATTCACCTCTAGGAGATACAATTAAGGGTTTATCTTGGATAGATAATATCGGAGGGAAAAGTGCCTAAATTTGAAGCAAATTTACAGTTCATGTATAACGAATATGAACTTATAGATAGATATGAACAAGCTTCAAAATCTGGGTTTGAAGGAGTCGAATTACAGGCCCCTTATTCTTTGGAAGTTGACCAAATTAGAGAAAAATTAGATTTATATAAATTAAAACATGTAATAATAAATTTACCAGTGCAAGATCCAGATACCAACTTAGCAAATATGGCACTTAGGCCTGATAGAAAAGATCTATTTTTGGAAAGACTAGAATTAGGAATTAATTATGCTTCAAACCTCGGTTGTATTGGGATAAATACAGGGGTAGGAACAAAGCCAGAAAATTTTGATGATGATGAAATTTATAATGTTTTAGTTGAAAATCAAAGAATAGCATCTGAAAAGTTATCAGAAAAAAATATAAAAGGCTTAATTGAACCAATAAATACAGTAGATCAACCAGGATTTTTTATTAATACATCAAAACAGGGAATAGATCTGATTGAAGAAATTAACCATGAAAATGCATATCTTCTTTATGATGTTTATCACATGCAAATTATGGAAGGTGACTTAACTAGAAAAATTATTGCATTACAGGATAAGATCGGTCATATTCAAATTGCAGATAATCCAGGAAGAAATGAACCTGGAACAGGAGAAATAAACTATAAGCATATTTTTAATTTATTAGATGAAATAAATTATGAAGGATGGGTTGGTTGTGAATATTCACCTTTGGTTAATACTAATGATTCATTATCATGGCTAAAAAATAATTTATAATACAGCCATGAATTCTAAAAAAATTACTACTTTCTCTAAATTAGTATCATCTGTATTTTATATTGGATATTCCCCCTTAAGAGGAGGAGGAAGCTGGGCTGCTTTATTTTGCCTAATCTATTTTATTTTATTAAGATATTTGCTAGTTGATTTTTTTGATTTATCTGAAAATTTATTCTTAATAATAAATCTAATAATATTAATTNTAAATTTACCACTAGGTATATTTACTATAAATAGATCTATTTCTAAAGATGATCCAGATCCTCATCATGTTGTTTTTGATGAATGGGTTGGAATGTATATTCCTATCGTAATATTAGAATATAATTTATTTGCCTTTATACTTGCTTTTTTTATATTTAGATTCTTTGATATTTTTAAGCCTTATCCAATTAATAAATTTGAATACCTTCCTAAAGCATATGGAGTATTGGGTGATGATATAGTTGCAGGAGTTTTTACTCTTATTTTTGTTCTAATAATAGAATCTTTTATTGAATTACCCGTTATCTAGGAAATTGAAAACTATATTTTCAAATTCTTCAGGGATTTCATCATGAATATTGTGACCTATTTCTTTAAGATGAATAACTTCTAGATTATTCATAATGCTTTTAATTTTTTTTATCTCTGTACTTGTTATTACTCCACCAGTTTTTATTTCATCTCCAGCTAATAATAATGTTCTGATTCCTGAAATTTCTGGAAGAATTTCTTCAGGATGAAAAGATTTCAATGCTTCTCCATTGATAGTTGCTTCTAAAACTTTGTAATCAAGATTAGCTAGGTTTTCAGAAATTAATTCTAAGTTCTTAACGTTAGATAATTTAGAATTATTTTTTAATTTTTCTAAAATTTTATTTTTAGAGTTAAAATTTTTTGATAAATTTAAATTATGCTGAAATCTTTGACTTATTCCTTTTTCTCCCTGTCTTTTGTGAGTAAAGAATGGAGGGTCTTCTAGTATTAATGCTTTAATATTGGTTTTGAGTATTTGGCTGACTTTTGTTGCAACACATGCCCCTAATGAATGTCCAATTATTTCTACTTTAGAATCTATATTTTTTTCTATAAAAGCAACTATATCATTACTAAAATTTATCCATTCGTAATTATCGAAATGATCAGAATTTCCATGACCTCTAAAATCTATAAGATAAACTGTGCGAATTTTTGATAATTTTTTTGATATGTTATTCCATGTTTTAGATGAATTAGAAATTCCATGAAGTAAAATTATTGGAGGACCATCTCCAAACTTTTGGAAGAATATCTTTTTATTTTCAACTAGGAAATAATTTTTCATTTAGTTTTCTATGAATTCAAGTATGGATTTAGAAAATTCTGCAGGGAAGTCTCTATGTATATTATGACCTGATTTTTCCCATTTATTTATCTTAATAGATGAATTTAAATTTTTAAGATAATTTATATTTTCTTCAGAATTTATTCCTCCAAAATCTGGATTTGAGTGATTCAAAATTGTGTCATTTTTTACATTTTTATAAATTTCTTCAATTGAAAAATCATCTTTGAATTTTCTTGGTACTTCTAATAAAAAATTATCAGTAAACATTCTGGCAGTTGCTATCTCAACAGGTATATCATCTCTCCAGTCGGGTCTTAATTTTTTCAATTTAATGATTGCTTCATTTAAACTTTTAGAATTATCTATTGTTTCTGCAACTATTTTCCCTCTACTTGCTCTTCCTGTTTTATCTACAGGTTGAGTTCCTAAAAAGGGATCCTCTAAAATAACTCCTTTTATTTGACTATAATTTTTTGATGAAACTGAAGCTACTATTGGGCCTCCTAATGAGTGACCTACTAAATAGATATTTTTTAAATTGAGTTTAGAAATTATGTTTGAAATATCATCTGCCCAAGTAGATCTTTTATGAGATATTAGTGTTTTCCCAGATCTACCAAATCCTCTAAGGTCTACTGAAAAAACGTTATAATTTTTTGGGATATTATCCATTATTTTTTTCCAAGATTGCCATCTTTCTAAAAAACCGTGGACAAAAAATATATTTATATAATTCTCTCTTTTCTCTCTTGATGCAATATTGATTGCTACATCATTAGTATGACAAAAAAATTCTTTATACATTAATCTATTTATTACTTAGCTTGCCTGTAACTTCAAAGTTTTTCCATTTATCAGATTTATTTTTATTTATTTTCTTGTATAGATTTTCTTTATTAACTTTTTTTATTTTTTCATAATATTCTTTATCATCCATAAATTATCCCTTTCATCTATATTCTATTAAGATGTACATACTAAATTATAGTTTTGAGAGTTTCACCTATTCTTGAAGGATCACTAGCATGATGAGCTCCAGCATCTTTAAGTGCTTTTATTTTTTCCGCTGCTAGTCCCATTTTCCCACTAATTACCGCTCCAGCATGCCCCATTCTTTTGCCTTTAGGTGCTGTAGTCCCTGCTATTGAAAATACTACAGGTTTTGAGATTTTATTCTTAATATATTCTGCTGCTTCCTGTTCTTTTGTTCCACCAATTTCTCCAATTAAGACTATAGAATCAGTATTGCTATCTCTTTCAAAAAATTCTAGAACATCTACAAAACTTGTTCCATGTATTGGGTCACCACCTATTCCTATACAAATTGATTGCCCAAGACCGACTTCTCCAATTTGAGAAATTGCTTCATAGGTTAGAGTTCCTGATCTAGACACAACACCTACCTTACCCTGCTTACAAATATTACTAGGAATAATACCAATTTTTATTTTTAATTTTGGAAAAATCAAACCAGGACAATTTGGTCCTATCAAAGNTGTATTTTTATCTTTAATGTAATTTTTTACCTTAATCATGTCGTGAATTGGTATNCCTTCAGTAATACAAACAACTATTTCTAATTTTGCATCTATTTGTTCAATTATTGCATCCATAGCAAAAGCAGCAGGAACATAGATGACTCCGACATTTGCGTTTGTTTTACTTACTGCATCCTTAACTGTTTCAAAATAAGGAATATTTTCATCAAACAAGGTTCCCTCTCTTTTGGGATGCACACAAGCAACAACATTAGTTCCATACTCAATCGATCTTCGAGCTTGAAAGGTACCATCCTTTCCTAGACCTTGAATTAGAACCTTTGTATTTTTATCTAATTTCATTTGTTAATACTATCCTTGCTTAAATTAGTAAGAAGTTCGGCGGCATTACCTAAATTTTTTGCGATATGTATATCTAAAGTAGAATTCTTAAGAATAGAAAAACCTTTTTCAGAATTAGTACCTCTCATTGATACAATTATAGGGAGATTAAACGAAGCTTCTTTAGCTGCTTCAACGATTCCTTCTGCTATTAGGTCAGCTCTGGCAATTCCTGCAAATAAATTTACCAGTAAAAACTTAACATTTTTGTCTGAAACCAGGATTCTAAAAGCTTCTTTGATTTTTTCCTTATCTGTAGATCCACCAACATCAAGAAAATTTGCAGGGAAGCATCCAGACTTAGTGGTTACATCCATAGTTGCCATTGCTAACCCAGCTCCATTCACCAAACATCCTACATTTCCTTGATCTAATTTGACATATGCTAGATCAAAATCCTTTGCTCTTGTTTCAATTGGATTTTCTTGGTTCTTATCTCGTAGTTTAAAAATTTCTTTTTGTCTAAAAAAGCTATCATCATCAATATTTATCTTACAATCTAATGGGATAAGTTTATTTTTATTGTCTAAAACAAGAGGATTGATTTCTATGAGTGTACTATCTGTTTCAAGGAATGCTTTATATAAGTTTAAGATTAAGTTTATGAAGTCACTCTGTGACTCTTTAGGAAGATTTAGTGATCTTATAGTTTTTCTTAATTCGTATGGTTTAGTTCCCAATATTGAGTCAAACTGTAACTTTATGATTTTTTCTGGGGTCTCTTCAGCTACAGTTTCTATATCCATTCCACCTTCTGATGAGAGTATAAGAACTGGACTTTCAAAATCAGGATCAATTATTATCGATAAATAAAATTCTTTTTGAATATCTGTTATTTCAGTAACTAGTAATTTTTCTACAATGACTCCATCTGAATCAGTTTGATTCGTTACAATCTTTTTACCTAAAATTTGCTTAGCAAAAACTTTTGCTTCCTCACTTGTATTACATAACTTTACGCCACCGGCTTTACCTCTTCCACCAGAATGGATTTGTGCCTTTACAACCACTTTTCCAAAGAATTCCTCAGAAATATCATATATTTCTTCTGGAGATGATCCAACTTTTCCTAAGGGGAATAAAACATTGTAGTGATTTAATAAGTTTCTAGATTGATATTCGTGTAAATTCATTAATGAAATTCTTACAATTTTAATAACTGACAAAGTAATTAAATCCTATTATTATGTATTTCATAATAGTTTTTTGGGTTAGTTTCTAATTTTTTTTAGATCTTTGTCATATAATTAGTATATTAGTTCAAGAATAATGAGGAGATTAAAATGGAAGCATTGTGGGCTTTGATAATTGTTTTTGGGTCAACAGCAGCTTGGCTTGTAGTCTTGCAATTAATAAATAATTACTTAGCTAAAAGAGAAAAATAATTTTTTATTTTTTTTAATCTTTTTTATGCTTGAATTCAAAAATATTTCATACTCTATCTCCAAGAGAAAATTATTTGAAAACACCTCGTTACAAATTCCTGAAAATTATCATATAGGACTAGTTGGATCAAATGGTATCGGTAAATCAACTTTATTTAACTTAATAACTAAAAATTTATCCTTAGAAGAAGGAAAAATTAATTTAAAGTCTAACAGGACAATTGGTATCTTAGAGCAGGAAATACAAAAAGTTGAATTGAGTTTATTAGATTTTGTACTATCAAGTAGAATTACTGAACAAAATTTACTTAAAGAATTAGAGACTTCTGAAAATCCTAATAGAATATCTTTTATTCTTAATAAGTTGGATGAAATTAATGCATACGACTCTGATTGGAGAGCTTCAGCTATACTTTCTGGTCTTGGTTTTAATAAAACAGATCAATTAAAGCCTCTAAGTGACTTTTCAGGTGGATGGAGAATGAGAGTAGGGCTTGCAGCAGCTTTGTTCAATGAACCTGATCTATTATTACTTGACGAACCTACAAATCACTTAGATTTTGAATCTAACTCTTGGTTGGAGAATTTTTTAGTAAATTATAAAAATTCCTTTATATTAATTAGTCATGATAGAGAAACCTTAAATAAAACAGTGTCTCATATTATTCATATTGACCAGTTAAAACTAAACTTATATACAGGAAATTATGATCAGTTTGAAAAACAATATGCTCAAAAAAAAATAAGTCAACAATTATTATTTGAAAAACAGGAAGCATATAAGAAAAATGTTCTAAAATTTGTAAATCGATTTGGTTCTAAAGCTAGTAAAGCAAAGCAGGCACAAAGTAGATTGAAATCATTAGAAAAAATGGATTTTGTTGATGCAGTTATTACTGATAGATCTATTAAGTTTTCTTTTCCTAAACCAAAAAATCTTGGTACTTCAATGATTGTTTTGAACGAGGTTGATGTTGGATACGAAACAAATACCCCAGTACTTAAAGGGATAAACCTTAGCATATCAAATGATAGCAGAATAGCTTTATTAGGTGCTAATGGGAATGGGAAATCTACTTTAATTAAATTGATTTCAGGAATAATTAAGCCAATGAAAGGAACTATCTTAAAGAACAGAAATATAAAGATTGGCTATTTTGCTCAGCATTTGTCTGAAGAGCTAGAATTAGAATTAACTCCATTTGAAGTATTATCTGATAAATTAAAAAATGAAGATGACTTGAAAATAAGAAGTGTGTTAGGTAAATTTGGATTTGATAAAACAAAATCTGAAACTAAAATACATAAATTATCTGGAGGAGAAAAAACAAGACTCATTCTTTGTTTGATTAGTTATGATTGCCCCAATATTTTATTACTTGATGAACCCACAAATCATCTTGATATTGACTCAAGAACTTCTCTTATTAATGCACTAAATGACTTTGAAGGATGCGTTATTCTTGTAAGCCATGATTCTAAACTTGTAGAGAATGTAGCTGACCATCTAGTAATGGTCAAAAATGGCAAAGTAAACAATTTTTTAGGAGATCTTGATGAGTATAGATCTTCACTAAGTAATGATAAAAAAAATAAAGAAAATTCCAAAAATAAAAATAATAACGATAGAAAAAAAATCAGAAATTTGGAAAATAAAATAAAAAGACTTACTGTAGAAAAAAAAGATTTAGAAAAAAAATTATCTGCAAATGAAAATATTTCAGATTATGAAAAACTTAATTTACTCTCTGAAGAATATGAAAATATAAACAATCAAATTGAGTCGCTTGAAGATTCATGGCTTTTAGAGACAGAATAAAGTAGATTCTTAATTCTTAAATTAATGGCGGAGGGGACAGGATTCGAACCTGCGGTACCCTTACGGATACTCCTGTTTTCAAGACAGACGCTTTCAACCACTCAGCCACCCCTCCAAAAAACGAAAACAGACAACTTTTATTATATAAGAAAATTATTCTAATTTGCCCCAACTGTCACCAGTTTTTATATCTACAAGTACAGGTACATCTAATTTAATTGCATTTGGCATTATTTCATTAATCATCATACTTAGCTCCATCAGCTCTCCTGGACCTACCTCGAATATAAGTTCATCATGCACCTGAATTAGCATTTTAGATTTCATAAGATTATTTCTTATTTCATTTCCTAAATTTATCATTGCAATTTTTATTATTTCTGCTGCAGTCCCTTGAATAGGCATATTTATTGCAATTCTTTCGGCAAATCCTCTAGTTCTGGCATTTGGAGAATTAATATCATCTAAGTATCTTCTCCTACCAAGCAAAGTTTCAGAGTATCCACTTGATTTTGATGAGTTAATTTGTTGTTTTTGAAAATCCTTAATTCCTGGATATTTTCCAAAGTATAAATCAATAAACTCTTTTCCCTGTTGTCTTGTTAGGTCAGTTTGTTGAGAAACTCCGTGTGGCCCTAAACCGTATAATACTCCAAAATTTAGAATTTTTGCTATTCTTCTTTGTTCTGAAGAAACTTCTTCTGTAGAATACATAAGTTTAGCCGTAGAATTGTGTATATCTTCACCGTTAACAAAAGCCTTTATTAAGTTCTCTTCTTTTGAAAGATGTGCCAAAACCCTTAATTCTATCTGAGAGTAATCTACTGATAACATTTGAAAATTCTTTTTTTTATCTGCTATGAATGCAGATCTTACTTCCCTTCCAATGTCTGACCTTACAGGAATATTTTGAACATTTGGGTTTTGGCTTGATAATCTCCCAGTTGAAGTCCCCAGTTGATTGAAGGTTGTATGAATACGTTTTGTTTTTTTATTTACTAAATTAGGCAGAGAGTCTACGTAAGTAGATTTGATTTTAGATAATTCCCTATATCTTAGGATACCAGAAGATATTTGCGTTACCCTTTCGTCTAATTCTCTATTTTTAGAATATGTTTCAAGTACATCCGCATCTACTGATATTCCTGTTTTCGTTTTTTTGATTGTTGGAGCACCTAATTCATTTATTAGTATGTCTGCGACTTGTTTCCCTGAATTTAGATTAAAGTCTTTCTCTGGATAAATATTATGAATGCCTTGATCTAGCTCACTTAGTTCCATTTCTAGCTTATTAGACATACTTATTAATTTTTCAGAATCAATTAAGAATCCATTAAATTGCATATTTATAATTTCTTTAATCAAAGGAATTTCTACATTGTAAAATAAATTTTCTTGATCAAATTTTTTTAACTCTTCCATAAAAAAATTTCTAAGCTTATAAGTAATTAATGAATCTGCAGCAGCATACTTGTAAACATTAGATATATCTGCTTGATTAAGAGTTTTTTGGTTCTTTCCTGAGCCAATTAGCTCTTCTATCCTAGTCATATTTATCTGTAAGATCTCAGATGATAAGTTTTTTAATCCTAATCTTTTTCTTCCACATAATGATGCTGCAATAACAGTATCAAAATTTAGATTTTCTACTTCTATTCCAAAATTTTTTAGGACCATAATATCAAAATTAGCATTATGAGCAGATTTTGATATTTTTGGATTTTCAAACAACGATTTAATTATTTCAAAATTATTGTCGTTAAAACTTATATCAATATTATCGTGTTTAATAACTAGATAGTATGATTTATTTTCTGAACTACAAAACGAAATACCTATAATTTCATCTTCAAGAGTTCTTAATCCAGTAGTTTCTGTATCAAAAGAAAAATGATCAGAATTTTTCAAATCATTTATCATTATATTAAATGAGTTTTGGTCATTTATTAGCACTAGTTGTTCACTTGGTATGTCCTTGTTGTCAGAATCAACTTTAATTTGAAGTTGTACTTCTTCTGGGAATTCAATCAATCGTTTAAGGTTATTAAAACTATTTCTTAATTCATAATGCTCAAAAGCTTTTCTTATCTTTTCAGTATTATGATTTGTAAATTCACAATTAATAATTGAGAAATCAATTTCAACGTCTCGAATTATTTGAGTAAGACTTAAGCCTTTTTTGGCTATTTCAATATTTTCAGATACTATATTTTGTATTCTTTTGGAACCTCTTATGCTGAGATTAGATATTTTTTCTATATTTTGAAACAAAGAATCAAAATGTCCAAATTCAGAGAGTAAAGCTCTTGCTGCCTTTTTACCAATACCTGGTACACCAGGTATATTATCTGATGGGTCTCCTTCAAGTGCTTTTATTTCAGCAATATATTCAGGCCCAAGTCCATCATATCTTTCTTGAACTTTTTTTTCATCATATATTCTTATATCTCCAAATCCTGAATACATTAGTACATTAGTTTTTTTATTGACTAATTGTAGTTGATCAGCATCTCCTGTAAGTATCAAACAATTTATATTTTTTGAATTTGCGATATTACTTATGGTACCTACCAAATCATCTGCTTCAAATCCATCCTTTTCAAAAACTGGAATATCTAAAGATTCCAGTAATTCTTTTGCGATGGGTATTTGTTTATGAAGATCTGGATCTACTGGAGGCCTTTGGGCTTTATATTCAGGGAATATTTCGTCTCTAAAAGTCGCTGCCTTAGTGTCAAAGCAAACAGCTACATGAGTAATATTATTTTCTCTTATTGATTTAATTAGGGTATTAATAAAACCAAATGCACCTCTAGTATCTATTTTTTTGCTATTTAGTCTTTCAGGTATAGAGAACCATGCTCTAAAAACCATCGCATGGCCGTCTACAATTAACAGCTTTTCTTTTTTTGTTACCATTTATTAGATACTAATGGTAATTAGTAAATTAGTCTCAATCAACCTTAATTATTTTATGATTTTTCTTACCTTTTGAAATTATTATAACCTTATTGGCTTTAAGGTCATTTTCTAATACTTTCATTTCAGGATCATTTATTTTTTTCCCATTCAAAGAAATACCACCTTGATTAATTAACCTTTTTGTTTCTCCTAAGGAACTACAAAGTTCATAATCCACAGCTAAATCTTGAATATTTACTCCCTTTGATAATTTTTTTCTGGAAAGTTGGGGTACTCCTTCTGATCCGGAGTACAAATCTAAATAATCATCTTCATTTAGTAGTTCCCATTTACCTTGATTTAAGCCTTCAGTTTGCCTAATGGCACTGTTCATACCGATTTCACCATGTACGATTCTTGTTATTTCTTTTGAAAGAAATTTTTGTGCTTCTCTTTTATAAGGAGTTTCTGATGTGACATTTTCTAGTTCCTTAAATTCCTCTGGTTTTATATCTGTAAATAGTTTTATGTAAGCTAGAACTTCTTCATCTGAAGAATTAAAAAAATATTGAAATAGCTTATATGGAATTGTTACTTTTGGATCTAAAGTGATTGCTCCTTCTATACTTTTACCAAATTTCTCCCCCGATGCTGTAGTTAATAGAGGGTAGGTTATACCATGGGCCTTATTTTTATTTAGAGGATTCTTTTTTCTTATCAGATCAACACCTGCTACAATATTTCCCCATTGGTCTGAGCCTCCCATTTGAAAACTACAGTTATAATTTTCAAATAAGTATAAGAAATCATATGCTTGTAATAGTTGATAACTAAATTCTGTGAATGAAATACCCTCATCTCTAGACAATCTGTTTTTTACTGAATCTTTATTAAGCATGTTGTTAATGTTAAAAAATTTACCTGTGTCTCTCAAGAAATCAATTAGGTTAATTTGATTTAACCATTCTGCATTGTTAATTATTTGAGCTGGATTTTTTTTATTTTCAAAATCTAAAAATTTTTCTAATTGAGTTTTTATTCCAAATAGATTTTCTTCTATTAAGGCTTCGCTCATTAGTTTTCTTTCATCAGTCCTTCCTGATGGGTCTCCTATCATTCCTGTTCCTCCACCAACTATAACTATTGGTGTGTGACCATATTTTTGTAATCTTTGTAAGCCTAATATTGGTATCAGATTACCTATATGTAGACTTTTTGCAGTAGGATCAAAACCGTTATAACAAGTTATTTTTTCCTTTATTAAGATTGAGTCTGCGCTCGTTGTCCAATCTTTTAGGGTACCTCTCCAATTAAATTCTTCAATTATATTACTAAATTGATTTTTCATACTATCTTTCTAAAACTTCATTAATATTTATAATATCTTTTTTTATTTGTGTCTTCATAATATCTACTGAATCATAAAATTCCTGATTCCTTATTTTTTTTATTACTGAAATTTCTATCTGTATATCATATATATTTTTATCAAAATCAAATATAAACACTTCTATTTTTCTTGAATTATCATCTTTTATTACAGGTCTATTACCAACTGAAAGAGCTCCTCTATATTTTTTTCCATTGATATATACAAAGCAGGCATAAATACCATCACCAGGAATTTGAATTTTCTTATTTACTTCAATATTTGCAGTTGGGAAGCCTATAGTTCTTCCAATCTGATCTCCTTTTATCACAATACCTTCAAATGAATAGTTATAACCCAAAAACTTATTTGTATTTATAAAATCTCCTTCCTCTATAAATTTTGAAATCATTGATGAAGAAACCACTTTTTCAAAATTATTAGTCATTTCTATGTTTGAAATTTCTATTCCTAAATTGATACATAAATCTTCTAATTTTTCCCCAAATAATTGATCGTTTCCAATTCTAGTATTTTCGCTAAAAACAATATTTTTTATGTTTGCATGACTAATAAGTTTCTTTAAGAAAACTTCTGCATTTAGAAATCTTAATTCATTATTAAACTCCATTGGGAATAAAAAATTTATTCCATTTTCTAGGATTTTATTCTTTCTTTTACAAAAATCGGATAAATATGGTCGTGAATAACCTTTATTTACAATTTCTCTAGGTCGTTTTTCAAAAACTATAACTAGGGAACTTAACTTTTTATTCCTGCAATTATTAACTAGCTTTTGGAATAGCATTTTATGGCCTAAATGAACTCCATCAAATGTGCCTATACTAAAAGCTGTTTTATTTTTTCCAATTAATTTTGATAGTTCAATTAATTGCTGATCAAAACTTTTCATTATTTTTGTTTTATTTTAATTCTTCACTAGCTTCTAAAATAATTTCTTCTGTTTTTTCCCAACCTACACATTTATCAGTTATTGATACTCCATACTCCAGATCATCTAAATTTTCTCCTAGAGTTTGGTTACCTGGATTTATATTACTTTCGATCATTAGACCAACTATATTTTTATTTCCTTGTATTCTTTGAGATATAACATCCTTAAAGACAATAGGCTGCCTATTATGATCTTTATTTGAATTTCCATGAGCACAGTCTATAACTATAACAGGATCTAGATTGTTTTTTTCTAGTAGTTCTTGTGCATTTCTTACAGACTCTTTATCGTAATTTGGCCCAGATGCACCACCTCTTAGAATTACATGATTAGCAGGATTACCTTTTGTTATTACAACAGAACTATTTCCATTATTATCAATACCTAAAAAAGCGTGTTCTCCTAAGCATGCAACCATACCATCTATCGCTAATTGAACTGATCCACCAGTTCCGTTCTTGAAACCAATTGGCATTGATAGTCCGCTGGCCATTTGTCTGTGAGTTTGACTTTCTGCAGTTCGAGCTCCTATTGCACCCCAAGAAACTAGGTCTCCAATATATTGAGGAGTAAATGGATCTAGAAATTCTGTAGCAGTAGGCATACCTAATTCTGTTACGTCAGATAAGATATTTCTTGCCAGTTCAATTCCTTTTGGAATATTAAAACTTCCATTAAGATCAGGATCATTTATTAAGCCTTTCCATCCTATAGTTGTTCTAGGTTTTTCAAAATAGACTCTCATAACAACATATATAGTTTCTTTGACCTTTTCTGCTAAATCTCTGATTTTTTTTGCATACTCTATACCTAGGCTTCTATCATGAATAGAACAAGGCCCAACTAATAGCAATATTCTATCGTCTTCGCCTTTTAATATTTTTTTAATAATATTTCTAGAATCTTCAATTAAGCTAGACTGAGAATTTGATAGAGGTATATTTTTTATAAATTCATCAGGAGATGGAAGCTTAGCTATTTCTTTAATATTTAAGTTTTGTATATTTTTCATCATATTACCTTTTTATATACTTTTTTTCTTTAATAAAAAAAAGGCTCCTTATTAGAGCCTTTAGGGAAGATTATAAAAATACACACACTAAAAAGACTCTGCTAGCCTAAAATAATAATATGTGTAGTAATTTTTATTCATTTTAATTTTTCCTAATTTCAGTTTATCTTAAAAAAAGGCTTTTTGCCTAATAAGTAATTATTTTTTAGGAAATTAAGTAAAATAAAGTGAATGCTGTTATAAATATTGTTCCAGACATAACAGTTGAAAAAATAAAATATCTAAGACCTTTGTTATCTTCAAACTTTGATTTGGTTAATCTATCTAGAATAAAACTAATACCTACAATAATTAGTATGAATAAAATTATTTTAATTCTGAGCATTTAAGGTTTATAGATCTGTTCTCAAGTTGGTTGCATTATTTAGATATACATGCTTTATATCAGTTTGACTTTTATCAGTATTCCAATGAATTAATACTCTTATACACATCTTTAATCCATCTGGATTATTTATTTCGTGCATATTCAGTAATGGAACTGTATTTAGAGATAAAATCTCTCTTGCTGCTACAGCAGGAAATTCTAAAGTTACATCAAAAGTTGTAGTGAAAATTATTGAAGCTATATCTTTAGAGTCGACATCATTTGCAATCAACATTTCATTTAGTAGAGTTGAAGTTTCTTTTACAATATCTTCTTTAGTATTTTGTCTAACCGTTGTGGCTCCTCTTATACCCCTAACCAACATTTTTTGCCTCTTTTTAATTATTGAACTAAACTTTTTATAAAGCTTTCTGCTGTTTTTATAATATCATCTTTCTTGCAATTTCTTAGTCTATTAATTAATGCTGAACCTACGACTACTGCATCAGCAAACTCACCTATATTTTGAACATCAGATTTATCAGAAACCCCAAATCCAACTGCTACAGGAACATTAGAATAGTTTTTAACTGAAGCTACTAAATTCTTAACTCTATCAAATGTCATATTTCTTTCACCAGTTATCCCTAATACTGAAATACAATAAATAAACCCTGTAGCAATATTTGTCGCTTTTTTTATTATTTCATCAGAAGAATTTATCGATAATAGAGGAATATAGGAAATATTATTTTTTTCTGTTTCTTCAATAATTGGAGATGCTTCAAAGATAGGCAAATCTGCGATAATTAATCCATCAATCCCAGAATTTTTTGCATCTTTGCAAAAACTCTTAATATCATAAGCTAAGATATTATTGTAATACCCCATTAATACTACTGGTATTTTAAGACCTCGGTTTCTTGCTTCAGATACTATTTCTAAACATTTGAGCGTATTTATACCATTATCTATTGCAAGATTACTTGAATATTGAATAGTTAGTCCTTCAGCTAATGGATCACTATTAGGAATTCCTATTTCTATAACACTTGCACCTGAATTTTCAATTGATAATAAAAGATCAATATAATTAGATACTTCTGGATACCCACATGTAATGAAGGGTATTATAGATGTTTTCTTATTTGAATTTATAGTTTGTGATATTGATCTCAAGGTAACTCCTTATCTAATATTATAATGTTAGATAAGTAACTATGAATGCTAAAAGATTATGTAAAGCATGTATTATTATTGCAAGTAATAAGCTTTCGGATTTATATCTTATGAGTGTTAATGAAACCCCTAATATGCTAGCTGGAATAATTGTAGATGGTTCAAAATGTATTAATCCAAAAAAAATTGAATTAATAATAATTGCATAAAATAAGTTTATTTTTTCTAAAATTACTTTGAAAATAAAACCTCTAAATATTATTTCTTCACAAATCGGTGCAACAATACAGGCCATTATAAATATAATAAGGTAATTATTATCAAGGGATATAAATATTTCTTCTGAATAGTTTGAATTTTGAAAAAAATCTAAATTAAGATATTCAATAATTTGTGACCAAAGAATTATTGCTGGCCATGCAAAGAAATAAAACCCTATATACCTAAACTTAGATAATTTGAATTTTATCAAGCCCAAAAATTCAAGAGAACCAATTTCATATCTCTTTACAATTTCACTTATTATATAGATTGCCCCAAAATCTAATATGATCACATCAATCAATATTTCTAAAGATTTTGAATCACTAGTTAGCTTAATAATTGTCAATAAAAATATAAAAACTAATAAATATCTTAATATTTTTTTTGAAATTTTAATTTTTATTGCGAATATATCGAGAAGCTTATAAAGAATTACTGTAAAGACTGAAAGAAATAATAGATTAAAACTTCTAATATTTTCGCCATAAAAAATAGTCTTAAGTAAACTTAGAAGCAACTGGCTGAATAGAACAATGAAAATAATACATATAATAAAAAAAAATAGATCTGTAATTTTTTTTATAGATAATTTATTTATATCTTCCAAGTTATATCACCGTAAATATGTCCACTTAATTTAAAGTGATTAAATTCACCTATTGATTCTGCAATAGATATTTCTGAACCATGACCAGGTAGAATTATTGTTTCTTTGGGTAATTTATAAATTTTATTTGATATGGATTCATAAATTTTTTTAAAATTTAGAAAATTAGTAGTTTTACCCGGCCCTCCTTGATACAAAGTATCACCACTGAAAAGAAATTTTTTTTCTTCTAGATCAAAATATAAACAAATAGATCCTTGGGTGTGTCCTGGAGTATATAAAACCTCAAGCTTTATGTCTCCATGAGTAATTTCTTTTTGTGATCTTAATTTAGTAATTTTTCCAGAATAATTTAGATATTTAGAATCTTCAAAACCAATTTGTATTTCGATTTCTCCTAGTCTATCTTTTATAAAATCTATTCCCTCTATTTGATCAAAATGACCATGTGTTATAACTCCGATTGATTTCTTAATATTATTATATTTATTAATTCGATCTCTTGGGATTTTAGAGAATAAATCTCTAGGATTATCTAGTATGTCTATGATTATGCTTTTATTTGTTTTAGCAGAAGATATTAGATATGAATTATTATTAAGCATGCCAGAAACAAAACGTTGAATTTTGTAAGTAGCATTTTCGTAAATTATCATGAAGACTGTGGTTCAGGGAATCCTTTTTTTGCCTTATCTTTTTTTGCCTTATCTTCTATTCTATCTTTTTCAGTTTTTGGTTCTCTAACAATTGTTGTGGCAGAAAAATCAACCTCTTTGCCCTCCATGAGATCTTTGAATTGATCAGCATCCAAAGTTTCATGCTTAAGTAAGGCATTAGCTAATAAATCTAGTTCTTTTTTCTGCTTCTTGAGTATTTTATTCGCATTATTTTTTCCTGAAGTTAGGAGTTTATCAATTTCTTTATCAATTTTTACAGCAGTTTCATTAGAATAATCTTGCTCTTCATTTTGTTCTCTTCCTAGAAAAACTGCTTGTTGTTTTTTACCATATGTTCTTTGAGCAAGATCTGGTATCATTCCATATCTCATTACTGCTTCTCTAGCTATTCTTGTAGCTTGCTCAAAATCATTAGAAGCGCCGGTAGTTAGTACTCCTTCAGTCAAAAATTCAGCCTCTCTACCACCCATTAAAGAAGCAATCATAGCTTCGAGCTCAATTTTGGTCATGAGAGATTGATCTTCTTGTTCATATCTGGTGAATCCTCCAGCATGACCTCTTGAAACAATTGTTATTTTTCCAACTGTTTTCCCCTCAGGCATGTAGTAAGAAACAATAGCATGACCAGCTTCGTGGTACGCAACAAGTTTCCTTTCTTTTTCACTAATAACTTTAGACTTCCTTGCAGGGCCAATAGAGACTCTATCAATAGCTTCTGTTAGATCAGCTAAGTGAATCTTCTTAGCATTGTTTCTTGCAGCAAGCAAAGCAGACTCATTAATCAGATTAGCTAGATCAGCTCCTGAAAAACCAGGAGTTTGTTTAGCAACTGTAGCTAGATCCACTTTGGAATCAATAGGTTTGCCTTTAGCATGAACACCTAAAATTTCTGTTCTACCGTTTACATCTGGATTATCAATTGTTACTCTTCTGTCGAATCTACCTGGTCTTAGAAGAGCAGGATCTAATATATCTGGTCTATTTGTTGCTGCTATGACTATAACATTATTGTTTGTATCAAAACCATCCATCTCAACAAGAATTTGATTTAAAGTTTGTTCTCTTTCATCATGACCGCCACCAAGTCCTGCACCTCTATGCCTTCCAACTGCATCAATTTCATCGACGAAAATTATACAAGGGGAATGCCTTTTAGCTTGAGAAAATAAGTCTCTTACCCTGGAAGCTCCAACTCCTACGAACATCTCTACAAATTCAGATCCTGATATTGAAAAGAAAGGGACACCTGCTTCACCAGCTACAGCTCTTGCAAGAAGAGTTTTTCCTGTTCCAGGAGGTCCCACTAACAAAACACCGGATGGTATTTTTGCTCCTATTGATGTAAATCTGTCAGGGAATTTCAAGAACTCAACTACTTCTTCAAGCTCTTCTTTGGCTTCAGGAAGACCTGCTACGTCAAAAAAAGTTACATTTGCTTTAGTTCCTACAAACATTTTTGCTCTACTTTTTCCAAAATTCATTGCATTACTTCCGCCGCCCTGAGCTTGACGCATTATAAAAAACAGAAATCCAAACATTAATATAAAGGGCAATAAACCAATTAGTATAGAGAAGATTGTACCTATGCCGCCTCCATTTTTTACTTGAACAGAATATGATGATGGATCTACTCCTGATGCAGACATGATCTCGTATACACTTGTTCCAGGCTCTTTGCTTGCTTTAAAAACCTCACCATTTCTACTGTAAGTTAGTTTATCCCCACTGACTTCTATATTTACTGGATATGCTGTTCCTTCAGCACTTTTTGAAATCCTAACTAAATGTCCAAGATCTTTTTCTTCTGAAGAATCAAATGAGTTACCCAAGAAGAAATAGAATGCTCCAACAAGTAAAAGGCCGGCGATAATGTAAGTTAGACTATTATTTAATAATTTTTTATTCATTTTGTTTGTATGTGATTTAGGCTTATTAATATAACAAGTACTATATTGAATTAAGCTATATAATAAAATGCTATCACAAGAAATAAAAAAAAAAATTTTTATAAGTAAATAATTATTTTTTTTCTTATAAACTGAACAAATATTGTGTTACCATAGTTTAGTAAATTTTTGAAAATCACTTAGATTAGGAGAATAAAATAGTCAAAGAATATAGAGTTAACCAAAGAATAAGGTCTTCTTCAGTTAGACTTATTTCAGGAGATGATCAGTCAAACTCTAAAATTTTGAAAACTAGTGAGGCTTTACAAATGGCCATGGATAATGGATTAGATCTTGTTGAAGTTTCACCCAATCAGGAACCTCCTGTTTGTAGATTATTGGATTATGGTAAATTTAAATATAATTTATCTAAGCGAGATAAAAAAAATCGAAGTAAAACAACTCAGACTCAAAGAGAAGTTAGGCTGAGACCTGGTACATCAAAACATGATGTAGAACTTAAAATAAAAAAAGTTAGGTCCTTATTAGATGATGGTTCAAAAGTAAGAGTAGCTGTTATGCTAAGAGGAAGAGAAGCCGCTCACCCAGATTTTGCTATGAAAGTACTAAGATCAGTAGCAGAAGGTGTAAAAGATATGGCGAAATTAGACAAGAGACCCTCAAATGAAGGTAGAACACTAAGTTTGGTTGTTTCTCCTGCATTACCCCAAGGAACCATGAAAAATAAAGACAAACAAAAAGAATAGGTTGATCATAGTTATGCCTAAAATGAAAACCAACAAAGCTGCAAAGAAAAGATTTCATATTACTGGAAGCGGAAAATTAGTCAGAACAAAGGGACCCAAAAGTCACTTGAGAAGAAAAAAAGCTAAGAGAGTCAAAAGATTATTTGGTGGTAAAGTAGAACTAGATTCTATGAAATTATCAGATAAAATTAAAAATCTTATATAACTAATAAAGAAGGAAATAAATGTCTAGAGTTAAAGGTGGAGTTACCACTCGTAGAAAACATAAGTCTATACTGAGTCAAGTCAAAGGACATAGAGGTGCAAGTAGAACTAGAATTAGAGCTGCTAAAGAATCACTGACTCACGCTCTAAATTATTCAACTAAGCACAGACATCTTAAAAAAAGAGATATGAGAAGTCTATCAATAACTAGAATTAATGCTGCAACTAGATTACATGGCATTTCTTATTCAAAATTTATAAGTCTAATGAGTGAAAAAAATATACTTATTGATAGGAAATCTTTAGCTGAATTAGCTGTTAGAGAACCTGAAGATTTTAAAAATCTTGTTGAACATGTTAAAAAATAATTTTTTTTCTAAAATTCTAAGAAATTTATAGAGCTGTCGACCATTACGGCAGTCATAAGTAAAAAAAGATATAGTAAAGAGAAAGTATAAGTACTCACTGCATCTTTTCTTTCCAGGGTTTTATAAAGTTTATATGATTTATAAATTAATATTATTCCTAGCAAAATCGAAGATAATAAGTAGATTGAACTAAGAATCGAAGAAACTAAAACAGTTAAAGTTGTAATTATGATAAGTAGTATGCTGTAAAGCAAAATTTGTAAAGAAGCATTTTCTATACCCTTAACAACTGGTAGCATTGGGATTTCGGCTTTTGCATAATCATCCTTAATCATTATTGCTAATGCCCAAAAATGTGGAGGAGTCCAGAAAAAAATAATAACAAATAAATATATAGCTTCTAGAGTTAGTGAGTTACTTATGGACGCATACCCCACTAATGGAGGAAAGGCTCCTGCTGCACCTCCAATTACGATATTTTGAACCGTTCTTTTCTTTAGGTATAAAGTGTAAATTCCTACATAAAAAAAACCTCCCAGAAAGGCTAATATTGCTGCTAAAAGATTATTTAGTAGATACAAACTTACGAATGACAAAAATGCTAAAAAGATTGCAAATACTAGAGCTTTATTTGGAGAAATACTTCCATCTGCAATTGGTCTATTCTTTGTTCTTCCCATATTTTGATCTACATCTGTTTCAAAATACATATTTAGTGTCGCTGCTGAGCCTGATGCGCAGTAACCACCAATAAGTAATCCAGTAAGTTCAAATAAGTTAGGAATACCTTGTTTCGCTAGAAAAGCTCCGCTCACACTTGTAAAAATTAGAAGTGTCAAAACTTTAGGCTTTGTTAAAAGAAAATAATTTTTAAGGGACTTAAAAAATAGTTTATTAGATTGTCTTATGAGCTTTTGATTTTCCATTTCTAATGATGATTATAATAGAAAAAGAAATCATCCAAACTATTGTAGCTAGAGTCAAATGTAAAGTTCTTGACCAAATGCTAAATTCTGATATCGGAATTGAGGCCCCGATTACCATCTGAAGTATTCCGCTAGCTAATAATAACACGCCTAGCTTGCCAATAGATGTATTGTAATAATCCTTAATCAAGAAATAAGTTAGTCTAAGAATATATAGGACTGAAGCCAAAGAGATAATTCTATGTGTCATATGAATCCATTGATTTGTATACTTAGGGATAATGTATTCGCTACATAATGGCCATTTATAGCAAACAGTACCTGCTCCTTGCCAGACTGCATAAGCTCCTGAAAGCAAGGAAGCAATAGCCAACACTGCAGTTATTGCAGCCATTGTTTTTATCTTGTTATCGATATTAATACTAGATCTAATATTTTCTATCACAAAAGCTGCTACCATCAATGCTGCTACTGTTTGAGCTCCTGCAAGATGAACAGTTCTTATAGCTGGGTCTAATTCTGACAACACCACAACTCCACCTATTCCACCTACTATGATTATCAATATTAATGATGAGATATAAATTTTTACCGTTAGGTTATATTTCCTATATACATAATAGGATAAAAATACCAGTGCAATTGAAACTAATCCAAAAAGTGTGCCCGATGTTCTGTGGCTCCATTCTATTACGGCATGAATATCATTGAATGGAGGGACCCAGGATCCAAAACAAGTAGGCCAGTCAGGGCATCCATCACCTGATCCACTTACCCGTGTATAAGCACCACATGTTGGTTGGAAAAATGAAAAAAATATTCCAAGTGCTGAAAACAGTAATAAAAACTTTTTTTTTAGTAATATTTTTTTGTGTCATACTTTAATTAGACTAAATTAAATAAAATTAATATATATTTAAACTCCTAAATCAAAGTTAATTAGGAAAAAATTATGCCAATTTTGGGAATAGAAACTTCTTGTGATGAAACTGCTTGCGGGATAGTTGACTCTGACGGTCACATATTAGCTAACGTTGTTGCATCACAAATAGAAACACACGCTCCTTATGGAGGAATAATACCTGAACTAGCTTCAAGGGCACACATAGTCAATATTCATAAAGTTGTTGATCAAGCAATTAGTGAATCTAATGTAAAATTAAGTGATTTAGAAGCAATTGCAGTAACAAATGGTCCTGGATTAGCTGGATCATTATTAGTGGGTTTAAATTTTGCTAAAGGTTTATCAGCTTCACTTGGGATTCCACTTTTGGGAGTTAATCATCTTGAAGGACATGTAAGTGCTTGCTTTATTGAGGATGAAAAGTTTAATTTCTCAAGAAATGATATTTTCCCTTCTATATCTCTTATTATATCTGGAGGCCATACTGAACTTGTCCTGATGAAAGAATATGATTCTTTTGCTATGTTAGGTCAAACTAGAGATGATGCAGTTGGGGAAGCTTTTGATAAAGTTTCAAGAATATTGGGATTAGGATATCCTGGAGGCCCTATAATAGAAAATTGGGCAAAGAGATCTATGAAAAAAAATTATAAATTGCCTAGATCTTGGCTTAAAGATGATAGCGAATTTAGTTTTAGTGGATTAAAAACTGCAACAAAAAATCTTGCATATGAAAAAATTTATAGAAATAATTTATCTCAGGATCAAATTGCTTTGGAAATTTCAGAGATATCAAATGCATTTCAGGAATCCGTTCTTGATGTACTTCTAAATAAATCTATATCAATTGCAAAAAAATATGATTGTAAAAATATTTTAGTATCAGGTGGAGTTGCCGCAAATGGATACTTGAGATCTAATTTTGAAAAAAATAATGATATAAATGCAATTTTTCCTGAAAGAAAATATTGCACTGATAACGGAATAATGATTGCATGTAGAGGTCTTATAGATTTTATGAATAAATCTTTTAGTAATCCTGAGTCAATAAAAATAAACCCCCAGCTAAATATTAAATAGCAACTAAGTTCTATGTAATTTTTCCAGTAGTAAATTCTTAAACTTATTTACTGAATATTTTTTTTGAGAGGGAAATTCCAAATATAAATCTAACCTAGAAGTTTTGATTATTAGTTTTAAGTAATTACTGAAAATAAAATAGCTCAGCAAATAAACTGTACCTCCTAACAGAGATAGGACACATAAAATATTACTCAATAATGTGTTTTCTAAAAAATACCACGAAATCACAAACAAAATGAAACCCAACATAGCCCAAATTAAGTTTTTATATTGACCTTCCAATTTTTCTATTGAGATACTTACAATTTTAGTAATAAGTATTTCAATATTTTCTGAATCTTCATTTTTGTATCTGAGAAAGTCTCCATGAATGTAGAGGTTTTTATTACCCAGTCTCAAAAAATTTTGATCCTTATTCTCCTTCATCTATGAATGCTCTTCCATTTACTAACATAAGATCTCTTATTGAAAGGACTCTTTGTATGTCATCTGCAACAAGTTTATTTCTTCCTCTTGCCGTGTCATTAATATCAGATGTTAGCTTAACTCTTTTTGGATTATCGGGATCTCCTGGAATTCCCATTGAAGCTGCAAGATCATTTGGTCCGCCTGTTATTCCAGATAATCCTTCAACGCTCAATATTTCATTTATGTTTTCCCAAGCAGGCACAGATTCCATCTGAGCAATAACAAGCATATTTTCATTAGACCATTTTGCAAAATCTAATTTACTTCCGTATTCTGATAATTTTCCATCATCATTAAATTCAGTACCTCTTCCACCACCCCAGGACCTTTTACCATGAGGAGGGAAAAGACAAGCATCTGCAAAATCTTGAGCTTCTTTTTTAGTTTCAACATGAGGACCTACTATACCTTGAATTCCTCTATCTAAGAAAAGGTTGATCCAATAGGAACTTTTATCGGGGACTCTAGCTGTTACACTCATTCCAAATCCATTTGCTACTCTACAAATATCATCAACTGCTTCAGGTGAAAAGCTTCCATGTTCAGCATCACAATGTATGGCATCAAATCCAACATGATAAGCAAATTCTACAAGAGGTAGCGATGGAAACTGTAATTCAAAAACATTAGCCTTTTTACCTTTTTTAATCTTCTTTATTATTGTATTTTCAATCATAATTTCCCCCTAAATTGTCTTAATTGCTCCACCTTTTGCATCTGTTGATTTGAAAGGTGGGTGTTTTTTTATTTCTTTTTCATTCAATTCTAATCCAAGACCAGGCTTATCTGAAAGTCTTATAAATCCATTTTTTTGTCTTGGAAAGCCTTTAAAGACCTTAAAGTAATGAGGAGAATAGAATTCAGCATGATATTCCATTATTTCAAAATTTGGTATTGATTTACTTAAGTGCATTTCTGCCACTGCACCAACAGGCGAACATGTATTATGTGGAGCAATGGTTATATGTTTTGCCTCAGCTATTATAGAAATTTTTTTTAGTTCTGTTATACCACCAGCATTTGCAATATCCGGTTGAAGAACATCAGCAGCATTCATTTCTACTATTGATGCAAAAGGAAATTTTGTGTAAAGCCTTTCTCCTGTAGCAATTGAAATATTAGTATGTTTTCTTAATTCCACCAGCTCATCTATTCTTTCTTCAGATACAGGTTCTTCAAAAAAAAGAGGATTATATTTTTGGATCATATTTGAAATTTTAACTGCATTCATCATATTAAATTTTGCATGTCCTTCAATTAATATTTCCACATACTCACCAACTGCATCTCTAACTTTAGAAATTCTTTTCTCAGAAAGATTAAATTCTTCTTTTGATAGTCTATAAAAATTTTTTTGACCAAAGGGGTCAAATTTTAATGCTTTATATCCCATTGAAACTACTTTTTTTGCCTCTTTATAATTTTGATCAGGAGTACCTGGATTTGTATACCATCCATTTGCATAGACCATTATTTTTTCTCTTAATGATCCTCCTAATAAAGTATAAATTGGCTTTTGTAGAAATTTTCCCTTTATATCCCATAGTGCTATATCAATCCCAGATATAGCAGTAGTCGAGATCCTTCCTCCTCTTTGCATAGAATTGTTATACATAGATAACCATAATTTTTCAGATTCTAAGGCATCATTATCAATCAAATACTTATCAAATAGATATTTAATTTCATCAATAATTCTTTCATCATCACCTAGTGAACTGGCATCACCTATTCCAAAAATATTAGGATCATCGGTCTTGATTATTGGTATAAGCCAATTCCTAGAAGCATTATGATGTTTTGCAGAAAATCTTCTAAATTCCAAACTTGTAATTTTTATCATTTTATGGGGTTATTAATGCTATAAATTAAAGTCAATATTTGCTTGACAATAATTGTTATTATATATACTCTACGATGAACCTGCAGATTTATGTGTTGTGATTTGAAATTTTAATTTTTTTGGAAATATGAACTTTGAAAAAATTATAGACAAATCATTCTATTAATTCTGTAAAGTAAAATAAACAAATCCACTGGCAATCTGGTGGATAAGTGTTCGGAGGAAATTTTATGAGTATGAATATACTACGTAAATCCAGTATGCTTGCAAGTTTGCTTGTTGTGTCAATGCTTATGGTATTTGTTGTAGCCTGTGGAAGTGATGATTCATCATCTTCTTCTGCTGCTCCAGCTGCACCTGCCGCACCTGCCGCACCTGCTGCTGCTGCAAAAGCTGCTGCCCCTGAAGCACCTAAGGCTGCTGCACCTGCTAAAAAAGCGGATGTTGCTACTAAAGCTGCAAGTGCTTCTTCATCTTCGACTTCAGCTCCAAGCGGTCCTAGTGGAAAATTAGTAAGAGCTCACCACGAGGTAGAACCAGTTTTTGGTACACCTTGGTCAGGTCCTTACAGATGGTCTGCTGCTGATTTGGTTGGAATCGGAGAACACCTTTTCTATTTTGATAAAGGTAATGCAATGACTCCTCAAATGGCAAAGTCATGGTCAATTGATCCTGCAGGAACTAAAGTCACTATTGAACTTAACGAGGGAATGAAGTGGCAATCTCCAAAAGGATATGAAGATGTTGACTTCGGATTTGTTACAGCAGAGGATAGAGTAAGATGGTTCAATACAGTTAACGGTACTGTAAACCCTGATAGCTCATACCCAGATTCTGGTGACATTGGAGCTATTTTTACAAAAGCCGAAGTTGTTGATGACTTAACTTTTGAAGTTGGATTGGTAAGTCCAGTATTTTTCTGTTTACCTTTATCTGAATTCGGTTGTTTAGGTGCAGCTCCTGTACAAGGTGCTGTTCATCACGTAGACATGATGGGAGCTGATTGGGCTTCTAAGCATGCTGTAATGACTGGACCATATAAACATGGTGAATGTACTGCAGGAGACAGATGTTCTGTTTTTGCTGTAGAAGATCACTGGAGAGCTTCTCCAAATGTAGCTGAAATTGAGGTAATACAGGTTCCTGAATCTCAAACTCAAGTAGCTATGTTAAATAGTGGTGAAGTTGATATGGCTGTAGTAGATTATAAACTACTTGCCGATGTTGTTTCTGGATCTTCTGATCTAAGATTCCTAGAGACTATGCCAGGTGGATATGTTGGACAATCTATCATATTCCCAGGAAACCTTTGGGAAGAGACACACGCAAGAACTGGTGAGGCACTAAACCCATGGGATGCTCCACCATATGCTGAAGATTATGCATGGATTGGTGATCCTTGGCAAGATGATTCATACCACGAAGGTGGAACAGATTCTTCTGTCGTGAAGTATACAGATACTAACAACCCTGCTGGTATGACTGACATGGAACAAGCAAGACTAGTTAGACTTGCTCTTTCAACTGCTCTTGATAGAAACGGTATTAATGATTCCTTACTTAATGGAATTGGTACACCTATCTATTCAGAGTACATGGGACCTGAATATCCAGGATGGGATCCAGATAGAGACACTGGTGTTTGGGATGCTACTGGTAATAAAATCAGTGAAACAGGTGGAGTAATATACGAGCTTCCTGATGGAGACATCGAAGCTGCTGGTGCATTACTTGACCAAGCTGGTTACCCTCTAGTAGACGGTAAGAGAGATATTGATGGTCTAGTTCTTCAAGCATATGCAGCTGAAGCAGGTCCTGTAGGACTTGAGGTAGCTGATACAGTTATGAGTGACTGGGCAAGACTAGGAATAGAAATCTCTGGTCTAGTAGAAGACTATGGTGGAGTTATTTCACCTAGAATGAAGAGAAGAGAACAGTACCTTCCTGTATTGAAGAACTGTGATGTTCACTCAAATGTTTGGCCACAAGACTGGCCAATTCCACCAGTTGATTCTTCAAGAACTCGACCTTCATGGGGTTGTGGATTTGAATCTAAAGCTGGTGCAAAAAACGTAGCTGATGTCCTTATGGAAAAAGATGCTGAAAAGAGAAAAGAAATGCACATAGATATTGTTGACTATAGTATGTACTGGTTACAATACGCTGGTGTTTACCAAGTACCTAAAGGTATTGTAGTAAATGACAGAATTAAGTCATGGAATGCTCCTCAACAGCACTATGCTAACGTTTCTAATAACCCAGAGTTAATAGTTCTAAACGACTAATAATTCTGCTAAATTGATAAAATTGTCAATTTGTTGAAAAAAGTGGGAAGAATGCTTTATTTCTTCCCACTTTTTTTGTAGCATCAGAACAATAAAGTTAACGAACAAAAAATATATATATAAGAGAGATTGTAATGCTTCGATTTTTACTTGGTAGATTTTTCTCCTCTATCCTTTCAATTATAGGTGCAACTTTTGCTGTATTTACCTTAACTAATTTTCATAATGATCCAAGATTATTATTTGTACCTGACAGTGGAAATGGAATTACACAAGAGCAATGGGACAAACTTGGTGAACGTCTTGGAATGAATAAGCCATTTCATGAAAGATATTTAGATTGGATTGGTAGAACTGCACGAGGAGATCTTGGTATTTCCTTAGCTAGGCAAATGGCTGTAACTGATATCGTTCTTGCCAAAATTCCTGCCACTCTAGAACTTGCGTTAGGAGGTTGGATTTTTGCTATCTTCCTGGGTATTCCCACCGGTGTGGTGGCAGCTGTTTTTAGAGGAAGTTTTTGGGACTATGTTGCAAGAGGGGCTGCACTGATAGGTCAAGCGGCACCTCCATTTGTTACAGGTTTGGTTTTAATTTATATTTTTAATCAATGGCTAACGATTAATGGAGATCCTCTTCTTCCAGCAGGAGGAAGGAAGCCTGAGTTTGATTATAAAGATTACATACTTCCTTGTATTGCTTTAGGATGGGGTGCGGCAGCAGCTTTGATGAGGCTTACACGATCTTCAATGCTTGAAATATTAGATTCTGAATATATTAGACTAGCAAGAGCTAAAGGTGTAAAATTTAGGACTGTGATATTTAAGCATGCTCTAAGAAATGCTTTGATTGCTCCAGTAACAAGCGCACTTCTAATCTTTTCTGGCTGGTTAAATGGGGCCTTAGTAGTAGAAATTGTTTTTTCATGGCCAGGAATAGGTTACGATGCTTTATACAGAGCTGTAAATGATAATGACTTTCCTCTTCTGCTTGGTACGGTATTTGTATTTATACTAATTTATTTGATATTCGCTACGATAGCTGATATTGCATACACTATTATTGATCCAAGAGTTCGATTAAACTAGAAGGAGTAAACTTAATGACAACAGAGACAAAATCTTCCTCCTTTAATCCTCTAGATATATGGTTTATATTTTGGAGATTCTTGAGAAGGTACCCTGTATTTCCAAGTATAATTCTTATTGTTCTTATAATTGCTGCAATTATAGGTCCAACTGTTGCTCCATATGAAAGAGATATTGGAGATGTTAGAGCAAGGCATAATTCACCTGGAATTGTTGATATTAAATTTCCTACTAAACCAAAAGGTGGAATAGACTTAACTGATTCAAGTATTGCTGCAGGGTCGACTTTTGTTGTTTCATATGAATTACCGACTGATAACAGAATGTTTGACATAAATGGTAATGGTTATCTCCAAGATGAAATATCTTGGAATGAAGATACTCCAAGTGCTCCCGATATATTATTTAATAGTGTTGTTCAAGAAGAAGAATTACTAACATTTGAAATAAAGACTAATGAAGATTTATTTGAAGGTCAAAATGATATTATCTTTTTGGATCTTCAAGTAATAAGAGTAGATACAAAAAGATTAAGTAGTTGGCCTGATGGATATCATCTAATGGGAAATGATCATGTTGGACGAGATGTTTTCAGTAGACTGCTTCATGGGGCTCAAATATCTATGATGGTTGTGGGTGTTTCTTTACTAGGAGGAATGACTATAGGTGTTGCCCTGGGTCTCATCTCTGGATATACAGCAACTAGATATGAGCCAAATATTGGATTCGATATGACAATTAAGGGGAAGAAAAAAAGAATTGCAATTTTAAGTCCCTGGCTGATTGATGAGGCAATTACTAGATTTGTAGATATTTGGAATGCATTACCATTTCTAATGGTTGCACTGGTAGTGACTCTAATATTTGGAAGAGGATTAACAGTTTTGATGGCAGTATTAGCTTTAATTGCTTGGGCAGGTTTTGTAAGGGTCATTAGGGCCCAAACCTTAATTATTCGTGAATTAGATTTTGTAGCAAGTGCCAAGATAAATGGTGCTACTACATTTAGAATTCTTTATAGACATATCTTACCAGGTGTGTTAAATACAGCTGTTGTTGTCGCTACATTAAATACAAGTGCTCTTATTTTGGCCGAGTCAGTACTAAGTTTCGTTGGTGCTGGTATACAACCACCTACCCCTGCTTGGGGAGTTATGACAAATGAGGGAAGAGATTATTTAGCTATTGCTCCTCATCAAGTTATGGTTCCGGGAGGAGCTATATTTTTTGTAGTTCTTGCTCTAAACTTTCTTGGAGATTGGCTTAGAGATAGATTGGATCCAAGATTAAGGCAGGTAGACTAAGGGGTTTTTATGTATAAGTTTCTATTAACAGGTTTATTGGCATTTTTTATAGCATGTGGAGGCGAAGAGTATGTTTCATACACAAATATCGTGCAGACGCAAACAGCAGATAATATGCTTGGTAATGCAACTGCAACTGCTGTTGCCGAAGTAACTGAATGTACAGCTCAACAAGGTATTATATATGACACTCTTTCGGAAGAAGAAAAAATTAAATGGGTTAATGAATGTGAAAACTCATTCACTGCAGCAGCACAATCTGTAGGAAAAGATGCAGCAGCTTCTGCTCAAGCAGTTGCTATGTCATTAACGGCTACAGCTGAAGCTGGTGGAGAAGCGGAGTGTATAGGTTCTACATGTGAGGTTGAAGAAGAAAAAATTGTACTAGAAATGCCTGAAGGTCCTATATTAGACGGTGTGGTTGAAATAAGTATTGGTCAAGGAGGGGTAATGGACCCTCAAACAATAAAAGTTAAGTCTGGAACTACAGTTAACTGGCTAAACCCTAAGGGTGCAGCAAGCTCATCTACCTCTGATTCTGGTCAAGCTGATGACTGGGATTCAGGAGCATTCAATAAGGGGCCATTTGACAAAAATCCTGAACAATGGACTTATGGTAGAGAATTCAATATACCAGGATGTTTCAGCTATAGATCATTATTTAGTGGAGATGCTGATACTGGAAATTTTGGAGTGGTTTGTGTAGTTGAGTAAAGTTATCCACCTCCAACAGGCCTAACGACTTCAACTTTATCATTTTCTTTAATATATGTGGTCTTATATTCATTTTTGAGAATTATCTTCATATTAACAGCAACTGCTACCATTTTATTTTCTAAATTTTCAGATCTTAAGAATTCAATTATAGAAATCGAGCTTTCTAGTTCAGTTTTTTTCCCATTAAGGATTATATTTATCATTCTTATTTTCTAATTGATCTATAGTTTTATTGATATTCTTAGAATAAGCAATTGAGCTAATAACAGCAATCCCAGAAGCACCTGATTTATGGACTAAGCCTACATTATTTTCATCAATACCACCAATTGCAATTACAGGTTTTGATGATAATTTTATAAGTTTTTTAAAATTATCAATACCTAAATAATTTCCTTCAGGATGACTGTTTGACTTAAATAAGGTTCCAAGAATATATGAATCAATATTTTTATCCATATTTGATTCATATATGTCATCCTCATTATGAACAGACTTAGAAACCCACTTAACATTTGTTAATTGTTTTATTTCTTTTCCAGAAATATTATTCTGGGAACTTATATGAAATCCAAAGGGTTTAATTTTTTTTGAAATTTCAATATCTTCATTTATGATAATTTTAGTATCTGTTCTATCAATTTTTTGTGCAATTATTTTACTTATTTTTTCTTTATCTATATTTAAGGAGTTTTTATATCTTAATTGAATATACTTTACTCCATTTATTGATGCTGAATATATATTTTCAATGAATTCTTTTTCATTATAAAATTTATTTATATCAGTTATATAAATAAGCATTAAAACTAATTGCGACTAATATTTTTCGTTGGGCTACTAGGATTGGCCTGTTTAGAAACTGGGATTCTTCCAGATAGAAAAGCTTTTCTTCCTGCCTCTACTCCAAGCTTAAATGCCTCTGCCATTTGTTTAGGGTTTTTAGCTCCAGCAATAGCTGAATTCACAAGAACTGCGTCAGCACCATTTTCCATTACCAGAGATGCTTCAGAAGGTACTCCTAAGCCAGCATCAACTATAACTGGAATATTGGATTGTTCAATTATAATCTTTATTTCTTCTAAAGCTAAAACACCATTTCCAGAACCTATAGGAGAACCAAGTGGCATAACTGTTGCACATCCTATATCTTCTAATCTCTTGGCAAGAACTGGATCTGGAGAAATATAAGGTAAAACTATGAAATTTTGATTAACTAGTTTTTCACAAGCTTCTAAGGTTCCAATTGGATCAGGAAGAAGATATTTTGGATCAGGTATAACTTCAATTTTTATCCAATTTGAACCAGTAACTTCTCTTGCTAAATTTGCAGTATAAACTGCTTCTTCAGCTGTCTTGCTACCTGCAGTATTTGGAAGGATATTATACTTATCCCAATCAATAACTTCTAGCAAATTTTTCTCATTTAAATTTTCAAAGTCTATTCTTCTAATAGCAACTGTAATCATTTCTGTTCCTGAAGAAATAATTGAATTCTCTAGATCTTCAGAATTTTTATGTTTTCCTGTGCCTGTTATTAGTCTAGATTTGAATTTTTTTCCTGCAATTTCTAGCTCATCCATATTTTTATACTCTAAATATAGTTTAAAATAATTTTAATCATAAAAGATATCCACTAAAATTATAAGATTATTATAAGGAAAAGTTTTGAATATTAAAATAGATAACGAGACAGACTCTCCAAAGATATCAGCTGCTCTATTTGATTTAGACGGAACAATTCTAAATAGTCAAGAAATAATTCCTGATGACATCAGTCAAAGAATAAAACATATTTCTAATTTTGTTCCAACCAGTTTGATTTCGGGAAGAATTTTTTCTTCAGTCTATGACTATTCTAAAGAACTTGAACTTTCTTCCCCTCAGATTTCTGATAATGGTGCATTGATTTTTAACCCTATAAACAAAGAAATAATTTTTAGTAGATCTATTGATTGTGAAGTGGCAAGGGATGTTTTTAACTTATTAGATAGTAATGATTTCTATTATTTTGCAAGTTCTCAAGGTGAACAAATTAATAATAATTCAAAAGATAAAAACTTTGAGAATGTTAATATTATTACATGCTTATATGATGATATTTATAAATTTGTTTCTTCAAATTCATTAATTAATCTTTCAAAAATTAGCTTGATACCATCATCAGGTAGTAGTAATGAGAAATATCTTAGTTTTATGCCAAAAAATATTAATAAAGGGATAGCTATAGAAGAATATTCTTCATATTTAGGCATAAATAAATCTAAAATATTTGCAATAGGTGACGGCTTAAATGATATTGAAATGTTGAATAAAGTAGGTATTTCAGTAGCTATGGGAAATTCTGACAAAGAAGTTTATAATGCTTCTAAATTTTATACTAAAAGTTTTGATGATAATGGTACTATTCTTGCTTTAGATTGGATTATAGAAGGATTAAATTAATTTCTTAAGGCCTTATAACTTGCCTCAAGTACTTCTTTCCAGATTTTGATTTCATTAGTTACAGTTATCATTAATTTTTTATCTCCAAAATCCGAACTTAAGAATTTTTTATTTCTTTTGGATAAAGTTTTTTTAATGCTAGTATGATTTAATTCTGATAGAGCATTAATTAGGCTAATTTTAATTAACCTGGCCATATCTTCAGGGCCTTTTCCAGCACCAAGTGGTGGCTCAGGAATTATAGAATCAATAATATAATTATTTAAACAATCACTTGAACTTAGAAATTCCATTTTTTGATCCTTATTATTTGGTATAAAAATTGCATTTTCAAGCATATAAACCTTGTCACCTAGAAAAAAAGGAATAGAAGCTTCAGAAGTCGCCTCTCCTGTTATTACACTAATTATTTTTTCCTCATGTGAGGACATATTGAATATGAATTTTGAAATTGTATTTCCTATTCCTTCCAGTTCATTATCATATGATATGTCTAGTCCGTTATTATCTATAAAAAACACAATAGGAATGTTAAAATCTTTTGATATTTCTATAAACTTTTCCATCCTTATAAAATCATTGATAGTCATCTTTCCATTTTCTTTGGGAGATGATCTATTATAGCTTTGTGCAATGATAACTACTGGTTGAGATGCTATCTTTCCTAAACCTGTTATTACTGAATCTTTTTTGTTTTTATAACCTAATTCAATATAGTCATCGAATACCTTAGTAATATAACTTGAGGAGCTAGGAGTCCCTTTGCTCAAGTTTTTAGATTGTTTTTTTACTTTTTTAATCGAGCTTATAGTGGGTACAGATATATCTATTTTTTTAGGGATTTTATAATCAACTAATAAATTTTCTAAAATTGTAAATAATTCTATCTTTAATTTATTTCTTGATACTACTTTATCTATTAATCCTTTTTCATAAAAAGATTCAGCTGATATATCGATATTTTTTGAATCTTTTGATTTATTAATTAATTCATCAAGTTGAAATAGTCCCAAAATTGCTCCTGGTTCTGCAATTTTCACATCTGCCCTTGAAGCAAAAGAACTAAAAACTTGTCCGCCAGATGGATTGGAAAATAAACAAATATGAGGTAGCCCTTTACTCTTAATTTCTTTTGTCGAAATTACTGTTTTTAACATTTGAACTAAAGAATATATTCCTTCTTGGACTCTTTTTCCACCACTAGAAATTATAGATACAACAGGAAGATTCTTTCTGTATGCAAAATTAAATGCTTTAGAAATTTTTTCACCAACAATAAGGCCCATAGATCCTCCAAGGAATCCAAAATCTAGAATTATAACTACAGTCTTAATGCCTCCGATGTTGCAAGTCCCAGATATTGCAGCTTCTTCTAGTCCTGTACGTTCTCTAGATTTACGAACATTCTTTTTATAGGATTCGTCAAAACTTAGATTTTCTGGTCTCTTAATAGAAATATTTTTATTAAACTCTCTAAAAGTTCCGGAATCAGATATTATTTCTATTCTTTTATTGGAATCTATAGAATAATGAAAATTACAAAAAGGACAAACATCATATTTCAAGTAAAAATCCGTTTTGTTTATAATTTCTGGACAATTTAAGCAATTACTTAAATTTTCTCCTAATTCTATACTTTGATCTGTATTATTCATTAAACTAATATTTTTCTAGGCTTACCAGCTTCTCCTGGTCCCACTATACCATTATCTTCAAGTTCATCCATCAGTCTAGCTGCTCTTGGATAACCTATTCTTAATCTTCTTTGTAACAGAGATGTTGATAATGTGCTACTCTGAGAGCTTAGTTCTAATGCTTGATCATAAAGAGAATCACCCTTTAGTTCTTTATTATTATTTTTACCCTCTAGTTGTAACTTTAACATTTCTAGTTCGTATTTATCATAATAAGAGTTCCACTGGTTAGTAAGGGCTTCTATATCGTCTTCATTTAAAAAAACTCCTTGAATCCTACTCATTTGTGCATTATCTATAGGGCTAAACAGCATATCTCCTTTGCCTATTAATTTTTCTGCTCCTATACTATCAAGAACAGTTCTAGAGTCTATTTGAGACATAACTGCAAATGATACTCTACTTGGAAAATTAGCTTTAATTAAACCTGTAACTACGTCAACCGATGGTCTTTGGGTTGCAACAACTAAGTGTATGCCTGTAGCTCTTCCTAATTGTGCAAGCCTTACTATTAATCTCTCTATTTCACTACCTGCTTGTAGCATTAAATCGGCCAGCTCATCAATTACTATTAACAAGTTCCACATTTTGTGTGATTTACCCATTTTCTTATTAAAATCTGATATGTTTTTCACGCCTACTTTTTCAAGTATCTTGAATCGATTCATCATTTCTGTAACAGTACTACTCAATACTTCAACTGCTTTATCTGTATCAACTATTACTTCTTCAGTATACAAATGGGGTATTTTCCCATAGGGTGTTAATTCTACTCTTTTTGGATCAATTAGTATCATTCTTACTTCTTCAGGTGTCTTTGTAGTAATCATACCTGCAATAATTGAATTTATAAAAACTGACTTCCCAGATCCTGTTGAACCTGCAACTAGTAAATGTGGCATTTTAGCTATATCAATCATTATTGGTTTACCATCCATCCCTTGTCCCAAAGGTGCAGGAAGAGAAAAGCTTTGCGAAATATTCTTTATTCTTTCATCTTCAATAACTTCTTTGAAATCAACAGTATTAGGTGAAATATTTGGGATTTCAATACCCATAATATTCTGAACTCCATCTAAAACAGCCTCAAATCGAATATTTGGTGAGCCAAGTGCCAAGGCTAGATCCTTTTCTCTTCTTAGGACTTGTTCTACTTTGACTCTCTTATTTTCTTTATCATCCATCCATCCAGGTTTCAATTGATACATTGTTACTGATGGACCTGAAGTAAAATTTTCAATAGAAGTGTTTACTCCATGAGCAGATAGAGTACTTTTGATAATATCAATTGTGTCATTAATTTCATTCTTATCTAACTCTTTTTTTGGGGTAAGCTTTAGAAAATTAGTCTTAATCTTAGGCCAATTAAATTCTCTTATTGAAAATCGATCTAATTCCTTGTCAATATTTGGCCTATCATCGTAAATAATTTCTTTTTTAATTTCAGTAGAAATATCTCGACTAAATAATTTATCCTCTTCTATTTTTGTATCTTCTATCCTAGAGTCATCAATATTTACTTCTCTTATTTTTGTATCTTTTATCCTAGAGTCATCAATATTTACTTCTCTTATTTTTGTATTTTCTATCCTAGAGTCATCAATATTTACTTCTCTTATTTTTGTATCTTTTATCCTAGATCCTATCATTTTTTTTTTAAAAAAAGTTAGGAGATTTTTTCTTAATAAAGAAGTAAAAGAAATGATAAAACTTACAAAAATTGAATACAAATTACTTAAAATTCTCAAGTAAAAGTGGGGATAATAAATAATACTGATTATTATTAATGGAGTTGAAAGTCTGAAAATAAAATCTAGATAATTTGTAATATTTGCGTTGTATTGATTCCAATAATATGGTTCTTTTGCTAAAAATTCACCATATTTGCCTGACAATGAATAGTCAAAAGAAAAAAATGAACTTGAATCATAATTTATCCCACCAAGTGTCACAAAAAATGAAACGTTAATTAGAATAACTGAAGATAATAATTTAATAGAAAATAATTTTTTTGAATTTTTAAATAGAATAAATGACAAAAGAACACTCATTGATACAAGAACTGGTAATAAACCTACCAAATCTCTTACTGAATAAAACAAATTTAAAGAAGCAATTATTAGCGCAGTCAAAAAAATAAAAAATAAAAATTTTTTTTGATTAATTATTTCTATTACTCTTTCTTTAAGAGCATTGTTTTGATTAACTTCCATATCAGATTACTTCTAGCTAGAATTAATTTTATAAAATTATAGTTTTTATTTGGTATTTTTTATTAAATTTACTTAATACTAATTTATATATTTCTAGATTAAATTGCTCAGTTATTTGAGTCCAGTCTTGGTGAATATTGAAAGAGTTAAAAGTTTTATTTTCTAAAATATAACTTTTTAGGTGGCTTGTAACCTTAACCTTATTCGATCTATCAAACATATTTATGAAAGGTTTATGGGCTAGAGTTTTATTTTTTTTGTTAATGACAAGAATAATTGAAATAATATTTTCTTTATAGATATTATTTTTTGTTTTACCTATTTCAAAATACTTATCTCTTAAGACTATCTCATCAATAACTTTTGATTTTTTTAGTAATTTAGCTTCATTTTCAGTAACCTCTAAATTATCTCCATTAGATAAGACAAAAATATTTTTAGGGTTAACGTTTTTATTAATAGCTAATTTTTTATGTGCTTCTAACATTTCATTATCCCCATGAACCGGAACAAAAAATTTCGGAGATAATGTTTCAATGACTTTTTCTAAATCATTTTGAGGGGAGTGTCCTGATACATGTAATTTATTATCACTACTATGGAAAATTACATCAGCACCAAGACCTTGTAAATTATGAACAACTTCAAAAACTTTATTTTCATTTCCAGGAATTACTGAAGAGGACATTAGAACAATGTCATTATTATCAATTTGTAGATCATTGTATTTCTTTTTTGACATTCTAGATAAGACAGAGAATTCTTCTCCTTGAGAACCTGTAACAAAATATACTAGCTCTCTTTTATCTAATTTTTTTGCTTGATTTTGGTTGATAATGATATTTTCATATTCAGTAATAATCTCAAGTTTTTTACTTATAGTTAAGTTCTTTTTTAGTGTACTTCCCATGAGTACAACTTTTCTATTATTTTTTTTTGCAGAATTTATCGCAAGTTGTAACCTTGAGATTTGTGAAGCAAAACTACAAATAATAATTTTTTTATTCTTCTTAAATTGAATATCAAAAGTTTTTTCAATTTCTCTTTCTCCAATTTGATCTTCTAAAACCATAGCATTTGTTGAATCAGATAATAGAAGATCGCATTTATAGTCAATAAATTCTTTTACCTTTGAGAAATTACTATTTATACCAAATACAGGATCTTCATCAAATCTAAAATCTCCAGTATGAACAAAATTTATATTTTTTGATTGAATAATCAATCCACATGAATCTGGAATAGAGTGAACAACAGGAAACCAAGTTATCTTGAAATTATCAAATACATATTTTTTATAGAGAGATATGTTTACTAGCTTATCGTGTTCATTTACTGGTAATTTCTTCTTTATTATTTCACTAGCCATTGGTGGACAGTATATAGGCACATTTAGGAATCCTAATTTAGACAATGCACCTACATGATCTTCGTGCCCATGAGTTATGAAAATTGCTTGAATTTTCTCTTTGAGATTATTTAAGTATTCGGTATCAGGAAGAATGTAATTAATTTCCTCATCTAGAGAAAACTTAATTCCAGCATCGATTATGAAATTTTTTTTGTCTATTTCGAAAATAAGTAAATTTTTACCAATTTCTCCGAATCCACCTAAGGGTGTTAATTTAATTTTATCCATTATTTGTTATCAAAAATAATTCTAGAAAAACTGTTATTAATAATTCTTATGTTCCAAATAAATACTATTATTTATATAAGTTGATTAAATTTAGTTAATTTAATTGGCACCTTTTGAGGTTATATAATCAACTGCATCTTGTACAGTTTTTATATTTTCTGCATCTTCATCAGAAATTTCTATAGCGTTATCATCTGTACTAAATTCTTCTTCTAATGCCATAATTAGTTCTACAACATCCAAAGAATCCGCTTCTAAATCCTCTGTGAATGATGAATCAGGATTTACATCCCCTATATCAACACTTAATTTTTCTGCTGTAATTTCTTGAATTTTTTCTAAAATTGAAGCCATTATATCCTCCAAATTGTTAACTGCACATTTATGTTATTGAATAATGATACAAAAGTCTATCTTACCATAGAATTTAATACACCATTTATAAAGCTTTTTGACGAATCTGAGCCAAAAACATTTCCTAGCTTAACTGCCTCATTTACCACAACTCCGACCGGTGTATAAATGTTAGAACTCAATTCTGATATTGCCATTCTTAGTATAGAAAGGTCTGTTTTTGGAATCCTCTCTAAATTACTATCATCTATATGACTTAATATCTTTTGATCTATAGCAGACTTATTATTCATTGAGTATTCCAATAATGATAATGCCATCTTTTTTTTAGATGAATTTAATTTTTTATAGAATCCTAAGTTCTTAATTCTTTCTAGGGGATTTGAATTTGTTATTTCATTCTCGAATAATGATTGAACCACAGCGGCTCTTGCAAGAGTTGTTCCAAATATAGAATCAGTTTTTTCTTCAGAAATAAATTCAGCATCTACACTTAAATTTAGATTATCTTGAATTTTTTCCATTAATTCCTTGATTCTACATAATCAAGTACTTGGCTGTAGTTACTAATATTTTTTACAGTAAGGTCTGAATTGATTCTTTTTACCATTCCTGCGAGCACGTTACCGGGACCAATTTCATAAAAAGTATCTACATTGTTATCTGTCATAAACCCTATTGAGTCATTCCACAAAACACAGTTTTGTAATTGGTTTTTTAATTCATCTCTTACTAATTCTTTGCTAGTAATGGGCCTAGCATCAGTGTTAGCAACGATAGGCACAACAGCATCTTGGAAGTTTGTGCTATCAATTACATCATTGAGTTCGTTTTGAGCAGACGACATCAATGCAGAATGAAATGCTCCCCCTACTGGCAAAGGTATTGCTCTCTTAGCTCCCAATCTTGAAGCTAAATCCATAGCATTTGTTAAGTTTTCTTTCTTTCCAGAAATTATAATTTGATTAGAAGTATTGATATTTGAAAGATAAGTTCCGGTCTGAGAGCAAACTTCTCTAACTGAATTTTCATCAATTCCTATAATAGCTGACATTCCACCAGGTGAATCAGTGCAAGCTTTTTCCATAAGTTCACCTCTAATGGAGACTAGTTTAATAGTATCTTTAATGCTGAGTGAGCCTGCTGTTGCTAGAGAGCTATATTCACCTAAACTATGACCTGCAGTATAATTTGGAATTTGTATTGTGCCCATTTCTGATTCGATAGCTCTCCATGCAGCTATTGAAACAGTTGCAATTGATGGTTGAGCGTTTTCTGTTTTGGTAAGTTCCTCTTTAGAACCCTCAAAAATTACATTTGAAAGTTTTCTCCCTAATATTTCATCGGCTTCATCAAAAACTTCTCTTGCAGCTTTACTGTTTTTATACAAATCAAGACCCATTCCAGGAGTTTGAGATGCTTGTCCAGGAAAAATGAATGCGACTTTTTCTTTATTCATAAAATTGCTCACTATAAAAATCTATATTAATCTATTGTTTCTATTTTTTTTTATTTTTTCAATAAATTTCACCACAGAATACGATAATTATAAGAATAAATGAAAATTGACAGCCAACTTGAAATAAACTTCTATAAAAATATAATCTTTATAAATCAAAGATTATATTATGAATATTTTAGGTGTAGACCCAAGTCTTTCAAATACAGGGTACGGGATGCTTAAGTTTAAAAAAAATCAATACTTTCCTATAGAGGGAGGTGTGATAAAAACTAAAAGTACCGATTCTCTTGAAAAAAGACTTTCAATAATATTTGATGAGTTTTCTTTAATTGTCAAGAAATTTATACCTGATGCTATAGCAGTTGAAGATTTACATTCAAGGCCAAAATTTGCTAAAACTTCTATACTAATGGGTCATGCTAGGGGAGTAATTTTATCTACAGCAGGATTGCACAATATAAAGGTATTTAATTATCAACCTACACAAGCAAAAAATTTAGTTACTGGATCTGGTAGAGCGGATAAAAAACAAATTATGCTTTCTGTTTCAAAAATTCTGAATAATGAAAATTTACTTAAGAATGAGCATGTAGCTGATGCATTTTCAATTGCTATCTGTCATTCTATAGTTAGTAAGGCAAAAATAAATTAAATGATAAATTATTTAGAAGGAAATATAATAAAATTTTTATCTGAACCTAAAAGGATAGTGGTTTTGGTAAATGCTATTGGATATGAAATTCACACTCCTGAGTTTCTTACAAATTACTTTATTGAAAACGATATTTCAATAAATTCGTCCATAAATCTAGAAATATATTATCACGTTACTGAAAGACAACCTAAACCTCTTCTTGTTGGATTTATTAGTGAAGGTGATAAGGAATTTTTTGAACAATTGATTCAAGTAGAAGGTATAGGTCCAGTGAAAGCTGCTAATTCATTGATATTTCCAATAAATATAATAGCAAAAGCAATAGAATCTGAAGATTATTCTCTTTTAGAACAAATGCCGGGAATTGGTAAAAGAGCAGCTCAAAAAATTGTAGCAACCCTCAAAGGAAAAGTTATAGATAAAGCATCAGATATTTCTATAATTCCAAATTTGATGCCAGAAAATTCAGTTATCAATGATGCCCTAGAAGTTTTAGTAGATTTGGGTTACAAAGTTTCAGATGCTAGGAATCAAATTAATGAAGTAATAAACGGATTAGAAAATAAAGATGAAGTAAAAGCAGAAAATTTACTCAAAGAAGTTTTTAAGAGGTCTAGATAGGGAATTTTATGAATGACAATTCAAATAAAGAAATAATTCTTTCTGAGGATATAAATGATAAAAAAGTTGATTCTACAGAAAAGTTAGAATTTAATTTCTTAAGACCTAAATCTTTTAGTGAATATATCGGACAAAATAAAATTATTGAGTCCCTATCTATTGCTGTTGAAGCTTCAAAGAAAAGAGACGAATCATTAGATCATGTACTATTTTATGGTCCTCCCGGATTAGGCAAAACTACTCTTTCATACATTATTTCTAATCAAATTGAATCTAATTTTATTCACACTAGTGGTCCAGCTTTGGAAAAACCAGCTGATGCTGTAGGGTTACTTTCAAATTTGAACTCTAAGGATGTATTATTTATTGATGAAATTCATAGAATCCCTAAAACCGTAGAAGAATATTTATATTCAGCGATGGAGGACTTCAGAGTAGATTTTATTACAGGTTCGGGAGCTTTTGCAAAAACTATAAATTTAAGGCTAGAGAGTTTTACATTAGTTGGTTCTACAACTAGACCAGGTTTACTAAGCTCTCCTCTTAGAGATAGATTTGGTCTAAGTTATCATTTGGATTATTATAATGAAATTGACTTAAGAAATATTATTCTAAGGTCTTCAAAATTATTAGGCTTAGAAATAGATGAAAAATCTTCTATCGAAATTGCAAAAAGATCAAGAGGTACACCAAGAATAGCTAATCGACTTTTGAGAAGAGTTAGGGATTTTGTGGAGGTCAAGAACATTAAAAAAATAAAAACTGATGTAATAAACGACTCTTTAGAAATTGAAGGAGTAGATAATCTGGGTCTAGATAGACTTGATAGAGAATATTTGAAAATTATAGCTAATAACTATGAAGGAGGACCAGTAGGTATTGATGCGATTAGTGCTTCACTCAACGAAGATCAGGCAACATTATCTGATGTTGTTGAGCCCTTCCTCTTAAAGATAGGTTTTATAATCCGTACATCCCAAGGAAGAAAAACAACTAAATTAGCTTATAAACATCTAGGACTTACACCTTCAAAGCTTCAAGATAAATTTATTTAGTATCTAAGTATTTCTTATAATAATATCTTGAAGAAATATCTGTACTTTCAAAACAAACAGCATCCTCTCTTTTGTTTTCCATCGGATAGTAATTTTTTCTGATTGAGACCACAGTAAATAAGTATTTTTTATACAAATTTATGGCACTTATATTTGATTTTCTACACTCTAAAAGCATTTTTTTTATACCATTTTCAGAACAATATCTTAATGATAATAATAGTAATTTCTCTCCAATTCCTTGTCCTCTGAATTTTTCTATAACTCCAATTTGTTCAATATGGGATTCTTGTAAAACTTTCCATATTTTCACATACCCAATTATTATTTCTTGAGAGATAAATTGTTCTTGATCTTTTTTTTCAACTTTACTAAAAATAGAAAATATATTTTTTTTCCTGCGAATCAAATTTTCATATGTACAAATAAAAATTTTCTTATTTTCTTTACGTATTTCACTGTAAAAATTAGTATTAACTTTATCTATTGGAAATATATTAGACTCTAATTTTGATAACTCTTTAGAATCATTGAGAACCGCGTTTCTAAATTTTATTTTTTCATTAATCATTGAATTAAATCTGATTAAAAATTGTTATGTTTTTATTGTTTAATAAGAGTATAATAATCTTTAGTATTTATAAATGCCTATAGAATGAACCTATTAGTTATACTAAAATAATGTTTTTGAGTCCTAACCTAATTCGTATAATAAAAATCCCCTTAAAAAACAATAAATTTGATTTAGTAATTTCTTTCATTTCTATTCTTTTTGCTGCAGCTCTTCAAATGTCCATTCCGTACTATCTGGGATCTTCAATTGATAAATCTTTGGACGCTTCGAGTTCTTCAGAATTGTCTTTGGCCCCTTTTATTGAAATTGGTTTATTGGTCTTTTTACTCTCATTAGCTAGAGGGATTTTTAGTTATTTCCATGTATATCTAGGAGAAAAAATTGGCCAATATTTAGCATTTGACTTAAGAAATTCATATTTCACTAAGCTTCAAAAACTTTCATTCAAATACCATGATACTCAACACACCGGAGACCTAATCACCAAAGGAATCATAGATATTGAAGGAAGTCGAATGTTTGTAAATACTGGTGTTTTAAGGTTGGTTTTTCTTACTGTTTTTATTATTACTGGTGCATATTTAGTGATTTCAGTTGATTTTATATTGGGATTACTTTCTTTATCTTTCGTACCTTTTGTAGCATTTTTTTCATCTTATTCAAGAATTGTACTTAGAAAAAATTGGTATCGTTTGCAAGAGCAGTTAGGTGTACTAACAAGAGTTATGGATGAAAATTTATCAGGTGTAAGATTAGTAAGATCATTTATGAAACAGAAATATGAATTGGAAAAATTTAATCTTGCTTCAGATGTAGTCAAAAAAACAACTTTTAGGCAGATAATAATAAGAAGTTTTTCAATATCTTTGAACACTTTTTCTTTCCTAATATCAATGAGTCTTTTGGTTTATTTTGGCTCAGTTGCTGTAATTGAATCAAGAATAACTTTGGGAGAATTGACTTCTTTGATTGCATTTATGAGTATTTTACAAGGTCCTGTCAGGCAAATAGGAATGACTGTAAATTCATTCTCTAGAGCTTCAGCTACCTCCACTAGATTATTTGAAACTTTAGACCAAAATGAAGATATATCTAATCTAGAAGATATTAGCTTCAAGGAACCTGTAAAGCAAATTGAAATAAAAAACATTTCATTTTCATACGGATCTAAAGAAATACTAAGTGATATAAGTTTTTTCTCAAATCCTAATCATTCGATTGGTATAGTTGGTCCTCCTGGTTCAGGTAAGACAACTCTTTCTAGGCTTTTACCTAGATTTTATCATCCAAATCAAGGAGAGATTTTATTAAATGGGAAAAATATTTCCACATTAAATCTTAATGATTTAAGAAAAGCAGTTAATTTAGTAGATCAAGATAATTTTTTATTTTCTGATACTTTTACTGAAAATATTCGATATGGAGATCCTAAAGCAAAGAAAGAAAAAATTGATTTATCAACAAATAAAGCGCAAATTTCAAGTCATATAGAAACCCTCCCGGAAAAATTTGATACTTTGATTGGCGAAAGAGGTGTTCAACTTTCTGGCGGCCAAAGGCAAAGGCTTTCAGTGTCACGAACTTTACTTTTTGATTCTAAAGTTGTTATATTTGATGATTCTACTTCTGCAATTGATAGTCAAACAGAAAAAAAAATCAGAGATGAGATGCAATCATTAGGCTCTGGAATTTCTTTGATAGTTATTGCTCATCGAATTTCCTCAGTTATGAACTTAGATGAAATACTTTATCTTAACAACGGCAGGATAATTGAGAGAGGTACTCACTCTGAATTAATAAGACTCAAGGGTAGGTACTGCGAATTATATAATATGCAAATTAATCCAGAAAAGGTTATTAACTAATGGTTTCATTATCTGATGATGACGTAAAATCAAGAGCGTTTGATTACAACATAATCAAACGATTTTTACCATATGTACTCATATATAAAAAAGATGTTTTTTTAGGATTTATGTTTATTATTTTACTAACTATATCTTCTTTACTTCTTCCTCTAGTAATTAAGAATATTATTGATCAATCAGGTTGTTTGATAGGCTCTAATTGTGATTCTATTGAAGATGCTAAATCATCTATATTAGTTGGTTTATTTCAGTACTTAGGTTTGTCTATTTTAGTTGTAATTTCAATATTTATGTCAGATTCTATAATTGAGAAAGTTGGAGAAAATATACTTCTTGATCTAAGAAGAAAAATGTTTATGCATCTTCAAGATGTTTCTATTTCTTTTATGGACAAAACTGATGTAGGGCGGCTTATGTCTCGATTACAAGGGGATGTCGCAGCAATGCAAGAAGCTTTACAAATGTCAGTATTTGCAATTGGCGATATTGTTTTGATATTAGGAATAATTACAGTTCTTCTTTCTATGAATATTCAGTTGGGACTTTTGACAATTATTGTTATGCCAATTTTGGTGCTAATTAGATTGATATGGTTACCTCATGCAAAAAAAGCTTTTTTAGATGCAAGGATAAAAAGTTCTATTACAACATCTTATTTAGCAGAAAATATAAATGGAGTTAGGACTGTACAGTCATTTAATCGTCAAGATTTCAATGCTAAAATCTTTGAATCTAAAGCAGATAATTTACTAAAATCACAACTTAAAGCAGCTAAATTATCTAGCCTTATGTTACCTACTGTAGAGGGTCTAACTGGAATTGCTTTTGCAATAATTATTATTGTTGGAGCAAGTCTACTCATAAATGATCATATAACTACAGGTGTGATGGTTGCTTACATGCTTCTTGTCCAAAGATTCTTTGAACCGATTAGAACTATATCAATGCAGTATAATGTGATGCAAAGAGCCATGGCTTCTGGATATAGAATTTTTGAAATACTGGATATTCCAGTTACAATTAAGGATCCTTCGAAACCTCTTGATTGTCCTTTAGATGGAACTATCAAGTTTGATAAAGTATCTTTTGCTTATGTTGATAATAATTTTATTCTTACTGATTTTGATCTTGAAATAAAAAATGGAGAAAGAATTGGAATAGTTGGACCAACAGGAGCAGGTAAATCAACTATCTCAAATCTTATTCATAGATTTTATGATGCAAATAAAGGTAAAGTTATACTTGGAGGAGTTGAGATAAGAAAATTAACTCAAGAATATATTGGCAAAAAAGTTGGAATGGTTTTACAAGATCCATTTCTTTTTTCAGGCTCTATTTTAGATAATGTGAAATATGGCAATCCCAATATAACTATTTATGAAATAGAAGAAGCTATTAAGCTTCTCGGAATAGAAGAATTTGTTGAAACATTACCAAAAGGATTAGATACTGTTATAGGTCAAAGAGGAGCAGATTTATCAATGGGTCAAAGACAACTTCTAAGTATCCTCAGAGCGTTGCTAGCAGATACTCAATACCTAATTCTTGATGAAGCTACTTCATCAATTGATTCATATACTGAAAAGAAGATTCAGTCAGCATTAGATATTTTATTAAGAAATAGAACATCCATCACAATTGCTCATAGACTGGCAACTGTAAGGAAATGTGACAGAATTATAGTCCTAAATTCAGGGAAAATAGAAGAGATTGGTAGCCACGAAAAACTTCTTAATAATGAAGGTTTATACAGTAGACTATATGGCTTAAATTATTCTTCTTTTGATGATTAATTACTAGACATTATGACCTGGTTCAGAATTATCAAAGTCATATTCAAAATTTAATTTAATAAATTCTTTTTGATCATCTGGTACATCTTCTTCGGCAAAAATAGCACTTTCAGGGCAGACTGGTTCACAAGCTGCACAATCTATACATTCTTCTGGATTTATAAATAATTGTGAATCTCCAGGATTAGAATAAATACAATCTACTGGACAAACATCCACGCATGCTCCATCCATGATGTCTACACAAGCTTTACCAATAATATATGTCATATTTCAAATCTTTCTTATTTACGTAAATAACCGTTCTTAAATAATATAAAAAATTGGATAAGAAGTATTATCGATTTTTGGTACCAAATTTTGAAAATATTAACCTTGACAGGCGCAAGATCCTCCGCCACCGCCGCATCCACCCGCCGCTGCTTCTGCTGGTTCTCTTGTGGCTTCAGCTTGACTTCCGCATCCGCCGGAATTTTCTGCGCCGCCACCGCAACATCCACCGCCAGCAGCTCCTCCACAACCTCCTCCAGATTGGAAGTTAGGATTAGATATAACAAATCCTGACCTTTGGAATCCTTCAACATAGTCAATGTTAGATCCTTCAACAAATTTTACACTTTCGGGATCAACTACAGTCTTGATGGTAGAACCTCCAACGATATCTGTTGTTTCAGGTTGGTCGACTAAACCAAAAACATATTCAAATCCACCATTTGGTGTTTCATTGATAGACACTCTTAGGTAACTATTTTCACTACCTTGTTCTTTCATTACTTCTAGAAGTTTTTTACTTGCAGCTTCGGTGAATGTTACAAGTTGATCTTTTTTTGAATCTAACAAAATTCTCTCCAATATTAAATTATTTACGATAATCCTATCTTTTATCTTACTAGATAATTTCTAACAAAATCAATGATTACATAGTAAAAAAACCAATTTTTTATCAACCTTTCATACATTTTTTGCAGTTATAATAAAATAAAAATGTTGTTCAAACAGGTTCTCAAATGGATTTAATTGATAAAAAAATAGTTTCTATGCTAGGTCAAGATGGAAGACTCTCAAATGCCCAAATGGCAAGAGAGTTAGACGTTAGCGAAGGAACTATCAGAAGAAGAGTAAAAAATTTACTAGAATCAAAAACAATTTCAATTGTTGCTGCCTCTGATCCAAAAAAGTTGGGATTTTTATCTGAAGCCTTAATAGGAGTTCAGTGTGAACCTGACAAAACTGGTGATATTTCATCTGAGCTAGCTGCTCTACCACATACAAGATGGGTAATAACAACTACTGGAAGCTATGATATATTTTGCTTAGTTGCTTTAGAAAGTGCTGAAGAATTAGGAAAGTTTATCAGAGTTGATATTGGATCTATAGAAGGGATCAGAAGAACTGAAACATTCGTTAATTTATCTGTTGCGAAAAGAGAGTATGGCCATATATAAATATATATTTTAATTTGAGGAATTATGTATAGAGATTTAATGTGCGGAGAAGTTTCTTCTTCTGTATTAGAAAAAAAAATTAAGCTTGCTGGATGGGTTTCTAAAAGAAGAGATCATGGTCAATTGATATTTATTGATCTTAGGGATAAGTCTGGAATAATGCAAATAGTGTTTAATCCTGAGATATCAGCTGAATCTCATTCATATGCTAAAAATCTAAGATCAGAATGGGTAATTGCTGTAGAAGGAACTATTGTTAGGAGATTAGACGGGTCAGAAAATAAAGAAATACCAACAGGAGATCTTGAATTAGTAGTTGATAAGATAGAAATCTTATCAACGTCCAAGACACCACCCTTTGAAATAGATGATGATTCTGTTGTGTCGGAAGAGATCAGACTAAAATATCGATACTTAGACCTTAGAAGAAATTCTATGCAAAAAAAAATAAAATTGCGACACAAAGTAACCCATCTTATATGGAATTATTTATCAGAGGAAAATTTTACTCATATTGAAACTCCAATACTAATAAAGAGTACGCCTGAAGGGGCCAGAGATTATGTTGTACCTTCTAGAATTAAGCATGGAGGATTTTATGCATTACCTCAATCTCCTCAACAAATGAAACAAATTTTGATGGTTTCAGGTTTTGATAGATATTTTCAAATAGCAAGATGCTTCAGAGACGAAGATCTTAGAGCAGACAGGCAACCTGAGCATACCCAACTTGATTTGGAAATGAGTTTTGTTGACCAAGAAGATGTTATGAAATTAGTTGAAAAGCTGTACATCAGACTGATTAACTCAGTAGATAGTAATATTAAAATTGATAGAAAATTTGAAGTAATCAGATATGATGATGCTATGAATCGATTTGGTACAGATAAACCAGATCTTCGTTATTCACTTGAAATGAAAGACTTATCAGAATTAGCTACAAGAATTAATTCTAATGTCATTCAAAATTCTTTGAAATCAGATTCAATTCTTAAGGGATTAGTTGCTCAAAATTGGCATAATTTAGGCAGAAAAGAATTTGATAGATTAACTGAAATGGTAAAAAAGCAGGGCGCAGGTGGTCTAATTTACATATCAATTCCTGAAAATATACAAAATGATATTCCAAAATTGGATGAAACCTCAGGTCCTCTTAATAAATTTTTTACTCAGGAAAACCTAGATGAAATCATTTCAATCACCGATGCAAAACCAGGGGATGTTATATTTATGATAATTGGTCAGAAAGATGTAGTTAATTCTTCATTGTCTCATCTTAGGACGTATATTGCTCAGGAACAAAACTTAATTGATAACAAAGAGATGAAATTTGTTTGGATTACTGACTTTCCTCTTTTTGATAAAGATGATGATGGATCGTGGCAACCTGCTCATCATGTATTCTCTTCTCCTCATTTAGAAGATTACGATCTATTAGATTCAGAACCTGGGAAGGTAAGAGCTAATTTATTTGATTTGGTTTGTAATGGAGTTGAGTTAGGTTCAGGCTCGATAAGAATTCACGATAGAAAATTACAGGAAAAAGTGTTCGATATTATAGGATATTCAAAAAATGAAGTTAATAATCTATTTGGTCATTTGCTAGATGCTTTTGAGTATGGAGTACCTCCACATGGAGGTATGGGGCTTGGATTAGATAGATTAGTAGCAATGCTTTGCAATGAAGAGTCAATTAGAGAGGTAATAGCATTCCCAAAGACTCAATCTGCTTCTGATTTACTATTTGGTTCTCCAGATTTTATTACAAAAGAGCAATTAGAGGATTTAAATATACTAGTTATGGAGCAAGAAGAATAAATAATATGAAAATAGAAGTTAAACCAGAAAAAAATAAACAAGTAGATATAGAAATTATAGTTGATGATTTTATTGTCAATAAGCATCTTAAAACTTCAGCAACGAAAATTTCTAAATCTGTGAATATACCTGGATTTAGAAAAGGAAAAGCACCTTATAAATTAATTGAATCTCAATATGGAAAAGATTACATATTAGAAAATAGTTTAGACCCTATAATACAAGAAGTTGTCCCGAGCATATTAGAAGAACAAAAATTAGAATATCCTTGCGCTCCCAAAGTCGACATTTTAGAGAGAGAGCCTAAATTAAAAATTATACTTATGGTACCTCTGATGCCTGAAGTTAATTTAGGTGATTATAATTCTATAAAAAGTAATATTTCTAAAAATAAAGTTACAAAAAAGAAAATAGATGAAACTATCGACAGAATTTTAGAATCAAGATCAACTTGGGAGTCTTCTAATTCTAAATTAGATTTTCCTGGTTTTGCCAAGATAAATTTAAGTGGTAAATATAAAGAAGAGGAAGTTTTTTCAGAAAAAGAATTTGATTTCTATGCTGTTGAAAATAGTAACTTAATTGCTCCAGGAGTTGCTGAAAATCTAAAAGGTATTTCCAAAAATGAAAAGAAAGATTTTACTCTGACTCTACCTCTTGATTGGAAAGAAGAAAATCTTCAAGGTAAAAATGTTAAGTTTGAAGTTGAGTGCTTAGAAATTCAAGAAAAAATTATCCCAAAACTTACAGATAAATTCTTAAAAGAAATTAGTCCTGAAATTAAAGGAATTAAGGAATTTAAAGATCAAATCAAGAAAGAAATTTCTGCAGAAAATGATTACAAATACAATCTTGATCTAGAAAATGAAATTATTGATAAATTGGTCAATCTCTCCAAGTTTACTATTTCTGAGATACAAATACAAAGATCAGCAGATAATATTGTTGAAGACAGAATTAGATCAATATCTCAGTATAGAATGGAACTCGATGATTATTTGAAAGCTATTAATAAATCTAGAGATGAATTCTATAAAGAGTCTTTAGAATCATCTGAAAAAGAGCTTAAAAAATTATTAGTTATTGAAGAAATTATTAAATTGGAACAAATAAAAGCTTCAAAAAAGGAAGTTGAAGAAGAGCTTCTAGTCATAAAAGAACAATATAAAGATCAAAATTTGACGGATGATGAAAATCTTAAATTAATAGTCAGTAATAACATTAAAAGAAGAAAAAGTATTCAACAGTTGATAAAAATAGCTAAATCTTCCACCAATAATCGCAAAAAATAATAATCTTTAGTAAGATTAAAAGTACTTATATAAGGAGTATTAAGTTGAATTCAGAAATCCATAATCCACAATCTATAATTCCTTCAGTAATTGAAACTACTTCAAGAGGTGACAGGGCTACCTATGATATATTTTCACTACTGCTCAAAGAAAGGATTATTTTTTTAGGAACGCCTGTAAATGATTTTGTTTCAAATACTATAGTTGCTCAATTATTATATTTATCTAGGGAAGATCCTGAAAAAGATATAAATCTTTATATCAACTCGCCTGGAGGTTCTGTCTATGCAGGTTTGTCTATATATGACACTATGCAAATGATACCTAATGATGTCTGTACATATTCGGTTGGATTATCAGCTAGTATGGGTGTTGTTTTATTGACTGCAGGTGCCAAAGGAAAAAGATATGCTCTTCCAAACTCAACTATGATGATGCACAGTGTTTCTGGCGGTGGTGGTGGTACTATTGCTGATGTTGAAATAAATTTCAGAGAGATGCAAAGGATTAACGAAAAATTAGCTAAAATAATGTCTACTCATACAGGTCAATCCTTATCAAAAATAAGAAAAGATGAAGACAGAGATTTTTGGCTTGATGCAGAGCAGGCTGTTGATTATGGAGTGGTAGATGAAGTTATTTATCCTGAAGGTACCAAATCTAAATCAACTAAAAAATAATTATGCAGTGTACACTTTGCAATAAATATTACAACTTACCAGAAGAAATAAGGGCCTTCCCTGGAGAGCGTTTCGGATATCCTAAAGTTTCACTTTATTTTTGTGTTAATTGTTTTGACTATATTCAATCTGGCTTTGACACAATCTCTGAAGAATTTTATTCTTATGACAATGATAATCAATTTAGGTTCACTAAAACTCCAAAAGAAATCTTCGATTTATTGGGTGAATATGTTATTGGTCAAAGTCATGCAAAAAAGGTTCTTTCTGTAGCGGTTTATAACCACTATAAAAGATTGATGTCAGAAAATGATGAAGATGTGGAAATTCAAAAATCAAACATCCTTTTGGTTGGATCTACAGGTTCAGGTAAAACTTATCTTGCTCAAACACTTTCAAAAATTTTAGATGTTCCATTTAGTATTTCAGATGCAACCTCCCTAACTGAAGCTGGATATGTAGGTGAAGACGTAGAAAACATTCTTCTAAGTTTATATCAAGCATCAGATGGAGATATTGAAAGAACTCAAAAAGGGATAATATACATTGACGAAATTGATAAGATCGCAAAAAAAGGTGCAAATGCTTCATTAACTAAAGAATTAGGTGAAGGAACCCAACAATCACTTCTAAAAATTTTAGAAGGTACCGTTGTAAATGTTCCTAGAAAAGGTGGCAGAAAGCATCCAGAGCAAGATTTTTTACAGATTGACACAACAGGTATCTTATTTATATTAGGGGGTGCATTCGAAGGTTTAAATTCTATAATTGACCAAAGATTAAATGATAAATCTATAGGCTTTGAAAATATATCAAGTAAGAAAATAAACCCTCAAGTTGAAGGCAAAGTTGAAACTGAAGATATTCTAAAGTTCGGATTTATACCTGAATTCGTAGGTCGTATTGCTTCTATGGTCAGCTTAAGAGACTTGACTCACTCAGACTTATTAAGAATTTTGAAAGAACCTAAAAATTCATTAATAAAACAATATCAAAAGCTATTTAGTCTTGATGAAGTTGATCTAATCTTTGAGGAATCTGCTCTAGATCTTGTTGCTAAAGAAGCTTTAGATCAAAAAAATGGTGCAAGAGCCTTAAAATCAATACTTGAAAAACTTTTATTAGATGTAATGTTTGAAATACCAAACTCTAATGATATATCTAAATGTGTTGTAAAGTATGATAAGGAAAATAATAGAAATGTATTTGATTTGATATCTAATGAGGGTACTATCTTAAAAACTGATAATACGAGAAAAGCAGCATAATTTTTTATATATTTCTACTCAAGTCTGTTTCAACAGGATTTTCTATTTGAAGTTGGTTAGTTGAAAGCATATGTAAAGTTTCTTTTAATAGTAATCTTTCATTTATGATTATAATTTCTCTTATTTTTTTGAATAAATTAGAATTTATTATTTGATCATCTATATTTTCTATTTCGTCCCAATATCTTAATAACCCTTTATGCTTAATTGGGAATCTTACGAAACTTAATGTTGGCCCACTATCCAGTTCAGGAGTCATTATATGTATTGAAACTCCTGAATAGGAGGACTTAGACTTAATCAGTTCTAATATCACATTTTTCCAAGTTCCATCAGGACCATCAGGCAATGCTGGATGAATATTAATTATTTTGTGATGTTTACAAATTTCAGGAGAAAAAAGCATATATCCTGCTGCAACTATAAAATCTACTTGATAATTAGAAATCTTATTAAGCACTTCTTTGTCATAATTGATTCTAAGATCTTTCCACTCAGAACCTTTTCTTTTTTTATACTTCTGAGAGGAATAACTTATAACAGGTACATTATTATTTTTTGCATAATTTATGTATTCATCAGATCCTTTTTTCTCACCAATTTCTCTATTCAGAAAAACATATTTTATATCAATACTTTCATTATTTACAAGTTCAATACCTTTTTTTAGTAATCCTAGTGAGCCTTCTCCATTACCAGTCGATAACCAGCCTACAGATTTTCTATAATTTAGGCCTTTCATTTTTTATGATCTTCCTAAGTAAGACCCATCATTAGTTGAAACATTTATTTTTTGACCTTCTTCAATAAATAAAGGTACCTGAAGCGTTAATCCTGATGTTGTAGTTGCAGGTTTAGTAGCTCCAGATTGAGTATCTCCTTTTAGTCCGACATCTGTATTTTCTACTGTCATTATAATAGATGTAGGTAGTTCAATAGCTAATGGTGTTGATTCTAGAAAAATTATTGAGATATTATTTCCTTCAGATAAAAACTTATCAGCATTACCTATTAGTTCATTATTAAGCTCATACTGTTCAAAATTTACATTATCCATAAAAACATACATATCCTTATCTTTATAAAGATATTGAGCCTCTCTTATTTCTGTTGGAGCTAATTGTAATTTCTGATTTCCAGGAACTTTTTTTTCATATACATTGCCTGATTGAATATGTCTTAGTTTTAGTGTTAGAGTAGGAGGAGCCTTTGGTGCTTGTCTATGCTGCCATTCTAAAATTTGATATATTTCATCTTGTAATAAAATAGTCATATTTCTTTTTATTTCACCTGAAGATATGGTCATATTAACTCCTTGTATTGATATTATTAATTTTAGGCTTTTGGGTGAGCTTTTGTATATATTTCTCTAGATTTTTCTAAGGAAATATGAGTATATATTTCTGTAGTTTTTGGAGATGAATGTCCTAATAGCTCTTGAACTACCCTAATATCAGCACCACCATCCATCAAATGTGTAGCAAAAGAATGCCTAAGAGTATGTGTATGAAAATCAGGATTTAATCCTGCAGCTTTTATATATTTTTTTGTAATATGTTGAATACTTCTGATTGATAATCTCTGACCTAAATTACTAAGAAAAAAAGCTTTTTCTTTTTTATTTTTAGAGCATCTTTTTTTTATATATTTTTCTAGTACTTTTTTTGTTTGATCTGCAAATATAGCTGATCTATATTTTTTACCTTTACCAAAAATAATTGCTTGATTAAGTTCAAAATCAATATCTTCTATATTTAAGCAATGGACTTCAGATACCCTTAGTCCCGCTGCGTAAATAATTTCAATAATAGCTTTATCTCTTAATCCTAATGTACTGGATTCATCGATACTATCTATTAATTTATCTATATCTTTTAAAGTTGCAATATTGGGTAATGTTTTTTCAACCTTAGGATTATTTATTTCATTAAGCAAGTTTTTTTTAATATAATATTTGTCTACTAAAAAATTAAAAAATGATTTTAAGTTTGATACTATTCTCAGTACAGATTTTTTACTGTAAAGATTATTTATCTCGCTGATAAATTTTCTTAATAAATCTATATCAATTTTCTTTCCATGATCTACCCCTAAAAAGTTAATAAATTTATTTATGTCATTTTCTTTATTTCTAATTGTGTAGAAAGATAAGTTTTGATTTTCTTCAATATATAAATTTTTTAGAGTAATTATTTTTTTTTTATTTTTAAGTGTCATGATATTAAATGATAATAAAAAAATAATAATCTTATAAGTGAAAAACTTAACGGATGAAGATAAAAATTACATTAATGTATACATTTTTCTTTCATAGTTTTTTTAAGAGCTTCAATTGTTCTAGTTCTTCTTCTACCTGAACCAGCCCATGCACTCTCATCTGCTGTAACTTTACAATCTCTATCTTCACAAGCAAGAAAACCACCATCACCTTTTTTGTTTCTAAATCTAATCCATATCATTCTAGGTAATTTTTCTAAGGAATTATCTAAAGATTTTTGACCTAGAGGCGGATCATTTTCTTGGAATTCTTCTCCAGTTTCTGAATTGATACAAGGTGTCTTTGATGAGCAGATAATATTTGTTCTTAAGAAATTATACTCACTAGGATTTCTTGGGTTTTCATCAGCTATTTTTTCATAATTATTCTTAATTGGCTCAAAGTTTTCCCAAAATGATTTTATAAATTCATTTCTACCAAGATTTCCATTTGATATTTGATCAAGATCATTTTCCATTTTTTCAGTAAATTTATAGTCCATTACACTTTCGGAAAAATGTTTTTTTAATTCTTCAACTAAAGCATTTCCAACTGGGCTTAGATATATTGATCTATTAATAACCCAAACATATTTTTTTTCCTTGATTGTATTTAGTATGCTTGCATAGGTACTCGGTCTTCCAACACCAAGTTCTTCCATAGTCTTTATTAATGAAGCTTCTGAATATCTTGGTGTGTGTTGGGTAAATTTTTGTTCTTTTATGATGTCTTCCAGATCTACTAATTCATTTTCAATTATATTGGGTATCTTATTAGAATCTTTTTGAGGGAACAGCTTTTTGAATCCCTCAAAAACCAATTCATCATACTCTGAAATGAATTTATATTTTTCATTTTCAGATGAAGTTATTATTATAGTTTTTTTGTTTTGACTTTCTGCCATTTGACTGGCTACTGTTCTTTTCCAAATCAAGTCATATAGCTTGTACTGATCTTCGCTTAAAACATTTCTAATAGATTCTGGAGTCCTTGCTATAGAAGTAGGTCTTATCGCTTCATGAGCTTCTTGTGCATTTGCAGATTTAGTTTTATATTTTGTTTGGTTATGATAATCATTCCCGTAATTATTTTGGATAAAATTCCCTACCTGGCTTAGTGAATCTTCTGATAAAATATTTGAGTCTGTTCTCATATATGTTATTAGCCCTTCTTCTCCGTTACCCAAATCAATCCCTTGAAATAATTGCTGAGCTATCGACATCGTTCTAGATGGTGCCATTCTTAGTCTAGATGAAGCATCTTGCTGTAGGGAGCTTGTAGTAAATGGAGGTCTTGGCTTAGTTTTTCTAAGATTAGATTTAATAGATAAAATTTTATATTTAAGTTTTTCAATTTCAAATTGAATATTTTTTGCTTCGGCTTCATTTGATATTGTAAGATTTTTACCTGATACTCCTTCAATATCGTAAAGTTTGCCTTGGTAGGATTGTTTATTTTTAGAAAAATCACCAGTTATATTCCAATATTCTTGCGGAATAAATGCATTAATTTCATCTTCTTTGTCCTTAATAATACTTACTGCAACAGATTGAACTCTTCCTACAGATAGTCTTTTAAGCCTCAGTAATGATGAGGTGAGCCCACTCAATGAGAAACCGACAAGCCTATCAACTAGTCTTCGCCCAATATGAGCATCCACTAAATCCATATTTAATTTTCCTGCTTTTTCAAAAGCATCTTTTACGGCACTTTCAGTTATCTCATGAAAAACAACTCTCTTAAATTTTTCATTTGACTGCCCTTTTTCAATAAGCGCATTAGCAACATGAAAGGCTATGCCTTCTCCTTCTCTATCAGGATCAGCAGCTAGATAAATTTTCTCACAATTTTTTGCTAATTTACTTAGTTTATCAATTCTAGTTTTGGCTCCTTTTTCATATTCCCAAATCGGTTCAAAATCTTCATCTAATCCAACAACCGGGCCTGTATATTTTGCTTTATAACCAGACTGCAAATTATTAATATGCCCAATAGACGCTTCAACTAAATATTCTTTACCTAAAAATCTTTGTAAGGTTTTTGCTTTAGTAGGGGATTCAACAATAACTAGATTTTTTGACAACTTTATACCTCAATTTAAGTAATTTATTCTTGGGTTAATTATTATTATATATCAACATTATATTAACTTTAGAAATCAAAAACTACAAAATAGGATAATTCTTTTTTATGGCGGAGAGGACAGGATTCGAACCTGCGGTACGCTTTAACGTACACACGCTTTCCAAGCGTGCTCATTAAGCCACTCTGACACCTCTCCATAAACTAAACCTTAATAGGTAAATTTTACATAAGTATGATATTATTATAAGTTATTAGTGAAAATGAAAAATTTGCCAACACATCATATTTTTGAAAAAATCTTTTTTGTTATTAATCAAATAAATCTATAAATGAAACCTCCGTCGATATTTAATATTTTCAAAAAACTAAATTTAAATTTTTTTTCAAACAAAACACATATGGAAAAATTGATTGAAAAAGGCGTTCAAATTATAGATGTAAATACAACATTCATTGATGAGACAGTTTCTATTGAAAAAGGCACTGTTGTCTTCCCATCAACTTATATTTTGGGAGAATCAAAAATTTCTACAAACTGTATAATTGGTCCCAACTCCACAATTTCAAATTCAGAAATTTCAAGTAATAGTTCTGCTTTATATTCCATAATTTTAGATTCAAAAGTAGGTAAAAATTCTAATATTGGTCCATATTCTTATGTGAGAAATAATTCATTTATTGAAGATAATGTTGAAATTGGAAATTTTGTTGAAGTAAAATCTTCCAAAATAGGAAGTTTTACAAAATCTAAGCACCTTTCTTATTTAGGAGATTTAGTAGTGGAAAATAATGTAAATCTTGGAGCAGGATTTGTTTCAGCTAATTTCGATGGTACTTCAAAAAACAAATCTAAAATAGAAAAAGATTCTTTCATAGGTTCAAACTCTACATTAGTTTCACCTTTGATAGTAGGTAAAAATACAATTATCGGAGCAGGATCTGTTGTCCTAAGAGATGTTCCAGAGGATACTACTGTTGCAGGGGTTCCCGCAAAAAAAATAGATCAGGAAGGTGAACTTGACGATTGATTTTATAGTCTATCTTCTTATATTTATTCTTTCAATATTAATATATGTTCTAATAAATTATTCTCTAAGTATTCTTGGCTATAGAACATTTGGGCTTACAAATGATGATTTAGATGATTCGGATATTGAAAAATATACTGAAAATCCTTCAGATACACTTTCTTATGAAGCATATATCCTGGCTATCTTTATAAGAAATTTTATTATTTCAATTGGAGTGGGATCATTTATTTTATTCATAGTAAGGTTAGGTTTTTTATCTGATCTTGAAAGCTATAAAATACTAATAGTTTCGTTATTTTATTTTTTTGTTCTAGTGATTTCTATAGTTATAACTAATAGAATTTTTTCTATACTTAATTCCAAATTATATTTTTTAGCAATTGGGGTTGGTAGATTTTTAGAAACTTTTTCAAGTATCCCAAAGTTTAAGGGATTTATAAGATATGTGGGTATTCCTACATCCACAGAGTCTAATGATGATGAAAAAGCAACTGCTACCTTGATAGAAACTCTAGATTTACTTGAATCAGATCAAATACCTGCTCATCAAGAAGACCTAAGAATGATTCGAGGAATCTTGAGAATGGATGATCTAAGAGTAAGTGAAATCATGAAACCTAGACCTGATATTATTTCTGCTTCTATAGATGAATCCATCTCAAGTATTATTGAAAAAATGAAAGTAGGCGGTTACTCAAAAATACCAGTATATAATTCTGATCAAAATTCAATTAAAGGGGTTTTGTTTGCAAGAGATATCTTGAGCTTAGAAAAAGAAGAAATAGACAATCAAACCATATCAGCATTATTGAGGCAGCCACTATACATACCTGAATCCCAAAATTTAGAAACACTATTGAAAGAATTTCAAACACATAGTACATCAATTGGAATAGTTCTTGATGAGCATGGATCTGTATCAGGATTAGTAACTGTTACAGACTTAATTGAAGAAATAATTGGTGAGCTTGCTGATGAATTTGATGTAGATCCACCTGAAATACAAGAAATAAGACAAGGAATTTTTCTTCTTGATGCTACTTTATCAATTGATCAAATTAATAGAAAATTTAATCTTAGAATCGATAATGAAGGTATATCTACAATTGGTGGATTTATCTATTCTCAATTGGGAAGAATACCATCTTCTGGAGATGTTGTTGAAACTAATGACGCATTTATCACAGTAAGGTCAGTTGTTGGAAGAAGAATTATGAGAGTATCTCTTACATTGAAATAAAAAAAACTCCCTGACATTACGTCAGGGAGTTTCATAGTTATCTATTTTTAATGGGGTTTAGTCTCCTGGAACAGCATCAACAACAATAGCAGATGCGTTAGCAATATTTCCACCGCCTGAAGCTTGAATAGCAATTGGAAAAATTCCATTACCATCATCATCCAACCATGAGAATGAACTTGTTGAAAGGGAAATTGTTTCTTCGAAAGATCCTGCACCATCTGATGTTAGGGAAGAAACTCCAGTTTTATCAACACCAACGACATTTACTCTGAATCCACTGGAATTCACTGCAGATATAGTTATTTCCACATTTGGTGAAAATCCTGATCCTGCTAGATGAATATCAAGTTTATCAGCACTTCTATGCCACTCAATAGTTGATGACCCATCGCTTCCAAATGCTGAAAGTCCAGACGTTGAACCAGCTTTTCCTTCTGGACCAACAGGTCCTTCAGGTCCCGGTTCTCCAGCAGGTCCTTGAGGGCCTGGGTTACCTGGTGCTCCTGGTTCTCCTGGTAGTCCTGGTGCTCCTGGTGCTCCTGGTTCTCCTGAAATACCTGGAAGTCCAGGCAGTCCTGCTGGACCAGCTGTTCCATCAGCTCCAGCACATGCGAACATGAATAATGACACACCTAAGAGAGAAATTATCATTAATAATTTATGGTATTGACCTTTCATTTGGTTACCCCTTCTGTAAATAACTTTACTGATTTAGTCTATAATCGCTAGATCAGCTTTAGTTTTATTAAAAATTTATTTATATCAATATACCTTAGTATTATACACAGATGACCGAATTAGTCATTATATAAAAATACATTAATGCACATTAATAAAAGATTAAATTATAAATCTAACCTATATAGATCATATTTGTACAAGATTGTCGATGTCAAGTAAACTTAGTACAGATTGTGTTAACTTTTTGAAAAAAAAGATTAAATTGAGACTTTTTGAATGACACTTGCTCAAATATTCCGTGATATCATTTTCAAGTAAATTAAAAAAAGAAAAAAAAATTAAGAAAGGTATAATCCCTATAATAACTATAAATCTTTTCAGGAAATAGGGTAGTAAAATAAATTGGAAAACGATCCATCTATAATAAAATTATTAAAGCATGATAAAGACACTGGTTCATCAGAGGCTCAAATAATCTCAATGACTAGTAGGATCAATCAACTTAACGAACACTTCAAGACTCATAAACACGACCAATCATCAAGACGTGGACTTATAAAAATCGTAGGTAAAAGGCGCAGGCTTCTTAAGTATCTAAGAGAAAATGATTCTCCAAAGTATGATGAAGTAGTAAAGATTTTAAACTTAAGAAGATAGAAGTCTTATTATTCAAAAATCCAATATTATAAAAATTAAAATTCCCAATTTCTGTTAAATCTTAATAAAGTGTAGGGGTTAAGTTTTAGAAAATGTCAGATGTTAAAAATTATTCTTTAGATATCCATGGGAAAAAAATTGAAGTAGAAATAGGTAAGGTTGCGAATTTAGCTAATGGATCATGTGTGATTACATTAGGAGAGACTGTAATTCTAGCGACATCGTCAGCAAATAAAGTTGCTAAGGAAGGTGTAGATTTCTTGCCTCTAACAGTTGACGTGCAAGAAAAAGCATACGCACTAGGTAAATTACCTGGTGGTTTTTTTAAAAGAGAAGGTCGTCCTACAACTGATGCGACACTTGTGTGTAGATTAATTGATAGGCCACTAAGACCTTTGTTTCCAAAAAGTTATCATAATGATACTCAAATTATAATCAGTGTTCTTTCATCAGATGAAACTAATCCTTATGACGCTTTGGGTATAATTGGCTCATCTTTATCTTTAGCTATATCAGATATTCCTTACTCAGATCCTGTTGGAGCTTGTGTTATAGGTTTAATTGACGATGAGTTAATTGTTAATCCAACTTATGAAGAGCTTCAAGTAAGCAAACTAAATCTTACTGTTGCAGGTACAGAAGATGCAATAATGATGGTAGAATCTGGCTCAGAATTTGTTTCAGAGTCTTTACTTTTGGATGCTTTGAAACTAGCACAGGATGTTAATGGACAAATCGTTCGATTTATAAAGGAAATAGTTTCAGAGTCTGGAAAAGATAAGTGGGAAGTAATAGATGAACAAGATGAGCTTGAAGATATTAAGTCTAAAATAAGTGAATCTTATCTTAGTGACTTGAAATCTATCGTAAGATCCAAGGATAACAAAACAGATAAAAAAGCAAAGTATGATTTGATCAGAGATAAAATTTTGGAGGATTTTTCAGAAGAATTCGAAGAATTAGATATAAATATGTCCTTAGATTTTATTGAAAAGAAAGAAATTAGAGATGCTCTTCTCAATGAAGAAATTAGACCTGACGGAAGAACTTTTGATGAAATTAGAGATTTGTCCTCTGATGTAAGGTATTTACCTAGGGTTCATGGTTCTGCAATTTTTACTAGAGGTGAGACTCAAATTATGAATGCCGTTACTTTAGCACCACTATCTGAAGCTCAAAAATTAGATGGATTCAATCCTGTAAAAGAAAAGTTTTTTATACATCATTATAATTTTCCTCCTTTCTCTGTTGGGGAGCCTGGAAGAATGATGACAGGCAGAAGAGAAGTAGGGCATGGTGCGCTAGCAGAAAGAGCAGTTATACCCGTGCTTCCATCAACTGAAGATTTTCCATATACTATAAGATCTGTTTCAGAAGCACTTTCTTCAAATGGATCTACATCAATGGCTTCAGTTTGTTCCGCTTCTTTAGCCTTGATGGACGCAGGAGTACCAATTAAAAATCCAGTTGCTGGTATTGCTATGGGCTTAATAACTGGAGAAGATGATAAATATGTTGTACTAACTGATATCCAAGGTGCAGAGGATCATATTGGTGATATGGATTTTAAGGTGGCTGGAACAAAGGATGGTGTAACAGCTTTACAAATGGATATCAAAGTTAAGGGAATAACCTTTGAAATTATGGAAGTTGCACTAGAAAAAGCTAAAAATGCCAGAATGAAAATTTTAGAGCACATGTCAGAAACCATTTCAGAAACTAGCAAAGAACTTTCAAAATATGCTCCAAGGATAACAACAATTAATGTTCCTCAAGATAAGATAGGGGCAGTTATTGGTTCAGGTGGATCCACTATCAAAGGACTGCAACAGGAGTTTGATGCTTCTATAAATATTGATGAAGATGGAAAAGTAATGATTGGTACTAATAATTCAGAAATATCTGAAAAAGTAGTTGATGCCATAAAAGCAATAATTAAGGATGTTGAAGCTGGCGATATTTATGATGCCAAAGTTGTTAAGATTATGAATTTCGGTGCTTTTGCTGAAGTGGCTCCTGGTAAGCAAGGATTGATTCACATAAGTGAAATATCAAAAGAGAGAGTTGAAGATGTAGAGTCAGTGCTATCAGTTGGAGAAGAAGTAAAAGTAAAAGTATTAAAAATTGATAGGCAAGGTAGAATTGATTTATCTATTAAAGCTTTGTTGGGTGATGACCAGAATGAAAGAACCCCCAAAGAAGAAAAAGAAAATGATTCAGATAATCAAGAAGAATTTAGGTCTTCAAAAAGAAAAGGTAACCGAAAGCAATTGGGTGGGAATTCTTAGGAGTTACATATGATTAAAGTAAGTGTAAATGGAGCATTAGGAAGAATGGGTTTGACTGTTTGCCAAGCAGTTTTAGGTGATTCAAAAACAGAGCTTATTGAATCTGTAGATATAAATTCAAATAATGATAATACTCTAAATTCTAAACCTATTTATAATGATTTATCGAAATTTTTATCTGAGATAAAACCAGATGTTATAGTTGATTTTACTAACCGTGAAAGTTTTTTGAGCCTGTGTGAATTAGCAATACCTAAAGGAATAAGAATAGTTAGTGGTTCAACAGGATTATTAGATGAAGACTATAAAAAAATAAAAAAACTATGTTCGGATAATAATATAGGAGTTCTAAGTGCTTCAAATTTTGCTATTGGAGCAGTTCTAATGATGGAATTGGCAAGTATTGCTGGTAAATATTTTGATTATGCTGATTTAATTGAAAGTCACCATGAAAACAAGATAGATGCTCCATCGGGAACAGCTATTTCAATAGCAGAAGCAGCATCTTCAAAAAAAGATCAAAAATATAAACAAAATATTGCAGAAAAACAAACTATAAAAAATACAAGAGGTGGAGACCTTCAGGGGGTTCAGATTCATTCTGCTAGAATGCCAGGAAGAGTTGCTAGGCATGAATTAGTCTTTGGAGGATTAGGTCAAACTTTTACAATGATTCACGATTCCATAGATAGAAATTCATTTATGCCAGGTGTTATTTTAGGTGTTAAGGAAATTATAAGCCATAAAGATTTTTTAATTGGTTTAGATAAAATAATGGGGATCTAAATTGACAAATTTAAGCGAAATAAATATAGGAATTATTGGAGCTACTGGAGCTGTAGGCGTAGAAGCCCTGAAACTTTTAGAAAAAAATAATCATCCCAAAGACAAGATATCGCTTTTTGCGTCTGAAAGATCTACAGGAAAATTAGTTGACTATAGTAATGATAAAATTAAAATTCTTGAAACTGATGAAGATAATCTTAAAAAAATTGATGTTGCATTAATATCTGTAAGTAGTGAAGTTAGCGAAAATCTTGCACCAATAATAGTTAGTAATGGCGGGATAGTAATAGATGATGGATCAGCATTTCGAATGAAACCTGAGGTCCCCCTTGTTGTCCCAGAAATTAATGAGAAAGATTTAGATTTCCACAAAGGAATTATTTCTATACCCAATTGTACAACTACACCTATGGTTATGGCTATTGATGCATTAAATAAAATTTGTAAAGTAAATAAAGTTATTGTTTCAACTTATCAAGCAGTATCTGGTACAGGTAAAGAAGCTGTCAATGAACTAAAAAATCAATTATCAGGAAATACAGCAACGAAAGTTTATGACTATAAAATTGCTAGTAATGTTTTCCCTCATGTTGATGATTTTTTAGAAGATGGTTTTACAAAAGAAGAGCATAAAATGATTAATGAATCAAAGAAAATATTGCATGATCCATCTCTTGAAATAATCCCAACATGTGTCAGAGTGCCAGTCAAAATTGGACATTCTGAATCTCTATGTATTTCTATTGATAGGGACTTAAGTCTTGAGGATATAAATTCTTGTCTAAGCAATTATTCGGGAATAAAGATATTGGATCATAGTACTGATTTGCCTTATCCTATGCCACTTTACTGTGAAGGTAAAGAAGAAGTTTTCGTAGGAAGAATTAGAAAAAGCCCAAATAATAGTAGAGAAATCAATTTATGGTTAAGTTGCGATAATTTATTAAAAGGGGCAGCCTTGAACGCTCTACAAATTCTTGAATCAATGATAAAAAGAGACTTAATTAAGATCAATTAGGGGTAAATTATGAAAGATTTGGGAAGACTTATTACAGCTATGGTTACACCATTTACTGATAATGGTGATGTCGATTTTGAAAGGGCTAAAGAATTTGCATTAGCTTTAGTTAAGACTGGTTCTGATGGATTGCTTATTGGAGGAACTACTGGTGAATCTCCTTCAATGAATGAGGATGAAAAACTTGAATTGTTTAAATCTGTAAAAGAGGCAGTTGGCGAAAGTGCTACAGTAATAGCAGGAACTACAGATAATAACACTAATGCATCTGTAGATTTATCAAAGAAAGCTGAAAAACTAGGAGTTGATGCGATACTTCTAACTGTCCCTGCATACAATAAACCTACCCAAGAAGGTTTATATCAACATTTTGCTAAGATCGCTAATTCTGTTTCTATTCCTGGTCTATTATATAATGTTCCTAGTCGAACCTCCTTAAATATGGATACAGACACTACTTTAAAGTTGGCTAAAATAGACAATATTGTAGGAGTTAAGGAAGCATCCTCAGATCCTGATCAGATAACTAATATTATTTCTGATTCCCCTGAAAATTTTAAAGTTTGGAGTGGAAATGATAATGAGACGTTTTCAATTATGTCTACAGGTGGATATGGAGTTGTTAGTGTAGCTTCAAATATAATTGGGAATCAAGTTAAGAAGTTGATGGGATTTATCCTTGATGGGCAAACTGAGCTTGCTGCAAAAGAGCATAAAAGACTATTATTATTTTTCAATGCCTTATTTTGGGTTACCAACCCAATTCCAATAAGGCATGCTTTGAACAGATCTGGATTTAAGATGGGTCCTCCTAGATTGCCTATGGTTGAAGCTCCAAAAGATTTTACTGATAAATTTGATCCTGTTATGGATCAGTATGATATGGATATTTCTTAAATTTCAAGAAATATGATTCTAGATAATAAAAAGGCGGTAGTTTTTTTTGGTGGAGGCACAGGTTTATCAAGAATTCTAAAATCAGCAAATAAAGCAAAAAAAGAAGATCAAAATTTTGTTTCAATTGTATCTACTTTTGATAATGGAGGATCCTCTGGAAAACTAAGAGATTTATATGATATCCCTGCTATTGGAGATATTAGAAAAGTTTTATCAAGTTGTGTATCAGACCAAATTCATAATCTTTTAGAATATAGGTTTGATTCAAAATCCTTTGAACCTCATACTATTGGAAACTTAATTTTACTCTCCTGCATAAAGCAAAATATGTCTATTCAGGATGCCATTGATAATTACAGAGAGATTTTTCAAATAAAACAACTAGTTTACGCTTCATCAGAAATTCCAAGTGATTTAACAATTGAATCAAATGAAATAACTATATCTGGAGAAGTTAATATCAATAATTTTGTTGATGAGAATAATAAAATTATTGATATCAGACTCAAGAAAAGAGATGTTCCTGCGAATAAAAAGGCCTTAAAGAGTTTATCTAATTCAAGTATGATCATTTTTTCTCCAGGAGATTTTTATACTAGCCTTATTGCCTCGATATTACCGAAGGGCTACATTGAAAAAATTTCAAACTTAAGAAATAATTCTATTTGGTTTGCAAATTGTAATTTAACTCAGAAAACTTTATTTGATCAGATAAAGTTTTTTAGAAATAAAATGAAGGGTTTTTTACCTAAAAAAATTATTCATGACTCTCCAAGGGACTTAGATATAAAATTTTCAAAAGAATTTCCAGAAGTAAAATTTGTTTATAAGGATCTTCAAAGTTCAGAAATTGGAAAGCATGATTTATTAAAATTAGAAGTTTTTTTTAGGACAATTTTATGATTTTTTTATAGGGATAGTAGCTTCTCTGCTTGGCCCTGTAGAAATATATACTATTGGTATACCAACTATCTCTTCAAGATTTTTGAGAAAACCTTTTGCTTTAGAATTNAATGCCTCGTATGAACTAACATCAAAAGTTGATTCATCCCAACCTTCAAATTCTTTGTAGATTGGCTTTATATTATTAAGAATCTTTTCATCCGTTGGAAAATATGAAAGAACTTCCCCTTCATATTCATAGTGTGTACAAATTTTTATTTTTTCAAATTTATCAAGAATATCTAATTTAGTTATTACCATTCCATCTAATCCATTAATTTGAACCGAATATTTAGCAGCCACTGCATCAAACCAACCAATTCTTCTTGGTCTTCCTGTGGTTGTTCCAAATTCACCAGCAATTTCTCTGATTGTTTCTGCATCATTACCAAATATTTCAGTTGGAAAAGGTCCCTCTCCAACCCTTGTTGTAAAAGCCTTAAATACACCCATAACATTATCTATATTTTTAGCTCCTATTCCCAAACCCGTTAAGGAGCCACCAGATATTGAATTAGAAGATGTAACGTATGGATAAGTACCATGATCTATATCTAGAAGTGCACCTTGAGCTCCTTCAAAAAGAATGAATTTATTTTTATCAATATTTTCGTAAAGAATTTGTTCTGTGTTAGCAATATATTTTGATAGCTTTTGATTCCACTCTACAATTTTTTTAAGTATATATTCCTCAGAAATTTCATCTTTGCCATAAATCTCTTTCAAAATCTTGTTTTTAATATTTAGATTTTTAGAGATTTTAGATTGTAAATTTTCTATATTTTTAAGATCACCTATCCTTATCCCATTTCTTGAAATCTTATCTGAGTAAGCTGGTCCAATACCTCTTCCAGTTGTCCCAACAGCTTCATTTCCTCTATATTCTTCTTCAGCTTGATCAAGCTTTATGTGATATGGCATAATTACATGTGCCTTTTCACTTATAAATATTTCGCCAGGAAGATTATTTTTATTTATTAATTCTAATTCTTTAATTAAGACATCAGGGTCAATTACTGTCCCAGAACCAATCAAGTTTTTTGTACCANCCCACCCAACACCACAAGGTACAAGATGTAAGGCAAATTTACCTAGTTTATTTTCAATAGTATGGCCTGCATTATTTCCACCTGAGTATCTAGCAATAACATCAGCCTTTTCAGCTATATGATCAATAATTTTACCTTTNCCTTCATCACCCCATTGGCCGCCAACTATAGTTATAATCATTGTTCCCCCGAGCATTAAAAATCTTTAAAATAATTAATATATTTTTTAGGACAATGAGATTATATCAGTGTTTGAGAATATTTGAATCTACAAAAAATTTAAATAATCTATTGACTTATAGAGCATATAAAAGAGATAATGAAATTCTGACCAAAAAAAAACTCTTTTTGTTTGTTTTTGGATTAGTACATTTAAAAGTTAATAATTTTTGTTTTATCGAGACCATTGAATTAACGATTTTTAAGGTTCAAATTATTATGGGTTTATGGGGGATGCCTTGGCGTCAAAAGCCGAAGAAGGGCGTAGCAAGTCTGCGATAAGCCTCGGTTTGCTGACTAGCAAGCTTAGCCGGGGATACCCGAATGGGAAAACCTGATCATACGATCAACCTTTTTAAGGTAGGTAAGCAGGAGAACTGAAACATCTAAGTATCCTGAGGAAAATAAATCAAACGAGATTCCCTAAGTAGCGGCGAGCGAAATGGGAATAGCCCAAACCGTGTGGGATTTATCCTGTGCGGGGTTGTAGGGCACTTTTTATAAGAGTTACAAAGAGTCATTTTAGTAGAATAGATTGGAAAATCTAACCACAGAGGGTGAAAGTCCCGTAAACGAAAAAATGTCTTCTCTTTAAGTGTTCCTGAGTACGACGGGACACGTGAAATCTTGTCGGAATCTGGGGGGACCACCCTCCAAGGCTAAATACTTTTGACGACCGATAGTGAACTAGTACCGTGAGGGAAAGGTGAAAAGAACCCCGTGAGGGGAGTGAAATAGAACTGAAACCGTAAACCTACAAACCGTTGGAGCTCGTATTTATATGAGTGACAGCGTGCCTATTGAAGAATGAGCCAACGAGTTACTTGATATGGCAAGATTAAATAGTTAAGCTATGAAGTCGAAGCGAAAGCAAGTCTGAATAGGGCGATTTAGTCGTGTCAAGTAGACCCGAAACCGTGTGAGCTACCTATGGCCAGGTTGAAGCGAGAGTAAAATCTCGTGAAGGACCGAACCCGTGTACGCTGCAAAGTGCTGGGATGAGCTGTGGGTAGAGGTAAAATGCCAAACGAACACGGAGATAGCTGGTTCTCCCCGAAATGTATTTAGGTACAGCGTTATGTAAATACTTCATGGAGGTAGAGCACTGGATAGACTAGGGGGCGCAAGCTTACCAAACCTAACCAAACTCCGAATACCATGAAGGGTATCATAGCAGTGAGACTGTGGGGGATAAGCTCCATTGTCGAAAGGGAAACAGCCCAGATCGCAAGTTAAGGTCCCAAAGTATATGCTAAGTGTTAAACGAAGTAGGGTCGCCCAGACAGCCAGGAGGTTGGCTTAGAAGCAGCCATCCTTTAAAGAGTGCGTAATAGCCCACTGGTCAAGGGGCCCCGCACGGAAAATAAACGGGGCTAAAGCATATCACCGAGACTGCGGGATTTAATTTTTTAATTAGATCGGTAGGGGAGTGTCGTTAAAGCGTTGAAGCTGAGCTGTAAGGCTTGGTGGAGTTTTAACAAGTAAGAATGTTGGCATGAGTAGCAAAAATGCCGGTGAGAATCCGGCAGGCCGTAAGTCTAAGGATTCCTACGCAACGTTGATCGACGTAGGGTTAGTCGGGCCTAAGGCGTATCCGAAAGGAAAAGTCGATGGACAGCTGGTAAATATTCCAGCACCTTCAAAATCTTGTTTGATTCAAAGGGGTGACGCAGAAAGATAAACAGAGCATACGTATTGGACATCGTGTGTTTTTGCCTGTAAGAGAATAGAAAGGGTTAAAATACTTTCTATGATTGATCTGAGGGGTGAGAGAACTATGAAGTTAGCTTCGTAGAATTCTGTTGACTCTAAACTGCCAAGAAAAGCCTCGTTGATTAGATTTTTTGAAGACCGTACCGCAAACCAACACAGGTAGACAGGGATAAAAGTCCCAAGGCCTTCGAGAGAACCATCGTTAAGGAACTCGGCAAATTGACCCCGTAACTTAGGGAGAAGGGGGACCTTTTGTGTATATGAGCTTGCCTCAAAAAGCATAAAAGGTAGCATAAAATAGGTTGAAGCGACTGTTTATCAAAAACACAGGTCCATGCCAAAGCGAAAGCTGATGTATATGGGCTGACGCCTGCCCAGTGCCGGTAGGTTAAGGAAGGTGGTGCAAGCTACTGACTGAAGCCCCGGTGAACGGCGGCCGTAACTATAACGGTCCTAAGGTAGCGAAGTCCCTTGTCGGGTAAGTTCCGACCCGCACGAATGGCGTAACGACTTCAACACTGTCTCAACGATGGACTCGGTGAAATTGCAGGACCGGTAAAGATGCCGGTTACGCGCAGCAGGACAAAAAGACCCCGTGGAGCTTTACTGCAACTTGGCATTGGTTCGAGTTTTAAAATGTGTAGGATAGGCGGGAGACTATGAACTTCAGGCGTTAGCCTGGGGGGAGTCGCCCTTGAAATACCGCCCTTTTTATGATTTGAACCTAACCTTTTGGAACAGTGTCTGGTGGGCAGTTTGACTGGGGCGGTCGCCTCCCAAAGAGTAACGGAGGCGCGCGATGGTAGGCTCAGAACGCTTGGAAACCGTTCGTCGAGTGCAATGGCATAAGCCTGCCTGACTGCGAGACCCACAAGTCGAGCAGAGACGAAAGTCGGTCATAGTGATCCGGTGGCACTTCGTGGAAGGGCCATCGCTCAACGGATAAAAGGTACGCCGGGGATAACAGGCTGAT
>PBLU01000015.1 GCA_002721875.1 Chloroflexota bacterium | reverse complement strand
AACATAGGAGATATTTCTGGTTATGGCGGTGGCATAGAGAAAAAAAAGTTTTTATTGACACTTGAACTGAAAGCTTAGCTCTAAGTTAATGACCTTAGCTATGAGTATGTAATTATTTAATTTTGTAACACTTTTTTTACTTTATATGACTTTTAATTTTTTTTTATGTTATAACTTTTTCAGTAATAATTATTAGAAAAGGAGTTTGTGTGAAATTAACTATAGTGAGTTGGAGAAGACCTAAGATTAATAAAATACAAGAAGTAATTCAAGGTACTTTAGAGTTGAGGAAAATTATGGGTTGGAATGGAAATGGTTGTGTTATAGATTCCGCAAATTCTCACGAGCATAATTTAATGGGACATTGGGCAAGATTTGATAGTAGGGAAGCTGCTACTGAAATGTATGAAAAGATGAGAGAAAAAAATCAATCAGAGGTTCAAAATAAAATTAAAGAAATTAATGAAAACTGTAATGGTTACTATAACTCACATTTTGATGTTATAGAAAATAGTGAAGGTGTAAATTGGGAGGATAAACCCGCAGCTGGAACTTGGGTAAGAATTAAAGCAAAGCCTGGTAAAATTCATGACCTTATAGAAAACATGAAAATGTATAGATCTACAATTCCTGATGGAAATATTAAACCAGGATTCATGAAAAATGTTAATGGAGATATGAGTGTTGTTCATATGACTAGACCTATGATGAGTATGAATGATATTGCAGATTACGATCAAACACTTAATCAAAGAGAAGATAATAAGGCTCTTACCAATGCCTTCTTTTCTTATGTTGAGGAGATACACAGATATAACTTCCCACTAATTTATGATTAAAAATATTCAACTTAAACAATAAAGAAAGGAAATAAAATGCCAAAAGTTGTAAATAGGGTAGTTCATATACCTAAAGCAAATGAAAAGAACCAACTAATTGATGAAATTATAAAAATTAGGCAAATCATTAATGATGTTGCTGATAGAAATGATCCTAATATCGTTATGGATTTAGCTTCAATGTCTGAGACTCCAGTAATCTCTATTCATCCTTATGAGAGTATGGAAGAGCACGAGCATTTGTTGGGTAAACTATATGAAAATAAAGATTTTTTGACCCAAGCAGATAAAGTTTTCAGCCATCTAGTTAGACCAATAACTTTTTGGATGCAAGAAATTATTGAACCTATTGAAGGAATAACTGTAGATGATAAACCTCAATTTCTATTAACTAATGTTTGGAAAGCTGCTAGAGGCAAAAGATGGGAACTTGTTGAGATGCTAAGAGAAGGTAGGGCTAAAAAAGAAGGTGTGAAACCGGCTTTATCAGTAAATATTACCGGAGATTTTGATTTAGTGTTTATGCGTTTACCACTTAGGTCATTAAGTGAATTTACATTCTTCCTTAAGGATGTACCAAATATATCGAAAATGGGAGAAATTGCGCTAAGTCATAATAGACATATTGCAAACATAATTCACTATTAGAATTTTTAAAATTACATATAAGAAAGGAAATAAAATGCCATACAACTTTAGAAGTTTCAGAAAACCACATATTTCAAAAATAAGAGAAGTAACTGAAGGGACTATAGAATTAAGAAAACTAATGGGCTGGTCAGGCCAAGGTGGAATTACAACACCTTTTACTAATTTTGTAAGTTTAGTTAGTCATTTTAAGAGATTTGATTCAATGGAAGAAATAGATGAACATTTTGAAAAAATGTCTTCTAATAAGGAAATTCAAAATAAAATTATTGAACTTAATAGTAATTGTGATGGATATGTGAATACTGTTTTTGAAATACTAAGCCCTGCTTCAGGACCATATATAGATAATATGAAAAATAATAAATATATTATTCAGTTCTGGATGAAACCCAAAACAGGTAAAAGATGGGATCTTGCAGATACTGTGATAGAAAATTTAGGAACTAGAAATGGTAATAAACCACAAGTTTCTGTACCTATTGGGTCTGTGGAAGCTGGAGATTTAGTAATATCTCTACCTTTCCCAAAACTTTCAGGTATGCCAACTTTTGATGAGTCAAGAACAAATATTCCTTTGCTTGAGTCAGTCAAAGATTTCTTAGTTGAGCCTCCTCAAAGACACATAACTACATTGATATTTGATAAATTGAAAGGAAGAAGTAAATTATGACTATAACTCAGCTAAGACTAACAAAAGTTAAGGATCCAGATAAATTAATAAATGGCTTGAAGCAACATGCAAAAGAATTTAATCGTAAAAATTTTGCTATTTTTAGAAGTCTTTTAACACCAAGTATTTTTATCTTAATGACAAGATATGAATCATTAAGTGAAAGCATATCTCAAAAGGTAGAAAATGCTTCTTCAAATATGCAGGAAAAAGTTGGAGGATTTGAAATGATGGATAATGGTTTTTATTCCTTGATGAATTCAAACGATCCAGAAAATTCCTTAAAAAATAAGTTTGCGGTAATAGGAGAATTTACTATACCTTTAGAGAATACTTCCAAAGCAATGAATTTACTAAATTTACAATTTAATAGTAATGCTGAGGAGAACTTTTCAAAAGGAATAAGAAGGGTTCAAATGAAAAAAATTGCTGGTATGGAAGTTAATAAAGTAATAAATTATTCAAGTTTTCCTAGTCTAGAAGCAGCTGAATTATTTCTATCAAATACAACCCTTAGTGCAGAATCAGGTAATAAGATTTTAGATTTGTTGATTCCTCAATTAAGTAATATAAATAGAGGTATATTTGAAATAGTTCATACTTTGGGGGAATAATTTATTTATAATAAAACCAATATCAAATTATTGGTACCCCGTACGAGATTCGAACTCGTGATCTCCGCCTTGAGAGGGCGGCGTGTTAGGCCACTACACCAACGGGGCATGGCTGCCCATCCAGGATTCGAACCTGGGCTCTCAGATTCAGAGTCTGATGTCCTACCGCTAGACTAATGGGCAAATTTCTTTAGAAATTTATCTTGAGTTCCATTTTACTATCTTATTCTGAATCTCTCTATTAGAAGCAGTAAATTTAGTTATTTATTTTAATCAGCATTTCAAGCTTATACTTAATATCTTTACTGGTTATAAAGCAACCATCATGGAGAGCATTTTGATCTCCCTTAGGAAGATATTTCCATTCTTCTAACTCTTCATTCCATCTTTTATCAATTATTCTGTGAGATATATGATTGTAATTTGTTTTTGCTATTGATTCTAAACCTAAATCACATCCTTCCATATCTCCAGGAGAGCTATCAAAACCTGGAGGAACATAACTTACTATATCTCCAACATCAAACTCGTCATCTTCATTAGTTTTATGAACTAGCCCAATTGTTTCTTCGTTTAAAAGAGGTATCATACTTCCTGTTGGTAGATAATTCATCAGTCTAAAACTATAAGGATTTACATCTGTCATGTCATTTAGGTCCATTCTGAAATATCGAGAATCTGAATCTCTTAACTTATCTATTTCAAGCCAGTTAAATTTATAATTTGCTGACTGCCCAGTTCTTACTTTTGTAGACAGATTTTGATTACCTGAGCTATAAGAATCTTTTATATCTATTATTTGAACATTAAGATTATCAATATCTTCATTTAGATCTTTAATATTTTTATTAAGATTAGATATCTCTAATTTATGTGTTTCTTCAACTTGTTCATTTTGTTCTTTAATGTCATTTATTTTTTCTTCTAGTGAAATAGCTTGATTCTTAAGATTTTGATTATCAAATGCAACTGAAATTAATTGATTCTTATTTTTGTCATTTATTTCATTTATTTCTTCATTTTCTTCTGACAATTTCTTAAAATCTTCAACTAAATTATTATAATCAAGGTTTAATTCTTCATATTGTTTTTTTATACTGATAGAACCTGTCAAATATTCATCTGAACTATCATCAACAGTAAAGTCTATTAATTCAAAATTATCTGTAACTAGTCTTTTCTCTAACTGTATTATTTGTTCTATTGAAAATCTATCAGTTAAATTTTTAATATTATTAATTTGATCATTTGAGAAATCTTCAGTTATATTAATAAATTCTCCAGGTAAGTTTTGAGGATTTGTAATTGAGTTTATTAGTTCTTCATTTGCATTTGATTTATCATCATTTGATAAATAGGGGACACCTAAAGTTATAATAACTAATAGTAATATCAGAATTAATGTTGAAGAAATAGGATTGCTTTTTATTTTTAATTGAATATTTCTTATAATTTTCATTTTGTTTTTCTGTCAAAGAATCTGTTTAGATAATTTATTGCAAAAACATATCCTAAAATTTCAAGAATAATTCTTATTAATAGCTCGAAATCATTGTAAGAATTAGATTCTTGAGAATAATTTATTCTTAGATTTATGTAGTTTGTATGAATAATAGCTACAATCCAAAGCCAAAAAATAATTCTTTTTATGTTCAATTGATTAAATTTTGAATAGGCTAATCTAAAACTAATGATTAATGAAATACATTTAATTATCGGAGAGAAAAATATAGAGTAAATGATTTCTGATGAGAAAATCCAATCAATTAAGTTGCCTAAAGTAACAGAGCATAGATTGTTTATAATAATTGTAATTATTAAGGATATTATGAAAGAAAAAATATAATTTCTTCTAGATGGTTTATTAATCTTTTCTAAATTTTTTTCTAAATTATCTTCAATTTTATTCATAACTTATTATTATCATAGTTTTTTCAGTATAAAAACCTCTACTTAGAAAATTTCATAATTAAATTTTTACTTATTTCATATAATTTTTTTTGGTCATCTTCATCATATGTTTTTTTATATGAATCAGTAATTATTTTTTCTGAAAAATATTTACCAGATATTTTATTTTTAGATACTTTATTCATCACATAAATTATATTTTCAGCCCCTTCTTTAGAGCTCTTGAAAAAAAGCTTAAATAAAGGAGTTATCAATTTTCCTATTAGACCATTTTCATCGATTACATTACTTCCTAATAATCCAGGATGGATAGCATTTATGTATATATCCTTTCTTTTTTTTGATAAGAAGTAAGTCCACATAATCTGAGCCATTTTACTTCGAGAATAAAACATTCCTGAGAATCCTCTTAATTTTTTATTTTCATAATTTATATCTTCAAAATTAATTTTTCCAATTAGTTCTTTATGTTTTATAAAATCTAAACTATTTATAGATGATTTAGGATGATGAGCAGTTGAAGAAACATTTATAATTTGAGAATTTTCTNCAAGCAGTTTATGTTTGAGTAAAATTTCGGTCAAAAAGAAATGTGATAGATAATTTATNTGAAAACATCTTTCAAAGTTATCTTTAGTTTTCCCATAACTAAAGATAACTTTACCTGCATTATTGATCAGTACGTCTATCCTTGAAGTGGTTTTTAATATTTCATTTCCTGCATGTTGAACTGATGANAAATCTGAAAAATCACATAAAAAATATTTGACATCTTTTTTATATTTATTACTTAATTCTTGAACTAAATTTTCGCATTTTACTTTATTTCTACCAACAAAATAAATTTTGTAATTAGTATTAGATAATATCTTAATTAAGTGATTCCCTATTCCTGAGGTTGCTCCTGTTATAAGAATTGATTCCATTTATATTAGAGCTTGATAAACCAGCGTTCTTAAGTCTTTTCGTAGTANATCACTGTAAGGAAAGCTTAGCATTTGTGTCATAAAGACTACATTGATTTTCTCTTTTTTATCAATCCAAAATNCAGTTGAAGCTGCTCCTCCCCAAGCAAATTCNCCCTTTGATCTTATNCTCATATTTTTAATAGGATCGNTTACTACTGATCCTCCCAAACTGAAACCTACTCCCTTAAATTCTTCTTTACCCCATCTTCCTATACCTATTTTATGAAGGTCTTCATCTTCATTTAATTGATTAGAAATCATATAATCTAAAGTTCTTGAGCCAATTATATTTTCTATATTATTTGAGCCATTGTTTTGAATAAGATTACAAAATTTCATATAATCATCAATTGTTGAAAGAAGCCCACCTCCTCCGGAGAAACTTTTTGGTTTTTCCAGGTAAGAAGTTTCTATTGAATCATCTTGTAGTATGTATTTATCTGAGATCTCATCAAAAATATAACATGATGTAAATCTNTCTAATTTAGATTTATCAATATAAAAACTAGTATCTTTCATATCCAATGGTTTAAGAATTTTATTATACAAAAATTCTTCTAATGTTATTCCAGTTATTCTTTCAATTATGAATCCTAAAATATCAGTAGAGATAGAGTAATTAAAATATTCTCCTGGAGAAAATTCTAGTGGAATATCTGAAATAATCTNTATATACTCATCAGGAGATAATTTTTCTGGAGATCTTGCAATTGTAACTCCTTTATCAAGGTATAGCTGAGCTATAGTAGATTCATTAAAATGATANGTCAAACCAGATCTATGTGTTAATAAATCATGAATTATCATTTTTCTTTTTGGTGGCTCTGTAATTAAGTTTTCNTTAGAACCAGACTGGTAAACACTTAAGTCTTTCCATTCAGGTATATATTTTTCAACTTCATCCTCTATTTTTATTTTGCCATCTTCTAGTAAAAGCATTATTCCCATACAAGTTAATGGTTTTGTCATTGAGTAAATTCTGAAAATAGAATCTCTATCTATATTTTTTTTTCTTTTTAGATCACTGAATCCGATTTCATAATAATATATTTCTTCATTGGCATGATTAATTAAAACTGAGCACCCCGGTAATCTTTCAGGGACATATAGATCATGTAAATGATCTCCTAATTTATTTAACTTTTGCTTTGAAAATTTCAATTATTTGGGTTTTTTATCTTCAGGTCTTTTATCTTCAGGTTTTCTATATNCAGAATANATACTTGCGTCAGATTTATCATATTNTTCATCATAGAATCNTTNNCCTTCAGCTAATGGTCCAGATGAATCATCATCAGGATTTCCTATATTGTCTTCTGGGCCAAATCTATTGAGATTTTTTCCTTCATCATTTTTACTAGGAGAGGCTAAAAATACTATCAATGGAATCCAGCCTATAATTATTACTACCCAAAGTAATTGCCACCAGCCAGATCTATTTGTGTCATGCAGCCTTCTAGCACCAACAGCTAAACCAGGCAATAAAGTAGCAAGTTGAATTATGGTTGTAAATATACCTGTTCTTTGGTCATCAGCTTCTGAAACAGTACCCATGTTATCTGTAACTATTTGTGTACCCAAAGTTGAGTCTATTATCATACCCATTATTGCAACTATAAATGTGAACAAAAAAAACCACCAAAATTCTGATCTTTTTGCTCTTCCNCTGAAAATTGNATAAAGCATGAAACATTTTATNACAGCGACCCTAAAATTCATTACTTTTCCTTACTGATATTTTCGATTTCTTCTGCTAATGAATAGTCAGCATCTGTTATTTTATTTTGATCATGACTCCATAATTCAAATTCAACTGAATTATACACATTTCTGATGAGAGGATGATGATCTATAGCATCTGCAACTTCTGCTACTTTATTTATAAAATCGATGGCATCCATAAAAGATTGAAATTCATATCTTCTGAATAATTTATTATCAATAATTTCCCAATTGTCTACAGACCTTGTCACTTGTATAATCCTTTTAGATTGTTTATTAGTTATATGATAGTGAGGTTTTGAAATGATAGCAAAAGATATTGAAGATTATAAAGGTTTTTTTCCTGCAAATCCTACTCCTGTTTTTCAAGGTGAAGGAATAAGAGAAGATGCATTACGGGCTATTTTAGAATTTGATATTCAAAATGGAGCTGGTGGTTTTTGGTTAGCNGGAACAACAGGTGAAGGGCCTATTCTTTCTGAAAGGCAAAGAAGAGAAACTGCTGAAATTTCTGCAGATGTATGTAAAGGTAGAGTGAAGACTATTATGCACGTGGGAGGTATTACTACTGAGTTATCTATAGCTGGAGCTAAAGCTGCTAAAGAATCTGGATGTGATGCAATATGTTTGTTNCCTCCATTTCTATATCCTACNGATGAGCAAGGAGTATTAGATTTTTATAAGGAAATTTCTGATGCTTGTGATAATCTACCTTTTTTTGTTTATAATCTTCCTCAAATAACAGGAGTGGAATTTGTTCCGGGTAAGGCTGGAACTCCAGGTCAAGTTTCTATGGAAAAAGTTATTGATCAAGTGCCAAACGTTGCAGGATTAAAGCATTCAGCAGCAAATCAGGCAATGATTCCTANTTTTAGTAATATGGGACTTGCTTGTTTTTCTGGCAATGGCTTCCTTCCTCTTCCTTCATTATCACTTGGAGCAGTGGGAACCGTAGATGCTCCACTTTCAATTATTCCATCAGTTTACAATGAACTTTATAAAGCATGGGTGTCTGGAAATATTGAACTTGCTCAGGAAAAACAAAGAGAAGTTACAAGAAAAGTTGGTGTTTTGAAATCTTATAATTCTGCTGCAGATGCTTCAAAAACTCTACTATCTGAAATATTAGAAATAGATTGCGGACGATCAATACTTCCTAACAGAAGATTAAGTGATTCTGAAACAAGTGAATTAATAACGANAGCTAAAAAAGAAGGATTGATTTAAAAATTACAAATAATTTCTACGGCATTTTCTGCATATGTCGTAGCACTTTTAATTCTCTTTTTGGCTTGATCAATATTTTGTACTGTCAAGACACCAAAAATTATTGGCTTTTCAGTTTCAGATATAACATTTTGAATAGCTAATGTTACCCCTTGAGATATATACTCATAATGATTNGTTTCTCCTTTNANNAGGCANCCTATAACTATTGCACCATCATAATTCTTGATAACTTTTTTAGNAGCATATGGAATTTCAAATGATCCAGGTACTTCGTANCTTGATATATTAGTTACCCCTAATTCTTTGAGTCTTTCAATTGCTAATGTTTCCATTTCTTCTGTAATATCATAATTATATTTAGCTTTTATGATAGCTATTTTGATTTTAGATGGATCTGCACTTAAGCTAGCCATAAATCCAGATTGCTTACTCACTTTTATGCCCCATTTTTGTCTTTTTTGTTTCAATATATTTTTTATTCTCAGGTCTGATTTCGCCACTTAATTGAATTCTAGACATAATTTCTAAGCCAAAACCCTCAAGACCAATAACTTTTCTGGGATTATTTGTTAGTAAATCAAACTTTTTCACTCCAACAGCTCTCAATATCTGAGCTCCAATTCCGTAGGTTCTTAAGTCCATTGGAAAACCTAAAGATAAATTTGCATCAACTGTATCAAGACCTTCATCTTGTAATTTGTAAGCTCTTATTTTATTAATAAGTCCAATACCTCTTCCTTCTTGCCTCATATATACTAGAACTCCAGATTCAGATTCTGATATTTTTTTTAGAGCCAAATCTAATTGATCTCCACAATCGCATCTAAGTGAATTTAAAAGATCTCCGGTTGTGCATTCTGAGTGAACTCTTACTAGTGTAGTTTCATTTTTATCAAGGTTACCTTTTATTAGAGCTATAGGTTCCGAATTATCTACTTCAGATTTAAATCCTATTATTGTAAACTCTCCGTATTTGGTTGCTAGTTTAGCCTCAGCAATCTTTGAGACTAAATTTTCATTCGCTATTCTATAAGCAATGATATCTTCAATAGAAACAATGGGTATATTATACTTTTCAGATATTTTTTTTAGATCATTTCCTCTTGCCATTGATCCATCTTCATTCATAACTTCGCAAATAACCGCAGCTGGTTTTTTACCTGATAATTTGACTAAATCAACTGATCCTTCAGTATGCCCAGCCCTTACAAGTACTCCACCTTTTTGATATCTTAANGGGAAAATATGACCAGGTTTTACAAAATCTTCTGAAGTTGATTTAATGTCGCTTAGCTTTTTTACAGTATTTGATCTATCTTTAGCAGATATACCTGATTCTATATCTTCAGAAGCATCAACCGAAACAGTAAATGCAGTACCCATTGATTCCGTGTTTTTAGTAACCATTGGTTCTAGCTCTAAGTTATCAATAATAGAGCCATCTAAGGGGGTACAAATTAATCCTCTTGCAACAGTTGCCATAAAATTAATATCCTCTGGGCTACAATCTTCAGCAGGTAATGCTAAATCTCCTTCATTTTCTCTACCTTCATCATCAACTATAATCACCATCTTACCTTGCTTGAAATATTCAATAGCTTTCTCTACAGATTTTATTTGTTTATCACTTGGTGGCTTAACTTCTAAATGATTATTCACTTAAATTTTTCTCCATTATTTCTTCAACATATTTTCTAATGTATCTTGCATTCACATCTGTTTCTAGGTTAACTAGTTGTCCAATTTTAATATTTTTAAATGTTGTTTCGGCAATTGTATGAGGAATTAATGAAATTTTGAATGTATTTTTTTTGATTTCATTTACGGTCAAGCTTGTTCCATCAATACAGATATACCCTTTTACTATTATATTGCTTAATATTATTGCGTCTGCCTCAAAAGTTACGATTGTACTATCTTTAATTTTTTTTATTGACCTACAAATTCCAGTTGATTCAACATGACCTTCAACATTATGTCCACCAATTCTTGATTGATAAGTAGCAGCCCTTTCTAAGTTGACTAAGCTATTATTTACAAGACTACCTAAAGTTGTTTTATCTCTAGTCTCTTCAGATATCTGAAAATTAAGATAGTTAGAACCAATTTTNGTGATTGTTAGACATACACCAGAAACAGAAATCGAATCTCCGATTTTACAATCTTCTAAGATCTTATTACAAATTATGGATATTTCTTCACCCTTAATAGAATGAATTTCTCCAGTTTCTTCTACTATTCCTGTAAACATTTCTAATTAGTTTTTCCTATGATTAGTATATCTTCATTTATTTGTTCTATAGATGAGATTTTAAGATTTATTTTGTCTTTTATGTTATTTATTCCATTTCCTTCAACAGCATTAGGCGAATCTTTACCACCAAATATGCTGGGAGATATGAAAGCATAGACTTTATCAATTAATTTCTCATCAAAAAAGGATCCAGCTAAGGTCCCTCCAGCTTCTATCAATATACTGTTACAACCTAAGCTTTCTAGTTCATTAATTACATCTCTTAATTCGATTTTATCTTTTTTTGAAGGTATATGTATTATATGAGAAGGAAGATTTTCTTTTGTAACATTTTTATCTGTGAACCATACGACTATGCCTTCATTTGATTTACTATAAATTTGAAAATTTTTATTTAGTTTTCCTTTATTATCTAATATAACTCTATATTTTGGATTACCTTTATAAATTTTTTTATATCTAGAAGTCATATTGGGATCATCTTGAAGGATGGTATTAATTCCAGTAACAATGGAATCATTTATACCTCTAATATCATGAGCTCTTTTTCTAGATTCTTCGTTAGTAATCCATTTAGATTCATGATTTTTTGTTGCTATTTTACCATCTAGAGTCATGGCTAATTTTATTGAAATATAAGGTCTTTTATTTAAGATTTTGAAATTATATGCTTCATATAATTCTTCACATTGTTTCTTTTGATACTGATTCCATTCATTTTCAATTTCTATACCTGCTTTTTTGAGTTCCTCAAATCCTTTGCTGTTTACATTAGGATTTATGTCTACTACAGGACATGAAACCTTTTTTATACCTGCTTCAATAATTTTTTTGGTACAAGGATCATCTTTACTATAAAAATTATGAGGTTCTAGTGTGCAATACAGAGTTGCACCAAAAGTTTTATCTGATGCATTTTTTATAGCTTCTACTTCAGCGTGATCTCCAGGACTAATGTTTGTTTTTCCTTTCCCAATCACTTTCCCATTAAGAACTAATACCGCACCAACTGCTGGTCTAGGTGAAACTTTTCCAATAGCTTTTTTTGCAAGGTCAATTGCTAGTTGTTGAAATTTTTCTTCTTGCATTTATTCTTTTTTTGAAATCTGTTTTTCAAAGTCTTCAAAAACTCTACTTTCAGTAGGATCTAGTTGACCTTGATATCTACTTTTCAATTCTGGTGATCCATATGGTTTTTCTGCCTCTGAAATCATTTTCTGAAAAGATATCTGCCCAATTCTCATTCCATAATATAAAGTTATTGGTAGTCTTGACACATTTGCAAGCTCCAAGGTTAAGTTTCCGCTAAATCCTGGGTCAACAAATCCAGCTGTAGAGTGAATTAACAATCCAAGTCTTCCAAGTGAACTTTTTCCTTCTATTCTAGCTACCATGTTATTTGGTATGGTAATTTTCTCTAGNGTTGAGCCTAATACAAAATCACCAGGATGAATAATAAATGGCTCATCTCCTTGAATGATAATGGGTTCATTAAGGTCTGGTAATTCTTTTTTTAGATCGATGAATGGTGCACTAGAATTGTTAAATATAAGAAGTTTTTTATCTAAGTGAAGATCAACACTTGCAGGTTGAACATCTTTTTCAAAGTATGGATCAATTCCGATAATTCCATTATTAATTGCTTCTTTTATGTCTTTATCTGAAAAAACCATAATTCCCCTTTGTTTGTGGCTTATTAAAGAATATATTAAAATTTATATGATTTATAGCCTGTTTTCTAGAATAAACATCTCATAAATCTAGCTATCTTTTAATTTAGAATTTACATAAACGTTATAGAATTAATCCAAAAATTATATTTAAAATGATTCAAAATCTTCTTTCAATTTCTAAAACTATGATTTTATCTACAATGATAGTTATCTTCATTTCACTACTTTTTATTCCTTTTGAAGTAAATGGTAGGTCTATGGAACCAACCTTGAATGATGGAGATAAAATTTTGGTTTTTCGCGTCAACCATATATCAATTCCTTTTACTCAGGAAAGATTAATTTTATCAATGCCCAAAAGAGATTCAATAATAGCATTCAAAAAAGAAAATGGAGTTGAACTGGTTAAAAGAGTCATAGCTTTACCTGATGATGAAGTTGATATTAGAAATCAAACAGTTTATCTTAACGGAAATATTCAAACTAGAGGAATCACTCTTACATCTCCTAAATCTGGGTTCCCAATCCAGATNTCTGAAAATTGTCTATTTGTACTTGGTGATAACAGAAATTTATCTAATGATTCTAGGCAATTTGGATGTGTGCCACTTGAAAAGGTAGAAGGACAAATTGCACTTAGAATTTGGCCTTTAAGCGGACTTAAATTATTTAGATAATATATCACTAAAGAAACTTATTTCCTCGGGAAATTTTGAAGGAGGTTTGCCGCTTTCAATTTCATACTGGCCAATAAAATTTTTTTGCCTAACGAAAGAAGGAGGGGCTGTAATATAACCACTTGAGTAAATATTTATACCACTTAATTCTTTTATTAGTTTATTTTTATTAGATATAAAGTTCGGAAGTAATTTAGAAAATCTAAACCAAAATTGAATACTTTTATTTGGAGTATGTATAAGAGTTGTTGAGCTATATAAATTTTCTAAGAAATTATAAAATATAATATTTTGTATTTTATCTAGGCCTTTCATTTCTAAAGATTTGAGTAATCTTTCTAAATCATTTACGGATTCAAATTCAAGTATTGATAAATTGCCTTCTTCACCTAAAATGAGACCACAATTATCAAGTTTTTTATCTCCAAACCATTCATAAATATTTTTTTCTGACATCTGTATACCNAATTTTGCATTATCAAAAAAAACTTTCCCTTGATCTTTATTATGTGGATCATTTGAAAAAGGTTTGATTGGAAANGGTACAAGACCAAAGTTTTGNTACTCAAATAATGTTTGAATCATCTCTAATTCATTCTTCATAAATCACCTTACTAATAAAAAAATCCATTAGGATCAGNCCATTTTTTAGAAACTCTTACTGAAAGAACTTCACCAGTACAAGTTAAATCTCCTTTATGAGAAAAAAAATCTGCATAAAATAAAGTTGTTTTTGGTTTTCTTTCAATTAGCTTTGCTCTTATAGTTACGGGTCCATCGATAGGAGTAGGTTTCTTAAATTGAATACTTAAAGATGCTGTTGCATACCAAATCAATTCTCCCTCACCAATTTCTCTATCTTCATACCTATAAGCATCTGCAATTGATGAGCATACACAGTGACAATCAATTAGAGCTGATATTGTGCCCCCATTCATTACATCTGGAGGCATTGCTGCATGATGAGCTTGAGGTGTAAAAACACAAACTGTTTCGTTCCCGTCCCAAAAAGATTTTATTCTTAATCCTTTTTTGTTCCAAGCTCCACATCCATAACAATTATTACCNAGTAAGCTATCTTGAAAAAATTTTTTCACTTTAGATAATTATTTTCTAATTATTCTAAAATATATGGAGAATATAGTAGATGCAAAAATTAGTAGAACTATCCCAGATATAAACTGAATTGATGCTAGAGATTCTAGATCTTGGAAGTATAGTTGTTGGGTTATATTTGTGGCTTCTTCAAATTTTCTTCTTTTAGCTTCAGATTTTTCAATTAGAGAATCAATAATTAGAAAAAGAGAGTAACCAATTATTAGAGTTTCTAGTAAGCCAAAAATCCAATCATTTATTTTTAGTTTTTTTATATCCATAGAAATTAATTTTATATATATAATTTTATCAAATAATATAAAAACAAATCTATATAAAGTATACTTAAGNAGTAGACAATAAATGAATGGGAATCTTATGCAGAAGACAGAAGAAATTTTGAAAATAATCAAGGCTCGAAGAAATACAAAGAATTTTATAGATAAAGAAATTAATGATTCACAAATTGAAACTATCTTAGATTCTGCTATTTGGGCGCCAAATCATAGAAATACTGAACCTTGGCGTTTTTTTATTATTGAAAGACACTCCAAAATAAGAGAGAAAATAGCAGAAGGGATTATCGACTTACAAGAAAATACAAGTCAATCTCAACTCAATAAATCACANAAAGATAAAATATTAGAGCAAATAATATCTTCCCCATCGTTAATTTTTGTNTACAGNTTAGTAGATTCTAATGATGAAATTACTGAAGAAAATTATGGTGCAGTTTGCTGCGCGATTCAGAATATGCAGCTCACTGCTACAACAATGGGCCTTGGAGTAGGGTGGTCAACAGGAAAAATAACGAAAATTAATTCATTGGATCAAATTTTAGGAATAAATGAAANTCTTAAAATAGTTGGAGTTTTGACTATTGGTTACCCGCATACTTCATTAGAAAAGACCAGAAAAAGCTTTAAGAGTTTATCTACTTGGTTATAAATAATTAACAAAAAATTATTTATAAATTTATATATCTAGAGCCTTGATAATATAATTTTATGAAGAAAATTTTTCTAGCTTTTTTTATCTTTTACTTGGTTGCTTGTAGCAGTGAACAAGCTAATAGTAAGCCTNCCNCAATTACACCTCTTTCGCCTTTACCTCCAGCAACTCCATTACCAGCTAAATCTCCTCTACCTGCAATAACTCCTTTGCCTGCATTGCAGCNAATTCCNGCANCAACTTATTTNCCTACTGATACACAAATACCTACTTCAACACCCTTGCCAATAGCTACACCAATTTCACAATATGATTCTGTTATTTTTCCTGAGGATTATTCAGATGATCCAAATAATCCAACAGATTTAGGTTATATTGAGTCTGATNTGTATATATTAAATGAATTTGGGGATAATAATAGAGATTATGTTCTTTTCTCAATAAAAGAAAATTTTTATTCTGATTCAATTAAATTACTGAGCTACAAGGGAGAAGATAAAATAGCTTTTTTTGCCATAGAAGCAAATAATAAATTTACTGCAAATGATGATATATCCAAGATGATAGCCTATGGTCATTTTGGACCTGATTCAGAATACAACAAAATAGATGAGAATATTTTATATTACTCCAGTAATTTAGATTCTCCTAGAGAGGAAGTCATTTTGGAGCCTGGAGACTATGTCTTTAGAATTCAACAAGGCAATAATGAAAACGCTTCATATATTTTTGTAATTGAATTAAGTAAGAAAAGTAAATACTAGATTATTTCCCAGGAATTAGAGATTTAATAACTAATTTAACTGGTAAAAGTAAAATCTTAAATGGTAATAAAATAAGTTTAATAAAAATCATTTTATGTCCAATATTTACTTATGGAAATGTAACCTGATTCNTAAGAATGATGATCTGAATCATTATNATCTAAATCATCATGACTGTGACTACAAGATACAAATAACAAACTAAATGAAACAATATATAAAAGTATATTCAAAGATCTTTTCATAGTATAGATTTTACATAAACTAAATCGATTTTGATATAAATAAAAAGAATCTATATGATCAATTTTAGTGAAAACAAAGTACCCATTATAATTGGTGGATTAGTTATTTTACTAATAATNTTTTTCCATTCTTGGTTTTCATCATATGTAGGGGTAGAAGATTGGAAAAGAGCAACTCCTATTCCAGATCAACTTGAAAATCCTTATTTTTGGCCACCAGGTGTAAATTATTTAGGCACACCAGTCCCAAATGATAACTTAATTGATCCATTCAGAAAGCAGGTTATNGAAGACTATGAAAAGTTTATGCAAATGAGGAAAGATGTATACAGAGAATGGAGNAAACAGAAATTCAAACCTTCAAATATTACTCTAGATAACTAACTATTTGAGAAGATATTTTTTTAAATTTTATATATAGATTCAGAATTTTTATAAAAGAAAAGTTCTTTTTCGTTTTCTGAAAATTCTTTTGTTAANTCTCTATAAGATTCAATAACTTTTGAGTAGTTACTATANAAACTATCTACTGGCCAATTTGTTCCAAAAATCGATCTTTCGAACCCAAATAATTCCAAACAGTTGTATACATAGGGTTTTATCGAATCTTTTGTCCAATTATGATCTCCCATACCTAACCCTGATACTTTACATATGATATTTTCAATTTTTGATATCTTAGTCATACTATTTAGCCAATTATCAAAATATTCTTTAGTTCTATAATCTGGATTTCCTGCATGATCCAAAACAATTATTATATTAGGGAAAGATTTAGCCAAATCTGCTAAATCTTCCATCTCATTCCACCTAGCTGCAATACTAGAAATTAATTGAAATTCTTCTTGTAATTTAAATCCTGCTCTAAAATCATTATTCATTAAATAATCTCCATAAGAAAAGTCTCTTATTCCCTTAAAATGTGGATATTCTAAATGTTTTTCTATAACCTTTTTTGCATTATTTGATCTTAGATCTACATGTCCAACTATTGCATTAGGTAAGCCCGTCCTTTTNTTTATTTCTTCAAGCCATTTAGTTTCTTCAACTGGATCTTTTGATCCTATGGCAGCTTGAACATGAATCATCTTTTTCATTCCGAGAGGGCTAGCATCGCCTANAAAATTCTCTATTAAGTAATTTCTATTTCCTAGTTCTTTTAGAGGNAGATCTTCATTTGGNTGCCAGTGNCCATANTACAATGTGGGATGGTTCATATCATAAAGATGAACATGTGAATCGATAAACTTAAATTGATCAGTCAATTGTTGCACCACCGTCTATTACAATCTCAGAACCTGTCATAAAAGAAGACTCATTTGAAGCTAAAAATAGAGCACCATAAGCTATCTCAATTGGTTTCCCATTTCTTTTTAACATTGCATCATTACCAAAATCTTCATAAGCCTTTTCAGGATCTAAGCCTAAAGAGTTTATATGCATATCTGAAGCTCTTGTTCGAATCGATCCTGGACAAATTGAATTTACTCGAATATTGTATTGACCTAAATCCATAGCTAGGCATTTTGATAATTGTAGAACTGCGCCTTTCGAGGTATTGTAGGGGATAAATTCTGGTTGAGCAATAAATGAAGAAACAGAAGCGATATTGATTATAGAACTATCTTTATTTTTTTTTAGTGAATCTAGGGATTTTTGAACACAATTAGCATATCCAATAACGTTTACTCCCAATACTTTATTCCAGTCTGTTTGGTCTATATCTTCAATTTTTCCAAAAACAAATGCTGCTGCGTTGTTAACTAAAATATTAATATCTCCATATTTTTTGATTGAAAAATTCACCATTCTTTCGACAGAATCTAAATCGGAAGTATCAACTTTTATGAAATCTGCTTCTCCTCCTGACTTTTTTATATTTNNAACTGTTTCTTTTGCTGAGTCTTCTTCAATATCAGCAACAATAACATTTGCGCCTTCTTTTGCAAACAATTCAGCAGTTGCTTTTCCTATTCCGTTGCCACTTCCAGTAACAATTGCATTTTTATCTTTTAATCGCATTTAAAGTATTCTCCTTTTGGGTTTGGTTTAGTCTATATGAAAAACTTCTTCCAATTCAAGCATTGATTGGTCAGGGGCAGCACCTTCGGGTATTTCAAAATAAGGAGCCATAAGTTTTTGCCAACGATCATTTACCTCTTCCGTAGACATTCCTTCTAAGGAATCTGCAAATGAATTTTTTGCCTCAAAATAACCAAACATTAATCCATCTTTTCGCATAAATAAGCTGTAATTGTCCCATCCATTTTTTTTCAGAGCAGATTTCATTTCTGGCCATACATTTTGATGATGCTTTTTATAATCATCAATTTCGTTTTCCTTAACCTTAATAATGAATCCAACTCTTTTCAAAATTTACTCCTATAGATCATTTTATAAATGATTATAGAGTAAAAAGATAACCAACTCCATACGCTAAAAATGATGCAACAGCACCTAAGATAACTGTTTCAAAAATAGAAATAATATATGAGCTTTTAGAAATTAAGGCTCTGACAAAACCTAGTACAGCAAGAGACAAAATTGTTGATAAAATTGAGTATACAAACAGATTAGAAAATGATATTTCACTACCTAAAACATATGGGATTAATGGAATGAATCCAAAAAATAAAAATGAAAAAAAAGTTATTGTTGCACTTAAACTAGGATTAGTATTTTCTGCGTCATCTAATCCACCTTCTTGTTGAACCATAAACTTAATCCAGAAACGTTTGTTTTTAGAAAATATTTCAGATAATAATTTTGAATCTTTTTTATCAAATCCTTGCTCATAAAGTATTAATTCTGTTTCTTCTATTTCTTCATCCAATGAGACTTCAGTTTCATGAAGTTCTTTTTGATAAAAATCATCATATACTTTTTTTTCAGATCTTAGTGAAAGAAAACTTCCAAGTCCCATTGAAGCTCCATCAGCAATAAGATTTGCTAATCCAAAAATTAATACAGTGATTAAAGTAAGATCCAGTGCTTGTGAACCCAAGTTTGCTCCTGAAAATCCTGAAACTACTGCAAATGTTGTTATTATGCCATCTGTTCCACCATATACAATTTCCTTTATNTTACTGGCAAAGCTACTTATGTTATGTTCATTTTTTAAGTGTTCTTGATATTTTTCTTTATTCATAATTTTTGTCCTTAAGAAAATTATCAGTCACANAAGTCAATTTATCAATTACNTAAGATTTTAAGTGAAATATATTGAATATTCTATTTTATTCATCGAACCATAATTCATTACTATAAGATGATTCCCAAAACAAAAATTCGTATCTAAGTGCTGTATGAAAAAGATAGTCTGCTCTATCCCTAGAAATCTTAGAATCATTATTTAAGTAATTTTCAAGCCAATTAACTAAATCTCCTAAAACTTCAGGTCCATGTAAATCTATCCATTCTCTGTAAACAGAATTTTGAGGATTTGCTCTTTCATTTATTAGNCGAGTTCCCCAGTCNAGATANGTTCCTTCAGTGACAAATAAAACCAAAGCAATATCATCAAAACTTCCTTCAAATGAAGTTCTAACTAAAAAATCACCAAAAGCTTGAGTTGTAGGGGAAGCCTTAGCAGAAGAATATTCCTCTTCAGATGCTCCTAATTCTTTGAAAAATCTTAAAAANAAATCATTTTCAGGATCTAAAATTCCAGTTAGGAAATTATTGAAAACTGAAGCAGCATCAATGTTTGGTGATTTTGTAATTGCTTGAGATGCTAGCGTAACTAAATCATTAACAAATACATAATCTTGCAAGAAGTATTTTTTGAAAATATTTTCATCTAGAGACCCGTCTGATAACTCGGACACAAATCTATGACGTGTCATAGATTCCCATAAATCTGAATACTTATTTTTAAGATTTGAAGTTAGAGTCATATAAAAATTTTATTTGTTCCTGATAAATTATCAACCTTTTTTCTGATAGACTTTTTTATTATGGATTTAGTAGTAATAGCACAAATAATTACTGGAATAGCAACTCTTATTGTTGCACTGGTACTGGTATTTCAGCTTAAACAACAAACAAATCAATTAAAGTTGCAACATAAAGATTTTGCACAACAGGTAAGAAANCAGATAGGTGAACGTAGAACAGCAGCTACTTATTCGTTATTATCTAATTCTAAATTGAGTGAAATGATTTTTAAAGCAAGATATGATTACAAAATACTAAAAGATAGGAATCAAAAATCTATTTTTCATCAATGGGTAATTTCTACCCTAGAACTAACGCTTTTAAAAAACTTATTTTCTGATGAAACTGGTTATGAAAAATCGCTTCACCTAAGAGAAATATTAGGAAGTAGTCCAGGGATAAGAGAGGCTTACAGAGTATCTACTATAAGGCAACAATTAGATACAGATTCTGTAAAAATACTAGATGAAATTGTGAGAGAAATAGATGAAGAATTGGNATTAAATGGATTGCAAGAAACAGAAACAACTTATCCCTATAAAAAATAAAGGCTTAATATGGATTTACTTGTAGTAGCACAATTAATAACAGGGGTGGCAACTTTGGTTGTTGCATTTGTATTAGTATTTCAGCTCAGGAAACAAACCCAGCTGCTAACTATTCAGCATAAAGATTCTATAAGTAACTCACTTAACCAATTTAAGTCAAGATTTGAAGATATTACAAAAGAAACTGTGTCTGATTCAGAATTTGCAGATATATGGGTTAAGGGATCTAAAGATTGGAATAATTTAAAATC
>PBLU01000014.1 GCA_002721875.1 Chloroflexota bacterium | reverse complement strand
AAGTTCCCATTAAAATTTGCAGACCTAATAATAAATCCTGTTAATCCAACACATGCACCTGAAAACATAATATGGTGCTCAGATCCAGACAATGTAATGAAAGACCTACCTTGTGTAGGGCTCCCAGGGGATTATTACTACAAACCTATGCAAATACAAGGTAAATGGATGGAATATAGTGAAACAATATGTAGTGTTGACCCATCTGGGCGTGGAGCCGATGAAACAGTAGCTACATTTTTGTCACAACTAAACGGTATAATATATTTGCATGAAATGTACGCATCCAAAGATGGATATAGCGACAAAACTTTGTTAGAAATACTTAGGAGATGTAGAAAGTATGATGCGAGTACGCTGCTCATCGAGAGCAACTTTGGCGATGGTATTGTATCAGAGCTATTTAGAAAGCATTGTCAGACGACAAAAACAAACATTAACATAGAGGAGACTAGAGCAAATGTTAGGAAAGAAGATCGTATTATTGATAGTCTTGAACCTGTCTTTAATCAGCATAGGCTTGTTGTGGATCCTTCCGTCATTACGTGGGATTATAAGAGTAATGAAGCTGAGGCAACTGAAAATAGATTCCAATATATGCTTGGTTACCAAATCTCCAGAATGTGCAGAGAAAAAGGAGCTGTTAGACACGATGACAGAATTGATGCCCTCGCCCAAGGCGTTAAATGGTACACAGATGCCCTCGCCTTATCTGCTGAAGAACAAATAAAAGACAGAAGACATGAAGAGTGGTTAGATCATATGGAAGCCTGGATGGATGACCCTGTAGCTGAAGCTAATCATATGGTTATGGGGATGGATTTAGACCAAAGAAGACAAGCTAGAGGATCAACTAAAACTCACACCCACACTTGGATTTAGAGTAACCCCACCATAATACACGGGGAAGTGGTGCTCCTCGTGGGTGGAAACAGCGGTCAAGAGGGGAAGATGATTTTATCACTCCCCCTCTTCTAACACGAGATTACTTTCGTGCTGTATATAACCTCCTTCTACTACTCTCTAGCACCTACGTACAGTACAACCATGACAATACAACAATTATGGTTAAGAGTGAAGAGAAGTAAATGGTACAAAAACTTCAGACGAAGTTTGTTACTAGATCGCTGGCCTACCTTAACCCAAACACAAATGAAAATTGAGTTAGAAAAACAAAAACTTAACCGTATGTTGAAAACCAAATGAATAATAATATTATAAAAGGGGTATCAGTAGGACTTGGTACTATTTTTATTACTTCTAACTTTTATACAATTAGTTTATTAAGTAAAAAACCAAATTTACCTATGTTTGATTTACCTGTAAGTAAATACTCTAGTTATGAAATTCAAGCTAGTAAAACAGGGTATAGAATAAGACACAAAATGCATGATCCTAGAATTATTGGATCAGTAGAAACTAGCAAGAAACCAGCAGGGTTTTTAGGTGGTAGTAAAGCTACAGTAACTAAAAGAACTCAGAAAATAGCTGGTGAAAAAGATGTAACCGTTATAACTAATGGTCAGTTAACAGATAAACAAATTGCTTGTATAAAAGAAAAAGCTAAAGGTGAATCTACAGGAAAACTTATTGGTACATCAGTAGCTACAGGGACAGGATTAACAACATCCTTAGCTAATGTTCCTATGATAGGGTGGTTCTTAGCTGGCTTTGCTACTAATACAGCACAAAGAGAAGGTGGTAAGATAGGAGGAAATATGGCTTCTGAGTTTAATGAATGTTAAAAAAGTTATATTAGTATTACTTATACTACGTGTGGCTGCTCCTCTCAGCCTTGCAGGATATGTGTGGTACAGGAATAGGGAGCAAGATGTCTCCTTAAATTTTGAAAAAATTGTTCGTGGGGTATTCTAACGAGGGTTGCTGGTCTTACCCCCCGCGACACCCCAGGTCTTGATCTCAACACAATAGGTATTTATACTTATTGACACATCACATTTTTTATGATACCTCGCGGGGTGCTATTGAGAATCATTATCAATAATCAGGAATGGCTATAAATGGAAATGATTATCATTATCAAAGGCATTTGCGGGGATTTGAGGGCATCTGTAACAGCACTATACAAAAGTACGGTTAACCCTATTGACATAAATATGTGTAATCTGAAACATACCATTTGAGACTCATATATAGTGTCATCAAGTCAATACAAATATATAGACACCATATATAAGGGGGTTTTATTGGGGATATAAGGCTTTTTAATAGTGATTAAGAATAATCCACAATTAAATAAAAATAAGTGTAATAAATCGGTTCCAGCTCGACCAGGTGAAAGGTCAATATTCTCAATAAGAGTCAGTTTAATGAGAATCAATAAGGGTGTAGTTATTGAGAATGAAAACGGTTATCATTTTCAAATGGGCATTTTGTCTCATCATTCTCAGGTTTTTCCCACAATAAGAACCCAGTTCACCACTATCCCCAACTACGCTAGTCCCAACCGACTCTATATATATAAAAAATGGAAATGTGTTGAAATGCTGACCGTTTCCAGGAAGCACGTTGACAGGTTTAAAAGTATTTGCCAATATGGGTACATCACATTCACACATGCCTATTGAACACACACACAACTAGTCAAGCCGAGGGGGGCGGAAATTTACACTGATACGCATAGCGAGGTGTAACGGGTGGGCTGGATAGACCGTTAAAAGCAGAAAAGGATTTAGCAAATCAATTTTATTTATCAAGTCTATAGACTGCCAACAGTCCACTTTTTACAAGTGATAAAATACTTTTATAGACTTTTCATGCGGTAGGTCGTCCAGCTGTCACTGCAACCGATTACTAACGAATGTTGACGCTGAGTATTTATACTCTTACTTGTCTCCTTACCTAACCAGTACAATAGTTATACAGTGCAAGTTCAATTCTTGCATACCGCACACCACACCACTAACTAAAATCGTGACCTATTCCCAACTATCACACAATGCACGTGAGATTGTTGCCAAGTTTACGCTTGCCACGTCTCAAGAAGTGCAGCTGGGTGTTGACTGGTATCCGTCCGCACTTGACATTGCTAACCGCATTGCTGTCAAGTATGGCGTATCAGCTGAGACCGCAGCGGGTGTTATAGCTGCCCTGTCGCCAAATAATCGCTGGGAGCGTAACATCATAGATGCTGAAGCCATCATCAAATGCTGGGCTGCTGGCGGTACTCGCTCTGACCTACTAGCCGTAAAAGTATGCACCTATGGCAAAATGAAGGAAAAAGCTATAGACATACTAACCCTCGATCTACCTATTGCCACTATCCTCAAGGGCAAGAAAATTGTCGAGTTTTTCAACTGCATCACTAACCCATTGCTCAATGACGTATGCATTGACGGGCATGCTTATTCCGTATGGTTCGGGCAACGCTTGACTATGAAAGAAGTGCCAGCTATTGGCGTGAAGCTACGCTCACAAATCAAGACTGATTATCGTGACGCTACTGCCTTCATCAATGAGGAGCTAGGCACATTCTACCCTCCAGCCACAATCCAAGCTATCACTTGGGTTACTCACAAACGCATCCACAATGTCTAAACAACTCACACTCATGCCAATACTTGACGGGTCTGTATTCGTCAACTCACAGGTCGTCAACGACCCAGTCCTCCTATCCGTACTCACTGACATCCATGACAGAAACTACCAATTCCCAACCCAAGAAGTCCAACGCTGGTACTTCGACACAGTCAAAGGACTCTCACGTACTCCCAGACGACATAGCTAAGGCTATTGCTTACCTAGAGTACCGCAGACTACGCCACAAACACCCACACGTATGAGAGTTCTAGACCTATTCTCTGGCATTGGTGGCTTTGCCTATGCTGGACACCTCCTCGGCGGTTTCACTACCCTCGACTTCGTAGAGATTGACCCATACTGTCAACAGATTCTACGCAAAAACTTCCCTAACGTACCTATCCATGACGACATCACAACCTTCGACACCTCCTTCAGATTTGGTGAGTACGACCTCATCACAGCTGGATTTCCATGCCAAGACCTCAGCTCGGCGGGCAAGCAAGCTGGACTGGGAGCTGGCACTCGCAGTGGCTTGTTCTACAGGGTCATGCAGATTGCTCGGCAAGTTCGACCTAAGTTCATCNTGCTCGAAAATGTTGCAAATACCATCAGTCACAACCAAGGGCAAACCTTCCAACAAATACTCCANGAAATTGCCCNNAGCGGGTATAATGCTGAGTGGGGCATTGTATCAGCACGAGACGTGGGNGGGTGTCACCTCCGCAAACGCATCTGGATTATTGCCTACGCCAACGACCCAAGATACTATCGCACATCCAAATGCCAAGCTGACAGCAAATGGACGGAGACTATCGCCGAAAGGTACAAGTCACAGCCTCAACCTACAGGACAAGCTCACACTGTTGCCAACACCACGAGCCTCAGAGTGGAAGGGGATAGGAGTCAAGGGCAGCAAGAGCAGCTTGCGTTGGCAGAAACAGGGCTACTTGACTGGAGTGATACAGGAGTCCGACTCAGTTCCGACTGGCGAACCTATGCATCTCAACCCATGCTTCGTAGAGGAGATGATGGGCTATCCCGTAGGGTGGACAGACTTAAATGCCTAGGCAACACCATATGTCCGCAAACCGCAACAATTCCACTCAATCGTGTCAAACAACTTGACGCTCTCTTCCAGCATAGCTAATATGTTGGATGAGGGTCTCACCCTCTGTTGTTCACCACTTATCATCATGCAACCAAAAGCACGCACCTCAACATGTGTCAAGTCTATTGACGTAGACCCTATCACAGGCACAGCTATTGTTGAGTTCTTGACAGATACACGCTATGAGTACACCAACGTATCTCGTAGAGCTATCGCCAACCTACTTGCACAACCTAACATGAGCTTAGGATTCTGGGTCAATGCCAACTGTAAACTCAAGAGTGTCAAGTGCAAAGAGATCACACCAGTCTCTATATACAAACACAAGCTTGCCAAAGTGCGAGTCTTACAAAAACCATCCCTTACAAATGTCTAACCACACCATGACTGTTACTTTCGACAAGTCTGTATCCTCCTCCATTTTGGAGGCAGGGTATAACTACTCGCCAACTGGCAATTCCACTATCGCTGTGCATTTCGACTCAAACAAAGACATCTATGATGTACTTCATGAAGTTGGACTTGAACACCTCGCAGACAACGTAATTTACACCAATTACTATGAGCTTACATGATCTTAAACAGTGCAAAGAATGTAAAGAGTTCAAACACTACACCGACTTCCCGTTATTTAGCACTAAGGGAGCAGGTCGCAAGAATACTTGCAAACATTGCTCCAACAAACAAGCGACAGTCAGACGAAGACTGAGACGCAACCATCCTGTACCTGCAGCTGGAGACTGTCCAGCATGTGGTAGGCATACCACCAAATGGGTTCTTGACCATGACCATAAGACTGACAAGTTTAGAGGTTACATATGCGATGCATGTAATGTAGCCTTTGGCAAGTTTGACGATGACTCATACACTATGCACCGCTCACTAATTTGGCTCCAATCTCATGTCTAATTCCATCAAAACAAACACCACAACAGACAAGTACATCAAGACCTTTGATGTTTCTGACGACCCTATCGTTTACACACTAACACGCACCAGCCCATACTCAATGGATGATATGCTTCTAGGTGTATTTGATAGCAAAGAGTCTCTGTTATGTAGGCTTACTCGCATCATGGACAGACCTGAAAATGATGAACAGTTTAAGATTGAAACACACAATCTTAGAACACTCAAGCAAGAGGAGGAACTCAACTATGGCGTATGATACTGTTAACGAGCAAGCCCTCATGGACTTTGTGCATGACATCAACAAAATCTTTGATGTTGGTTATGAAGATGACGCTGTATCACGTAAGACCCTCAAATCTTTCGATCAGCGTTGTACCAAGTTTATCAACCAATTACAAAAGGACTTCACATGACTAAGAAAGAACTACTCGACAAGCTAACCGACTTAGGTTGGGACTATCAAAGCCTCACCAGCTCTGGTAGAGACACTTATGATGAAATCATGAGAGGTCTAGGTGTTTTAGGAGCCAATGAGAAATGGATAGACTTATGACTGAGTACGATGACCTCATGAAACAAGTGGAGGAGCATAACAAGCAGCTCCACCGTACCAAGGACATCAATGTTGCCGACTGTCTAACATTCCAGGACAGGGACGCAATAGCACAGATCATAGACAAACGTGTTGCCAAAGAATACGGTGACATGTATCCATTCAAATGGTCATTCACCTGTAGCGGACACTTTATTTGTTAATTATGAGTACACCACACGCACAAGAACGCCTTGAAACTATCTTTGAAGAAGTCAAGGCAGCTTTCCCTTACTATGATGAGGAAAAGCAAGCTGAGATTGCTATGAAGCGATTTGATGAGGAGCTTGTATGAAAGCATGCCTCATAATGCTCGCCATCTCATTGTTCATACAGGGATGCCAGTACACCGTGTTCTTGCATAACAAGGACAACCCACCAACTAAATCAATTAGGATATGGTAACATGAAAGACCCATTTAAAAACAGAATACAAGAGCTAAACCAGTGGAACGCCACTGATGAACTCACTCAAGTTGACTTTTTAATGGGTCAAGAGGCAGCTCTTACCTGGGATTTACCAGCTTCCTATGTATGTGTCGTCAGAGCTATTAAGACTGACGGTAAGATAGAGGAGCGGGCATATCGTCAAGCTAAAGCAGCTAAATTGTACATGAAAAACTTACTTATCAATGACTGTGACTACATAGTTATGACAGGTAATGCAATCCTTGACACACTCCATGACCTACTATGACACTCAACCCACATGACCTATCAGAGTTACTAGATCGACTAGGCTACTACATTGATGATGAGACAGGGGAAGTTTTTATAGAGCTTGACCCATGTGGCCCGCCATCAATAGATAAGTTCTTAGTTGTACTAGCTTCTCAAGGTCAACTAATCACCAAACGAAATGCAGCAAATGAGTTAGGTTTTTATCTACCTAACTGGCAATGCTTTAGCAGCATGGAGGAATACTGTAAGGTATTTCCCTATGAACCACAATGTAAAATGTACGATGACTAATTTGACACAACGACAAATTGACCGTCTTGATGACTACGAATACTCACTCTTTCTAGCTTATGGTGACGCATACAAACCTACACCGACAGTTTCTTCTAGAGCAAGAAGCAATCAGCTGTGGGAGGCAGAGACTTCACGATTCTTTAGAGAAACTAGAAGGCAAATCTTACGCTTCCGCAAGCGTGTACGGGGTGTCATCAATCAAAGAGGCTATACCTTATCTAATGGAGAAGGTTGAGCAGACTAAACATAAACTTAAAACAGGTCAAGCTGGTAAGTTTTATAAAGACATAGCTGTATACCTCGATGACTTAGAACCCCTTGCAATCTCAACCATCATACTCAAAGTTGTATTTGACAGAGTATTTAGCACACAAAGAGGAGCCAATCTAATTACTCCTACTCTTGTTGCTATTGGATCTGCGTTAGAATCTGAGTGTAAGTTCAGATGGTATAAGACAGAGTACCCTGGATTGATGCACTACATCAGTGAAAAATACTTTCACAACGCCTGTGGTACACGACAAAAAGAGATTATCGCCAGCCAAAAGTTTGGTCAACGTGACATACGATGGACACCTTGGAGCGTCAAGGCTAAAACATCCCTCGGACGATGGGCTCTTACAGTTATAATGGACACCACTCAATGGTTTACCATCAGCAAACGTAAGACACACCGTAAACGTTACGATTATAGGGTAATCCCTACTGATTTATTCAATTCTAGGCGAACTGAACTAATCAAATCAGCTGAATTATTTTCTGGTATACCGTGGCCTATGCTAGTAGTACCAGATGATTGGGGTTATGATGAAGAAGGTAACATCATTTATGGTGGATACCTCACAAATACCATGATGAAAGGTCATGATTTAACCCGCAAAGGAAACCCCACCATAATACACGGAGAAACGCCTATTAACTTCTTAAACAAGTTACAAGCCGTGAGGTACTGTGTCAATCAGCACGTACTGCACACAGCAGAAGAGATGAGGTTGAAGGGTAGAATTATAGGTAAGTTTATACCTATATCACCTACTACTAAACTCCCACGTCCTGCAGATGCTGATACAAACCCAGAGAGTAACCTAGCTTGGAGACGAGCTATGGCAGAATCTCACAATGCTGATCGCATAAACTTTAAACGATCAGTAAGAACACGCACACAGCTAGAAGCAGCTAACAAATTTAAAGATGATGTCTTTTATCTTTGCTGGTCTTTTGACTACAGAGGTAGAGCATACCCAATACCAGCTTTCTTGACACCTCAAGATACTGACTTTGGTAAAGCACTCTTAAGATTTGCTGATGAGGCTAGTGTGACAGATGAGGCAGAACTATGGTTATCTTTCCAAGTAGCTACAACCTACGGATTGGACAAAGAAACACTAGAGGACAGACATTTATGGGTGTCTAAAAATACTGAACTCATCACCAAAGTTGCTACTGACCCCGTAAGACACTTGTCTTCATGGGAAGAGGTAGATGAACCTTGGCAATTCATGGCTGCTTGTCATGAGTACTACCACTGTTGTATAGCTAAAGACAAGTTAACTACTGGTCTTATGGTCGCAGTCGATGCAACCTGTTCTGGACTCCAGATACTTGCAGGTCTTGCAGCTGACAGAAGTACAGCAGAGTTAGTAAATGTTGTCCCTAGTAACAAACCTAGTGACGCATACAAAGCGGTGGCAGAACAAGCTAAAGAGTTCTTACCAACGTACATGCACCATTGGATTACTCGTGCCGTGTGCAAACGCACAGTTATGACAATCCCTTACAATGCTACTAAAGATAGCAGTCGCAAGTACATACGTGAATCATTACTTGAAGAAGGCATAGATCCTACAAAGGATGAGCTAACACAGATCGTCAATGCTGTTTATAACAGTATGGACACTATAGTTCCAGGGCCAATGCAAGTGATGAGATGGATAAAGAAACATGTCGGACAGTACATCAGAAATGGTGCTACTGCAGTTGAATGGGTCACACCATCTGGTTTCATAGTTAATCAAAGAAGAGATGACATTGAAACAATGAGGATGGAACTACAATTACTTGGTAGGACAAGTATTAGATTACCTACGGGTAAAACTACACCTAGCCCTACTAAGCATAAGTCTAGTACTGCCCCTAATTACATTCATTCATTCGATGCTTCGATCCTTCACAGATCTTTTAATCAATTCAATGAACCATTCACAGTCATACATGACTCAGTTCTTTGCAGAGCAGGAGACATGGGAACACTCAATCGCCTTGTGCGAGAAACCTATGCCAATATCTTTTCCGAAGAAGATTGGCTCTCCAAGTTTGCAGAGACCATCAATGCCTCTGAACCACCACCAATCGTTGGAACATTAAATCCCAAAGATGTTTCAAATTCCACCTATTTTTTCTGTTAATTATGGCAACCACCTACGTCACACCCGACCCCGTAACACTTGATGGCTTTCAAGCTATACTTAAGCCTGGGGAGTGGGGATATAAGTTATCTGCCCTTGTAAAAGGTGACTTAATAACTAAGTTAGAAGAAGAACGTGAATCAGCTCTAGAATGGGCTAGAAGCAAGAGTAAGAATCCCAAGAGAGTAACAGTCAAACCAGAGCCTTGGGAGGAGTTAGACAACCAGCAGGGTGCTTATCACATTCGTTTTAGCTGGAGAGATGGAGACAAACTTATTCCTGTTATTGTTGATACAGAAGGTACAGCAATCAAGGATACAGATACACCAATTTATAGCGGTAGTAAAGTTAAGCTAGCTTTCTTTCAAAAGCCATACGTATTACCAACAGGTGATATTGGTACATCATTAAAACTAAAGGCAGTTCAACTTGTTAGTCTTAACAGTGGAGCTGGTGTTGTTGATAATGGTGACATGACAGCAGATCAAGCAGCTGACTTGTTTGGTAAGACACAGGGATTCAAGGTTGAAGACCCTAACGTTGAAGCAGTTGGTACTCCTAGCTCTGTTGAGGATGACGACTTCTAATGCGTAGTCATTTAGAAGAACAAGTTGCTGACTTGTTAGATCAGTTGGCAGTACCTTATCAGTATGAATCTGAAAAACTACCTTATCTTATCGAGGCAAACTATATCCCCGACTTCAAAGTTGGGGACATATACCTCGAAGCAAAGGGTTACTTCCCACCAGAACAGAGACGTAAGATGAAAGCTGTAAAAGAATCTCATCCAGACTTAGACATTCGTATTATATTTCAATCACCTAACAATAAAATATCCAAACGTTCTAAAACTACATACGCAAAATGGGCAGAAAAGAACGGTTTTCCTTGGTGTGCTTATTATGCAATCCCAGTTGACTGGCTCAGATGAATCAACATTCCTATATCACACAAGCTGTGACCATTGCGGTTCGTCAGACGGTAATTCCGTATACGATGATGGACATACTTATTGTTTTGTATGTAACCATTTTAGTAGCGGGGAGCCAAGTGACGATAGTGGCAGACAAACCAAAACAGCTATGCTTAAAGGAACTCCTGTCAGACTAAAGAAACGAGGTCTATCAGAAGAGACCTGTCGAAAGTATCGCATCCATAAGGACGGTGATACCCTACGTATGCACTATTTAACTAAAACTGGTCAAGTATGTGCTGCTAAGGTTAAAACTAAGGACAAAGACTTCTGGATGGAAGGTAATAACACTGACCATCAACTTTTTGGGCAAAATTTATTCCCAGATAAAGGCACTCGACTCACTATATATGAAGGTGAGTTGGATGCAGCCTCTGGATGGGAAGCACAACCCAAATGGCCTCATGTATCCATACCAAATGGAGCTAAGGCTGCAAAGAAATCATTACAAAGGGTGTTAGATCTACTTCAAGGCTATGAAGAGGTTGTATTATTCTTTGATAATGATGAGGCAGGTAGACAGGCAGCACAAGAATGTGCAGAACTGCTACCCCCTGGAAAAGCTAAAATTGCTAGGCTTGAGAAGTACAAAGATGCTTCTGAGGCACTACAAGCAGGAGATAATGAAGCGGTAAGGAGAGCTATCTGGGATGCAAAAACATACAGACCAGACGGTATCGTTGACGCTAAATCATTACTCGAAATACTAACCACCCCTACCCCACCCGCTGACCATGAGTACCCATTTCACGGATTACAGTCAAAGTTGCACGGCATACGGTACGGAGAACTTGTCACTATTACTTCAGGATCTGGTACAGGAAAATCCAGCTTCTGTAGGGTTCTTGCAGGTCATCTTCTCAACCGACAAGAAAGGGTCGGTTACTTGGCACTTGAAGAATCTAACCGTAGGACGGCTCTCGGATTGATGTCCGCACAGCTAGGCAGACCTTATCATTTAGAGGAATATGAACGAACAGAACTCGAATACGCCTACAACAGTACTATTGCTAATTGGCATCTTTTCCTGTTCGATGGCTTTGGCAGTTATGACCCTGACACAATTTACAGTAGGATCGAATACCTTGCCTGTGGATTGGAATGTCGTGTTATCTTTTTGGATCACCTCAGTATTTTATTGAGTGGATTAGAGGGAGATGAGAGACGTATGATTGACGTTACAATGACCAAGCTACGCTCACTTGTTGAACGTACAGGTATAACATTGTTTCTTGTATCACATCTTAGACGTACACAGTCAGATCAAAACCATGAGGAAGGAGCACGTGTAACACTAGGACAATTAAGAGGGTCTGCTGCTATTGCACAGTTATCTGATACAGTTATTGCCCTTGAACGTGACCAACAAAGCCCTGAAAAACAGAACAGCACCACCGTCCGTGTTCTAAAAAATAGACACAGTGGAGAGGTTGGTGTTGCTAACGAACTGATCTATGACCTACGAACATGCACCTTTACAGAACATGAAGTTACGCCCGACTTCGACCCGACCACAGACTTCGGGTGATGTTAACTTAGCTTTTGATATTGAGACAGATGGAATCGACTCCAGTTGTATCCACTGTATCGTTACCCAAGACATAGACACAGGTCTAGTCACTGAGTACAACGATCAAGCTACTCCAAATTATAGTGTAGTTAATGGAGTTAATGACCTTGAGGTCGCTACTAACATTATCTCACACAATGGCATCATGTTTGATGTCCCGCAAATCCAAAAGCATTTCAGCTTTTTTAAGGGTAGAGCTAGACACTGGGACACACTTATCCTCAGTAGATACTTTCACCCAAACCTATTAGAGATAGATCTTAGACGTAAATGGACTATGATGCCAGCACGTCTCTACGGTTCTCATAGCTTAGAAGCTTATGGTTACAGGTTAAGATGTTTCAAAGATGGTTTTGGTAAGACTACTGATTGGCAAGAATGGTCTCCAGAAATGCAAGACTACTGTAAAAAAGATGTTGCTATACTTGTTAAACTATGGACACATTTTCAAAAATCCATCCAAGCATTGTCCTAGAACATGATACAGCACAGCTAATGGCTCAACAGAAGACCACAGGCTGGCCATTCAATGTAGAAAAGGCACAAGAGCTGGAGAACGCACTACTGACAAGGTTAGAACAGCTTAGAAAACAAGCTGAAACCGTTTGTCATTATGTACCACACAACTTGTTTACTCCAAAAAGAGATAACAAGAAACAAGGTTACTTTGCTGGAGCAGAAATGCAAAGGTTAAAGGACTTTAATCCTAGCAGTCGAGAACACATAGCTTGGTGGTTTAAAACCTTTCAAGGTTGGAAGCCTACTAAACTCACACCCACTGGTAAAGCAGTGATTGATGAGACAGTTCTCAAAGAAATAGGAACAGAAGAGGCATTGGTATTTTTAGAAATTTTGGTCACACAAAAGAAACTAGGAATGGTATCCCAAGGATCTAATGCTTGGTTGAAGCTAGTCAAGGATGGCAGACTTCACCACTCTTGCTTTATCGGTGCGGTAACTCATCGAATGGCACATTCACACCCGAATCTTGCACAAGTAAGTTCGGACAAGGATTGTCGTGAATTATTTATTACCAAACCAGACTGGAAACTTATTGACAGTGATCTAGCTGGTATCGAGTTGAGATTATTTGCACACTACCTTCATAGATATGACGGTGGACAGTATGCAAAGATATTACTTGAACAAGACATTCATCAAGTCAATGCAGATAAAATTGGAATCTCTCGCAGACAAGTTAAGACAATTACGTATTGTTTCTTGTATGGAGGGGGCAACCAGAAACTTGGATTATCTTACGACAACATGCTACCCCTCGAAGCTGCGAAGAAGAAAGGGGCAGAGATTAGGAGAGCTTATATGGATGCTATTCCAGGTCTTGAAAAGCTTGTCGAAGATACTAAAAGAGTTGCTGGTGGAGGTAGTATACGTGCTATCGACAAACGTCAAATCATTGTGGACAAAGAACACAAAGCATTAAACTGCCTTTTACAGGCATCGGCAGCAGTCATCGCAAAGCGTTGGTTATTACTAACACACCAAAACATTGGTCAAACTGTACATGAACGTTATGCTTTTGTACATGACGAACAAGTGTTAGGAGCTCCAGTTCCAAATGCACAGTTTATTGCTGACGTTTGCAAACTATCTGCATTACAAGCTGGTGAGTATTACAACATACGATTACCCATTGAAGCCGATGCACAAATCGGTGATAACTGGGCACAGGTACACTAATGCTATTAATTGACTCTGATTTCCTTGCTTACAAAGCTGCTCAAGCTTGTGAGATAGGTATAGACTTTGGAGAAGATGTCATTATTGCTCAATCACAATTCAGTGAAGTTCTGAAAGTATTTCATAATGAATTAAATAAAGTGACTAAAGCTATGATGGAAGACAACTTCATACTATACTTTTCAAGCACTAAAAATTTTAGAAAGAAAATTTACCCCGATTATAAGGGGCATCGAATGAAACGTAAGCCCCTTGGCTACAAACGTTTAGTAAATTACTGTAGAGAAAACCACAACTTTAAATTAATTGAAGGGTTAGAAGCTGACGATACCATAGGTATTGAAGCAACCCGCTTTGCAGATCCCAGTAACATTATTGTCAGTCCAGACAAGGACATGAGACAGATACCTAGTACGCTATGGAATCTTACTGATGATGTTACAGAGATAACTAAAGACGATGGTGACAGATGGCATCTAATACAGAGCTTAAGTGGAGACCCAACAGATGGGTACTCTGGTTGCCCTGGAATAGGAGTCAAGCGAGCCACAGAATTACTAAACAAAAATGAAAACAAGTGGGAGGCAGTGTGTAAAGCCTATAGAGATAGAGGGTTATCAGACGATGACGCTTTGCTCAACGCACGTCTAGCCAAGATCTTACGTAATGAAGACTACGACCACGACCGTAACCAACCTATTTTATGGACTCCTAATTAATTATGTTGAATGATTTGTTTCCACACCCTTTGGTAGCTAGAACTGGTAGAATCCAACAGTGGATTAAAGAACCAGAAGGACGTTTACCTGTCAGCTGCACAGTATTTGTAGTTGAAGATAGCATAGAGGGTGAGAATGGAATAGAAGCAAGCTGGCGTTTTGTCAGTCATGCTCTACGATTCGGAGCAGGTGTAGCAGTACACCTCTCTAAGATTAGACCTAATGGTCATACCAATGAAAAAGGATTAGTCGCTAGTGGCCCTGTATCATTTGGTAAAGTATATTCTGCCCTTAATGAAACGCTAAGGCGTGGGGGAGTATACAAAAATGGAGCTTGCGTTTTGCATCTTGACTTAGATCATGACGACATCCTAGAATACATTACAACACCAAGAGAAGAATTAGCTTGGGTTAAGCGTTGTGTAGATTTAACTCCAGAGATGTGGAAGAACACACCTCACAAAGAAGCATTGTTACACGGCATAAAGTCGGGTGACATTTGGTTAAACAAAATTAAGTATCAATATGGAAAAAGACTCTACGGGAACGTATGCCTTGAGGTTATGTTGCCCTCACGTGGAACGTGCTTGTTACAACATGTCGCTCTCAGTGCCTGTACAATCAGCAACATACAAGAGGGTTTCACTACAGGTATGTCCGAGTTGTGTGATCTCCATAGCAGGACAGGCGTTGGAGAATCTGGAGAGTACCTTGCCCCAGAAAATGACAGACAAGTGGGGCTTGGAGTGCTCGGTCTTGCCAACCTCCTCAGACGTTACAAGGTAACTTATGCAGAGTTTGGTGAAGCATTAGATAGAGTTAATTATGGTTTGGAAACATCAGAAAATGACACTTCCTTACCAGAAAATTCTCTTAAGATTGCATTTGCAATGAAGCGTGGAATACTAGCAGCAGCTGATATAGCTCGTGAGTATGGTATGGAGAGAGCATTTGCTATAGCTCCAACTGCATCATGTAGTTATAACACCAAAGATCTCGATGGGTATACATCCTGTCCTGAGATTGCTCCACCAATAGCTCGAAGTGTTGACCGTGACAGCGGTACATTTGGAGTTACATCTTATGATTATGGCGAAGTTGAGATCGCCTCGGAAGTTGGCTGGGACGCATACAAGCGTGTAGCAGACGGCATAATGACAATGCTCAATAAAACGGGACTTCTTCACGGATACTCATTCAACTCTTGGAGTGATGTAGTAACCTATGACAATGCGTTCATTGAAGAGTGGCTGGACAGCCCCCAAACATCTTTATATTATTCCCTACAAGTAATGGGTGATACACAAGATAAGTCCAGTGCTTTTGCTGCATTAGATGAAAGTGATGTCGATGATTACTTGAGTGGGATACTAAACGAACCCATTACATGTATAGGTTGTGCAGAATGAACCCTTATGATAAGTTATTACAACGGAAAAGAAAGTGGACTCCCGTTAAGCCCACGAAAGGAAAACTACTTGAAGGTAGTGAAGAAGCCATCTTCCGTGCTCTGGCAATACGGCATATGGAGCTACCTGTTGGTTCCTTTATTACGGAAACCCTTAGCAAAGAGGTTCCCGAAATTGCTAGAACACTTCTCGTCTCAAACGTAAAGGACGAGGAGAATCATGACCTTGCTCTTGGCTACATCGCTGACGCTCTTGGCGTTAACGAGAAGGCTGAGAGAGAGGCTAAACTATTACGTGATGCTTGGATAGCTCATCCAGATCACACTGTCCTAAAAGCTTTGGTTGCTGAACGTGCTATTTTCTTTGTTATTCTACCTTTCAATAGGTTTTGTGGCGATGCTGCTCTTAGGACAGTATCGGCTGATATTTCCAGAGATGAGCAAATTCATGTCGCCTGCAACTCTTTGGTATGTGCTGATATGGGTTTACGCCCTAGCACTTCTTTGGACAAACTTAGGAAAGCTACAATTAATTGGATTTTTGAACCATTAAATGATATATCACCTAACAAATATTTAAGCAGAAAATTTTGGACGAACTCAAGTGATCGTCTAATGTACGAAGGTAAAGCTCCAGAGCTTGCCGACACTAAGCGAGCTAGGATGCCCGCATTTTTTGAACATGCAAACACCAACTTACCCAAGTACGCTTGATTGGGGACGCATCGAGAAGATCATTGATGAACTCGATCAGCAGTTTCCAGACAAGTTTCCAGACCACACACTATCAGAGAAAGAAATATCTTTTAGGGCTGGTCAATTATCAATTATACGTATACTAAAAGAAAAATTTAAAGGAGAATAATTATGTGTATCGGAGGATTATTTGGTGGTAGGAGAGAACCTGACCCACTTCCAGTACAAAATGCACCAACCCCACCGCCACCCCCAGCACCTGTGCAGACAGCACCAACACCTTTACCAGAAACTCCAACCCCATCTCCTGTAACAGAGGATGAGACTAAGAAGAAGGCAAAAGTAAAAGCTAAGAAAGTAAATAAGAAGGCTAAATCTTCGGGTACTACTAAGTTAGCTACTGCTAAACCACCAACAAGTGGTTTAAAAGGTATTGGTACTAAGCAAGGTGTTAACACGACTACTACTACTTCTCGTGGAGGCACTTACGGTTAATGAAAAACGCACGGCAAAGATACCAAGAGTTATCTAGTCACCGTGAACAATTTTTAAATGTTGCTTATGAGTGTGCGGAATTAACACTTCCCACACTTCTGATGCGTAACGAAGGCGATGCTTTGTATCAAAGTTTTGTCACACCTTGGCAATCAGTTGGAGCCAAAGGAGTAACTACGTTGAGTTCAAAACTCATGTTAGGTCTTCTACCTCCCAGCACTTCATTTTTTAAATTACAAGTAGACGATTCAAAACTAGGTGAGGAAGTACCTGCCGAAGCAAAAAGCGAATTAGATCTTAGCTTTGCAAAAGTAGAGCGTATGATTATGGATAGCATAGCAGGTTCTACTGACAGAGTTCAGATTTTTGCAGCCTTGAAACATCTTGTTGTTACTGGTAATGCTCTAATATATATGAGTAAGCAAGGTATGAAAGTCTACCCTCTCAATCGCTATGTAGTAGAAAGAGATGGCAACGGTGAAGTAATTGAGATAGTCACAAAAGAACGAGTCAGTAAAAAATTATTAGGTATTTCAGAACTAGACGATAGCGTTAATGATGATTCAAAAAGTGACTACAAAGGAAGTAAAGACGTAGATGTATATACATGTGTAAAACTATATGATAATGGTTGGCGTTGGCATCAAGAAGCTAACGACACAATACTACCAGACAGCGTAGGTAAAGCTCCCAGGGACAAGACCCCTTGGCTACCACTACGTTTTGTCACTGTTGATGGAGAAGATTACGGACGTTCTAGAGTAGAAGAGTTCCTTGGGGACTTGAAATCTTTAGAGGCATTGATGCAAGCTATAGTAGAAGGTAGTGCAGCAGCAGCGAAAGTTGTATTTACTGTGTCACCCTCAAGTACAACTAAGCCAGCATCATTAGCTAACGCAGGTAATGGAGCTATCATACAAGGTAGACCAGATGATATAGGTGTAGTACAGGTCGGTAAAACTGCAGACTTTCAAACAGCATATCAAATGATAAACATGCTGGAAAAAAGATTGTCAGAAGCATTTTTAATTTTGACCCCAAGACAGTCAGAACGTACTACAGCAGAAGAGGTTAGGATGACACAGATGGAGCTTGAGAGGCAATTGGGTGGCTTGTTCAGCTTGTTAACTACAGAGTTCCTAATACCCTACCTCAAGAGAAAGATGCACACCCTCACACAGTCTAAAGAAATACCAGAATTACCCAAGTCTTTGGTAAGACCTACTATTGTTGCAGGTATAAATGCACTTGGTAGAGGTCAAGACAGAGAGGCTTTGTTACAATTCATAACAACCATATCACAGACTATGGGGCCAGAGGCTTTAGCTCAGTTCCTAAATGCTGATGAAGCTATCAAACGTCTTGCTGCAGCTCAAGGTATTGACATGCTTAACTTAGTTAAAACTAATGAAGAGCGTCAAGCCGAACAAGAGCAAGCAATGCAAGCACAACAAATGCAGTCATTAACAGATCAAGCAGGAAAAATAGCAGGAACTCCATTAATGGATCCCTCTAAAAATCCACAAATACTTGATGCAATAGAACAAGCTGCACCCGCACTACAACAACCACAGTAATTATGGCAGAAACAATCCGCTACGACACATCAGATGATCCAGTAGCAGCACAAGCTATTGCAGAAAAAGAAGCTGAGTCTTTACGAATAGGTGAAGATCTTATGGCAAAGCAAGAGAAAAGGCTTGCTGGTAAATATAAAACAGCTGAAGAATTAGAGGCTGGTTATCTTGAGTTACAAAAAAGATTAGGTGAAACACCTGCTACAGAAACAGAGTCAACTGAACCACAACCAGAGTATGAATTATATTCTGATGATGGTGCAGTCAATTATGATACTGCAAATGAGTTATATGGAGAACAATTAGGAAACTTATTTAAGTCCAACGACATTGACCCGTTTGCTATGAGTAAGTACTTTGAAGAAAATAATGGTACTCTAGATGATACCATGTATGAACAGTTAAATAAGGCTGGTCTTAACAAAGACATAGTTGACAATTATTTAGCAGGTGTCAGAAATTCTTTAGGGACTGAACCAAATTCTACTCAGCCAATTCTAACTGACGCAGAGGTAAAAGACCTTAAAGGTTTAGCTGGAGGTGAACAAGGTTATGATAATTTAATGGATTGGGCTGCTAATAATTTAGGTGAACAGGCAGCTAAAGATTATGATGATGTTTTAGCAACAGGCAACAAGTCTGCAGTTAAATTTGCAATTACAGCACTTATGGGAAAATACGAAGACGCTAATGGAAGGGATACTAACCTTATTACAGGTAAAGAATCAGCTCCAGAAACATATAGAAGTATGGCAGAAGTTGTCAGAGATATGAACAAACCAGAATATACACAAGATGAAGCGTTCAGAGATGACGTTATCAGAAAACTATCCGCATCAAACTTAAAAGTATAGGAGCTAAACAATGCCTGGACATTATGGAAAAGGGATGAAAAAAACTGGTGGTACTAAGAAAAAAGGTATGAGCAAGGGTATGTCAAAACTACCTAAGTCTGTACAAAAAAAAATCATGAAAAAATAATGGCAAAAAAATGTCCTTGTAAACATGGCAAGAAAAAAAAGCGTAAGCCTAAGTATAGGTAGAGGCGAAAAATCCAAGAAGGGTGGTCTCACTGCTAAAGGCAGAGCAAAATATAATCGTGCAACTGGCTCTAACCTTAAGGCTCCACAGCCTGGGGGTGGTGCACGTAAGCGTTCCTTCTGTGCTCGCATGAAAGGAAACAAAGGGCCAATGAAAAAACCAAACGGAAAGCCAACCCGTAAAGCGTTGGCACTACGCAGATGGAAATGCTAAAGTATAATGGCTGGTAAATCTAAATTTTCTACACCGTATTATGACGATCAAGATAAACTTAAAAAGTTTTCTAAAAATGCGGACAAAGTTTTTAAAAGAAACATAAAAAAAATTAACAGTGTTAATGAGCAACCATAATGGCTAAACGAGGACTATACGCAAACATACATGCCAAGAGAAAGCGGATAGCTGCTGGCTCTGGCGAAAAGATGAGGAAGGTTGGGAGTAAAGGTGCTCCTACTGCTAAGAATTTTAAACGTTCAGCAAAGACCGCTAAAAAGAGATAGTTGAAAGACCTCTACATATACCTCACTTTAATAACTAACCTATTTATTTGCTCTGGCGTGATACGCCATTGGAACAATTTACCTAACGACAATGACACCACCCGACAACATCTTTCCAAACGAAACACAACCAATTATTATGAACCATAATCATTCAAACGATCAATGGCACGTTGCAGAAGAGACTAACGGTAGACTAGCTATGATAGGCTTTGTTGCTGCTGTTGGAGCATATATCTTCACTGGTAATATTATACCTGGGATTTTTTAAATGGCTGCAATTACATTATCAAAACCAAATACTAATTGGCAGGATTTTTGTAAGTGGGTAACAAGTACAGACAACCGCCTCTACGTGGGGTGGTTCGGTGTGCTAATGATACCTTGCTTATTAACTGCTACAACATGCTTTATACTCGCCTTTATTGCTGCACCTCCTGTAGACATAGATGGCATACGTGAACCAGTATCTGGCTCTCTACTCTATGGAAACAACATCATATCTGGAGCGGTCGTACCCTCCTCAAACGCAATCGGACTACATTTCTATCCCGTCTGGGAAGCAGCAACACTTGACGAATGGCTCTATAACGGAGGGCCATACCAGCTTATCATCTTTCACTTCCTTATCGGTGCAGCATCTTACATGGGACGCCAATGGGAACTTAGTTATAGACTAGGGATGAGACCTTGGATATGCGTAGCTTACTCAGCTCCAGTATCAGCTGCACTAGCAGTATTTCTTGTTTATCCTTTTGGACAAGGATCTTTTTCTGACGGTATGCCTTTAGGAATCAGTGGAACATTCAACTTCATGTTTGTCTTCCAAGCGGAGCACAACATTCTTATGCACCCCTTCCATATGCTCGGTGTTGCGGGCGTGTTTGGTGGTGCTTTGTTTGCTGCTATGCACGGAAGCCTTGTTACTTCCTCAATCCTTCGGGAGACCACGGAAAACGTTTCACAAAACTATGGTTACAAGTTTGGTCAAGAAGAGGAGACTTATAACATTGTAGCTGCACACGGATATTTTGGTAGACTTATATTTCAATATGCTTCTTTCAATAATTCTCGTTCTTTACATTTCTTTCTTGGTACTTTCCCCGTGGTTGGCATATGGCTCACCTCTATGGGAATCTGCACTATGGCTTTCAACCTTAACGGATTTAATTTTAACCAGTCAATAGTTGACGCTAATGGTAAAGTTATTCCTACATGGGCTGATGTCGTTAATAGACAGAACCTTGGAATGGAAGTAATGCACGAAAGAAATGCACATAACTTCCCGTTAGACTTAGCATCTGCTGAAACTACTTCTGTAGCATTGACTGCACCTGCACTAGCCTAACAGCCACGTCCGTTCATCCCCGCAAGGGACGCATGATTCCAAAGCATGGAACGGGGCTTTGGTATATGGAGATTACCATGACAGTAACTTACGTATATCGTGGCGTTACTTACACAAAAATTGTGAAGTAACAAAAAGGGGGGGGAGCACCTCAGAGTCGGACTCCCCTCTAATTGGTAAAAGCCTTCTACGGAAGACACCTTTTGCCGTCTGGACGGTAGGGACAGACCTACAAACAGCTTGAGTCTTAGCTGATACATTTAAGATTCCAACAATTCTAGATCTAGAGACGATACATATAACCTTACAAAATAATGGCACAACAGTCAACAAGCAGTCCTAGCTCACAAACCTTTCTGGGTAGGATTGGTAATAATGCGTCACAGGACGCAACGAACAACAGAGACCTCTATTTAAAGTTGTTCTCAGGTGAGATGTTTACTGGCTTCCAAAGAGAGACAATCGCAAGAGATCTCGTTATGAAGCGTACACTCACAAACGGAAAGAGTTTACAGTTCATCTATACTGGACGTACAAGTGCGGAATACCACACTCCTGGCAACAGTATATTAGGAAACTCTGACGGAGCTCCACCAGTAGCAGAAAAAACAATTACAGTTGATGACTTACTCATCAGTTCTGCATTTGTTTACGAGCTGGATGAAACATTGGCTCACTACGAATTGAGAGGAGAGATCTCCAAGAAGATCGGTTATGCTCTTGCACAAAAATATGATAGACTAATCTTTAGAGCTATCGCTAAAGGTGCTAGACAGGCTTCTCCTATTTCAAAAACTGGTTTCATCGAGCCAGGTGGTACACAAATCCAAGTTGGTGCAGGTTCTGACGCTGACGATGCTCTTGATGATGGTCATCTTGTAACAGCATTTTATGATGCTGCTGCAGCTCTTGACGAAAAAGGAGTTTCTGATGATGGTCGGGTTGCCGTACTAAACCCTAGACAGTACTACGCACTTATAAAAGGTGCTGGTAATAACGGTCTAATTAACAGAGACGTACAAGGTACAGCTCTTCAGTCTGGTAACGGAGTAATTGAAATTGCAGGTATTCAAATCTACAAATCAATGAACGTTCCATTCTTCTCTAAGTATGGTACAAAATATGCACCTACAAGTGGAACACCAGACGCTGGTACTGACCTAGCTACAGGTGATCCTGGAAATACAGGTTCATTCGTATCTGAGCCAATCGAAACAGCAAATACAGTTACAGGTGACAACTATGGCCCACGCCAGAACTACGGTGCTGCCTCTAACTTTGCAAACACATGTGGACTTATCTTCCAAAGAGAAGCAGCAGGTGTTGTAGAAACAATAGGCCCACAGGTACAAGTAACTAGTGGAGACGTTTCAGTGGTATACCAAGGCGATGTCATCCTAGGACGCATGGCTATGGGTGCGGATTACGTTAACCCTGCAGCTTGTGTAGAATTGTTTGCAGGAACAACAAGTGCTCCTACAGCTTTCTCATAATATATACATTTATACGGGGGCACTCGCCCCCCTTTTTTTATGGCACAAATATCTTACGGAGTGTCTACCGAACTAGATGCTGTCAACTCAATCCTGATGAGCGTTGGAGAAACCCCAGTTAATACATTAGCTGTGCAAAGCCCCGAAGTGGTTATAGCACTAAACACTCTAAGGCAAGTCTGCCGTGAGATACAAGCTGAGGGTTGGTCGTACAACACAGAGAACGAGTACCCTATAAACCTTGATACAAATAATCAGTGTATTATACCAAACAATGTTTTACAAATAGACCTTAATATCTTTCAACACGGTAAAGATTTTGATGTAGTCAGACGTAGTGATAATGGTATTATGAAAGTATACGATAAAAAAGGACATACTTTCACTTTTGAAAATTGTAGTAAATTATATTTTGATATTATATGGATGCTAAGTTTTGAAGATCTACCTCAAGTTTTTAAAGATTACATTACTGTTAGAGCTACTAAACTGGCTTCTAATCGTATGGTAAATAATCCACAATCTGCTCAATTACTTGAATCAGATGAGGCACTTGCGAGGGCTTCAGCTTTAGAATATGAAAGCAAACAAGGAGACCATAATATATTTAATGATTATCAGTATCAACACGATGCTAACACCGTGTATAAACCATTTAAAGTATTAAGAAGAATGTAATGGCAGCAGTAAATCAACGTATCCCAAACTTTCTTGGGGGTGTATCTCAACAACCAGATAAAATAAAATTTCCAGGACAATTAAGGGCGTGTGATAATGCTGTTCCAGATATAACATTTGGTCTTAAAAAACGTCCTCCTGCAGAATTTGTAGCTAACCTTAGTGGTGCAAATAATTATGGAAAATGGTTTGAGATAGTAAGAGATGATGATGAAAAATATATATTTCAAATTACGGGCGATCAAGCAATCCCTTTAAAAATATGGGATATTAATGGTAATCCACAGACTTTAAACTATAATAGTCAAGGTGATCTTAGTTACTTATATAATATTATAAGTGCAAATCAAACTGAATACTCTGTAACTACAATACAAGACTACACACTGATTGCTAATAAAAACGTAACTGTAGTTGAAGAATCTACTACTGCACCTGCACCAATACACAATGGTGATTATTCATACGTAAGGCTAGATACTATTGCCTATAACACTGAATATGTTTTATATGATACTACAAGTACAACAGTTCCACCTAATCCTAACACATATTATAGGGCTACTTCTTTAAAAGTAGATTTTCTTGGCCCTCCTGGAGCTGGTAATGCAATTAACCTAGCTGGTTCAACATGGGGAAACCCAGAAGCAGATACAAGATATGCTGCCTCTACACCTTTTTCATTTTCTGGTGGTGATGATGTTCTACTTAGTGGAAATGTATTCAATGAACCAGCTAGTAGTATTATGAATCCTCTTGATAGTACTGAGAATTTAACAGAAAATATTGAGGGTAGTTTACAAGTAAATGGTGTTGCTTATATTGCTAGTAACACTGCAAACTACGATGGTACTGGTAGCACTGCACAGGATTTTTTAGGATATACACAAGATTATGACAATCGTTACACTGCTACAATTACACTTACAAATGGTGGTTTAATTAGAGGTAGTGAGTCTTTTGCAAAAGACGCTTACATAACAGTAAAAACAGGTAATGGCACAGCTAATGTACAACAGTATCGTGTTTCAGTAGAGGCTGTTGAACCTGTAACAACATACCGAGATGTAGCTAATATAGGTTACTTTAAAACGCCTAAGAATCCTGACGAAGGTGTTTTATCTATGGCAACTATTTTAAATGAATTAGCTGCGTCTGTTAATGCAAATATGACTGGTGTAACTGCTGAAGTTATAGGTAGTGGATTATTTCTTTATGGTACAAATGCCAAAAACATAAACTTTCTTGGTGGTGCTGTAAACGAAAACATGAGTGTTATATCTACAAAAGCACAAGATGTTAGTAGACTACCAGCCATGAATAAACATGGATATGTAGTTGAAGTATCAAATGATTCTGATGTAGAAACTGATAATTATTATCTAAAATTTGTTGCTGACAATGGTATTAGTGGAACTGGTAGTTATGAAGAAACTATAAGACCTCATAACTTTCATGGTACAGGTACAGATCAACAAGTAAAGTTACGTTTAAATCCTAACTCAATGCCACACGCTTTGGTAAATAACCGAAACGGCTCATTTACTTTTATTAGATTAAATGAAACTAACGCTAATATACTAAGTAATGAGAATTACTGGAAAGATAGACAAGTAGGTGATAATGTATCAAACCCTTTTCCATCAATAGTTGGTAAACAAATAACTAATTTATTTTTTCATAGAAATAGATTAGGTTTAGTGGCTGATGAACAGATAGTAATGAGTCAACCTGGGTCGTATTTTAATTTAGGTATTGTATCAGCTATAGCAGCTAGTGATGATAACCCAATAGACATTAGTGTATCAGATGTAAAACCAGCATTTATAAGACACACACTACCTATAAATAAAGGTATGATGATGTTTAGTGATAATGCTCAATTTTTATTATTCACAGAATCTGATATATTTAGTCCTAAAACTGTTAGGTTAAAAAAAATAGCAAGCTATGAATGTGATTCAGGTATACAACCCTTAGATCTTGGTACATCCGTACTATTTACATCTAGTGTTGCTGCTCATTCTAGAGCATTTGAGGCTGTTATAGTAGATGATGATACTCCTGCTCAAATTATAGAACAGACTAGAGTAGTACCAGAGTTCTTACCAAAAGATATAACTCAATCAACTAATTCAAAAGTATTGGGTATTACTACGTATGGTAAAAAAGATACTGATAATTTATATCATTATAAATACTATAATGCTGATAATAAAAGAGAACAATCTGCGTGGTATACTTGGTTAATAAAGGGTCAACTACAACATATGTTTTATACAGCTAGTAGTTTTTTTACAGTCACTTATTTTGAAGGTACGTATAGACTAGCAAGATATGAGTATATGACTGAAACAACAGCTAATGGTAGTTATACAATAGATGATGGTACTACTCAAAGCCTTCCTGATGCAATTACTACTGCAAGGTCTTTTGAGGCACATTTAGACTTTATGGTTTTACCAAATAGTATATTAGGTACTCAAAATCCAGATCAAACTTCAATAACTGTACCATACACAATTAGTAGTACTAATAGCCCAACTAATTTTTACATGGTTGGTTTATCTGGTACTGATGCTTTCGGTGAATCTATTGCTGGTATGGTAAAAACAGCTGATTCTGTATCGGGTACTAATGCTATTTTTAATGACGTAGTTTTATCTAGCACAAACTCTAAAATTGCTGTAGGTTATGGCTATGCAAGTATGATTGAATTACCTACATACTATATGAATTTAGGTGAAAACTCTTATGATTTAAATGGTGATTTACGTATATCTGGTATAAATTTTGAATTAGGTCACGGTGGTCTTGTACAGTTTAATGTAAAATCACCGTATGAGTATGTTGATGCTAATGGTAATATTGTTAAAGATATAGATGATTATATGCAACTTGGAAATGGCATGACAGCTGATTCTAGTCAACTTAATACACACCCTACACAATTAACGAGTTCTTTACGATTACCAATACAACGTAAGAATGATAAATATATTTTACAAATATTTTTCAACACCCCTTTTTCTACTGCCTTAATCTCAGCAAGCTGGGACGGCATTTATAACCCAAGACGACATGTACGTAGGTAAGTATATTCAGCCTTGCACTCCAGAATTAGCTTTGGAGGTAGGGCTGAACTTACGTTTTGAAGATAAACGTGAGGCAGAACAAACAACAGGATTGCATGCACCCGCAGCGGTAGTGCAAGCACATCTCAATTCTACACATTCTGTGTTTTTCAAGGTTCCCAACGGCAAGACTGCTGGAGTGGCAGGAGTAACCTCTTCACATGCAATATGGATGTTATGTACTGATGCTAGTACAGAGTATCCACATACATTTGTAAAAGAGGCTAAACGCTGGATAGCCAGCCTATCTAATCCTTATTTACACAATTATGCAGACATGCGTAATGAGCAACACATTAAATTGCTCAAACTGCTAAAGTTTAACTTTTTAAATTACACAGTATACAACAATGTACCCTTAATAGAATTTTATAAATTATGTGTACCCCAACCTTAGCTTTAGCTGGTATAAGTGGTGTCGGCTCTGCGATAGCAGATCGCCAAGCAAAGATGGCACAATACCGAGCACAGAAAGCAGCGGTAGATAGATCAAACTATATGGCAAGGCAGGACTATCTTAACAAGATACAAATATCTGCCTTTAAAGATCAACGAAAAGCTGATTTATTTAAAGCACAATTAGAAGCCCAAGCTGCATCAGTAACAGCGATGCACAGGCAGAAAGATATTAACCAATTAGAACAAGCAAGAGCTTCAACAGCAAACCAACTAAAACTACAAGAAAAAGTTGCAGAGGCTCAATTTGAAGGGCAAGAAAAATTAGCAGAGTCTATACGAGCACAAGGTACAATATTAGCAAGTGGTATGTCAGCAGGACAATCTACTATGCTAACCCTTACTGATGAAGAACGTAGGTTAGGTCAAGCTCAAGCTGCAGTAGATGCAAGTCTATTTAACGCAAGGCAGTCATTTGGCTTACAAGAATATAATACACTTCTTAGTCAGTATGCTGCAGATTCTCAAGCATTTAATAATGTCATAGCTGCACCTATGACTCCAGAGGCTTCCTTTAAGACTGTAAGACCAGTCAAGATGGCAGCACCTGAAAAACCAGGCATGTTAGGGTCGATTATGACAGGCTTTAGTGCAGGAGTAAAAACTGGATCTGGCATTGGTCATGCAAGTGGTGATCCAAATACCCCTTGGTGGAGTACAAAACCAGTAGAATAATGGCAAAAGGATTTCGTAGACAAGGAGAATGGCAGGTAGGTTTTCAACAAAGATCTATCCCCTCTGATGTAAAAAGAAAGCTCCAACGTAACAAGTTAATGGAGCAACAGGCAAAAGAACAGATTAATCAAAGAGTACAAAACGCTGCAGAACAAGCAAAAGAAGAGCAACGTCAAACTAATAATATTCTTAGAGTATCTAATTATGAAGCACAGTTAGCTAGTCAATTTAGTAATACCTTACAGAATTTATTAACTAACACTGTACCTAGTTTAGCTAAAGATGCTATTAAGTATAATAATGCTGCTGGAGCTGCAGCTAGAATGGAAGAAGAGTTAGAAGTAGAACCAGCACCTCCAGAAGAAACTCCAGAAGAAGAAGTTGAAGCAACTGGGTTTGATGTTATACAAGCTGCTGCAGATCAACAACTAGATATTACAAAAACTGGTAATGATCTTGCTACTAAATTAGAAAATAGTGGTGATCCATTTGGTGAAGAAAAAGCTAGAAAAGTTAGAGGTATATTTTCTGGAGCATACAACTATGGGTATGAAGTACGAGATAAAGCACTTAAAGTAGAGGGGTTTGCTGCTCATTTAGATAATCAATTAAAAACAAACACAACAACATTAATAGATAAAAATGGTGTTAGGTTTGATATAAATGATCCTAACTTAAGTAAAAATCAATTATCACTAGCATCTAATTATATTTTAGGTGAGTGGGTAGATGCTAATAGAGGTAATCTAAGTGACATTAGTACAGATCAATTATTAAGTCAACCAGCTAGAAAAGTTTTAGCAACAAGTCTAAAAACAAAGTTTAGTGAGTTAGATAATGAGTTTGCTGCTCGTATGTTAGAAGGTGCAGACTTACAAGTTAACAACGCCCTAGATGGAATTAAAGGTGCTCCTACCATAGCTGAAGCATTAAACAGTTATGTTAATTTAGCCAAACCACATTTAAAAGCTAGTAAAAATTCATCTAGTGGTAATCAAGCTGTTATTAGATTAGAAACTTTAATTAAGGATGCTTTTACAAGAGCTAAAGATCCTAATGATTTATATAAAAGAGTATCTGCAGCTTTACAAGTAAAAACTCAAACACCTGCTGGGTTTAAAAGTTTATCTGAATTACATGTAGCTAAATTTGGTGCTGTACCTATTAGTATACTAAAACAACAAGCTGTTAGTGAAAGACACCAATTAAACACAAAATTTCAAGATGCAAGAGTTGAGACTGCAGTATCAGGTTTTCTAGAGGAACAACGTAATTTACCTAAAGAAGAAAGAGCAACTGAAAGCGAAAAGTTTGACTTTGTTACAAAGTTACTAAAAAATAATCCACTTGCAACTAAATCAGTTCTTGACTCTACAAGTAGAATATTTATAGATCCTAACGATGCTTATGATAGTATCTTGGAAATTAAAGGTAAAATTATTGATAATGGTGGTGTTATTTTACTTCAAGACATAAGTGATCCATCTTTAGATATTGATGCAGTTAAAAGTTATCTAGAGGCTAATCCACAAATAAAAGTTTTAAATGAGTTATATCCAGAATCTGAAAAGAAAGATGTAGATGATGTTGCTTTATCTTTTAAAAGGTATTTAGCTGATAAAGGTAAAGCCTTTTCTATAGATAATTTAGGTAATGTTACAGACGCATCTGGTACATTTAGTATTGCATACAGTAGATTTTTAAGCCAAATTAAAAAACGTGCTTACGAATATCAAGATGCTGCAAAAGCTGATGGTAAACCAATTACTTATGGTGAGGCTATACGTAGAGCTGATATAGAAATGCGTGGTCTTATAAACGATGCACAAACTCGTTCTGATAAAAACAGTATATACTTTATTGAGAAAGGATTAAAAGGTAGTGGTGGTTTTCAAAACTTAGCTAAAGAACAAAACATATATCCTTATCTAGATAATAATAATTTAAAAGATATTATAGCTACTGCAAAGGCAGAAGGGTTAGACTTAAGCACAGATGAGATATATAATAATGTAGATCTTACTGAAAATGGTTTTTTATCAGACCCTAATGCAGCTAAATTAGCACAAGTATTTAATATACCAGATTATGATTTTGCTAAATTACAAAGTAACGTATTTAATATGGACTTTGATGCAGAACCACCTATAGATTTTGATGTACTAAAAAACCTCATGAATAGCTCAGATAATGCTTTTATCTTGAGAAATTTGCAATCTAAAGGTAATACAAGCCCTAAAGTTGTAAGTCGTGTTCTTAATGATTTTTATGGTACTAATGAAAGAACTTTAACTGAAGCCTGGAAAAACCTTGATTTTACGTCTGTTATTCGTAATGANGTNACANCACAAGGTTTAGAACTTGATGCAGGTGAAATAGAAATTATTGATGGAGAACAGTATGTAGGTCATAGATTAATAGGAATTACAGATAGATTTGGTATAACACGTGAAGCACCCGTTGAAGGTGCAAGTACTTATCATACTGGTATAGACATAGGAACTTATGGTACTCAAGGTTTTCATACTGCCTTTCAAATGAAAGATGGAATAGTTGTTGAGAATGGTAAAGATGACAAGTATGGTATTTATGTAGATATACAAGATACAGAAGGAACTACATATAGATTTGCACATTTAAAAAACTATAATCCAAAATTAGTTAAAGGTGCTGCTTACAATGGAGAATATATCGGAGAGATAGGGAACACAGGTGCAAGTGATAGAGAACATTTACATCTTGAAAAAGTAGTAGATGGTAAAACTGTTGATCCAGCATCTGACTTAAATAAATTAACTATTGGTAAACGGTTAGAGCCTACTATAGGTAAATATCCATTTACAGCAAGAATGATTGGTAGATTAACAAACGACACAGACAAAGAAAATCCAATTTCTGGTCTTAATGTTGCTAAGGCACTAAGTCGTTATAGAGAGAATGAAGATGTACAAAGAAAACTATGGAGTTACTTTAACAAAAAATCTTGGAATCAAGCTCTACGTAAAGCCGAAGGTGACTTACATTTAGCAGCTAGGTATCATGTAGCTTTTGTTTTAAGAGGTAATATGGACTTGTACGAACTTCCTACTATCAATGCTTTTGCTAACAAATATATACATAAACTCAGAACTCAAGGAGTCTTAGATTAATGGAAGAACTAGAAAATCAACTTCCCCAAGGGGGAGAAGAGGAGATAGTGGAAGAAGAAGAGTTAGCATTACCAGACATGACAGATGTTGGTAGTGCTCAACTAGAAGCAATAAAACAAGCTGGTCAAGATAGCAGTGGTGTACTTGGGATTGCTAATCAAGTTAGTGGTGCAATAGAAAATGCTGCTGTTAATGTACGTGATTTTGTTGACAACACATTTCAAGGAGATCAAAGATCTAAGGATCAGATCAGAGAAGATAGAGCAACTATCAGAGAAGAAAGTAAAAGACGTAACGAAGAAAACATAGAGCAGTTAAGAGAAGAGATGCCAGTAGCTACTGAGGTATCTAAAGCTCTTGTAGGTGGTAAACTTGACGCACTAGAAAGTATAGGTAGTTTTGCTAAACTTAGTGTAGATACTATGAACACAGGTTTACAAAAAGTTATGGGTAAACCTATAACTAATAATCCATTTAGCGATCAATACGAAAAAGATAGTTACTTTGAAATACCTGATATTTACGAACCACAAAACACTACTGCTTTAGGTAAACTAGGTAGAGGNTTAGTAGAATTTGGTACATTAACTCAATGGACAGGTGGTGGTTTAAGTTTAGTTGGTAAAGGATTAANTAAAGTACCACAGATTAAAGCTGCAGGAGCNTTTGTTGCTACTAATAGACCTATGCAGTTTTTAACAACAGGTATGAAAATTACTGCAGAGGGTGGTTTAGCAGAACTTATATCTGAATCATCAGAATATGCTAATATTGCTAACTTAGCTCAAGAACATACTCCTTGGTTACTACCTGGAATTATGGAAAGATTAGCTGTAGATGAAGATGATACTGCATGGGAAGCTAGACTTAAGACTGTAACAATGGGAGCTGGTCTTAATCATATTGGTTATTTCTTTAGTGCTTTGATTAGAGGTGGTTTTAAAACTGCAAGATCAACAGCTAGAGAAGCATTAAAAAATGGTAAATCTATTCAAGAAGCAGTTGATATTGGTAACAAAGAAGGTGCTAAAGCATTTAGACGTGCCATGCTTGAAGAAGTTATCAATGCTGAAAGAGCTGCACAAAAGTTGTCTGTAGTTAAATTAGCATCTGGTAAGGGTATAGACCCTATGGATCCTCTAGAAAAGTATGTACGTAGACATTTAAGTGAAGAAGATTTACTTACCTATGATAATGTCATACAAGAAACAACATCTGGTAACATTGATACTAGAATAGATGCAAAGGCAACTATTGAAGAGTTAACTCAAAAAGCTAAAAATCAGGGTGCTAGTGTTGGTGATAATTGGAATGATAAGAGATATTCTAGTACATCTTTAGATTCTGAAAATGCAGGTAGACAACCAGATCCTACCGTCAATCCAGAACAGTTTGATGATTTTGAAAAGGTTAGTTATGCTAAAGATGTTAATGCTATAGATGATATGGCAGACAATGCAAAGAAAACTGAGGAAGTATCAACTAAATTGTTTGATGAAGCTGATATTTATAAGGAAGCTAACACACCTGTACATAATGCAGAACAAGTTACTAAGAACATGATTCAAAGGGTATCTGGAGGGGATGAAAACCTAGCCAAGATATTCAGAGAAGTTATGGACGACTTTACAAAAAAGGTGTCTAAAACATATAAGTCTGAAGATTATGAACGACTTGCTAAATATGCTGTAGACAGAGCTGAACCTTTCTTACACAAGATAGCTGACTTTACCAAAGGTGATGTTAAGAGTATTTTAAATGAATATAAAAAACGTATTACTGCTTTAAGAAAAGGTAAAAAAGGTAGTGATGAGTATAGAACATTCTCATATGGTAAAGATCCAGAAACAGGTCAACCTAGGTATTTAGAAACTATTGGCCCTTTGGAAAAAGATGCTAATATGATTATACTAAAATCTATAGCTAAAACTATTTCTGATTTATCTACAGGTGCATTGGAAATGTCGAATGGTCTGACAGTTTATCAAAACTATGATAAATTGACTGATCTTATGAAAGAAGTGTTTATTAAAACCAAAGAGTATATGTATGCTTGGGGTACTGATGGACTAATGCAACAAGGTAATATTAAAGTATTAGATACGTTACAATCAGGTAAACGAGGTTCTTCTTTTGCTGAAGCTGTTAGGGATGGAGAAATATTGAAAGAAAATATGAAAGCCTTAAAAAAAGTTGCAAGAGAAACAGGTGATGAAACAGGTATAAAAGATCTAATGCGTATCTTTGCTATGACAGATGGTGATGTTTTATCTTTAGATGATATAGGTACTTATTTAAGATCATACCTTTACGGTGGTAATTTTTTAGGGTACACAGGAGCTGCAGGACAAAGATTTAAAGCTATGCCCTCTAAGGTGATGCAAGAAATTATGGGTGTTTCTTTTAATGCTCTTTTAGGTAGAGTAAGAACTCCTGTCAAAGCTATAGTAAATACTGGTTTTCTTGCTTATTACAAAGGAATAATGAAAGGATTAGGATTTTTAAATCCATTAAGTATATCTAGATCTCAAATAGATGCAGGTTTTCTAAGCTCTAAAGGATATAAAGCATTATATCCAGATTTTAAAGATGCAGAGTTTTTACAAAGAGAAACATTATCAGCATTATTTGAATTAGATAATGCTACTAAATCTATGGGTGATACTTTAAAAGTCTTTTTACGTAACTATAAGTTAGGTTTTAAAAAGAAAGATATGGATTACGTTGGTAAGTATGCCATAGAAAGAAGAACAGAACAGTTTAAAGATTTAGCATATTTTAAAAATAAGTATACTGATGATAAACTAACTGACATGGGTTATGCAGCAGCTAAACACCTAGAAAACTTTAATACTAACCCTTTTGTAAGGCACTCTACTCTTGCTATGGGAGCTGGTGATGCTGCAGCAAGGTATAATATTGGTATGCAACGATTAGCGTCAGAGTCATTTCATGAAGCTATGGAGTCTGGTGCAAGTGTTGAAGATTTTGTAAAGTTTAGAGATAAGTACGAAGAATTATTTGAGTCAAAAATATTTAGATATAAAGAAGAAACTCTAGAAAATGGCACTAAAATTAAACATAAAATTGTTTCAGATAAACTAGCTAGATTAGGTGGAGATGAAGCTACACTTACTAGAAATTTAGAAGGTATAGAAAAAGCATATACTAAACTTTTAGGGCAAATTCCAGGTTCTTCAATCTTTTTTAAATTCTTAACTCCTGCTATTAATGGTCTAAAAATAGCATGGGATCATAGTTATGCTGCTGCTGTAACTAACAAAAAATATCACGCTATGTTAAGAGGTGATATGGTTGAATTACAAAAATATGGTATAACTTCCCGTACACTTCCAGGTGAAATAGCAGAAATGGAAGGTAAGATGGCATTTGGTACTGGTGTTATAGCATATATGGCAAGATTAGCAGCAACTGGTCGTATTGTAGGTGACTATCCAAGAGATCCAGGCGATAGAGAAATGTGGCAACAAGCAGGAATCAAGCCCTTATCTTTTAGATTTAAAGTACCATACACAGATCAAGATTTATATGTAGGTTTTTCTGGAGCAGAGATATGGACTACGTTTGCTAGAGTGATTGCTAATCTTATTCATGAAGGAGATATACTTGGAGAATCAGAGGTAAGCTATGCTCTTTCAAAACTATCATTTATTGCTGGTACATTGTTAGTTGATAATGGCCCATTACAAGGTCTTACAGATTTTGCTAACATATTTCAAGCAGAAAAACCAAATGATATGATTACATCTAGTGGAGCTAACGTGCTAGGTTCTTTTGCACCTTTTACTGGTCAATTTGCTGATATAAATGATCTTGTAGATGGTAGTATGAAAGAATTAGAAAGTCTAAACGAAAAGTTAATGTATAGAACTTCTGTTCTTAGAGCTGCTTTACCACAACGATATGATGTGTTTAATGAAAAAAGAGAAGCTAAAAAACTAAGAAGATTACCAGATAATTTCTTCTTAAGATTGTTCTCAACTATATCTCCTATTGGTATAGATTTTGAAAAACAAGATCCTATTACTGATGCTTTACTAGATATTAGATATGATCTTAATGCAAATATGACATCATATAAAGGAGAAGAACTTACTGGCCCAGAGCAATCTGAGTTTCAAAGACTATTAGCTATGGATCCTCATTTACGTAAGGAACTACTTAATGTAATTGAAAGCAAACCATTTAAAGAATCGTTAGCACAATACAGAGCTGACAACAGAAAAGTAGACAAAGGTTTATTTTCTAAGTCTGGTAGGTTTGGTATATCTGGAGATGAAGTAGGTGGGTATGATTATAAAAATGCAATATTTTATCAAATGGTAGATAACGTCATGATGGATGCAAAACAAAGAGCAATGGACATGATGTTAAGCCCAGATACTAAATTTGGTAATATTAAAGATCCTAAGTCTTTACAATTTAGAATAAATGTGAAAGAAATAAAATCTAACTTAGAAAACGAACCTGGATACTCAGTCGATGACATTAACGCAGAAATCGAAGAAATGAGAAAAGTCGGGTATTAAACCTTTAACATTGATTATCAATGGCAGTTACAACTAAAAAAACTTTCGCTGCTACGTCTAATGCAACTACAACTGCATTTACGCCAGTCAGCATACAACTGAATAACCAAGATGATTTAGATGTTTATGTCACATTATCGGGTGGTACTAGAGTGCTACAGCTACGCCAGTCTACTGGTAGTACTGCACAATCTACTCACCCACAGGTGAACAACACAGATGGATTATACTTTCCTGCAGTATCTGCGGGTACAACTTTATATAACTACCAACTTTCCAGCGATAACAACACCATTACATTTAACTCTGCACTACCGCAAGGTGCAGTAGTTTTTTGTGAACGTAGAACAAGAGATGCAGACGGTACATATACTACATTTGCTAGTGGCAGTACAATTAGAGCTACTGACCTTAACAATTCATCTACTGAATCTAATTTTACAGCACAAGATGCTAGAAACAAAGCATTAGAAATAGAAGGAGCACTGTTTAATGGAGGTGCTATAACATCTAATTTTGTTACATCAGAAAAAATAGTAGATGGTTCTATTCTTGATGCTGATATAAACGCAAGTGCAAATATACAAGGTTCTAAATTAGCTAATGATTCTGTAACTTTAGATAAATTAGGTAGTGGTACACTTCCTAGTGATATTTCAGTAGATGCTAATAATATACCAACTGGTACATTTGATGGTAGATACTATACAGAAACTGAATTAGATTCTGGACAATTAGATAATAGATATTATACAGAAACTGAACTTACCTCTGGTGGTGTACTTGATAGTAAATATTACACAGAAACAGAATTAGATGCAGGTCAGTTAGATAATAGATACTACACAGAAACTGAGCTTAATGCTGGACAACTTGATACAAGGTATTTTACAGAAACAGAGCTTACATCAGGTGGTTCTCTTGATGGTAGATACTACACAGAAACAGAACTAGCAACTGATGGTGTTCTTGATAGTAGATACTTTACTCAATCGGCTGCGGATGCTAGATATTTCAATATATCTTCTGGAGACACTATTAAAGATGGTGATGCATTTCCAGACAACGATACAACTATTGCTACAACAGCAGCTATTAATGACAGGATTATTGATTTAATTGATGATGTCGGTGGTTTTGTACCGATAGCAAACGAAACAAGTTTTCCTACAGCAAACCCAGATGCAAACAACGGTACTGGCACTATTGTCTCTGTTAAAACAGCATCAACTACTTTAACTCCAAGCGGAACTACAGTAACTATTACTAATGGTGCTGGAACTGGTAATACAGTTACAATTACAGGAGTAACAAGTGCTATACCTCAAGACTTTGGATTTCTAGTAGAAACAACTACCACATTACATACATATAGCTTTCATAGATTAGTACCGAAGGCAACAGAAGTTACAACTGTAGCAAGCAACATATCAGCTATAAATACAGCTAATACTAACGCTTCTGATATAAGTACAACAGCAAGTGATATTGCCAACGTAAATGCTGTTGCAAATGACATTGCTAACGTAAACACTGTTAGTTCAAACCTTGTAAATATAAATGCTGTAGCTAATTCTTTAGGGACTGCACAGACATATACTGTAACTGTATCTGGTGGTGTTTTTTATATAAATGGTGCAGCTAACCCTCCTTTAACTTTAACTAGAGGGTATACATACACATTTGACCAATCTGATAGTACTAACAATAACCATCCACTAGCATTTAGAGATAGTAGTAATGCTTCATATACCACAGGTGTAACAGTAAATGGAACAGCAGGTCAAGCTGGATCTTCAGTAATTTTTGCTGTACCATCAACTGCACCAAACTCGCTGATATATTACTGTACTCAACACGGTAATAGTATGGGTAATTCCATATCAGTTATTGATGACAATATAGGAATAGTTGCTGGAAGCATATCAAACGTAAATACTACTGCTGGTAATATAACCAACGTAAATAATGTTGGTAATTCGATAACAAACGTAAATACAGTTGCAAGTAATATTGGTACTGTTAATGACTTTGCAGCTAGATATAGTTCAGGTGCTACTAACCCAACTACTAATCTAGATACAGGAGATTTATTCTTTAACACTACTGCTAACGAGTTAAAAATTTATAACGGTTCTTCTTGGCAAGGTGGTGTTACAGCACAAAACCAACTTTATAGTGATAACAGTGTTGATACACATTTAAATCAAAGTAATCCTACAGCAGGTTATGTACTTAGTTGGAATGGTTCGGATTATGCGTGGGTAGATAATGCAGGATATACAGACTCTGACGTTAATACACATTTAAATCAAAGCACTGCTAATTCTAACCAAGTTATGTCTTGGAATGGAACAGACTATGCATGGGTCGATCAAAGTTCTGGTTTAGTAGGAGGTGGAAACGAGCAATTATTTGTTGAAGCAGAAAATGAAGTAAATAATAATTTTACAACTACAACAAATAAAAACTATGTATCTGCTTCTCCATTAACAGTTGCATCTGGAGTCACCGTAACTATAGTTGCTGGTTCAACTATGGCTTTTGTTTAACAATTTAAAATTATGTCAAAAATAAAAGTAGATACTATACAATCTACACAACACGCAACTTCAACTATAGGTCTTACAAGTACTGGTGCAACTATAAATGGTGATTGCAATGCTACAACTTTTACAGGATCTGGGGCAAACTTAACTAACGTTCCAGCACCAAGTACATTTGATGCAGCAAATCTTACAGGCACTATTCCAAATGCTAGTTTACCTAACCCTTTACCAGCTATTGACGGTTCAGCTTTAACTTCTTTAACATCAGCAAACTTAACTGGTGCTATACCAGCCAACCTCTTGACTAATGCAGGTGGTGGTGCGTTTGAGTTTGTACAAAAAATAGAACCACCTAGCACTGTAACTGAAATAGATAAAACAGGGCTTGAATATGATACTCTCTACAAAATAATAATTCCAGAAGCTAATTTTAACAGCAATACTGTTATGGGTATGAAAGTATTTTTAGATAATGCTACAACAATGACTGATTATAGTAATTTTTTTGGAAATTTTGTTAATGAAAGCAATAGTTCAGGAAATCAGCATAGTGCCAGTTATTGGACATTTGATATGGATGGCTACCATTCATCTAAACATGGAGGTTCAATTGATTTTTATACAGGTTCTCGACCTTATGTATTAGCAAAATTTATAAATCCTAATACAGTTTATGGATTTGTATCTTTTTGGGGTGGTAAGGAAAACTACACAAATAATACAAATAATGACCCTAATCAAACTGCTACACACGCTAAAGCCAATGGATTTAGACTGTTTAGTCCACAAGGATGGAGTTTTACAACTGATACAAAAATTTTACTTTACAAATATAAGGAGGCATAATGAATAAGTTAGTAAACGGAGTCGTTGTACCACTTACATCTGATGAATTAAAAGATTTAGAAACTAGAAAAGCTGCTGCACCATCAGAAACCGAAATTAAATGGTTACAGGTAAGGAATAAAAGAAATCGTTTATTGTTAGACACAGATTGGGTAGTTACAAAAGCATCTGATACAGGAGTTGCATTAAGTGATGAATGGAAAACCTATCGTCAAGAATTAAGAGATTTACCAGCCACACAAACTGATGTAGATAATATTACTTATCCAACAAAACCTAATTAAATAATATGTCAAAAATAAGAGTGCAGGAAATTGAGCATACAGCAAGCTCAAACACAAACCCTGCGATAGCACTTAATGCTAATAATAATGTTACTTTCGATGCTGGAGTAACAGCTACATCCTTTACAGGGGATGGAGCAAACTTAACAAATGTACCAGCACCTAGTACATATAATGCAGCAAATTTAACAGGCACTATTCCAAATGCTAGCGTACCTAATCCTTTACCAGCTATTGATGGTTCCGCTTTAACAGGTACAACAGACGCAACAAAATTACCACTTACAGGTGGTACATTAACAGGCTCAGTTACTTTTGAAGATGCAATAAATGAAACTGTTTACACCATTACAGATGGAGCAAGTGTTGATTTAGATCCTGACAATGGAATGATTCAGCAATGGACATTAGGAGCTAATAGAACAGCAACAGAAAGTTTGTCTGCTGGACAATCAGTGATGTTAATGGTTTCAGCTGGAAGTTATACCTTAACTTTCCCAACAATAACTTGGGTTGGTGGTTCAGCACCTACTCTAGCTACAAGTGGTTATACAGTTATAGAACTATGGAAAACAGCTAGTACTTTATACGGTGCAACAGTTGGAGATGTTGCATAATGAGACCGCATAATTTACGAGCTGCTGCTGGTAACTCAGGTGGTATTGTTACAACTAATATGAGGTACTACGATTGGGGAGATACTAATTCTTGGGATCCTAATCATAGTTCACAACCAAATTATATGTGGGCTTTGAATCCTGACGGATCAATAAAAGATGGTACTCAGAATACCACCAGTGCACAATGGTATATGAATATGAGTTCAGGTTATACTTATCAGTCAGCATATGGTGGTTATCTAGAATTAACTCAATACCCGATTGCTGGTAATATGTATAACCCTAATATGGGTAGACGAAGTCGTCTGGATTTTGAAATGCAAAATATTGGAACTGATCCTTTTGCACTTGAGTTTATTCATTCAGTTTACTTACCTCCACCTTCAGTAAGTACTGCTCCACAGGATTTATGGCAAGAACAATCAAGTTTTTATACATTTAGTCCTACATTTGTGTGGCATAATTATTATGTATCACTAGGATATTTCAAAACAAATATTAGCGGTATTGATAGATGGGTATTAGGTGAATACGGATTATCTGGTTCTGGAAATGCAACAAGTGGTAATCTAGCTAATTATAACTATCTTGCAGTCGAAAGTACTCCTCAAGAATTTTATCAAACTTATTATAATGTTTGGGAACATATTGTAGTTACAAGAGAAAATACAGGTACAAATGGTATGAAATTTTATAGAAATGGCAGTCTGTTAGGTCAAAAAACAAATAGTATTGATTATTCGTTTAATCCATCAGGTTTAAGTGGTGGATGGAGTAGACAAATGTATAAACTGGTAGCCAATATAGGTCTTCACAGAATTTATAATGGCACTGCTTTAACTGCATCAGATGTAGCAACTCACTATGCAATTGCAAAAACAAGATTCACCAACTTACCCTAATTAATATTATGAAATTATGAATTACGCAATTATTAATGGTACTAATGTTACAGACACTGGTACACTACAAAAATTATTTCCAACTACATGCTTTTCTAGTGCTGGTGCTAATGCAGATTTTTTAACTGAAAATAATGTAGTAGAACTTGTACAAACTCTTGATTATACAACACCAACACAAAAATTAACTACTGTAAGTCCTTATTATGTACAAAGTGAAAATAAGGCTTATAACGTAAGAGTTGACAGTACAACTTCAGATGAACAGGCTTACATTACAAACTTAGAATGGAGTAATGTAAGAGCAGCAAGAAACTCTATACTTGAAAAAACAGACTGGAGAGCATCTACTGATCGTACATTATCTGATGCTTGGAGGGATTATCGTCAAGCACTTAGGGACGTACCTTCTCAACCCGATCCTTTTAACATTACTTGGCCTACAGAACCTAGCTAACTTCTAAACTTATGGAACTACCAGTTCTATATTTACCAGATGCTTACGATTTTCCAAATTTTGAATTTGAATTACCTATAGGAAAAATACCACAGTATACTCCTTTAGTAATTCCACCTAGTGATTTAAGAGCTCCAGAAGGAGTTAAATCTCAAACTATAAATAATTCTAAACAGGAAGCTAGTGCCAATCAAACGGCTGGTATAAAGCAGGTAGATATACCTATTATTAATGTACAAATGCCTGTGCCTGAAAGTGAAATATTAATTACAGCTGGAACTACAGCAGTAATTTCTGTAGCTGCCACTCTTACTGCTACCGCAGTTTTTAAATGGTTAGTTACAGCTATGAAACCAATATTAAAAACAACATGGAAGAAGATAAGACAACCAAAACCAAAGGTTTCTTAGGTAAAGTAAAAGATATAGCTGAAGATAAAGAACACCAGATAGAATTTCTTGGAACAGTAGTCAGACTAGGCGTTGTTGTCTGGTCTGGTTTCATCATTACAATGAACTACGTTGATATTCCTATGGTAAAAAAATCTGGTAACTCAGATATCACTTTTGTGGCCAGCGTATTTACAGGAGCACTCGCCACATTTGGCTTGACAACTGGAAAAAATGGGGCTAACAAAACCCCACCAAATTGCCCAATGGCAAAACCAACAACAACAACAACAAAACCAAAACAATGAAGAAATGGATTCTTCTCTTAGCTCTGCTTGCACCCGCAGTCGCAAGAGCAAACACAATAACCCCCAACTTTACTCAGGGGAGTATGAACAGTACAACAACAACAACCCAAACTGTAAAAGAAGTCAAAAAGACTCAAACCTTTGGATCAGCAATAAAAAGTTGGTCTGGAAGCAATGTCGAACCTTCTTCAAACATTACAGCAGCAGATACAACATTTTCCGTCAAAGACGTAACCAAACCTTGGAATATGGAAGTAGTAACAAGAGCTGCTGGGTTAGTAGAACAGATAGACGCAACAACAGATTGGACTATAAATACTACTACTACATCCTTATCAGTCTTCTCACAATAAGTCCTGTTTTAGCAACTGATCCAGAAGTTACAAATCACTCCAACCCTGTTGCAGCAGCAACGGGGAATGTGACTAACCAAGCAGTGCAATTCCAGAACAATGGAACTTCGTCAAGACAGAATTATGGCAGTGGTATTTCATGTAACGGGGCGACTATGACTTTTTCACCCTTTTACATGGGAAACCATGTTAACCCATATTCTGAAAAAGAAGGTCTTAATGGACTACACCCATCTAGTTATCAGTTAAATGAGAACTGGGGTTTTCAAGTTAATTTTATGATACCGCTTGATAAACGTGGTTTAGAACAATGCAGAAGAATTGCTGCAAGACAAGAAGAGAAGATGAGGTTAGATCATGAGCTGGTACGTGCTCTTAAATGTGCCGAACTACAACAAAAAGGTTTTACCTTTCGACCTGAGACCCGTGTTGCACACATGTGCTCAGACGTAGTACCTATTCAATCATTATTACCCAAACCAAATGTTAGCACTACTAAAACCAATCGTTTTAACTTTTTTAAAAAGTGACAAATTTAAATTATTTGTTGTTGATTTATTAGAAAAGTTATCCAAAGAAAGCGATAATGACCTTGATGACAAGGCAGTAGAATTTATTAAACGAGGATTAAAAATTGAGTGAAGTTCAACGTATACCCCGCAGAGCTGGGGAAGATGAGTTTAATGAGCTACATAAGTTAGTTACAACCGAACTCATTGCAAGAATACGCAGTGGTGAAGCCACTACTGCTGACTTAAAAGCTGCTTCTGACTGGTTATACAAGAACGACATTACAGGTGTGGCATTTGACACATCACCATTGTCACAACTAGCCGACATTATGCCTAGTGTCGATTTTGATACAGTACAGAAATCGGTAATTAAACATGGCTCCTAGAAAACTACCACGGAAACAATTAAAACGAAGTGCAAGAAACTACAGAGACAACCCAAAGTCTAGAGCTAAGAAAAACGCTTACAACAGAAAACGTAACGCAACACCAGAAGCCATCGCCTATAGGGTGGAACTTAAAAGAGCCCGTAGAAAAGCGGGGGCAGAAGGTAAGGGCGGTAAGGATTTTTCACACACTAAATCAGGAAGATTAGTAAGGGAAAGTCCTTCTAAAAACAGAGCTAGAAACAGAAGCAGAAAATGACACCAGTACTTCCTACTTATAAACATTACACACAAAACTTAATAGTCATGACATCAGCAGACGCTAAACGGTTATGGAGAAAAGCTATTAAGGAGGCAAACAACTATGAATGTATCTATTGCGGACAAAAACATCATGAATATGATCTTACCATTGACCATGTACATCCCCGAAGTATGGGAGGTAATACCAATACTTGCAACTGTGTTCCCGCCTGTAGACGATGTAATCAACAAAAAGGAAGTGACAACTGGTTAACGTGGTTTAGGGATAACTTCCCACCAAACCCATTTAGAGAAAACCTAATTTTAAATTGGATTAAATGAATAAATTATTTAACCCTAACAAGTTATTATTACAGGAACTCAAAGACATTGCATATACTACACCTAAGCCCTTACGTTGGGCTATGGTGTGGTTTTTATTATGGTTAGAACCTAAATATGTAGACTACAAAGCTAAGAAAGCTGTAGATGATGCTCTTGAGGAATATAATAAACTATGTGATTTTTGTGAAGACTGGCGTAGTGAACCAGGGGTCAAAATTATATCATCAGAAGTCAAAGGATTGAACGACATGAGTATAACTAGAGATGTTGAGTGTGATATATGAATATAGAATCTAAATTACATGATGATTTTAGATACTTTCTAACTGCTGTATGGACACACCTTAGTCTACCAGCTCCTACCAGAGCACAGTTATGTATAGCGGAGTATCTACAACATGGCCCTAAACGACTCCAAATCCAAGCGTTTCGTGGTGTCGGTAAATCTTGGATCACTGCTGCTTTCGTTCTTTGGACGCTATTTAACAACCCAGATAAAAAAATCATGGTTGTATCGGCATCTAAAGATAGAGCTGACAGTTTCTCCATATTCTGCCAAAGACTAATATTAGAAGTGCCTTGGCTATCACAGCTAAAGCCTAAGAACGATGACCAAAGGTGGTCACGTATATCATTTGATGTAGGGCCAGCAGCCCCGCATCAAGCCCCATCAGTTAAGTCTGTAGGTATTACAGGACAGTTAACTGGTTCTAGGGCAGATCTAATGGTACTCGATGACGTAGAAGTACCAAATAATAGTATGACGGAGTTACAACGTGAAAAACTTTTACAGCTTGTTACTGAATGTGAGTCTATTCTTACTCCTAAACGTGACTCTCGTATTATGTTTCTCGGCACTCCTCAGACGACATTCACTGTATATAACAAGTTAAGGGAACGTAGCTACAGACCATTTGTATGGCCAGCTAGATACCCCCGCAAAATTGCTATGTATGATGGATTGTTAGCACCTCAGCTAACAGAAGACCTAGAAAAAGGTGATCTTGCTTGGCAACCTACAGATACACGATTTAAAGAAGGTGATCTACTGGAAAGAGAGGCATCTATGGGTCGTAGTAACTTTATGTTGCAATTTATGTTAGATACTACCCTATCTGACGCAGAAAAGTTCCCGTTAAAGTTTGCAGACCTAATAATTAACCCTGTTAACCCTACACATGCACCAGAAAACATAATATGGTGCTCTAATCCAGAAAATATGTGTAAAGAACTGCCTTGTGCAGGACTCCCAGGGGACTATTATTACAAACCTATGCAAATTCAGGGAGAGTGGAAAGAATATAGTGAAACTATCTGCAGCGTAGACCCCTCTGGAAGGGGCTCAGACGAGACTGTAGCATGCTATTTATCACAGTTGAATGGGTTTATATATCTACATGAAATATACGCCACTAAAGACGGTTATAGCGACAATACATTATTAAATATATTAAAGAGGTGTAGAAAGTATGGTGCGAGTACATTGCTCATCGAGAGTAACTTTGGCGATGGTATTGTATCAGAGCTGTTTAAAAAACACTGTCAAACGACAAAAACCAACATCAACATAGAGGAGACTAGAGCAAATGTCAGGAAAGAAGATCGGATTATTAGCTCTCTTGAGCCTGTCTTTAATCAGCATAGGCTTGTTGTGGATCCTGCCGTCATTAACTGGGATTATAAAAGTAATGCAGATGAGGCGACTGAAAATAGATTCCAATATATGCTTGCTTACCAAATCAGCAGAATGTGCAGAGAACGAGGGGCTGTTAGACACGATGACAGAATCGACTCTCTCGCCCAAGGCGTTAAATGGTTTACAGATGCCCTCGCAATATCCGCTCAACAACAGATAAAAGACAGACGAAGAGATGAGTGGTTAGACCACTTAGAGGCTTGGATGGATGATCCTCAAGCTGAAGCTAACCATATGGTGTTGGGGTTGGATTTAGACCAACGTAAAG